>JAYOXT010000001.1:0-132462 GCA_038152995.1 Opitutales bacterium
CGCGCACTTTTTTTATGATCCCCCACTCTTCAAACTTATTAATCAGACCAGATATCTGGCGGTGGACTTTCTTTTCGTCATGCAGCTCGGGATAATAAGGAGACATTAACTCAATCAAATCCAGGCTCGAACGATATAAATGATCCCCTTCCTCCTGATTCTGCTCAAAACGCATCAGTTCCTCGCGCAGAAGTACCATGAATATGGTTTGGTGGTAGGACAATCGGGTGCGCCGTAAAATACGGGGTAAAGGAGCAGATACACTGTCTTCCCAGTTCTCATCTCCAGATGAATCCTCATCTTGCTGTCGAACATAAGCATAGCCAGCTGTGTCATCACGAGCCACATCCATGCCCATTTCGTGAAAGTGAGCCTTAATCTTCTCCCACTCTGCTCCCAGCCGACTCCAAAGATCTAAATCTTCCTGATAAATAGGTCCGTTGAGCAAGCGAACAATAACATGACGATGGGTGATAGAAGCATTCATAGACGATTTCTTTGAAAAATTAATTGCTGTACCTCAACAAACCTTGGTTGAGCCGGACGGTTCAAATCTATTTGGATAAGCTGATCTGAAAGGATTTCATGCTTAGGGTCTTCACCGGCTATCACGCGATAGCACACGATTTCCACAACTCCTCTTTCCAAAGGATATCGGTCCACCATTTCAGATAAGGTAACTTGTTCCACATCTTCTAGAGTCTCAGACACCCGGGTACGGTATTTTTTTAAGTCCAAAGGTTCCCCCACTGAACCCAGGATTTCATTCATCCAGTCAGAATCTTTGGTCGTGGCAGGCTTAATCTCAGCAAAAGCCTCAATTGCTTTAGGCTCCCAAAACTCAGCTTCCATTAAGGTGAAAAACTGAGGGCGTATCTCAATCTCAAACTCCCAATCATCGAGTGACATCTCTCGCATGCGATAAGCATGAGAGCGAATTTCAGCCAAGGTTTCTCGCACTTGGCGGCCACTACCCCCAGCATGGTCCCCGACTACCTGACGAAGTTTTCTGCTAATTCTCCCATATGCACCATGGGCAGAACTAGCTTCTCCAAAAAGACGATCTCCCAAGTTTGAGAATACTTTCTGAGGATCAAGTCCCCTTCTCCGAGCAATATCAGATGTCTGTTCAGCTAAATTACGAAATTGCCGAGCCAAGGCTGGGTTTGTCATCATTTCACGAAATCCAAAATAGCTCTTTCCTTGATCGCAAGAACGCAAGGCTTCATCCGCATCCAAAACATGCTCAACAATATCACCCTTCGATGCTTTCCCCTGAGCGTATAGGTTGGAGATGTCACGGGCATGATCCCGAAAAAACTCTTCAATGGCCCTAAAATCAGATAGGAAATGCTCTACTAAGTCGGATAAATCATAAACTTGGTCACGAATAACATCCTCTCCAAAGATCGGAGCCTCCCCAGTTTCCTGAATACGCTTGATCTCTTCGTCGATCTCATCTCTTTTCCGGGCCAGTTCCTGAATTCTTGCCTCTGGGTCTGAGTTTACTCCATTACTCAGTTCCTGCATTTCTTTAAGAATACGATTAAATCGTGATTCAGTCGTGGCATAACCACGATGTTGCATGGCAAGCAGATCATTAAGCCAACTTAGAGCCTTTTCGGAGTGCCTGGTTAACCTGAAGACAAACTCCTCTCTCTCTTCATGGTAAGTTTTGGTGAGATAGCGATGGTTTTCATCGCACCATTCATCCAAATATTCCTGAGGACTGCGTTTGGGTGCCTCTGCCTCTTCCAGTTCCCGAACTTGCTCAATGTGCTCGGCCAGGGTGGCTGCGAGTTCTTCCTCGGATGCTTCGACCACTCCCCACTTTTTGAAAGTTTTGAAGAAAAAACCGACCACAAAAGAGCCCAATCTACCCCGCATTAAACGCAGGGCGGGCGACTCTTCGAAAAGATGTAAAAAATCTTCATCCATAAGCTGTATCAAAGCGTTGTTTGGATGAGACTGAAATGCATTGGTCAGCCCGTCAAAAAGAACTTATGCCCACCGCAAAAAGACTGTGAAAAACTTTACCCAGCATGGAGCTCGAAAAAAGCTCAGGGCTTTTTCCTAGCTCTGCCTTGCAGGAGAGATTGGGGTATTTTTTTTCGGACAATGTAATCTTCCGCCTGTAGATAAATCCAGTTCTTATAACTTCGCACTCTTCTGGCCAGAAAAGGAAGATTTTGTGAATGGACTACCCTTCCCCTTGCTAAATGGTAAACCTGCAACTTGGATCCATCACCCAGCAGAACCATGAGGTGATCTTTTGGAGTGCGTAAAAAGGTTAGCGATTGAGGTTTATCCTCCTGATTGGGGAAATCGATCAATGTCCATCCAAGATGGATGGAATCATTGTGATCGAGATCGTAAACCACGATGCGGTTAGGATCGGATTCCGCGACCAGCAAGCGGTCCCCTGATGAGTCCACGGCTAGATCACTCGAGCGAACCAAATCCTCATTGAGCACATTGATCTTTCCCTTTACCGTATCGATTCGGTATAGGGTTGCAGCATGGGGAGAACCTACGAAGATTTCTCCTGTTTTGGATCCGACAAGTCCCTTGATCTGAGAAAATCGATAGCCGTCGTAGGAGTCGGCGAGGTTTTCCAACTTTCTGGCATCTTGGGAAATGCGGAGAATTTTTCCGGTTGAGGACTCTGCCAGCAGAAGCCGTCCTTCATGGTCTAACCAAAGATCATCTATTTGAAATCGTTCTCCATCCCTTTGCTTCAACCAATCCTCAAGATTGATGAACTCCTTTTCCTCTCCCATATTCTGAAGATTTACTCTATGGACGATGGAACGGTTCATTGGATCAACAAAGTAAAGCAGTCCTTCAGTCGAGATGGAGAATACACCGCCTTGCAGCCTAAATTTCTGATGGTCTGTGTGGGTAGTAACCGGGACAGCCGGGGAAGTGGAGACTCTTTCCTTCCTACTTTCCTGCATAGGTGAAAGACCGAGACATCCACTTAGGGAAAAAATTGCCCACCCACACGCGGTCAAAATGAGTGCGTTTCTCAGTTCCATTCGTTTATTGCTCAAAAGGAAGAGAAAACGGATTGGTTTGCTCTTTTTCAAAGCAAAAGTGTAACTTTGCTGAAGTTAATGCTCCACAAGCCAATGGAAAACCTCGATAGCTGCACTGAACTTCTTCGCGATTGCCAGGCTCTGCTCATCGGATCGGGGGCGGGGATGGGAGTGGACTCTGGACTGCCGGACTTTCGCGGAAAAGAAGGCTTTTGGAGCGCCTACCCGATCCTGAAAAAGTTAGACTTAAAGTTTGAGGAAATGGCAAATCCCAGATGGTTTCATGAAGATCCAACATTGGCATGGGGCTTCTACGGTCACCGCCTACAACTTTATCAAAAGACTCATCCTCACCCGGGTTACCAATTGGTTAAGAAATGGACGGAAGAACGATTCCTTCCCTCCTTTGTATTTACCTCCAATGTGGATGGTCATTTTAGGAAGGCAGGATGGTCCAATCAATTGCTCGAGTGCCATGGATCTCTGATGTACCTGCAATGCCTTGGCCAGTGCGGGCATCCGATCTGGGAGATTCCCTTAGGGATGGCTGATACAATGGTTATTTCTTCGGAATCTCTAAGGTGCATCTCACCCCTGCCCTCCTGCCCGGAATGCGGATCAGTGGCCCGGCCCAATATTTTGATGTTTTCTGATTTTTTCTGGGATTCAACGATTCTGAATCACCAAGAGGAGCAACTTCACACTTGGCTCAAAAAAAATGCCCATCAGCACTTGTTAATTTTGGAATTCGGTGCTGGGTTAAGCGTGCCAACCGTCCGCTCTTTTTGTGAAAGTGTAAAAGCGAACTATGGGTGCGGAATGATAAGGGTGAATCCGCGAGATTATCATGTCCCCGCGGGGGCCTATGGGTTGCCTTGCGGGGCCCTCGATGCAATTGAATTGTTGAACGCTAAAATCGAGGCAGGATGAGCATCCCCGCACTTCCTCTCATTCTACGGTAACTGACTTGGCTAAGTTTCGGGGTTTATCCACATCCAACCCCCTCAATCGGGCAAAATGATAGGCAAACAATTGCAATGGGACATTGGCAAGGATGGGTCGGACCACTTCGTGAGCAACAGGCAGACGGAAAATATCATCTGCCGCCCCCTCAGGTATTTCAATGTCTTCCGGGGCAAAGGCGATCACTGGACCATTGCGCGCCTTGACCTCTTGCATATTGGCTATGGTTTTGGCCGATAATTTGGTTCCCTCAACAAGAAAGATGGATGGACAGTCCGGGTTGATCAGAGCGATGGGACCATGCTTCAGCTCAGCGGCAGGATATCCCTCGGCATGAGCGTAGGATATTTCCTTGAGTTTCAGGGCTCCCTCAAGAGCGACAGGGTAGAGGCTTTGTCGGCCCAGAAAGAGGAGGTGCTCCGCTTTGCCGTATTTTACCGCCAGTTCCCGAATCTGCTCACCCTTTTGAAGGATTTTGGCAACTAAATCCGGCATTCCCTTGAGGGCCTCGACGAGGTTTGCCCCATCGGTCGGTGAAAAATCTCGCATTCTACCAAGGGCAAGCCCAAGCATGGCACAAAGGCATACCTGGGAAGAGAAAGCCTTGGTCGAAGCCACCCCAATTTCTGGGCCCACCCGCTGGTAAACTCCACCATCGGTCTCCCGGGCAAGGGAAGACCCCACCACATTGGTAATTCCAAGTGTTAATAAGCCCTTTGTTTTTGCCTCCCTGACTGCCTCGAGCGTGTCCAAGGTTTCTCCAGACTGGCTTACCGCAATTACCAGGGAACGGCCCGATTTGGGAGAATTCCGGTAGCGAAATTCAGAGGCATGCTCCACCTCCACAGGGACGCGGGCCAGTTTTTCGATCAGGTATTCTGCAACCATACATGCATGCCTAGCCGTACCGCAGGCTACAAAAATAATCCGGTCCACATTCCGGAGTTCATCCTCATGCCCCTCCAATCCGCCTAATTTGGCGGTGGTGCCATCATCACCGAAGCGGCCTCTCAAGGTATTGCGGAGAGCATTCGGTTGCTCATAGATTTCCTTCTCCATGTAAGATCCAAAATCGCCCAACTCCACCTCCTCGAGCGTTTGATCCAATGGCTGGGCGACTGCCTCACTTATATGGCCTTCCTGATTGGTGATTCGAAACTCACCACCCTGTAATATAGCCAGTTCTCCATCCTTGAGGAAGACAGCTTCCTTAGCGCGACCCACAAAAGCAGAGGCATCGCTGGCAATAAAATTGGCATCATCACCAATACCCACGACCAGAGGTGAACCCCTTCTCGCACCGATCATCATATCTGGATAATCGATGCACATTACGGCAATCCCATAAGCCCCGCGGGACTCCCTCAATGCCGTACTGACCGCATTGATGAACCTGTCCGAATCTTCGGGAAGCTGGGAATAGTGATAGGAGATCAGGTTACAGAGCACTTCGGAATCTGTTTCGGAAGCAAACTTAATTCCTTTGTCAAGCAACCCCTTTTTCAGGAAGGAAAAGTTTTCTATCACCCCATTGTGCACAAGGGCAAATTTACGGTCGTGGCTCAAGTGCGGATGGGTATTGGATACCGTCACCGCACCATGTGTCGCCCAGCGAGTATGGGCAATGCCCAAGGACGAACTGCTTGATTTTCCATGCAAGGATTTGGCGAGGTTCTCCACCCGACCGGTTTCCCGCACCAGCGAAAAAGCATTACCCTCATGGAAAGCAACTCCCGCAGAATCGTATCCCCGGTACTCTAGCCTACGGAGACCATCAACCAACGATTCCTGAGCGATTCCTTTACCTAAATAGCCTACAATTCCACACATATCATTCTACATTTACATCTTATTCAATCTCTCGACAAGTGTATCTTGAAAGACTGATTATCAAAATATGGGGATAATTTAACCTCGTAGATAAAGATGCTTCGCCTATAGCTTGGGGATGCTTATGGCTTTCAAAACCATTCCATTCGTCATTGCTTTTCTTATTCATGTCTGGATGCAACTACTTGGACTTGAAAAGAAGAAAAACCTTATTTTCGCACTAAATGCAGATCACGCGGTTCATTGCTTCGGTTTGTATAATAAACCCTTTGCCACAATCAACCCGACTCCCTTTCTCGATCAACTGGGATCCAGGGGTATTCTTTTCCGAAATGCCTACTCTACGCTAGGTTCATTCAACCCTACTCCCGCCACTTTTTTGGTTAAGGGGTTTTATGCCGGCAAGGCAGTTTCTTCAGAACCGCGGAGCAATTCCTTTGCCTTTGACTTCCAAAAGCAAGGATACAAAACCGCTTATTTTGGAACTTGGGAGTGGCAGATTAACCCTCGGGACGCGGGGTTTGAATATTGGGAAATTCTTGAAAGATCGGATATCTTCTTCAACCCAGTTCTCAAATCACCCTTCTACGAAATAACTTTTGAAGGTCACACTACTGATGTTCTTACCGACCGCTGTCTTGAATGGTTGGAAAAATCCGACCCGGAAATTCCTTTTTTTATCTTTCTTTCCTTTAACGGCACCTCAAGACCGTGGATGCCACCCATTCGCTACATCAATCAGTTCGATGGTGAATGGTTGGAAATACCAGAAAATTTTTTCACCTCCTTCGCAGGCAATTCCGCAGCGAGCCGTTATCAAAGGATGAATATTCAATCAGACCTGCACCAGCACGCGGACCTTTTTTTCCCTACGACTGAATCCGGAGAATACCCCGAGTTCTATCAATCTAACCTTCAGAGAATGAACGAGGAGCAAGCATCTGCCTGGAGAATTAGCTGGGTTCCCAAAAATGAAGCGTTCGCCAGAGAGTCCCCGAAGGATGATTCCCTAGCCAGATGGAAATTTCAGCGTTTTGCAAAAAATTACCTTCGCTGCATCAGGGCTATTGATGAGAACTGCGAGCGTTTGTCCAATTACCTGATTTCTAGCGAAAGAATAGATACTTATTTTGCTTACACTGCCAAATCTGGTCGGTTTCTTGGTGAAAAAGGGTGGTATGGAAAAAGATGGATGTACGACCAAGTTATCAAAGTTCCTCTTCTGCTCGCCGAGTTGACAAGTCGCCCTACTGTTCCTCTTGTCCATGTGCCAAATGTTGTAAACACTGATTTTCTTGAGTTTGTCAGCCCCATCACTCAGGACAATAACTCTTCCATTGATAAAATTGGTTCTGATCTCCAAAAAATGAATCGTACTTCAATTTATTTCAGCCATCTGGATGCACAAAATAAAGAAAATGTCTGTCCCCACATTGGCTTAAGAACAGACAATTTTAAGCTTATCCATTTTTTCCCTTTTGATGAGTGGGAATTTTTCGATCTTTCCATCGATCCGTTCGAAGAAAAAAACGAGTATAACAATCCTCTTTATCAAGCCGTATTGACCGAAATGAAAGGTTACCTCGAGAAGTTTAAAAAGTCCCTAGGCACGAAATATACAAATCCCGCCAATTTTTCGGAAGAGTGGAAACGCTCCCAACGCGTTACTGAAAATCAAACCCGATGAGAAATCACTCAGTCAATATTTTATGAATTTCCCTTGAATTATGGCTTATTTTCGGCGACCTTATGAGCATTTAAGGAATGCATATCCTGGAAGGCATCGTTTGGGAGGACGGTGCCTTTCGCTTTTAAGGATGGGGCACTAAATTCTTTTCTTTTCCGCGACTACTTTTTGATAAACGCGATAATTCAACCAGTCCTTAAGTCTCCATTTTTTGGCGAGGACTCTGTACCGAGATGGGCCTTTCTTAAAAGTGGGTTCGTAATCTGTGTAAAAAACAGACATGAACTCCATTTCTTTATTGAGCAAAGCAGTGGATGGATAACCGACATCTTGAGCACCCTTGCCAAATTGATGAATTACCCAAGGAGCACTCCAGGTCTTACCTTCATTCAAGGAGATTCTTGCTCCTATACCCATAAGACCACGATTTCTAATCCCATAGGTCAAAAGTACGATCTGTTCAGAAATAGGGGTTAAATCTGCTGGATGCTGCATCGGTAAAGTAAGATCCTGTTGATCCATCCATTTACCTTTTAGTTGAACACATAATTTGGTGTGGTGATCCTTATGCGTTCTTGTTGCCGCAAGTATTTTTTTACCACCTAAATTGCAGAGAGTTGCCTCATTTGAATCTTCTTCTCCAAGCAGAGATTTTTTTTTCCAAGTAAATCCGTCGTCCCTCGATTGCATAACCCAGGTATTGCTGGGTTTGCCGATGCCTTGTGACCGATAGCTTGCGTATGCCAAACGATTATCAGATAAGCGGATTATCCGTCCGAATGGAATCGTTCTTACAATTCCTTGAGGAACTTTCGGGGATGGATCCACCTCCCATGACACCCCACCGTTAACGGAGCGAGAAAGCCATTGTCCTGAAAAGCGGACAAACTTTCCCTTTTCCACGACAAACCCACTGCTGAAACAAAGCAGGTCTCCGCTGTGGGTCTGGCCAACAGCGAGGTGCATACGATTGCTTCCCTTGGGGGCTTTTGCGACAGTAGAAAGTTTTTTCCACCTCTTGGACTTTTTACTCCATCGGGAGCATACCAAATCGCCCTCCATCAATCCATGGCTTGGTGCATTAAAATAAGTACAGAGTAAGTCTCCGTTGGCAAGTTGAGTAAGATTGGGCCAACCGCAAGCATCCGTGGCGACGACAGATAGTTCAGAACCGGTCATAGCAGGAGCTATGCAAGTATTCTAGTTCTTGGGAGGACCATTCAATCGCTTGTAAAAATCAATAAATCCGATCGCCTGCTCCCGTAACCTTCCTTTGAGGCCGGAATCAGTCACACCGTTTTCTCCATCCAGTACTTTATGAGCGAAAGGAAGAAAGACCCGCCTTGAGTAGTTGTAAGCATTGCGGTATCCAAACACTTGCATCAAATGCTCAACCGGTCGAAGTGCACCGAACTGGCCAGCAGCTAATCCGATGTAACAAACCGGTCGATTTTCGAAACTTTCGGGAAAGGGCAAAAGATCAATAAATAATTTCAATGCACCCGGCATACTTCCATTGTATTCGGGCGTAATCACGACCAAGCCCTTTGCCTGAAGAACCCGCTCGGTGAAATTTACTACTTCTCGTGGCTTTTCCTTGTAGGCATCAGGAGAAAAAGTTTCAGGGGGCAAATCCGCCAAATCCAAAATTTGGGCATTTTCCTGCAGATCTATGTATAGGGCGTGCACCCATCGAGCGAGTGCAGCGGTGGCACTGTTTCGGCGATTGGTCCCGGCAATGATCTCAATCATTCTAATAGTTATCCCCTATGAATGAAGGTCTGCAATGAATCGTAATTTCTTGCTACCTCAATGTCGGGATACTGAGAAATAAGGGAGTCGGGCGGGTTGTAAAAAGAACAACGATCCGCTGCCAATAGCATTCCCAGATCGTTATAACTATCACCAGCGGCGATCACCTCAAAATTTAGTTTCTGCAAATATTGAACTGATTTTCTTTTGTGATCAGGCAAACGAAGTTTAACTTTTTCAATTCTTCCACCCTGACCCACTTCTAATTCATGGCAAAAAAGGGTGGGACTGCCCAGTTTTTCTATTAGGGGCAAGGCAAACTCGCGAAAGGTGTCCGAAAGAATAATTAACTCATGAGATTTTCTCAAATTCCTCAAAAATTTCACCGCTCCAGGAAGGGGATCCAATCTATCGATCACCTCTTGTATCTCCGGCAAAGTCAGACCATTCCTGTTGAGAATTTCCAAACGGTAATCCATTAGCTTACCATAATCGGGCTCATCCCGGGTGGTCCGCTTCAGCTCCTCTATTTTGGTTTCCTCAGCAAAAGCGATCCAAATTTCGGGAATGAGAACTCCTTCAAGATCCAAGCAAACTACCTGCACAACAAATTTCTGAATTTAAGGAAGGGAGGTTTCTCCCATTAGATAAAGATCACATTCTCTTGCA
The DNA here is from genome assembly GCA_038152995.1 of Opitutales bacterium. Classification (GTDB taxonomy): domain Bacteria; phylum Verrucomicrobiota; class Verrucomicrobiia; order Opitutales; family Seribacteraceae; genus Chordibacter. The sequence continues at coordinate 9,940 of JAYOXT010000001.1, forward strand.
GCTGCCCGCCCCTCGTTTATAGCCCAAACGACAAGGGACTGCCCCCGTCTCATGTCACCAGCAGCAAACACACCCTCAATATTGGTGGAGAACTTTCCATATTCAGCCTGAATATTGGACCTCGAATCCCTCTCCAATCCGAGTTCCTCCGCAATCGTATCTTCAGGTCCCAGAAATCCCATGGCCAAAAAGGCAACCTGAGCAGGGATTTCGCGCTCGCTTCCAGGAACTTCAACCGGGGAGTACCTACCCCCTTCCTCTTTCCATTCAATATCACAAATTACTAATCCTTTAAGATTTCCATTTTCATCCCCAAGAAATCTTTTCGTCATGGTTAAATATTCCCTAGGATCCTGACCAAATACCTCCTTGGCTTCCTCCTGCCCATAATCCAACTTGTATAATTTGGGCCATTCGGGCCAAGGGTTGTCTGCAGCTCTCTCCTCCGGGGGACGGGGCATGATTTCCAACTGAGTAACACTCTTGCAACCATGCCGAACCGAGGTACCAACGCAATCGGTGCCGGTATCGCCTCCGCCAATCACAACGACATCCCTGTCCTTCGCCGCAGTCTCAAAAGCGGTGACATCCTTAAGTTCAAGAAGTCCTTGAGTATTGATGGTCAGAAATTCCATCGCAAAATGGACCCCTTTAAGATCCCTGCCTTCGATGGGTAAATCACGCGGCTTCGTAGCACCACAACAAAGCACAACCGAATCAAACTGATTGAGTAATTTCTTGGCAGAAATGTCTTTTCCAATTTCAGTGGATACAATGAACTCCACGCCCTCCTTGGACATGAGGTCCACGCGACGCTGCACCACCTCCTTTTCCAGTTTCATGTTGGGGATTCCATATAGCAACAAGCCCCCGATTCGGTCCGCCCGCTCATAAACAGTGACTTGATGACCCGCTTTATTCAACTGGTCCGCAGCAGCCAGACCGGCGGGGCCAGAGCCAACGACCGCCACCTTTTTCCCGGATCTTTTCGAGGGTGGACGGGGAACGACCCATCCTTCAGCAAAGCCTTTGTCGATAATCGAGCATTCGATACTTTTAATGGTCACCGGCGGCTCAATGACACCCAGCACGCAAGAACCCTCACATGGAGCCGGGCAAACCCGTCCCGTAAACTCAGGAAAATTATTGGTTTTGTGCAGGCGCTCCAAGGCTTCCCGCCACTTTCCCTTATAGACCAAGTCGTTCCATTCCGGAATAAGGTTGTTGATCGGACAACCACTGGCCATATTACTGAGAGTCATTCCAGTATGGCAGTAGGGAGTACCACAATCCATGCATCTAGCGCCTTGCTGACAGATTTTCTCCTCGTCGAAAGGCTCGTGAATTTCTTTCCAATCCTTAATACGCTCTAGGGGATGGCGGTCAGGAATCGTTTGTCTTTGGTGTTCTAAAAATCCGGTTGGTTTTCCCATGATAAAATTAGGAATATCAGTTAAAAATTAGTGTCCGGCCGCCACATTTTCTTCAAAGGCAGCCAAAATTGCATCATCTCCCTGAAGACCGCGTTCCTCCGCTTTTTTAAGGGCAAGCAGCACTCTTTCGTAGTCCTCGGGCATGACCTTGACAAATTTCGGAGAGGAAGCACTCCAATTATTCAAGAGTTCCTGAGCTCTTATGGAATCAGTGAGTTCAGCATGTTGCTCAATTAATTTGCGAACCATCTCAATCTCTTGGTCCTCGCACTCCACCAGAGGGTAAGTTTTTACCATCTCGGAGTTAAGCCGGCTCGATACAAATTCTCCGTCCTCATCGTAAATGTAGGCGACACCACCAGACATACCTGCACCAAAGTTTCTTCCCGTCTTCCCAAGGCAAAGCACGAGGCCTCCAGTCATGTATTCGCATCCGTGATCCCCCAGTCCTTCGACAACTGCTTGCACACCAGAATTTCGTACGCAGAACCGTTCTCCAACGACGCCCGAGACAAAAGCCTGACCCGCAGTGGCACCATAAAAACAGACATTTCCAGCGATGATATTTTCATGGGCGAGGAAGGGAGAGTCCGCCGGTGGCCGCACAATGATTTTACCCCCGGACAATCCTTTGCCCAGGTAATCGTTGGTATCTCCAGTTACGGTGAAGGTCATACCCTTTGGACAAAATGCCCCGAGGCTCTGGCCCGCTGAGCCAGTCAAATTGATGGATACAGTGCCTTCTTTCAGTCCGTCGGGACCATGCTTTCTTGAAATTTCCGCTCCTGTGATAGTACCCACCACTCGATCCGTGTTAATGATAGGCAAATCTATGGTCACGGCTTGCCCGCAATCTATCGCAGGCTGGGCTCGCTTTAAAATTTCTCGATTGTCCAAGCTTTGCTCGAGTAGATGATCCTGTTTCATCTGGCAATAAGTGCCCACTTCAGGACCCACTTCCGGACGGTGCAAAATGCCAGAGTAATCCAAACCTTTTGCCTTCCAATGATTGATGGCTTTACGGAGCTCCAATTTGTCAACCCGACCGACCATTTCATTGATCGAACGGAAACCAAGAGATGCCATCGTCTCCCTCATTTCCTGGGCAACAAAGTTCATAAAATTTACCACCGCGTCTGCTCCACCAGCAAATTTTGCCCGCAATCGAGGATCCTGAGTGGCAATGCCCACGGGGCAGGTATTTTTATGGCAGACTCGCATCATCAAGCAACCAAGGGTGATCAGTGGAGCGGTCGCAAATCCAAATTCTTCGGCCCCGAGCAGGCAGGCAATCGCCACATCTCTACCGGTTTTGAGCTGTCCGTCCGTTTCCAAAACCACCCGACTGCGCAAATCGTTGAGGAGCAATGTTTGGTTGGTTTCAGCAAGACCAAGTTCCCAGGGAGCACCGGCATGCTGAATGGATGATCTGGGCGATGCCCCAGTTCCTCCGTCATAGCCAGAGATAAGAATGACATCCGCTTTTGCTTTCGCCACTCCGGCGGCAACCGTACCAACACCGACCTCGGAGACCAACTTTACATTAATCCGAGCATGGTGGTTAGAATTTTTGAGATCATGAATGAGTTCGGCGAGATCCTCAATGGAATAGATGTCGTGATGAGGTGGTGGTGAAATTAGACCAACTCCTGGAGTGGTCCCCCGGGTTTTGGCAATGGGAGGCAGTACTTTGTGACCAGGCAACTCTCCGCCCTCCCCAGGCTTAGCACCTTGCACAATCTTAATTTGAATTTCATCTGAATTGACCAAGTAAAAACTGGTAACACCAAAACGACCACTGGCCACTTGCTTAATTGCCGACCGCCGGGAATCTCCGTTGGCATCAGGGGTAAAACGGTCGATATCCTCGCCGCCTTCACCAGTGTTTGACTTTCCGCCCAGACGATTCATGGCAATTGCCAGACTCTCGTGTGCTTCCTGGGAGATGGAACCATAAGACATCGCCCCCGTCTTGAAGCGCTTAACGATTTCGCTGACAGGCTCGACCTCATCGACAGGAATCGATTGAGCTGGGTCCGCCTTGAAGTCCATTAATCCTCGCAAGGTAAAAAGGTCACGGGACTGATCGTTGACCGCGTTAGAGTACTCCCTAAACACCGCATAGTCTCCCAATCTGGTGGCCTTCTGCAGTTTATGAATGGTGGTGGGGTTAAAGAGATGTTTTTCCCCGTTTGCCCGCCACTGATAAACTCCACCGGGATCCAAATTCGCGGCCCTTTCATCGGTACGCTCGGCAAATCCGGCAAGGTGACGATTGATCGATTCGTTAGCCATTTCCCACAATCCAATCCCTTGCACACGGGATGGTGTTTTGGAGAAGTAGCGATCGATGATCTCCTGACTCAATCCAATGGCTTCGAAAATCTGAGCCCCCCGATAGGAAGCAATGGTAGAAATTCCCATTTTGGACATCGTTTTGATCACACCATTCAAATTAGCTTTCAAAAACTTCTGGCATGCTTTTCCTGCGTCACCCTGTAAATCTCCTGTTTGGATTAAATAACGGACAGTTTCTAGGGCTAGATAGGGGTTGATCAGATCTGCACCATAGCCAAGAAGCAGGGCAAAATGCTGGACCTCACGGGGTTCGCCCGATTCAACTATTATAGAAACCTTTGTTCTTGTGCCCTGACGAATGAGGTGGTGGTGCAAGCCTGAGCAAGCGAGTAAGCAAGGAATCGCTGCCCGATCGCGGGATAGACCACGGTCAGACAGAATAAGCAGGTTTACCCCCCTTTGGATTGCCTGATCCGCCTTGCTGAATAAATCTTCAAGGGCTTCCTCGAGTGCAGTATGATTCTCCTTCTGGTGACTGCAATCAAACAATGTAGGCAAGGTGCTTGATTGAAAGCCCGCGGGCAAGGACCCCTCGAGTTGACGCACAACTTGATCATCCACCAGCGGGCCATCAAATTTGATCATCCTCGCACTGTCGGGTCCGGGCTTGGTTAGGTTTCCTTCGGATCCGAGAAAAGTTACCGAAGCGGTGACGATTTCCTCTCGAATTGGGTCGATGGGGGGATTAGTTACTTGAGCAAAAAGCTGCTTGAAATAATTGTAGAGGAGTTGAGACTTGTCAGAAAGAACAGCCAGCGGAGAGTCATTGCCCATAGAGCCCAGCGGTTGTTTACCCGATTCGGCACTGGGACCAATTAAAAATCGGAGATCTTCAAAGGTGTAGCCAAAGGCTCTTTGCCTTGTTAAAAGGGTATCGAAATCGTCGCTTAAGGATTGCTCGGCTTTGGGTAAGTCCCTGTGCTCGATCAAGGAAGACTTTAGCCATTCTCCGTAGGGAGCCTGAGAGGCGATGCTTTTTTTAAGCTCTCCGTCATCGATAATCCTACCCTCTTCCATGTCCACTAGGAACATCCTGCCAGGCTCCAACCTGCCTTTCTTGATGACCTTGGCAGAAGGAATGGAGGACAATACGCCAACCTCAGATGCAAGAATTACACGGTCATCGGAAGTTACATAGTAACGAGATGGGCGTAAGCCATTGCGGTCCAACACCGCTCCAATTTGCACACCGTCTGAAAAGGCAATCGAAGCAGGACCATCCCACGGCTCCATGAGGCAGGCATGAAACTTGTAAAATTCATGTTTGTGCAAATCCATGCTCTTATGTTTTTCCCAAGGCTCGGGAATCATCATCATCATGGAATGGGCGATACTGCGTCCTGAAAGGGTGAGGAACTCGAGGCAATTATCAAATTTCTGAGAGTCGGAACCATCTGCCCTAATAATTGGAAATAGTTTGGCCACATCATCCCCAAATACCTCGCTGGCCAGTTGCATCTGTCTGGCGTAGAGCCAATTTTCATTTCCTCTAACCGTATTGATCTCTCCATTGTGGCAGATGTAACGGAAAGGTTGGGCACGCGGCCAACTTGGGAAAGTATTGGTTGAAAACCTAGAGTGGGTCAACGCAAGGGCAGACTCCATATCCGGATCTCCCAAGTCTGGAAAATATTCGCCCAACTGCTCGGTTGTAAGCATACCTTTGTAGATGGTGGTACGGGAAGAAAAGCAGCATGCATGAAAGTCAACATCGTCACAATTCTCAGCATAGCGCAGACGGTGGCTTATGATACGACGGGCAAGGTAAAGCTTTCTTTCGAAGGCAAGTCCAGCATCGAGGTCGGATGGCTTTTCAACAAACAACTGCTCCATCACCGGTTCGCAAGCAGCTGATGCTTTGCCAAGAATTTCACTCTTCACTGGCACTTTTCTCCAGCCGATCAAGGGAATTTTTTCCTCCGACAACACACCTTCGACAACCTCTTTCTCATGAGCTCGTTTATCCGCATCCGGAGAGAGAAACAAAAAGGCGACCCCATAATCTCCAGGCTGGGGCAAATCACAGCAAAGTTCAGTGGTTATAACTTTACGGAAAAATTTGTCGGGGGTCTGTATAAAAATTCCTGCACCATCTCCAGTGATAGGATCACACCCGCAACCTCCTCGGTGATCAAGATTGACGCAGATTTCCAAAGCACCCTGAACAATATCATGAGACTTCCGTCCCTTCATATCTACAATCAAACCGATTCCACAATTCTCATGCTCAAATTGAGGATCGTATAAGCCTTGTTTAGCGGGAGTAGTCATACTGAATATGTTATCTGAAAGCAAAGTTTTAACAAAAAGGAAATGGTATTCTGCGCCATGCTGAAATGCGGTCAAGGCTGAAGGGTTATTACCCAGGGTACGAAAAATCTCTGTCTTCAGGGGCAAAAAACCAAAACTTCTTCCCGATGATCTTTTCATTTCCACGGTTGCAGCCAGTGGGCTGACTTTAAAAGTTTCAATTGCTTTAAAAAAAGGGGGGGGGCTCCAAGGAGTAGAAGAGGGTTGTCTAGAAACACATCACAGTTTTGGCTTAAATTATTCTTCAAAATCTAGTTTGCGAAAAGACACGGATAGTGCTAACAGAAGATTATGAAGATCAGGGCATATCTTAAACCACACTGCGGTTGGAGCATGGGCGTTCGAGCCATCATGGACAAATATACTCTGCCCTTCGAAGACTTGGACATTGTCAATAATCAGGAATTATTTGCCGAAATGGTTGAAAAAACAGGGCAGACCAACCAACCTTGTGTCGAGATAGATGGCATTATGCTGGCAGATGTTAGCGGGGAAGAAGTTGAGAACTACTTGCTGTCCAACCAGCTTGTTGAATCCAATGAACAAAAGCTTGATGTTCCTATCGATTCTGCTTGCTCTGATGAAGAGCATCGTCGTATGGCTGAAGAAAATTCATCTCCCGTTAGGTTTTTCTAAAATCCCAAATTGATCATATTATGAGTTATGTTGTCACCGAAAAGTGTGTTGATTGTAAATTCACCAGTTGCGTGTCCGTTTGCCCCGTAGACGCCTTCCATGAACTCCCCGACCGACTTTACATCAACCCAGAAACTTGCATTGACTGCAATGCCTGCATGGATGAGTGTCCAGTCGAGGCAATTTACCCCGACATGGATGTTCCTGAAGAACTTCAGGAATGGATCGAGCTAAACGAAAAGGCCGAAGACTATCCTCAACTGGTTGGACAGAAGGATGCACTCAAGGGTCCAAAGTGTGTCGATCCTGACGCAGACCAATAACTCGATACTCAAAATCAATTTTACCAACGCCTCGAGGGGATTGGAAAAAATTTATTGATTTTCAATATTAAGTGTAATCAAATGGATGCTTAACCATAAGCCCGCCCTATGAAGATCGAAATTAATCACTGTAAAGAAAGTCAAATTATTGGCGAGAAACTCTTGTTCTCTGAAAGCAACAAAGACAACTACATTTTTATCCGCCTTCGGACACCTGCATCTTTGTTTACCGAGAAAGGATTGTGTCAAGCGAAGACAAACGATTTTTTCTTACTCAAACCCGGTTCCTCGCTAGAAATTGTCCCGGAAGCAGGCAATGTTATTTACGATGAACTTTCCTTTGGTGGAAAAGATAGCCACAAACTCGTGCAATTCTCATCCATTGACATAAATGTGGTCCTCCCCCCCCTTCAATCTCATTTTTCTGAGAGCCTGTTTTCCAAAATCAATCTTGAGATTTCAGGTAAAACTCACGCATGGCGAGAAATTTGCGGAGCTTACATTCTGGAACTTCTTTCTAAGACAGTTCGCATGACTAACCATGATCTTGTTGAATCACTTCCGGATCACGCACAAAAACTTCGTGACCTCCGTGCAGAAATCCATGAAAATTATTCTTATTCTTGGACGATAAACCAAATGTCTGAGAAAATGGGCCTGAGCACTAGTAGATTTGCTTCCCTCTACAAAAAAGAATTCAAGATAAGTCCTACCGAGGACTTAATCCAAACAAGAATCGATCAAGCGAAGAAGATGCTTTCTTCGTCGAAGGTGAGTATTAAAAAAGTATCTACTGCTTGTGGATTTGAAAGTGTTCATTATTTTCATCGTGCTTTCAAAAAGCGCGTTTACCTTACTCCGAAACATTTTCAGAATTCAAAATTTGTTGACGAAGGATCGGTTTTCACATCGGAAAGGCATTTTTCTCTCGACCGATTGACCCAGCAGTCCCAGTACTCCGGTGTCATTGAGCTAATCGACGGTGAAATACATTTTCACGGAAATACCACCCATGTATCCGAACTCCTTGGCTACTCTCCCCAGCACCTCAAAGATAGTCCATTTTTATCTTTCGTGGCACCAAACAGCATGTCTGCAGCGCAAGGTGCAATAAGTCAGATTCTTGCCAATAAAAATGTACTCGATCTTTCAGCCGAACTGTTGCATGAGTCTGGCAAGTCCATCCCGATCCGTTTTTCAGCCCTACTAAAAGGCAAAAATTGGTTTTGGTTTATTAACAGCGTATCTGAACCGGTTACTGCATAGATTGATTATATCCCTGCAGAGGACAATATATAAACTTAGGGTTGCCAGCGGAAGTTTCCAGCCCCTTTTCCGCTGACTTGCTTTTCCAATCCGTCATCAACTGCAAACCTGATATTTTCAAGCATCGAACTGTAGCAGCGAAATGAAGAAGTAAAGGGAATCTCTATTTCCCAGCCTGAGGAAAGATTCTTGTACTCATGAAATTCCTTGGGTGACTTGCCCTCATCACAGACAATGATGCGCTCAATTGGACCAATTGCGGCAAGTTTAAGCATGTGAAGATTCGACAGCTGAACTGATGATTGTGTTGGATTGGAGTTGGGCAAATTAGAAGCAGTCTCCCTGATCGTGGGCTCCACAGTAGGTAAATTTTGCGAAGCACTCTCCTGTTCTTCTGAAGTGCTAAGAAGGATGATCGCTAAGAGAAGAATCAAAAAACCTCCTCCCAGCGTAAAAAGAGCAATTGGTTTTCTGAAAACCGGTTGGGACTGATTAGGAGTGCGGTTTCGTGGACGTGCGGAAACTGCTACTCGCTGAGTCTCTGTTTTATCTGCCGTTTCAGATGGTGATATTGACCCCAGGGATTTCTTTTTTGTTCGGCTGGAAAAAGCTCCCAGCTCCGCCTCAAGGTCGGCAACTGCAGACTCAGGATCAATGCCCAAGTAGCGAGCGTACACTTTTATAAAACCGCGAAGGTATACATCAGGTAAATTGATCTCGAATTGCCCTGCCTCAAAGGAGGTAAGGTAATCACCTCGTATTTTGGTGGATTCCGATGCTTCACGAATTGAGATCCCCTTACGGTTTCTTGCCTCCTCTAATTTTTGTCCTATTGCCATAATCAAAATTTATATCTTATTCGTTATCTTTTTACAGAGCAGATCAAGACTTAAGTATTCTTAGAAATCGATCAAGATTTCTCTACCTTGCCCAGGCAAATCAGGTCCGACAATTCCTCTGTCCTCCAGTTCATCCATAATTCTTGCCGCACGATTGTAGCCGATACTCAATTTTCGCTGAAGATTTGAGGTGGAAGCTCTCTTTGTGGTCTTTATAATTTCAACCGCTTTCTTAAGCATAGGATCTTCGTCATCACTTTCTCCGGCGGATCCCAACACATCTTCTTCTCCCGCAGATTCAATCTGCTCCCTCACCTCTTCGATAATTTGTGGTGGCCCGTTTACTTTGAGAAACTCGACAATTCCATTGATTTCATCATCGCTAACAAAGGCACCCTGTGCCCTCATAAAAGTAGCACTGCCTGGAGGTATGAAAAGCATATCCCCCTTCCCGATCAACGACTCCGCCCCCTTGCCATCCAGAATCGTTTGACTGTCCCTGTAGGATGCCACGCGAAATGAAATTCTACTGGGCAGGTTGGCCTTGATTACCCCTGTTATGACATTCACTGATGGCCGCTGGGTAGCGATGATCAAATGAATACCCGCTGCTCTAGCTAGTTGAGCAAGTCTCGCAATACCCGTTTCAACATCCGCCTGTGCCACCATCATCAAATCAGCTAGCTCATCAATAATACAAACAATGTAAGGTAGTTTATTTTCAGGAATCTCTAGAGCGTCATCGTCACGGGGGACTTCAATAGAAGAAAGGGCAGCTCTCTCCTCCGCTGTCATCTCTGCATCCAGCAATTGGGCTTTTTCCTTTTCCTCTTTGTCTTTCAATATTTTCGCATTGAAGCCAGCAATGTTCCTGACTCCCACCTTGGAAAAGATTTGGTACCTTCTTTCCATTTCTATAAGAAGCCACTTGAGGGCTCCTGGTACTTTTTTCGGCTCTGTGACTACAGGTATGAGCATGTGCGGAAGATCGTTGTAAACTTTCATCTCCACAATCTTGGGATCGACCATGATAAACCGAACATCCTCAGGGCTGGAATGATAACATAGTGAAGCAATAATTGCATTAATGCAGACCGTTTTTCCGGACCCAGTAGAACCTGCGACCAAAAGGTGGGGCATCTTCGTCAAGTCTGCGACAAGTGGTTTCCCGCTCGCTTCCTTTCCTAAGACGATCGGAATTTCAGCACCTGCATCCGCCCATGCCTTAGACTGAAGAATTTCCTTCAAGCAGACAGCGGCAGCACTTTCATTTGGAACTTCTATTCCCACGCACCCTTTGCCAGGCACCGGGGCTAAAATGCGAACACTATCTGCCTTGAGTGCCATAGCTAAATTTTTGTCAAGATTGGCAATCTTCTCTACCCGAACCCCCGCCGCGGGGTGGATGTCATAGCGGGTAATTACCGGTCCGGTATGAACCTCCCCCAGTTCGACTTCGATCTTAAACTCGGCCAAGGTCTCACGCAAACGCCGTGCTTTGATCATATGATCTTCATCGGCCGAGGTTTCTTCTTCGGGCGGATCCATCAACAGATTAAGATCAGGAAACTGATAATTTCCTTTTCTTTCCGGGAAGAGATCCACTGCTTTTTCAGTTTTCTCTGGTCTGACCACCTTAAACCCATCCATCTCCTCTTCTGAATCCTCCAAGGGGCCTTCAAGTAAATCTTCCCCTGCTTGATCAGAAGAGGGCTTGGTATCAGCAGACTCCGGCTCCTTTTCCAATTCTTTTTTCTGCGGAAGTAAATTCTCACCCGCATTCATCTTTTTGCCCGCCTTGTCTGAAGGCTTGGGCTTGCCTTTATCATCTGCTGCTAAGAATTCAGCTTTTTGCAAGGAGACATCTCCAAACAATGGGTCCTCAGGATGGGTTTTAGCAGTCGCGACTTTCTCTTCCGAGAGAGCAAATTTCATTTCATCTACAGGAGTACTGATTGCTTCTTCCGTGGGACGATCTTTTGCAGTCTTTGCGGAAATGAATTTAAAAGCACTGGCACCAGAAAAGGTGCGGACGCCACTAGTTAAAATCTTGAGTATCCCCAATGAAGTGCCTTTTTTCCATGAAAAGAAAAAGGTGCAACTCCCAAGAAGAGAAATGCAAGCAATGCTAGCCGTACCCACCTCGCCCAACCAAACGAATAAATACCCGCCATTTGTAAAACTGGTGGGTGCAGTAATTAAAAGGCCCGAATAAAGCCATGAACCAACGATTCCCCCTGCTCCATTTTCAAAGAAGTTCTGATCAAACGCTGGCGGCAACCCCTTGCTGATAAGGTGGGTATCCCTTATCGACCCAAGCAAGAGCACTCCCAATCCCACAAGGCAAATTGGGAAGATTTTTTGTAATTGGATCCTCGGCAATGTTTGCTTCCAGCACATCAAGGCTAAAGAAAAGACACCCCATGGAATTAGCCATGCGGATAATCCAAAAAAACAAAGGAGAGACCGAGCTAGGAGAAGGCCGATCTGACCGAAAACTGGAGGACTGCCTGTTGGTGGATAAATATGCAGATTATCCGGGTTATAATCGAGGAGAGATACCAATGAGAACACGGCTGAACCAACAAGGAGCAAAGTAGTCCAAAATCTTTTCTTTGGTGCAATCTGCCCAATTCCGTTGCTGTAATTATCAGAAGTTTTTTCTTTTCCCATTATGCACTCGTTGACTCATTTTAAGTCGTATATTACAAATCCACACCATTAATTGTTATAAGAACGCTTTAACCAATGATTTTCAAGTTTGAACCGATATACCTTCCTAGAATTTGGGGGGGAAGGCAGTTTGATTCGGTTTTGAAAAGAAAGTTGAGTTTGGATGGAAAGATCGGTGAATCATGGGAAATTGTAGATCGAGATGATCATCAATCCGTCTTTTTGAACTCAATTTACAAAGGGGCGACCCTTAGGGATGCATTGAAACAAGAGGGTTCTTCGATTATTGGCCCGCATTGGACGAAAAGTAAAAAATTTCCGATTCTCGTCAAATGGCTTGATTGCACGGAAACCCTAAGTCTTCAGGTGCATCCGCCCGCAAGCATTGCTCAATCATTATACGGTGAACCCAAGACGGAAAATTGGTTTATTACTCATGCAAATCCAGATGCCTTTCTTTACCTAGGTCTTAAAAACGGAACCACCAAGCTGGACTTTGTAGAGGCTCTTAAAAACAATCAGCTTGAACCCCTGTGCCATAAGGTTCAATCCCATCGCGGTGACTCCATCCTAGTTGAAAGTGGGCGAATTCATGCCATTGGAGGAGGAAACTTAATCCTAGAAATCCAACAGAACTCGGACACCACCTACCGGGTATATGATTGGGGAAGAAAAGGGCTAGATGGTATGGAAAGGGAACTTCATATCAAAGAGTCTTTAGCATCCATTAATTTTCAGGATTTTGAACCATATCCACAGAAAATTTCGCAGGCAGAGTGCGAAGTCATCGCTGAATGTGCACACTTTCGTATTCGTAAGTTCAAGTTCAGTTCATCCTTCGTCTTGAAGTTAAAAAATGCGAATCAAGCCTGCATACTCCTTCATGCACTCAATAGTGCCATTGAAGTAGACGGTGAAATCATCGAACCATACAGCCAGGCTATTAGTCCGTACTCAGTAGGATGCGTAATTGAATCGAATCAAGCAGCTGAGTTTCTCGTGACAGATCGATTTTAACAATCCCCAGCCAATGGCACAGTTGCATTCCGATTGACCTATCGAGGGTGTGAAGATTTTATTAATCATTTTTTATCAATGGATACCAATCATAGTACAGATGCAGAAGAAAGTTCTTCTGATGAATCCAAGCTTCATGAAGATGAAGGCCTTGAGGAACAAGAAAACACAGCTGAAAAAAAGGATTCAGTCGATGATCGAATCTCCAAAAAAGTCTCAGACACCTACGCTGAGAATGAATTACTCCAAACGAAGTACCTGAGGGCATTGGCTGACATAGATAATCTGCGCAAAAGATCTATCAGGGAGCGCGAGGAAGCTGTAATCCGGACACGAAGTCAACTAGTTGAAGATTTATTGCCCGCGATTGATGCCTTTAAGCTCGGGCTGAATGAAGCGAGTAAAGTGGATCCAGAAGGGCCCGTTTTCAGTGGATTTAATATGGCTGTCAACCAACTAGAATCCATCATGGCAGAATACGGCTTAGTCACTCTTGACCCTACTGGTGAGCCTTTTGACCCAAGTTTGCACGATGCAATCCGACACGAGGAATCTGACTCTGAGGATGGAACGGTTTTACAGACAATCCGTCTCGGTTTTCGGCTTGGAGAAACATTACTGCGACCCGCAAGCGTAGTGGTGGCAAAGTCTAAGTCCTGAATCGTACTGGCTTGCTGAATTTGTTAAGCGGAGAATTTTATGTCTAAGAAAGATTTTTATGAAGTCTTGGGGGTTAGCCGCAATGCGGAGGCCGACGAAATCAAAAAGGCGTATCGTAAATTAGCGGTTAAATTTCACCCTGACAAAAATCCGAACAACAAAGAAGCCGAAGAAAAATTTAAGGAAATTTCGGCTGCCTTTGATATTCTCAAAGATCCTGAAAAACGAGCTAAGTACGACCAGTTTGGACATGATGCCTTTCAAGGCGGCGGTGGCTCAGCAGGTGTGGATCCTTTTGATTTATTTAGAGATGTCTTCGGTGGTGGAGGCGGGGGGTTTGGCAGTATATTTGAAGACTTTTTCGGAGGAGGCTCTGCCGGCGGAAGGTTTGAAGGCACGCGCGGCTCCGACCTTAGGGTTGGCGTATCCATAACGCTTGAACAAGCCTTCAGTGGAGTGGAAAAAGAAATCAAGTACAAGAGACAGAAGGAATGTGAATCTTGTCATGGATCTGGCTCTTCCGACGGTTCTTCAAAAAAGATGTGCTCTACCTGCGGCGGGGTCGGTCAAGTGGCTTCCAATCAAGGGTTTATCAGTATACGAAGAACCTGTCCCTCCTGCAATGGTTCCGGAGTCACCATCGAGAACCCATGCCACACTTGCCATGGCGAAGGCAGAAGCAAAGCGAATGACTCGGTGAAAGTAAAAATTCCGGTTGGTATTCGAAACGAGACAAGACTTTGCTCACGAGGAAGAGGAGACTCCGGACCTCTCGGTGGACCAAATGGGGATCTGTATGTAGATGTTCAGGTAAAGCAGCATGATTGTTTCGAACGAGACGAGGATGACCTTTTTCATGAAGCTGCAATCCCGTTTACTCTTGCATGTTTAGGGGGTACGATTGAAGTACCAACGCTTAATAACAAAGTGTCCCTTAAAATTCCTCCTAGTACACCCTCGAATAAAACTTTCAGAATTAAAGACAAAGGGATGCCCAATTTGAGAAACCCAAATCGCAAAGGAGATCTTTTTATTCGGATAGTCATTGATGTGCCCAAAAAACTTTCGAAGGAACAAAGAGAGAAGCTCATCGCCTATGGTAAATCTTGTGGAGATGAAGATTTACTTGAAGAGGAAGGCATTCTTGACAAAGCAAAAAGGTTTTTCGAAGGCGAAAACTAGTTTGAATCCTCACGATTTCAGAATTTCTTCCTTGGAGGAAGCAGTTGCCCGCAGAAAAACTCTCAAGCAAAATAACACAAAGATTGTGCTTACCAATGGTTGCTTCGACTTGTTGCATCCTGGGCACATTTACTCCTTGAATGAGGCTTCCCAAATGGGTGATCAACTTTGGGTGGCCATGAATTCTGATCAAAGTGTAAAGGCGTTGAAGGGTCCGTCTCGACCCGTTATCGATGAAAAGAACCGAGCACTGAGTTTACTTTCATTGAAATCAGTATCGTTGGTTTTTCTCTTTGACCAAGCAAACTTAGCTAGAGAAATTTTATTAATCGCTCCTGATGTGTATGTGAAATCTGAAGATTATTCGCTTGAAACCTTGGACCCAGAAGAGAAAAAGTCTCTTGAGACTGTAAATGCCCAAATTCGCTTTGTGAGCCAACTAGCTGGCTTTAGTACTTCTTCTTTGATCAGCAAAATCAACAAGCATCCCCCCACATCATGAAGGTCTGTGTACTAGGCTCGGGAAGAGGTTCGAACTGTCAGGCAATTCTGCAAGCATCCATAAATAAACAGCTCGGTCTGGCTCAAATTGTGGGAGTGTTTTCAGATGTAAAAGACGCCGGAATTCTCCAGGTCGCTCAATCATATGGTATCGAAAATCAATTTTTGGATCCAGGAATCTCAAGGTCAAAAATAGATGAAAAAAATGAAGCTGCTTGGATTGAAATTTTACTTGGGCACCAACCTGACTTAATTGTACTAGCTGGATTTATGAGGATAGTCAGCGCATCCTTCATTCAAGCGTTTGATGGGAGGATTATCAATATTCATCCAAGTATTCTTCCTAGCTTTAAAGGGCTTAAGGCAATTGAGCAGGCTTGGGATCATAAGGTGAAAATTTCAGGTTGCACGGTACACTGGGTTAGCGAAGGCATTGACTCCGGTGCGATCATTGCACAAGCACCGGTTCGAATCATGAACGGAGACTCCCTAGCAAAATTAACCCAGAAAATACAAGCTGCTGAACACATGCTCCTTCCATGGGTAATCTCTGATTTATCCACTGGAGCAATCCCTTTTATGCAATGATTAAAGTCTGTGCGGAGATACCTTCCGAATTAGTGCTACCATTTGAGGATTACCTATATGAAATCGCTCCCTCACCGTGGGTTCTGATCGTGAATTACCTGAATGGCTCTGGTAGCCTGAATGGATATTTCAACTGTCCAAATGAAGCCAAAAGGGCAATTGCTGAGATAGAGCTGTTTTCCCCGACCTTGCTACGATTTGATTTTTCGGACATTCAGGATCGAGACTGGAAAGATGCGTACAAGGAACACTTTCAGCCCTGGCAATACAAATATTTTCACCTTATCCCCTCATGGATGAAGGAGGATTATGGTGTGCCCACCGATCATCTCTCCCTCCTCCTCGATCCAGGGATGGCATTTGGTACCGGTAATCACGAGACCACCCGGATGTGCCTAGAATTTCTGATTGATGCCCCAGATGCCAGTCAATGCAACACTAGCCTGCTGGATCTAGGTTGCGGTTCAGGCATTCTTTCCCTTACCGCCTCCCTTCTCGGATATGGTCCAATTGTTGGACTAGACAATGATGAGGATGCTATAAGAATATCAAGGGAGAACGCTGCGATCAATCAGTTGGCAGATAAGGTAAGCTTTAGGGTTGCGGATCTGTACAAACTAGGCACAAACACAGACAAGTTTGACTGCATTGTAGCTAATATTCAAGCGGATGTATTAATAAGTAATGCCTTAAATATTATCAGTCTGGCAAATTTTCAAAGCACGATCATTCTGTCTGGTATCTTGGCTAGTGAGATAGAGGATGTGATCGAAACATTCAATCAACTTTCACCTAAAAATTCCTTTGAGCTTTCGATCAAGGAAATGGGAGAGTGGGCATCCGCTAAATTAATCAGATTGGCTTAACTGAAAAAGCCCCCAGTATCTATTGCGAACCTGCGTAGAAAAATGTCAGCCGCCTAGATATGTGAGGGCACGCGGGATAGGCAAGGTGTAGAAAGCGAAACGATCAATACCAAGGCCACTAATTTTGGAGTTAACCTTTTCCATCACATTATCAACAGCATTGGGTGCCAACGATGTGTAGACAAGGGCCCATTCCTCATTGCAGGCGTCATCACCGAGACCAGTTTGGTCCGCCATTACACCAAAATTGGTACTTACACCTGGAGCCCCTGCTTCGAGAATAGTATCATATACATCTGCGTAATGATCGCGGGAAACCACGCAATATAAACCCACCAAGTCCTTGAGGAATGTTGTATTTAAAGAAGCAGACTTGCTTTCACCACTAATTCTCCAATCCTTTCCCCCCTTAATTTCATCCAACACAGCAATGACTTGCTCCATGCTTGCTCCGTGAGAGGAACTCGCAACCGTACTACTGACATTTATGATTCCGTCAGAAACTGGGATGGAGTACATAAAGCCCCTGCCCGGTTCAGTAATACGACCAGCTCTTGCCATATTGGTAAAGACTTCGCTTGACTCAGAACGATCAACTACACACCAAACAAACTCTTTTTCGGGTCCCTTAGTCATACGTAAAAGAGGAATCTTATCTCGGATACCCCCACCCTCGCCATAGGTTACTGTGGGTCCAGGAGCACCAGCTGAAAGGGCTGCCTGTGCAATATCCTCAGCGATTCCTTTTTCGCAAATGCAACAAATTGCTTCCATAGTAGCCGAATTGGACGCAGAATGATCATCATTCCCCTCCGTAAGAGGAAAGTTAGCAGAGTGGTGGGTTTGGTTGCATGGTATGCTGAAGATCGATCCCGAACCTACGCGGTCGAGACGTCCTGATTCCACTGCTACTTCGGTAAGGCGGCTTTTCTCAGAATTAGGTACCAATACTTGCACAAGACATTGCTCTGGTGCAGGCGGCGGAAACATTTTGGCAAGCAACCCGCCTTCGCTAATAATTGAACCTCTCGCGGAAACATGAAAAATTCCTCGGGCTCCAGCTTTTTGAAGCTTAGAAGAAACCTGGTCTAAGGAATCCTTGGGTAAAATTAAATTAACAAGGGATATATTATTTTTTGTTTCGAGGTTGTTCATTTATGCGGCCTCCAATTGTTGTTCAGCAGATGCGGCGGATTTAGGTTTTTTTCGCACCAACAAGCCCACGGTAAGTACAGTAATTATGGGTCCAACCGAAGCAAGGGAAAGAACACCGAAACCGTCAATGGCTCCAGTTTTTGCTCCAATTCCCAAACCCATGGCTAAAACAAGCGGCACAGTAATTGGACCGGTGGTTACTCCGGCACTATCCCATCCAAAATTAACGAAGTCCTCACTTGAAATGAAAGTGAGAATTAAAAGCATAGCATAAGGCGGGATCAGCAGGTACCAAAGTTCAAGGTTAAAAGCAATTTTGGCTACTCCAGTACCAATACCCAATGCGACTCCAGTTGCAACCGCCTGCATCAAAAGATTCTTCTTAAAGGCACCAACAGTAATTTTTTCAACGGTTGAACCAAGTGCATTAAGGGCGGGCTCGGCTAAAGTTGCCCCATATCCAAGAATAAACCCAAATAAAATGGCCAAACATTTACCAACAGTCGAAGATTGGAACATAGGGTCTATAAACCCTTCGGATTGCCAAGGCTGGATCGATGCAAAGCTAGAAACGACATTTCCACCAAGTTGTTCGCCCAATGGAGTAAGTCCAAGTGAGATTCCCAAATTGAATAGACACATACCAATAACCGCACAGGCAATACCAATAAGAAGCTCATCCATGTGTTTTGGTTTTTGCCTCAGTCCGACAATAAGAACGATTAACAGGATTGAGCAAAGGGGAACAATTGCCCAGATCGCTCCCTCCAGAGCTCCACGATCTTGGTCTGGGCCTGAAAGAACTCCGTCTGCCTTGGAATAATTTATCGATCCATCTGGTTCGATAGAATAAAAATCTTCACCTGGATCTATTACGCCATTTCCGTTCTTGTCGCTTTCCTGAGGTCTAAAGGTATTAGGAAAGAAATCTAAATTATTCGAAAAGGTGGTAGCGATGTCAGCATTTGGATCCCAAATTGAATCTGGTGCTTTGAAACCTTCACGTACGACATAAATTCGAGCACCTTTTAATTCAACATTTTCTCTTTCGCCACCTTCCAACGCTTTGGAAGAAATCGATCCTTCGGACACTTTTGTCTTAATAGCATACCCCTCAGGCAGAGACTTGTTCTTGTTCAAGTGTTCTTGGATCTTTTGTCTCTCAGCTAGAGACAAGGACCAAGCAAGCTCGCTTTCACCTACGCCACCTTCAGAATCAATCTTTTCTTGTGCTTTTAATTCACCAAACTTTTGAAAGTCGGTGGAATAATTTTTCCCATATTCTCCAGCCTGAATATGCCATTCAGCAGTTGAGTGCTTTGCATAATAGTAGTTGTCCGTATTGAACAGATACAATGCATAACACATTACTGCTAAGATTGGAAACAAGGACGCCAAGGTAACGACACCAAAACCAGTATTGCTTGAACCACCAGTCGAGACAATCCTGCAGACTCCTATACCAAGTGCCAAAACCAATGGAACCGTAACCGGACCCGTTGTAACTGCACCACAATCCCAAGCTAGTCCAAGAACATGCTTCAATCGATCGTCGGAGAATTGCATGTAGAGAGTGAGGCATGAAAGAATTATCACTCCAGCATAAATGAATGGTTTAAGTGACCATCCCTTGTAGAAGCGAAGTACCCCAAGTAAAACAGCTATTCCTACACCGACACCAACACAGTTAACCAAAAGTCCTGCTCCTGTGTTTAAAATTGTCCAAAGCAGAGGAGCAGCAGTAGGATCGACCCCCGCTCCTGCTGCTCTCAAAACTCCGATGGCGGGCTCAGCAAAAGTCGCGAATGCTCCAAGTACAAAACCAAAAGCAAGGCTGGTAGGAAGGCAGGGAATTCCTAGAATTTTCTTTCGTGGTAGAGTTGAGCCAAGAGTTTCACCCAGTGGCATAAGCCCAAGCCGTAATCCCTCCATAAAAAAAGCTAATCCGACAATGACAATCATTATCCCCGCTGCAATCATAAGGGAGTAAACAATTGGTAACCCCAAAACCAAAACCTGAAAGATGATCAAATACAGTATGATGAACCATACACATTGAATCTGCTCTACTACTTTATCTTTGGCGAATGATAGAAGTATGGCGATTTTCTGCTGAAGGCTAAGTTGGAGTGTTTTAGTATCGGAAGATTGTTCAGTCATTATAATTAGAGTTTGGTGTGTAAGGTATATAAGTTAGCCTGTCAGTAAAGAGAATAAGAACTACTTACTCCAGGATGAGTTAGCCAATGTAAGGGAGACTTTGTTGGAGCCCCCCATCAGGCGGATCGGTAAATTCCATGTTACCCCAACAATTCCTAAAGATGCAGTTCCGACCAAATTAAATGTTCGTGCTGGTAGGTCATTAAAAACTGCAGCACCGTCCAAATCAGTCCTGACGCGATAACCCCGGTCTTGGCTTACTTCATCCTGCAAGAGTGAACGGATCCTTTTTTGCAATCCAGGAAACTTAAAGGGAGTCTTTCTTGATTGAGCCCACAATTCTTCGAAACTTTCGATGGGGGGGTAGTCTGTTAAATAGACATCCCCATCCTGAAGAATTTGACCAAAATTGCGGTCTAGTAAGAAAAATTCAGTGTAGAATGCCTCTTTGTTCTTTCCGTTCTGCAGTGTAACCACAGCATCAAATGAAAGCTGGCACTCTAAACCTAATTTTGGTGAGGGCGTGAAGAGGTTTCGATCGATTGTTTTCATGGGTGTCTCGTATAGAAGCACTGCACTGCTCCCTGGATTTGCCCCAAGTCCCTGTGGTTCAAATTGGTTCAGTTTATCCTCAAGTAATTTCTTTTGGGTTTTTAATTCGTCCAACTCCGTGGACTTGTCAGTAAGGTTAGATTGCATGATAGCAATCTCGTCTTTAAGGGCGGCAAACTCCGGTGTGGAAAATGTTACTTCGTTTTGTGCCACAGTCTCCTGGTCATGTTTATATTTCTTCAATTGATTGAGCAAAAGCTGATTTTGCAAGGAAAGCTCGCTAATGATGTGGTCTTTCGTCGATATAACCTCACGCAGGTCCAAGATTAAATCATCATCCGATTTAGATCGGCTAGTAGTACGCTCCGCCTTAACGGGTTTCAGTTCGCCTCCAGCCAAAACCAAATTGTTGGCACCGTCCTCAACTTTGGCGATAAGAGCTTCATTTTCTATGGCTCCATCAATCACATCGACCGCAGGAGCCTCAATCCCTTGCGTTACCAACTTGGAAAGATCATGCTCTGGTACATCATTACTTTCGACAAATTCAGATAATTCTGCTTTAGCCAATTCTTCGGTTTCCTGCTGAGTTTCCAGCTTAGCATCGTGCTCGCCACAAGAAATAATGACCAATGTAAGAGATGCTGCAATTACTCTTTTACCTAAACACATTACTTCATCTCAAATGTCGCTTTGATCAATGGCAAGATTTAATGAATTGCCGATCTAATATTTACATAATCCCAAAATATACTAACTTGAGTATATGTCTCCCCTACCCCCAACAGAGACGAATCTCGTTCTGCGGGAAAATAACTATTTAAAGAAGACGATCTCCGCTTTGCGCGATGAGCTTGTTAATCGGTCGTTTGATCAAGAGCAAGCGTTGCAGAAAATAACGACAGTTCACGAAGCAGAAAAGAGCCAACTGCGCTCAACCATATCCAACCTCCGCGAGGAAATGGAGCATAAGATTGCTTCCTTTGATCAAGAAAAACAGAAATCGGCCCAAGCCAATAGACTCGAACGAAAAGCCTTTAAAGAGTTAATTAACTCACTCAGAGAAAGGCTTAATGAAAGCAAAAGCGCCGCAGATAGCTCAATTCAAAGAGTTTCTTCTCAATACACGCAAGAAATCATCGACCTCAAGAATAACTTATCGGCCCTTCGAGACAAGCTGGACTCTGCCGAGATCGAACAAGAGCATCTCTCGCAAAGTTTACGCAGGGAAGCCGCCCAAGAAATTGCTGAATTAAAGAGAACAGCGGATCAACTTCGTAAAACGATTGATCGGAATCTTCTATCCTCGGAGGAAAAAGTGCAGAAGGCCCATGCACTTGGAGAAACAAGAGTCCTTTCCTTGCAAGCTACAATCAACGAGCTAAGGACTTCTCTTGAAGAGGCTCAGGCTTCAAAAGAGAATCAAATCCAAGCTGCGGTAAGCAAAAGTCGAGCGGAGCTTGAATGCCTAAAGGAGAATATTCAAAAATCTCGAGATAATCTTGAACTTGAGAGGGCAAGGCTAGAGGATCGAATTCATAAAATACACCGTGAGAAGGCGACAGAAATCGATTCTCTGCAAAATACAATTGGATTTCTTCGTCAGGAAATTGAGGCAATCGAGAACCGGCAAGACGAAGCTGTTGACAATGCCGTACGACTTTCTCGTAATGAGGTTCAGCAACTCAGATCCACACTCGCCTATACTCGAGAAAGCTTCGATCAATTGAAGTGCCGGGAAGGCGACAAAATACAACGGGCGGTTGCTTCGGCAAACCGGGAAATTGAATCACTTAAATCTACAATTTCTAGCCTTCGAGATGAACTCGAGCAGGCAACGATTGAGAGAGAAGGAGAAGTTCAGAAAGTTAGATCAGCCAGTGCCTCCGAAATCTTACAATTAAAGTCCTCGCTTACCTCTCTTCGAGAAAAATTACAAACTCTCAAAGACCAGAATGAAACGAAGGTTCAAAAAGCTGTGTCGGGCATGGCCGCTGAAATCAATTCATTACAGGAAACAATTCTTGGGTTACGCGACGAACTGGATCGAGAGAAGGCAGAGAAGGAAGTTGCTGTGCAAAAGGCATTATCTTCAGTTAGCCGCGAAAAAGAACAATTGAAATCGAGCTTAGGAATGACTCGCGAGACACTGGAACGAGAAAGAAGCAGATTTCAGGATGAGTTACAAAGGGCTTCTTCTACTTCGGAATCCGAAAAACAAATCCTACGGAAAATGGTATCGTCCCTGCGTGAGGAAATTGACCAAATTAAGGGAGATGAACAGGCCAAGATACAGCAGGCAGTTAGTCGGAGCATAAAGGAAAATTCCTTACTCAAAGAAAATATTCATGGCCTGCGTGATCAAATTGACGCCGAGCGAAATAAGCACAGTAGCCTTGTGCAATCTGCCCTTGCCAAGAAGGAGAATGAAATTTCTTCACTGAAAGAAACCGTGGTGGACCTTCGTCAGGAACTTGAAATATCTCTGGCAAGAGGTGAAGAAAAAGCACAAGATGTAGCAAGATCATACGCTTCCGAAATCATCACACTTAAGGAAAATATTCATCGAACAAGGGAGCAATTGGAGACCGCAAGGTTGGATCATTCGCATGGTATTCAGCGAGTCAACAGTGAGAGAGAAAGCGAAATTAGGCTTCTTAAGCAGAATGTGTCCGAACTCCGTGAAAAACTTGATACGAGTCAAAATGATCATGATGCCGCAGTCCAAAAAGCGGTCGCTGCCGAACGGACTGAAAAAGAACTCCTAAGGAAAACGGTCTCTTCATTACGGGATAAAATCGAATCCGAAAAAAGCCTTAATCAAGATCGTGCCCAGAAAAATCTTCAAAGAACATCAAGTGAAATCAATCTTCTCAAGCAAAGCGTTTCCAACCTTCGGGATCAGCTAGAGCAGTCCAATTTGGATAAGCAGCAAACCATTCAATCCGCCCTGTCTTCGCAGCACAATGAGATCAGTCACTACAAGCGAATGGTTTCTGCATTGCGCCTTGAGATAGACCAGAAAAACTTTGGACATGAAGAAAAATTGCAAAAAGAAATTGCACAAAAAAACTCTGAATTTAAACAACTCCAAGAGACCATAGTTGATCTAAGGTCAAAACTTGAAAGATCCAATGGAAGAAAAAAACCAAGATAAAACAGCCACAGAATCAAAAAGAACCGCTCGGTTCTCCGATATGTTGCTCCAGGTAACCACTGACCTTGCCAAAACTAAAAGTTTAGATGAGGCATTAGAAACATTAGTAAAAATAACCACTACAACCATTGGTGCGGAACGGGGTACAATCTTCCTCAATGATGCCTCCACAGGAGAGCTCTACTCTCGAATCGCACAAGGAAACTTTCGCAGAGAGATTCGGATTTTAAACTCTAAGGGCGTCGCCGGATGGGTTTTTACGCATAACGAAGGGACCATTATACACGATGCATATAAAGATGACCGCTTCAACAAGGCCGTAGATGTAAGGACTGGCTTTCGAACCAAAAGTATACTCTGTGCTCCACTCCGAACCGTTTCTGGCGAAAAGATTGGCGTTTCCCAAATCCTGAACAAAATCGATGGTCAGTTCGAAGAGGAAGATCTCGAACTCCTTCTGGCAATGACCGAACAAGCGGCTATTGCCATTCAAGGGAACATTATTGTTGAACAAGTTGAAGCAGCAAGAAAGCAGGAATTGGAGTTTCTTGATGTCGTATCACAAGTCTCTTCAGAGCTAGAGCTCACTCCCCTGCTCCAAAAAATTATCTCCACTATTTCGACTATGCTGGATTGTGAGCGAGCCACCCTTTTCATCAACGATGAAAAAACCAATGAACTCTACACGGAAGTGGGCGAAGGGTTGGATGAAAAATCAGTGATCAAATTTCCCAATCACCTCGGTATTGCGGGCACGGTTTTTACCTCTGGGGAATCGGTTAACATTCCCCACGCCTATGCTGATTTAAGATTCAACCCAGCATTTGATAAACAAACAGGTTTTTTTACGAGATCTATCCTTTGTATGCCAGTCTTTAACAAAGAGGGAAAAGCCATTGGAGTGAGTCAAGTCCTCAATAAACGTGGGGGTTCTTTCAATACCGAAGACGAGAAAAGGTTGGCCGCTTTTACCTCTCAAATTTCGATGGGTATCGAAAACGCCAAACTTTTTGACGATGTCCAAAGCCAGATGAATTACTCTCAAAGTATTCTGGCAAGCATGCATGATGCAGTGATTACATTTGATGAAAACTTTGTCATTAAAACATGCAACCCCGCTGGACTGAGAATTCTTAAACTTATCAATGAATCTGAGATTCTCGAGCAGTCTGCTTCCGCTATTTTTTCAGCCTCCAATCAATGGCTCCTCGATAAGATTGAATCGATAAAGGAGATAGAAGAGTTTTTAGACCACGAGTTGGTTGTGGATGGAGAAACCCTGTCTGTAAATGTCACCCTAACGCCCCTTATGGGCAAAGCATCGACAGGACTGGGCGACGCCAAAAGCTCAAAGCACAAGTCCAACGCTACCGTTATTGGTGCCATGCTTATGATCGAAGACATAAGCTCCGAAAAACGGATGAAATCAACTATGTCAAGGTACATGGATCCTGAACTTGCTGATCAATTAATGGCTTCCGGCGGCAGTAATGAAGATATAATGGGAGGCAAACAAAGTGTTGGCACGGTGCTTTTTTCTGATGTACGAAGTTTTACTACCATTACTGAGGAACTCGGTGCCCAAGGGACTGTAAAACTTCTCAACGAATATTTTACGATTATGGTCGATTGCATAACGGATGAGGGCGGAATGCTAGATAAATTTATCGGTGATGCGATGATGTGTATTTTTGGAACTCCAGTACCGCACGACGATGATCCTGACCGAGCAGTCCGAGCCGCCATTCGGATGATGACCGACTTAAAAGTTTTCAACGATAAAAGAATGAATGAGGGCAAAAGACCCATTGATCACGGCATGGGAATTAATACGGATTCTATTGTTTCTGGAAATATTGGTTCTCCCAAAAGAATGGATTATACTGTGATTGGGGATGGTGTTAATCTAGCCGCCAGAATCGAAAGTGCATGTAAGCAATATGGTGCCCACATTTTAATTAGCGAATTTACTTACAAAGCAGTCAAAGCTACTTACAGAACACGGCAAGTTGATTATGTAATTGTAAAAGGAAAAACTGAGCCGGTTGGCGTCTATGAGGTTTTAGATTTTCATGACGACGAGTCCTATCCTGACTTAGTGGACGCACTTGGTTTATTTAACGATGGTTATCGCTCCTGGAATCAAGGAAAGTGGGATCAGGCTATCAAATTATTTCAGTCAGTAAAAAAGATAAACGAAAATGATCTTGCTGCACAGCTCTATATTGATCGATGTAACCACATGAAAAAGAATCCTCCCAAAGGAGAATGGGATGGTGTTTGGGTGATGACAACTAAGTGAAAATATATTTTCCATGACACCAAACCCCAAAGAACTGCTTGAAAAGGCAATCACCCTCGACCCCAAGCATCCTGAGGCTCACTACAAATTAGGTTTATTAAACAAGGGTGAGGGTAAACTTGAAGTTGCGTTGGAAAACTTTCTGCAAGCAGTAAACCTTAATCCAAACTTTTCTGAAGCCGAGTGTGCCCTTGCAATAAGTCTGATGGAAAAAGGAGATTGGGAAGAGGCAAGAAACCATTTTCTTAACTCTCTTGAAATCAATCCGAATTATTCTGACGCCTATTTCCACTACGGACTTCTTTTGATCAAGCTAGAAGATTTTGAAGAGGCGAAGAACAACTTTGATAAAGTAACAGAGATCGATCAAAATTACGCATCTGCATATTACTATAAAGCAACCTTATTAACTAATGCAGACGACTTCGAAGAGGCCAAAAAGAACTATGAAACGGCCATAGATATAAATCCAAGTTTTGTGGATTCATACTATTACCTCGGAAAGTTGTTATCCGGAGGAATCGCGACAAATAAGGAAGGTACTCTGATAGATAAAAAAGATTTTACCGAGGCCCTCAGTTTGTTCAAACAGGCCATTCTATTGGCAGAAAATCACCCAAAAGCGAATTACAACATCGCTAAAATTCTTTACTCCCAAAAAAAGTACAAAGAAGCCAAAATCCATTTAAATCAAGCAATCGCACATGATGAAAATTATGCCAAAGCCCACTTTCTTTTGGGCAAGGTTTACACCAAGTTAAAAAATCTCAATTTGGCCGAAAAACATTTTAATGAATCGATAATTAGTAACCCGCAAGCACCACAGCCGTACTTTTGGTTGGGAAAATTACACTATGAAAAAAATAACCTGCGTGCTGCGGAAGAAAATCTGCTCAAGTCCGTCAAAATCGATGAGTCAAATTGTGACTGTCATTATTTCTTAGCCATGATCTATCGGGATGATGAAGACTCTTCTCTTGCCAAGAAATACTTTTACAAGGCACTTGAACTGAATCCGGAATTCACCCTTGCATACTATCAACTTGGTCACCACACCGAAAAGAACGGTGACATCAACGAGGCCAAAATTCATTTTCAAAAATCAACAGACATTGATCAAAATTTCGTAGAAGGCTATTTTCATCTTGCCCGAATTTTAAACTCTCCGGCTGAATATGATCTTGCCTTGAGAAACTATGAAACCGCTTTAGAGATTGATCCATCTCACGCACCTTCCCATTACTACTTTGCACTGCTATTAACTGGAGGTTTCAGTTTAGCAAAAGATGGCTCCACCGTTGACAAATCTGACTCAGAAAGAGCTATCTTCCATTTCAAGAAAGCCATCGAACTCGATGTTAGTTCATATAAACCCCATTTCAAGTTGGCTCTGCTGATGTACCAAAATCAAAAATACAAAGAAGCATATTCTCATCTATTAAAAGCCATTGAAATTAATCCATCATTTGCAGATGCACATTATGAACTCGCGGTACTCCTGATGGATGAAGAAGCTCAGAAAGAGTTGGTTGACCTATCCCCCACGCAAAGCAAAGAGAGTTTAAAACCAAATGGCAAACGACAAAGGCGTAAGTCAAAGAAAACTGCTAAATCCTAAAAGTTTCGAAGTTCTTGCCTTAGACCACCTAAAACGAGCAATTCAACTTAATAAGGGGCATAGTCAATCGATATCAAGACTGTGCTCCCATTATGTATCAAATGGACAATTAGGGGATGCGGCGCAACTTGTAGAGGAAAGCCTTAATTTCGCCCCAGAAAATCAAGATTTAATCTATCTTCAGGCACTTCTGTTTTATAAAAATTCAGATTACGCCAAGGCACTAAGTAGGATCCAATGTTTCTTATCTTTAGCTGTGGAAAACATAAATTTCCTAAAGTTAGCCCAGAAGTTATACGATAAGCTAAATGATGTAACAAATCTGCAATATTCTCTGGAAAAACTAATTGAAATTGATCCCAACAATTGGAAACATTTCTCGCGATTAGGAAATCTTTTACAAGAACCGGAAGATTATCATCGGGCTATTTTACTTCTAGATATTGCTTGGGATTTATCAAATGGTCATGAAGAGGTTTTAATTGAAATAGTAAGACGGGCAGGGACAAATTCATTTTTTGATGAAGAAGGAGTTCTGCACAGGAAACCTGACCTTCTGGTCTTAGAAAAATATCTGCTTTTAATAAATGAAAGGCCTTTGTCTGACGAGCACAGGTGTCACATTGGACAAATACTTTTCGAATGCGGGATGCATGAAGCATGCCGGTATCAATTAAGCAAATTAGATACTAAATCATTATCTGATTTTTATCTATTTAAAGGTATGTCTGATTACCACCTGGGCGATCTCCAAGAGGCAAAGTTAAACTTATCAAAAGTAACTCATCACAATAAGCAGTATTGTTATGCCCTTTATTACATGGCAAAAATAGACAAAAAACTGAGTTTACCTGAGTTCCATTTATACTGTGAGGACGCTGTTCATTTCTTTAATAAATACACTAGCGAGATAAAGAAAAAAATGGAAATGAATCTCTCAAGGAACCACTTTCATAATTCTAAACTCTGTGAAATAGAAATTTCAAAAGTAAAAAACTGCATCTCGGAGTGCATCAAATTGAAAGCCACTTCTATAATTTAGTAACAGGCTTAGCACAAAAGATTATTTAATCAGTGTTGTTTTGTTTCGATGTACGGAAAGAGAATGGAATCGAGAGAAAATATGCAAAGGTTCCTAATGCCAAAATAACCCAACTTTCCTTAATGAAGATGGCAACAGAAAGGCTAGATGCAATCAGTATCATTGTTGCCTTATTTTTAGAAAATCTGTACGAAAAGCTTTTAAAGGAATAAGTTGGAATACTAGATATCATCAATGCAGATACAAGTAAGGTCCAGCATAGAACAGGTAATATGTAAATGCTAGGATTTAGAATGTATCCGAATCGGTCGGCATTGATTTGGAGCATGATTGGCATTAGCACAAGCAGAGCACCTCCCGGTGTAGGCACACCCACGAAAAAGCCACTTTTGCTATCAGGTATACTGTCCAATGCGGACGAAACATTAAAACGTGCCAACCTCAGTACTGCACAAGATGAAAATACAAGAAAGGGAATCCAATACCATCCAAGAATATATTGATTATCTGATTCATTGAAGTTAGTACCTAACCAAATGTAGAGAATAATTGAAGGCGTTACCCCAAAACTAATGGCATCAGACAAGCTATCCAATTCTGCACCAAACCGAGAAGTTGCCCGAAAGGCTCTGGCAGTAAGCCCATCAATTAAATCAAAAAAGGAGGCAAAAAGAATGCATATCACTGCGGCTTTCCACTCGTGGTCAATTGCAAATCGTATGCCGGTTAAACCAGAACACATACCAACGGTGGTAAAAATGTTAGGGATCAGCTTAAATAAAGTGAGTTTCTTTTCCACCTGGTTGAAATTTGAGTATTGTTGTATGCACAGGTTAGAACTTTCCTGCCTAATCCCCTTTTTCAAAAATTAAAATTGCCTTGTACAAGGCACCTTCACTTACCATTGCAGGCAACGCATTAACCAACCTCCATCCATCTTTTCTTAGCACATTAGATCTCTCTTCAATGAGTCTTGCTAGTTCTTCGGAATGATCGTCCCCTTTTATTCTAATCCCTTTAGGAGAGACAACTTCAGTTTTAAACTTCAAGTTTTGAAATCCTTAATTATTCAACTACACTGGATTAGAAATATCCATGTTTTTGGTAGAAGAATCATCCTTATCACGACCATAATATTTATTATAATATTTATACCTGAAATATCCATAGCCATAATAACCCGAATAATAGTATCCAGGTGTTTTCTTTTGTGGCAAATCATTCAGTACAACACCAAGAATTTTGGCACCTGTCTCGTCTATGCTTTCTAGTAAATTTTTGGCTATTTTGCGAGACACCTTTCCGTATCGAGTCACAAAAAGGACTTCATCTACTCTGCGGGAAATCGCAAGAGAATCAGGAAATAGACCAATTGGAGGGCTATCAATGATAATGACATCTGCCATTTTCTTGAGCTCAAATAAAACACGTTCATACTCATTGCTTTCGAGAATTTCAGTAGCCGCACGAGTTTTTCCACCTGAAGGCAAAACAAACAAATTAGGGTGGATTTGAGTAAGGGTTCTAAATGCAAAATCAGAAAGCTTCTCTGGGCTGTCCTGAGGGTGATTAATTAGGGTCAATAAACCCTTTTCATTGGATATATTACAGAACTTGTGAATACCTGGTCTACGCAGATCAAAGTCGATCAAAATCGTTTTCTTTCCGTGATTGGCACAACTATAGGCAAGATTCGCGGAAATCAGACTTTTTCCCTCACTTGGGATTGCTGAGGTAACAAGAATCGTTTTCGGGTAATCAGTTATAGAATTCATTTGAATTCTGCTGAACATACTTCTGAAAGCTTCGGTTAAACCATCGTCTAAATCATTACCGACGATAAGAGGACGATTTTTTTCTTCAACTTGAGAAATCTTGGGGATTCCTGCTATTAAATCTCGATTGAGAAAGACTTCTATATCCCATGGGGACTTCACGCGATTATCAATAAATTCCAGCAGGAAAGGTACGATGAAAAATATTCCTAATCCAAGCATCAAGCCATCTTTTTTTATCTTCACTTTATCCGGCGTGAAGGGCCCGCCCGGCAAATAGGCGAATGATTCTTTATTTAATGGTTCATCCTGTTCACTTGGAAGTGTTTGTTCTATGCGAACATCATTAAGCCTATTATGAATCTGATCGGTTGTTTTGCGGACAACCGAAAGTTGTCTGTCATAATTTACAAGAACCTCTTCAATTTTACTAAGGTTTCTTGATTGCTCCTGCACTTTGGACATGGCTTGCGTAAACTCTTTCTCCTGGGCTGTAAGTTGAATATGTTTATCTCTCAAATCCGCAATAGCAGCTTTTACCTCTTGATTGAGGCTATTTTTGACAATCTGAATTTGTCGAGCATTCTCTAGCATTTTGGGATGTCTTTCCAAATATCCGGAACCCGTTTCCTCATACTGATTTCTTTGTAGTTCCAGTTTATTAAGGGAACTCCGCAGGCTAGGAATTGAACCAAATGACTCAATGGCATCAATTTCAAAAAATTGCTTAATTGCCGCAATGTCATCTTTAATGTCCTCCGAACTGGTCGAATCAGATTGTGAGCCAATTCTTACCTGAATTTGAAGAATCTGCCTCAGGAGAGAATTGATTCTAATTTGACTTAGTTTGGAACCAGTTACCTCAGAATGGTATTGGCTTTTACGGGCCGCAGTATCTTTCTTTTCATCCTCAAGAAAAGGGAGATCAAATTTTTTCTTATATTCAGTCTTTTCAGAGGCTATTCTTTTTTCCTCATCAAGACTTTTTTGGAGAAGAACTTCCAGGACATTTCTAACATTCTCGACCTGAATACTTTTCTTACTCTTGTGCAGTTTCTCGTATTCCGATTGCACTAAATCGGCAACGACTTGAGCGCCTCGGGCAGACCTAGCAGTTGAAGATATGGTAAATCTTGGTCGACCTTCGGATGGAGGCGAAACCGAGATGGAGTATGAAACAGTTGAACCTACATCAACGGGAATGCCATCCCTCAGAAAAGGGGAGACCATAACAGATTTGAGCTCGGGATTGTCATTAATTTTTAATATCACGTTGGCTCTCAACTCCGACGAGTTGAGTCCATCTAAATGCTTGGCAACCAAAGATTGAACCTGCTGATCTCTGTCGACTTTCTGTAAATTTAAGATAGCCGGCGGAGGAATGAGTCGGAAGGATGAACTTGAACGAAAAAGCTCCAATCCTTGTGATTCCTTGTAAATGTAGCCCAAAGCAACAGGCAGTGCTAATGTTAATGCTATAAGCCATCGATCCCTTAAGATTAGCAGAAAATCTCCTATGCCCTTAATTCTGTTAGATTTACCACCTACATTAGAGTTTGTTGAGAAATTTTCGTCCATTACAATAGCCTTTCAGGTACTTCGATTCGATCTCCTGGATAAATCCAAAAGTTTTTTCGGGATTGAGCAGAACCAGAACTCAGGGCTTCAACATCCACTTCAAAGGTTTGGGTGTTGGTTGGTATCCCTTTCTCATCAAAAAAGGTGCGAGTCACAAAAACCTTATTTTTTTTGGCTATACCATTAAACCCTCCTGCTCGAGCAATGACCTCAACAATATTCATCGCTTCAACTTCTGGAGGAAACACATAAGGTCCTTTACGATTGACCGATCCTGTAAGAAAAGCAACTCGCTCTGAATACTTGGTAATTGATAGTGAAACTTTCGGGCGTGAGAATATTAAATTACGGGTATATTCATTCGCTATCTTTACTTCAGCTTCTTGTTTGTTCAATCCAAGCAGAAAAATATCGCCCAAGTAAATTACATTTAGAGTACCCTCGCCAGAAATCGTTTCTTCGGATGTGCACTCAGATTCACCTCTAACGATTACCCTAATTCTGTCACCAAAACGGAGTTTGTATCCATCAGGATCTCTTAATACAGAAGGATCATAATTATAGGATGGTTGTGCTAATACAGTTTGAACTGAAAAAAACAAACCTAGTAGAAATGAGACATAAACTGTGCAGTATCTGTACATTAGAAACGACCACTTATTTCTGCACGTAGAACATGCCTGTTGTAAGATCCCGTTTTGCTTGAATCCGAGTAAGTGAAATTATATGAGCCAGTTGTTGTAAAAACTCGGCTCAATCTCTTGCTTGTAGAGAAACCAAGGCTGTATGAATCAAGCTCAAGAGAATTGTTAGAGATGTTAGTTATTTCAGAAAATCCTGTACTAAGATTGGCACTCCCACTCCAATCCTCAGTAAATCGATGAGATAATCCAGCACTCAGTGAAGTTGTGAAAGCTGAGTCCCCGGTAGATGTAGGAGAGAATGATCTCGATAAATTGAAATTGGAAGATGTCTTGGAGTTAAACTTCCAATTTGCTCCTATCGATGTAATGATGTTCTGCTCGTTAGGCGTTCCTGAGTGATCAAAGTCCAACACAGAATATCCAATTGAAGCGGTACCTGTTAGCTTTTCAGAAAATTCACCATCAGCTCCCACAGAAATTGAATGGGACCTTGAACTTGTTAATTCAGACCTGCCTCCGCTCGATGCTTTCGTTCTTGAAAATGTGTAATTAGTGAAAAAATCGAGTTTTTCCGAATAAATATAGAAGGCTCTTGCACTGAGCGGTAGAGTCGCAAAATCGAAGTTTGGCTGGTTATCGCTTGATGAGTCTGTTTGGTAAAATCTGTGCGAGTATGAAGTACCACCCCCAATACCAAATTTCTCGCTGTGGTTATAACGCACATTAAACCCTGTATTAATGTATGTGTAGGAAACAAAATCTTGATCGAGAATACTAGCTCCAACTACTTGACCAACATCAAATGTAGATTCAAATCTAATCTTAGCATTGTTGGATATTCTTTTTTTTAGGGCTAGGGTGTCATCAAAGTCGACCGACAATGAGGTACTGGGAGTAATTGAGCTCTTCTTGTCGTTGATAATGTATTGAGTAATGATTAAGCCGGCAGAACCCGATAATTTTAAAAGACCAATTTTGTTTGCAAAATGAAGAGCAGGCGAGAATGTAAGGATAAAATCGTCCTCACTCTCAATTTCACTAATATTGGAAAGATTGCCATCGCGGATTTTATTAAATTCGCTTGTCGGCATAGCGAAAACACGAGAATCGTAAGTTGCAGTCATGCTTGCCCCAGCTGTTACGGTCCCCAACTTACCATCTATCAAAACGGCAATGAGCGCCTGCTGACTAGCAAGGAGAAATGATAAGATGAAACTAACCTTTAATTTAGGCATAAGAATGTGTACAACATTGAATTTCTAAAGATGATTATTGTCAACCTCATCTAAATTCAGACAACTTGCTCAAATGCCAAGCAACCACTTACTTAAGCTAACAGTTTTCTACCTCTTGTTACTATTTTGGGCAAAAGCTGGCTTAGCTGGAGGTTGGCACGAGTGGGTACTTTTCATTATTAGCATTATCGTCCTAGTTAGTTCGCTTTCTGCATTGAAGAGGCACTGGGGCGTTTGGAAGTATTTTATTTTCACTGCAGGCTCATTAATAGTAATTTTTGCTGTTTCCTACTATAATCCATCATACAAAAACTTAACTAATAAGGATCTTAAAGAACTAGATTTCCAAGGAAAGATTATAGCTTGCAACGATATTAATAAAGCCACTTTCATTTCGAATAGAATTCAAACTATATTTAAAACTCAGAATAAAAGTAACACAGAAAGTCTTGCTATCTTGCTCGGACTAAAAGATTCCTACAAGCTTAGATTTAATGTGATTAATGATGATTATATTGTTAAGATAATTGATGAAATAGAATCAAAAGTTTCATTAAGCCCAAAATCATGGATTCCATCTATGATCATTACAGATAAAAAAGCTATTATAAGATTTTATTTTTTTATATTTAATATCTTTTCGGGTTTTATAATTTTTGCTTGTGCAGAGAACAACAAAGTGGTGCGAAATCTATGTTACTTACTTTTTATTAACACCTTCATCCTTTCTCTTGTAGGTATATACCAAAAAATAAACTATTCTTTTGAGAGCGATATTAAAGAAATTCTAGGCATCTGGTACGCGCCAGAGCCTAGGTATTATTTCTCGACATTCACCTACAAGAACCACTGGTCTTGCTTCGCTTTAATGTCGGCCTCATTGGGTGTTATGTTAATTTTCAGTCCCTTAAAATTTTGGGGTAAAGATTTTCTTAGATCAAAGGAACTGATCTTTCTTACCGTTTGCTTGCTGGTAATATTATCTACGATACCCTTTTCGGGATCAAGATCTGGTACATTTTTAATGATTCTTTTTATTCCATCACTACTTCTTACGTTTGTATCCTATAAGAGTGGTTCGCTAAGGAACAAAATTTTGCTTTTTTTGTCCTTTAAATTTTTAATCTTAATTTCAATTTTTATGTTTTTGAGAATTCAATCTCAAACATCCAAAGAAATCCAAAATGTGTCACAAATGCAATTGAATGATTTCAAACATGGCAAGATGCCCCTGCGATGGTATCTTTGGGCAGATGCTGTGCGTACCGCGAAGCAAAGTCCTATTTGGGGATATGGTTTTGAGACTTACACTGCAGCCACTCAAAAGTATCAATCTACCTATGTTCGTAAGGAAAGGAATAAAGGTTTAGCGAATGCCCACAATCCTTATGTCCCCTTGGTCGCTCACGCTCACAGTGATGTTATTGAATGGTGGTGCGAGTGGGGTTTGGCTGGATTCCTTGCCTTCTTTGTTCCAGCCATTTGCTTGTTAATTGGATGCTTAAGGAGAAAATCGAGTCCGGAAGGCAGAATTTTACTTTTGGGTGCAGCGGTGACAATATTTTATAGTCTAATTGATTTTCCAACAAGGACACCAGCTTGCTTAGCCATGTTTTCTGTTTGTTTCGCACTAGGTATGAGGAATTCCAGAATCTAATAATTCCTTTTTTACATTTGCCTACTAACTTTCTCTGATAAATATTAAAGATTATCGAAAATGATTAAATCTGTATTTTTAAGTCTTCTTATGATGACTAGCGGTGTATGTTTGATCGCTGAAGTCCCCGCATTGGTCAAAAGCAGACTCTTAGTATCCACTCAATCACTCAAACAAAACTTTCTCCAAAATTATAAGCCACAAAGAAGGCTTAGTACTCCTTTGGACAAAGAGACAAATCCGGGCACAATCATCGAGGACCCCGAATTAATTAAAGTTTCCGGTTCCATTTCTTCTACATTTG
The DNA here is from genome assembly GCA_038152995.1 of Opitutales bacterium. GTDB lineage: Bacteria > Verrucomicrobiota > Verrucomicrobiia > Opitutales > Seribacteraceae > Chordibacter. Next base: position 45,771 of record JAYOXT010000001.1, read on the forward strand.
AAGCTGCAAGTGATGGCTCAATTCCGACAAGCAAATTGCTCGAAAACGCGCAACTTTTCAAAAATGAACCTGGAACTGAATCTGTAACTTTTAGCGAGGCCATTAAATACATTGCCCAAAACAAGGAGGGGGATGATAGTTGGGACTTATCTGATGGTGTCTTCCTGTCGTCCTTTAAAAGTATTTACAAAAATTACATTTCTAACTCCGAAGACGATCAAGCAGCTATTGAAGCTGCGAAGGTTATTTTTAGCGACATTCTACCTAACATTACTGAATGGGAAGGAAGCGGACCTAATTGGATTAAAAGATTATCACAAGCTACAATTGAAGGTCTTTTTGAACTTGGGAGACCCCAAGATGAGATAATGGCAAATGCAAAAGAGCTCTCCAACTCGCTTGTCAATTTCATCAATACAAATCCTGATATCGAGGTGCCCGGAATGCATAACCGAATTGATCCTGTTGATGCTAATCGCCAAGTTGCAAACGAAGAGATGAGATTTGGTGGATTAAGCGGATTTGATCCTGCAAATTTTACTGCTTACCAACAACTTGCAGTTGGTCTTACTCAAGGGTTTTTCAATTCTAAAGTAGGGGTAAATGAACCCACAAATGGACTTAGTGGGGAAAATATCCAACCAAGACTGTTTCGTGATGAATTTTCAGAATTCAGTCGCTACGACAACAGTATTATCAAATCTGCAACAGATGGCTTGCTTACCAGTATGCTCGATATGTCTGATTCCGGTTCCATTACCGCTGAGCAATTATCTCTTTACAGTTACGACAGCATCAAGGCCTTGGCGAATGGATTTGTTCTCGCCTCATCCGTCTATGCTACCTCAGCACCAGATTATCTTGCCGAAGGTTTGTACATGGATGCCGCCGAGCTCTCCGCACGTGGTATTGCGCACGCCGCACTCTCGCACGATTTGGTGCTTAAGGATGGCTTCTCTCCTGGAAGAATTTCTGAATCAGTTGCTCATGGCTCTGCTATGGGTGCACAACTGGCTACCGTTCTTCCGCAGTCAATGGAATTCGTCAAGAATTGGGAAATCTTCAGTCAAAGTAGAAGAGATATCGCTCAAGCTGTTGCTCGAGGAAGTTCTTTTGGAGCTGTTGATGCGGCTTCGATCGCATTCAGTGAATCTCCTCGTGTGATTGAACAGGTTAGCCAAAGAGCATCACTTGGCTCAATGATGGGTACGACTGGTTTGGCAATCTACTACCCAACGGATCAACTGGTTCCTATTATAAACTTTACTGCTCAGGGGTCCGCTTATGGAAGCGTTAATTCAAAAAACCTTTCGAAAGTTAAGCGTTCCCCCACCTCCACCGAGGAAATTGATGTTGCCATTGCTCGACAAACTGCTCTTGGCTCTGCTATGGGAGCAATTTTTGAACCGACTGTATTATTGGGGTTGTCCCCAGATTCGAAAGCCAATGACAGGCAGACCATCGATAATCTTTCTGCGGCCTCTTTTGGGGCTACATTTGGAGTCATTCAGGGGAGAAAGGCCCAAGACATTTTTGAAGCCGATGAGGGCACGATCAATTCTAAGTTGGACGACAACTTTGATATTACTCAAATTACCCAATCTTCCAAGCAAGGTGCAACAGAAGGTGCCTTAGCTGGTGCAAAGCTTGCTTTGGGTTTAGAAGATAATACTGAGGACAACTTAGCTTCGAAAGGAAACATCCTTAAGGCCATAAATAATTCCAATGCCCAAGCGTCATCTAATGCAAGCTCCCCCATTACCACTCCTTCTAACACTCCAAATGGAGCTCAATTGGTTGGTAACCCTCTCCGCACTAGTTCGAAAGATATGCTTCTTTTGATGCGTAAATTTGGAATTAACCCTCGATACACCAACGCTGCTACTATGTTTAAAAGGCCAGTTGTGCCGCAGTTAGATGAGCCTCCAGAGGACCTGGTAAGCGAAACATCTCCCGTAGGAGATAGTAATGAAACCTATGCAGAAAGCATTTCAAATGCTTCGCCTATTTAAACTTCATTGCTGAATTTTGCTAATTGCGATCTAGCTGAATTTTTTACATCCTAGTCAGATGTCTAAAATTCTCTCTGATTTCGGTTTAATTGGTCTGGCGGTGATGGGTCAAAACCTCGCCCTAAATATTGCTGATCATGGTTTTAAGGTATCGGTCTTTAACCGCACATTCTCTAAAACCAAAGATTTTCTCGATCGCAATACTTACTCTCAAAATCTTCTGGGTCACCAGAACCTTGAATCATTTGTTTTGTCAATTAATCGTCCGCGCAAAATTATCATAATGGTACAGGCGGGTCACGCCACCGACGCAGTAATTGCTTCACTTCTGCCCTTTCTGGATGAGCAGGATGTGATCATCGACGGAGGAAATGCCAAATGGACGGATACAATCCGACGTGAGTCTGACCTTAAATTAAAAAATATTTGCTTCGTAGGTTCTGGAGTTAGTGGAGGGGAGGAAGGTGCACGTTTCGGCCCTTCCTTAATGGCAGGGGGCTCTCCCTACGCATGGGCACTAATAAAAGACGCATGGCTAGCTATTTCAGCAAAGGTAGATGCTTCGGATGGAAAACCGATTGATGGTGCTTCACCCGGCAACCCGATCACTGCAGGAATTCCATGTGCCGCATACATTGGTGAAAATGGAGCCGGACATTATGTAAAAATGGTACACAACGGCATAGAATATGGTGATATGCAAATGATCTGTGAAGCTTATCATTTAATGTCAGATTTCCTTGGCATGTCCGCCAAGGAAATTGGTGAAACCTTCTCGGAATGGAATGAGGGCGAATTGGATTCTTTTTTGATGGAGATTACCGCAGATGCCCTTCAGCAAAAAGATCCCAAGGGAGATGGCTTTTTAGTTGATTATGTCCTCGATGCAGCGGGTCAGAAAGGTACGGGAAAATGGACTTCGGTGAATGCATTGGACATGGGAGTTCCTGCCCCTACCGTTGCCGAAGCTGTTTTTGCTCGGTGCATGAGTGCGATTAAAGAAGAAAGAATCGATGCCAGTAAATCCTTCTCGGGTCCAAGCACTCACTCCGCGCAATCCGTTGACCGCGTCAGCTTCTTAGAAGCGATTCGTGGTGCACTCTACTGCTCAAAGATATGTTCCTATGCACAAGGTTTTCAATTAATGAAAGCCGCCGCATTGGAATACGACTGGGCACTAAATTTTGGAGAAATTGCTAAAATTTGGCGGGGTGGCTGTATCATCAGGGCAGCCTTTTTACAGAAAATCACTGAGGCCTTTCAAAAGAACCCCACCTTGGCCAATTTACTTCTCGATGATTATTTTAAATCTTGTATTGGAAAATACCAAGCAAACTGGCGCGAGGTTGTCTCCAAAGGTGCCCTTTTAGGAATCCCCTTACCCACTTTTTCTTCTGCCTTGTCTTATTACGATTCCTACAGGAGCTCTCGATTGCCCCAAAACCTACTGCAATTGCAAAGAGATTACTTCGGGGCCCATACTTATGAAAGAACGGACTCTCCGAGGGGTACTTTTTTCCATACCGACTGGTTAAATCCCCTCCGCCCAGAATTGGATGCTTAGAAATGGTTTATTTTAAACTAAGGTAGATATCTCTGATCTTTTGGTAGTCGGTTTCTTTATCGGCTGATTCAATGACATAATCAAATTCATCCTGCCGCTCCATTTCCGATTGGGCATTGACCAGTCTGACCTGAGCCTGTTCTGCACTTTCACTCGCCCGTTGGATCATCCGCCTCTTCAAATCATCCAGGTTTTTTGGACGTATAAATATTGTTTTTAAACATCCGTGGAGCACAAGGGTTTCTTGACAGAATTGCCTTAGGCTCGCAGAACCATTGACATCAATATTCAATAAAATATCGAGGCCTTTTTCCTGAGCAAATAAGATAGAGTCCTTTAGGATGCCATAATCATTCCCGTAGATATTCTCGTGCTCTAAAAATTGATTTTGCGAGAGCTTTTCTTGAAATTCTGATTTTTGGAAAAAGAAATAATCTACCCCATGTTTTTCGCCATCTCTAGGGGCACGGGTAGTAGCAGTTACAAGGCGGCTCAACGAATCTCCAAACTCCAGAATTAATCGCTCGCAAATTGTCGTTTTTCCGACTGCTGCCGGCCCCGAGATTGCCAAAATTAAACTCATTCCTTAGACAATGTATCAGTAAGTGACAGTTAGAATAAGAAGCAAAAGCCCAGCAAGGAGAAATCCGCCGCCTAGCATCGCGAACCTATGTTTCTTCTTCCCCATCCATTCCAACCAATCACGCATCCTGTATGGCCAAGCACCCCAGTACAGGGCGATTACAATGAAAAAATAAGTTGTCAGAACAAGCAATAGCCGGGACTGAGGTTCCTGCAAAAAAGCTGCATCCAATACTTCACGGGCATACAGAAGTACTAGCATCGACCATCCGCGCACCGCCAAAAAGTCGGTAACATAAACAAAGGAAAGTCCCGCAACTCCCACGGCAACCATTCCGATCAATAATTTGTAGTCTCCAAAATCGGCTTCGCTCAAATGTGCGAGATGTCGCCACAAGAACCATAGAGTGGCAATACCCACAAACCAATAGCTGCATAATTTCGAACGGGGAAAACGGATCAATGCCGAAGTGAAATTCCATCTTTTGATGATCAAAAGAGCACCAAACATAAAGAGTAAAAGTCCGGTGCTAATGCTTGCCTGAAAAAGGGTCATGTGAATGAGATAATTAGCGGACTAAATCACCCGAAAGACTGGATGGGCCAACTTGAGTAATTCGGACCATCCTCATCTCGCCAATGAGGGATGAATCGCATAAAAAATTTACTTTTCGAAAGCATGGAGTTCTTCCCATCAATTGCCCCCTGCCCTTCCTTGCCTCGCCTTCAATGAGAACTTCGACTTCCTGATCCAGCATCTCTCGATTCGATATAAGAGATTGCTTTTCCAAGATTTTGAGAAGCTCTTGATTCCGGCTCTCTAAGTCATCGTTTTTCACCTTGCCTTCCATCTTGACAGAGGGTGTGCCCGACCGGTCACTGTACTTAAAAATAAATCCCATTTCGAAACCTCCTTGCTTAAAGGCATTCTTAGTTAGATTGAAATCCTCATTTGTCTCTCCGGGGAAGCCCACGATTACATCCGTGCTTATTCTCATACCAGGGACTTGATTGCGCAGCCTTTTCACAATACTTAAAAACTTTTCTATCCGGTAGGGCCGGTTCATTGCCTTAAGGATACGATTGGAACCGCTTTGCATAGGTAGATGAGCATACTTGCCCAGCTTGGGCAACCGCCCAAATGCTTCGATCAGATCTTTGCCATAAGCAATCGGATGAGGAGAAGTGAAACGAATACGCTTAATTCCAGGCACTTGATGTATCGCCTCCAGAAGCTGCACAAAGGGGGATATGCCATTGATTCGCTTAAACTCTCCCCTTCCGTAAGCGTTAACAATTTGCCCGAGTAAAGTGACCTCTTTAACCCCGGTATTGGCAAGCCCCTCCACCTCTTGAAGAATTTCCCCCATCGGCCGATACCTCTCCGCTCCTCTCGTTTTGGGAACGATACAGAAGGAGCAGTTCATATTGCAGCCCTGCATAATGGAGACAAAAGCAGAAGGATTAGTCCCCTTTTTTAAGTGGTGCCTAATCTCATTCTGAGACCCTGACTCCTCTTCTAATTCAAGAATGGAATGTCCCTTCGTCGCCCGGTCAAGCAGTTCGGGAAGACGGTGAAACTTTTGGGTTCCCACCACGAGGCCAAGCCCGGGCAGCTCTTTCAGTAAAGACTCACCTCGGTTCTGAGCCATACATCCTAGAATACCAACAACAGGCTTACTTTTCTTTTTCGTGGCTCCATTCAGCACCCTGGACGCCTTTCCCAGGGCTTTCTGCTCTGCCTTTTCCCGAACACTGCAGGTGTTCAGAAGCACCACATCTGCATTTTCTTCTTGGTCGGTAATTTCATGGCCCTGCTCGATGAGCTTATATGCAACGGCCTCAGAATCTCTCTCGTTCATCTGGCAACCGTAAGTTTTAATAAATACCCTGCTCATATGAACAAATTAATTTATAGAGCTAAAAATAGCGGTCAATCGTGAACCCATCGTACCACTTCGTATAATGAACGAATTATCTGATCTGTAGACTGAATTAGTCTTAGCTCATCCGCATGCCCACCACTAAACAGCAAGGTCGGACAACCGAGCAGATTAGCAACATCAAGATCATGTAATGTATCTCCGACCAAAAGTACTTCCTTCTTATCAAAACCTAAACGAGAAAGATGGGCACTCGCACGTTCCCCTTTTCCGCTGGCTTCGATATTGTCGGCTCCGTCAATCAACCCAATCCAACGGTCAAGCTGGTAAAAAGAGACAAAGTTTTCCACATCCTGTTGTTCTCCTGCCGACAGAATGGACTGAGAAACTCCAAGGTCGGATAAAGCACTAAGGGTTTCAACAGCTCCTCGGTTCAACTCACATTCCTTAAAACGCCCTCGGTAGGCTCGGATGTAATCACCAGCTAATTTTTTATACTGGGGTCCTGAAGATGGGAGACCCAAAGTTTGGTAGAATTGAGCAACCGGGAAGAAAAAGGTCTCCCTGTACTGCTTTAATGATATCGGTGTAAGGGAGTGCTCAGATAGCACCTGGTTGAGTATATCTACGCACAAGCCCACATCATCGACTAAAGTACCGTTCCAGTCCCAAATTACTTGCCTGATCATCAATCTAAATTATCGGGAGCTCCCTACTTTTCTGACTAAAAGAAAAATATCGCTTTTCAAATTATGTCGATCAACAAAGATCAAACATTTTTATGAATCCCGCCTAGTTTACCAGACTCTGAGCCTATTCTTTCTCTTGAACATGATCCGAATTGATAAGTTTCTTTTCACTTAACTACAAAATAAGCCATCGTATCGCAAAAACATGGATACAGTTGTTCGCAAAAAGGAGAACATTCTCGCCAAAAATCGTTTTCAGAGTTCTATTTTTTATCTTCGATTGGAGAAAATAGCTGTAAGTCCAAACTTCAATTGAAAATCCTTGCCTTAGACTGTACATATCCCAAATTAAATCTTCCCATCTTGAACTAAATATGGCCAAAGTATCCGAAAAAACTCCAAGCAAATCAACCTCCGAGCTTGAGCTCGCCCTCCAAAGCATCAACAAGAAGTTTGGAGAGGGTGCACTTATGAAACTAGGTGATGCCACCAAAATGAATGTCTCCGTTATCTCCTCAGGTTCGCTGGCGATAGATTTGGCCCTCGGAGTGGGTGGTCTTCCAAGAGGCAGAATTGTGGAAATATACGGCCCTGAGTCTTCCGGTAAAACGACCTTCTGCTTGAGCGTAATCGCGGAGGCCCAAAGAAAGAGCGGGAATGCTGTATTTGTAGATGTGGAACATGCCCTCGACCCAAGATATGCCAAAATTGTTGGCGTTGATTTGGACAACCTGATGGTTTCTCAGCCTGAAAGCGGTGAGGATGCTCTTAATATTACTGAAACCTTGATTCGATCGGGTGCTATAGATGTTATCGTTGTCGATTCGGTGGCCGCACTTGTTTCCCGACAGGAGCTGGATGGGCAAATGGGGGACACCACCGTTGGATTGCAGGCAAGGATGATGAGTCAAGCCATGCGTCGCCTCACCGCTGCCATATCCAAAACCAATTGCGTTTGTATATTCACAAATCAAATAAGGGAAAAAATTGGGGTGATGTTTGGCAGTCCAGAAACCACCCCTGGCGGAAGAGCACTTAAATTCTTCTGTTCAGTGCGGATGGACATAAGAAGAATTGGCCAGATCAAAGAAGCTAATGGTACAGTTACTGGTTCTCGTACCCGTTTAAAAATTGTGAAGAACAAAGTGGCACCTCCTTTTACCGCTTGCGAGTTTGATATCATGTACAATGAGGGGATTTCAAAGACCGGTTCTGTTATAGATCTGGGCATCGATCACCAAATTCTCGCAAAAAAAGGTGCGTGGATTTCCTATGAGGGCAACCTCGTGGGCCAAGGAAGGGAAGCTGCCAAGCAGGCTTTGGCTGAGAATCCGGAGTTACTTGAGCAAATCACATCAGCAATCATGGAAAAGGTTCAGGTATCCGTTGGTTCCGTGCTCGCTCAGGGTGACTCTTCTGACGAGGATTAATTTCTTAAATCCGCCCTGCCCTGCCCTGATGGGATGGATACAATTATTGCACAAGCGACACCTCCCGGAGAATCCGCGATAGGAATTATTCGCGTTAGTGGTGATCTTGCTGATAAAATTGCGAAGGTTCTCTGCAATAAAAACGAGATTCAACCAAGGGTTGCCACCCTAACCAAGTACCGGAATCAGACCGGCGATCTAATCGATCAGGTGCTCATTACTTATTTTGAGACTGGTAAATCCTACACCGGAGAAAAATCATTTGAAATTTGCTATCATGGCAATTCACTGATCGCTGAACTTATCTGTAAGGATTTACTTGAACGTGGTTGCCGTCTGGCAGAACCGGGAGAATTTACTAAACGAGCCTTTCTCAACGGGAAGATTGACCTCTCTCAAGCTGAAGCAGTAGCTCAGATAATTGCCGCGAAAAATGAACATTCTCTAGCACTTGCACACCGAAATTTGAAAGGAGAGTTGTCCAAAAAACTGATCCTTATTCAAGAATCTATTCTGGAATTGCAGGCATCACAGGAAGCCCATATTGATTTTCCAGAGGACGATTTGGGTGAAGATAATTCCATCCAAATACAAGAGTATACCAATCAGTTAATCGATGAGCTTAAAAGCCTGCTTGACCAAGCTCATCGAACCAAAATTTTGCTCAAAAATATTCGTGTAGTTCTAGTGGGTCATCCTAATGTAGGCAAAAGCAGCTTGTTCAATGCCCTAGCGGGGAAAAACAGAGCACTTATTCATACCCAGGCAGGAACAACCAGAGATTATCTTGAAACTGAGATCAAATTGGGAAATACATGGATTACATTAGTCGATACAGCCGGTGTACATGAAACAAAAGATGAAATTGAGATGGCCGGAATAGATCTGACCAAAGAGCAGGCGGATCAAGCTGATATTCTTATCTGGGTCATAGATAATTCAGTACCCTCCCCTACCCTTCTACCAGATGAATTTACAAATTACATTCAAAAAAAGCCAACGCTTCTTGTTAGAAACAAAAAAGATCTTGGGAATAGTGGGTGGAATCCAGATAGAAATTTGCGCTTACCCGAGCTACATCTGAGTTTGAAAAACTCCAATGATATATCAGAACTAGAAATACAATTACAAACTGAGGTAAATAAACTTATCGGTTCAGGTGCTGAAAATGAATTTCTCATTGGGGCAAGACATGAAGCCCTGATTCTTGATTGCTTAAACGATATGCAGCTATTTCTTGATGATTCTCAAAATAGGATAGGATATGAAATAACTTCTAAATATCTTTCATCCGCTCGTGATTATCTGGACCAAATGATCGGATACAAATCAAATGAGGACATTCTCGATCTTCTTTTTAGCAAATTCTGCATAGGAAAATAAATCGTGTCACTAAGAGCCAATAATAAATATAATCCCTATGACGTTGTTGTCTGCGGTGCTGGTCATGCAGGCTGTGAAGCAGCTATTGCTGGTGCGAAGCAGGGAGCAGATGTACTCCTCCTAACCGGCAACCTCGATACCATTGCTCAGATGAGTTGCAATCCTGCAATAGGCGGTCAAGGAAAAGGTCAAATTGTACGTGAAATAGATGCTTTAGGTGGAGAAATGGCTCTGAATACTGATTTCACTGCTATCCAATTCAAATTGCTTAATACCTCAAAAGGACAAGCTGTGCAAGCTCCCCGAGCTCAATGCGATAAAAAAGCCTATCAGATGCGTATGAAGCATGTTTTGGAGCAACAAGAAAATATTACCATTTTCCAGGCAATGGTAAACGGGTTAATTGTGAAAGATTCGGTTTGCCTTGGTATTACGACCTCTCTTGGGATTGAATTTTTTGCAAAATCAGTAGTTGTGACAACAGGGACTTTTCTTCAAGCATCTACACACATTGGAAAATCCAAATCCGAGGGTGGTAGACTTGGAGACCATTCCGCAAAAGGACTTTCTGCACACTTTATAAAAAATGGCATTGAATTAAAAAGGTTCAAGACAGGAACTCCACCACGACTTTTAGGCCGATCAATTAACTTTCATGGACTAGAATCACAAAATGGAGATGATACTCCAACAAAATTTGCATTTTACGATTCAAGATCCGACAGTGAAATGTTCCACGTGGAACAAAACGCAAAATGGATTAGTCAACCTGGTCACCAAACTGGATCAAACCTGGTTCAATGCTTTCTTACTTCGACAACGCAGGAAACCCATAAAATCATCAACGACAACCTCCATTGTTCTCCGTTATACAAAGGCGACATCAAGGGCACTGGTCCTAGGTACTGTCCAAGTATTGAAGACAAAGTAGTACGCTTTGCATCAAAGGAATCGCATCGTATCCACCTAGAACCTGAAGGGATCAATACAGATGAATGGTATATAAACGGACTTTCCACTAGCTTACCTTTCGACATCCAGCAAAAAGTGCTTTGCACAATTCCCGGATTAGAAAAAGCCGTTATCATTCGACCCGCCTATGCAGTTGAATACGACTATGCGCCTCCAACTCAACTTAATCATCATTTAGAGTCACAAATTATCTCCTGCCTATATTTCGCCGGGCAAATCAATGGAACTTCTGGATACGAAGAAGCTGCAGCTCAAGGTCTGGTTGCCGGTATAAATGCTGCACGCAATGCCCTAAGAACCAACCCATTGAGCATAGGGCGTGATGATGGATACATTGGCGTTTTAATCGATGACCTTGTTACAAAAGGGGTTACAGAACCCTATCGTATGTTCACGAGTCGGGCAGAACACCGCCTCTTTTTCAATCACGGAAGTGCTGAATCTCGTTTTTTTGAAAAAATTGAATCTTTTTCCCTTACCTCCCCTGAAAGAAGGAAAAATATCGAACATCAGATACAACTTACCAAATCTTGGTTCAATGCGTTAAATAAACTCAAGAGTCCCACCGGCAAGTGTTATGCACTTCAATTTAAAATAGATTCTAATCCGGAATTGTTACCAGATGATTTTAAGAATTTACCCAGCACAGTCAGGGAACAGGTACTCTATCAAATCACTTACGACGGATATTTACAAAGAGAGACCAAAGCGGCATCTCGCTTGAACAAGGCGGAGAATATGTTCATACCCAAAGATTTTCAGTACCATGATTTACCCGGTCTTCGAACCGAGTGTAAGGAAAAACTTTCTTTGGTTAGACCTGATACTCTGGGGCAGGCTTCCCGTATTTCAGGCGTAAACCCAGCGGATGTAACCATTATCCATATCTATTTAAAACGTTTTTTAAATCTAACCAAGGAACAACCTTAATGATCCCTTTCCCCCAAACCGACAGAGTTGCCCAAATTTTGGAGGAAAGGGCTTTACGAATCGGTAGGGTAGGGGAGTACATCACCAGTAATATTCTTACCAAGCTTAATGCAAGCGATTCGGGAGCAATGAATCTAGAAATTGGCTGTGGTCATGGCCATTGGTTAACTTCTTTGGCTTCGCTACGAAGTAAGGACATATTTGTAGGAATCGACCTTCTTTCCAAGCGGATAAGAAAATCGGATCGAAAAAAAGAGTTACTCAACATCTCAAATGTATTTTTTCTCAAAGCAGAGGCCAACGAATTTTTAGAAGCACTCCCGAAGAACATTTATCTGAAGAATATTTATGTCATGTATCCCGATCCATGGCCCAAGAAAAGGCATTATAAAAACCGACTTATTCAGGATTCCTTTCTCAAAATCTTGCATGACAAATCCCGACCCGGCTCCAAATTGTTTTTCAAGACCGACCATGAACCTTATTTTGATTGGACAAAACAAGTTCTTACCAAGTCTTCTTCATGGGTTCTAGGTTCTGATAATTGGCCTCATGATGGTACTAGTTATTTTCAGGGACTTTTCAAAGATTCATATTCATGTTCCGCAACATGCCTATAAGAATTACTTATAGTTAGTTTTTTTATAATTAATTCTGGTAGCCGCTTCATTTCTTCGCAGTTCAGAATTGACCAAACCAATAGAATATCTTATCATCGCCCTTTTTTGTGAAGTCATTAGCCAAGTTAATCACACTGTTCTCTCCATTCACTGCTTTGCATGCTGCTGGTGATGGTGTTAAGGTCACTGCCGAAACTGTTTTCCAACTTGGGCAACTCCCAGTTACCAACTCAATGATTACTAGTTGGATTGTTTCAGCCCTTCTTATTATTTTGGTCAAGGTTCTCGTAGGCAGCCCCCAACTTATTCCCACCAAAGGGCAACTGGTACTCGAATCAGTCATCGGGGGAATCCGTGGCATTATCGAGCCGATCGTGGGAAAGAAGGTATTTTTTCCTTCCTTCTGGCTACTTAGCGGCCTGTTTTTCTTTATTCTCATCCACAACTGGAGTGGATTACTACCTGGTGTGGGTACTATTGGTTACGGGCATGCGGTGGACGACCATTTTGTCGTTTCCAAGCCACTTATCCGTCCCGGCAACGCAGATCTAAATATGACATTGGCCTTGGCTTTGGTAGCCAATCTATGCTGGATCTATTTCATCGTTAAGTACGCAGGAATCAAAGCGATCATCAAGGATTGGTTTGGAAATAAAGCAGAGAAGTCCGAAGTTAGTTCGCTCATCTTCGGTCTGCTTGGTATTATTTTTCTCGCTGTGGGAGTAATCGAGGTTCTTTCGATTCTTTTCCGCCCTGTTTCTCTAACCTTTCGTCTTTTTGGAAATGTATTTGGGGGAGAGAGCTTACTCCACAGCATGTTTTACTTAGTTCCTCAGCTTCAATGGATTCTTCCTGTTCCTTTTTATTTCATGGAAGTTCTTATCGGCCTTGTTCAGGCCTTGGTTTTCATGCTGCTTGTCTCGGTATACATTGGACTAATTTGTAACCACGAGGATGGAGAACATCACTAATTTCCGCATGGGACTATGTTCAATCGTAGGCATGCCAAACCACCATTAACACTCAACACATAAATCAAATGATTGAAGTACTCGCACAAGCATCAGAACAAGCATCAGGTATTACCGGCAGCATCCAAGCTGGACTCGGTTGTCTCGGAGCCGCCATCGGGGTGGGTATCGTAGGCATGAAGGCAGCAGAAGCGGTTGGGCGCAACCCAGACGCCTCCGGAGCCATCCTCGTTCAGTCCATCATTGGTATGGCACTTGCCGAGGCTGTTGCTTTCTATTCGCTCTTCCTTTAATCCAAGAGGATTTAGCCACTCTTTTCTTCCATGATCGCTCTAGCCAGCCTTGCTGATACCGCGCAAGGGATCGTTGACACCTTTGGGATCGATTGGCCCATGCTCATCGCCCAGGCAATCAACTTCCTGATTGTCGCCCTTGTAATATGGAAGTTTGCCTTCAAGAACATTCTTTCCACGATCAAGGAGCGGGAACAACAAATCTCCGACTCCCTTAAGAACGCGGATCGAATCAAACTCGAGCTCGAGGAAACGGAGAAACAACAGCAGGAAACTTTACAGGAAGCTTCCCTTGCTGCCAAAAAAACCATTTCCTCGGCTCAAGAACAGGCCAAAGCCTTAATCGAGGCCCAAAAGGAAGATGCACGAAAGCAAGCGGAGGAAATCATCTCCAAAGCTAAGCTTGCCATGGAGCAGGAAAGGGAACGCGTACTTCGCGAAGCTCGTGAAGAAATTGCCTCACTGGTCGTGCTGACCACTTCGAAGGTTTTGTCCAAGAATTTGACGGAGGAAGAAAAGCAGCGATTCTCCTCGAAAGCAGCCGAAGAACTTAACCTGGTCGCCTGAGACCCGTTCAATGTCAACCAAGATCAAAGCCCTAGTCCGCGAACTTCTTAAAAGTTCTGTCAACGAGAATGGGATTGTCGAGACATCATTGGTTGAGAATGTTCTCTCCAGCCTAAGAGAAGTCAAGCCTCCCCGCCATTTGGAAATCCTCAAGTCCTATCTTGCTGAAATTCGAAAATCACTAAGGCATCAACTTGTGGAAGTTGAATTTGGATGCCAGCCCAATGAATCTCTGGAATCATCCATTATGGATAAAATAAATTCCCTGCTATCTTCCCATTGCATTGAGTTGGAGGTTTCACAAAATGACAACTTAATTGCCGGATATCGTATTCGGGTTGTGGATGATGTTTTTGAAGACTCCATTCAGTCCCGCCTCTCCAAGCTATCACAATCCTTCACCGCTTAAATAATCGTCTATTAAATCATGAGTTCCATTACCGAACTAATTCGCAAGGAAATTGAAAGCCTCTCTACCGATGCCACCCGTACCAATGTAGGCACCATTACCACATTGGCCGACGGGGTTGCCCGAGTGGACGGCCTTTCCAAAGTAATGTACAACGAGATGATCGAGTTTCCTAATAATGTTTTGGGAATCGCTCTGAATCTCGAAGAGGACTCAGTCGGGTGCGTTTTGCTGGGAGATGTTAGTACCTTAAAAGAAGGGGACGAAGCACGCACTACAGGTAAACTGCTTTCCGTTCCCGTTGGCAAGGAGTTGCTTGGCAGGGTAGTAGATGCGGTCGGTCGCCCCATGGATGGCAAGGGTGCGATCAGTGCAGAGACCTCCTTCCCTGTGGAAAGAATTGCTCCAGGTATCATTCCCAGAAAATCTGTCGACCAACCCCTTCAAACCGGGATTATGGCAGTTGACTCCATGGTTCCCATCGGCCGAGGCCAGCGCGAATTAATCATTGGTGACCGATCTACTGGCAAAACTACCATCGCGATCGATACCATCATTAATCAGGCCAAGATTAACAAGCAGGGTGAGGCATCCGGAGATTCCAATTTCCGCCCAGTTTACTGCATCTATGTAGCGGTTGGGCAGAAAAATGCCAATGTTGCTCGGACGATCAAGACTCTAGAAGCCAGTGGGGCAATGGAATATGTTACCATCGTTTCCGCACCAGCAGCAGACAACCCCGCCAACCAATACCTCGCTCCTTACTCCGGTTGTGCCATGGGAGAATGGTACATGGAAAATGGGATGGACGCCCTCATCGTTTATGATGACTTGTCCAAACACGCGGTGGCTTATCGCCAGATTTCACTCATTCTCAAGCGTCCATCGGGTCGCGAAGCTTATCCTGGAGATGTCTTCTATTTGCACTCCCGCCTTTTGGAACGCTCGGCACGTCTTAACGAGAACAGCGGAAACGGTTCTTTGACCGCCCTGCCTATTATCGAAACCCAAATGGGAGATGTTTCCGGCTACATTCCAACCAATGTGATTTCTATCACTGATGGTCAGATCTTTCTTGAAACCGATCTCTTCAATAAGGGAATTCGCCCTGCGGTGTCGGTTGGTTTATCTGTTTCCCGTGTTGGGTCGGCCGCTCAGATTAAGGCTTACAAAAAAGTCGCCGGTAAAGTGAAGCTTGAACTCGCCCAGTTCCGCGAGCTTGCTGCCTTCTCTCAATTTGAGTCTGATTTAGACGCCACTACCAAAGCAAGTCTAGACCGAGGAGCCCGCATCGTTGAACTCTTCAAACAAACTGCCTCCAACCCAATTGCAGTTGAAGTACAGACTGCCATCATGTGGGCCATGCAGAACAATTTCTTCGATTCTATAGCCGTGGCTGATGTTAATCGGGCCACCCAGAGTCTCCGCGAATACATGGAAACTCAGGGCAAGGAAGCTTGTGAGCTCATTTACTCATCCGGAAAATTGGAAGAGGACACCGAGCAAAAACTGCGCAGTTCGGTGGAGGACTGGAAGAGAACCTTCTCCTGAACCTAGTCTTTTTTTCAGCTTTACTATTTAGTTTATGGCCAACACGCGGGATATTCGTTTGCGGATCAAGGGGGTTAAAAGCACCCGCCAAATCACCCGTGCCATGCAGATGGTCGCTACTTCCAAGATGAAAAAAGCACAGGATGCTGCCAAAAGCGGCCGTCCTTACGCTATGCTTCTTGCGGACATCATGGTTTCCGTGGCGGATGAATTCACGGAAATTACCCACAAATACTTCGACGATCGCCCGGTTAGGCACCGGGGTATTCTTGTAATCGGTACCGATAAGGGACTCTGCGGTGCTCTCAATGCTAACCTCTTCAGGATGCTTTCCGATGTCGATTCCTCGGCCAAATTTGTATCCGTCGGCAAACGGGCAACACAGTATCTTTCTCGGACCCGACGAGATTTGCTAGCTGACTTTAGCCTGCCAGACAAACCACGCTACTCCGACATAAAGCCCATCATAGAATTTCTTCTCCGTGCCTATGGAGATGATCAAATCGATACCATCGAGGTCCTTCACACTGGTTTTGTTAACACCTTGCGTCAGGAACCTGAGCTTGTACGGTTATTTCCTCTCAACGATCTGGACGAGATGAGCCAAAAGCTTCACGAACGCTTTGGGATCAATGACCATGAAGTACCTAAGGACAAACGGGAAATCCTCATCGAAAACAGAGATGAAGTCCTCGCTGAATTGGGCACTCTCTACTTAAAGCAGCAGATACACCAAATGGTGATGGAGTCGCAAGCATCCGAACACAGTGCCCGTATGGTTGCCATGAAAACAGCAACAGATAATGCTGGCAACCTGCTCAATGACCTGACCCTCCAATACAACCGGGCCCGCCAAGCCGCCATTACCCAGGAAATTCTCGAAATTTCCGCCGCCACACTTTCCAACTAAACCCTCTTTTCTTTTACCATGGAACAGGACAACTCGAACACAAGCCAAGGAAAAATCGTACAAGTCATCGGGGCCGTCGTAGACGCCGAATTCCCCGCCAGCAAGATGCCGAAGATTTACGACGCCCTTGAAGTCACTTATAAATTGGACGATTCCAGCGATGCCAAGCTGGTTTTGGAAACGCAACAGCACCTTGGGGAGAACCGTGTAAGAGCGGTCGCTATGTCTTCCACCGAAGGCCTGGTGCGCGGCATGGATGTACTGAATACTGCCAACCCCATCTCCGTACCCGTCGGTGAGAAAGTACTCGGAAGAATTTTCAATGTAACCGGTGATACGGTGGACAACAAAGGAGAGTGCGGTCACTCCGATACTCGTCCCATCCACCGTCAGGCGCCCATGTTGGTCGACCAAGACACCGAGGCCAACATTCTTGAGACTGGAATAAAGGTGATTGATTTGATTTGTCCCTTCATCAAGGGAGGAAAGGTCGGTGCTTTCGGTGGAGCCGGTGTTGGTAAGACCGTGGTCATCATGGAATTGATCAATAACATCGCCAAGGCCCACGGTGGATACTCAGTATTTGCTGGGGTAGGGGAGCGATCCCGTGAAGGTAATGACCTCTATCAGGAAATGTCAGAAGCCGGGGTCATCAATCAGGACGATATTTCCAAGTCCAAGGTTGCACTGGTTTACGGACAAATGAATGAACCCCCTGGTGCCCGTATGCGTGTGGCTCTGTCCGGCTTGACTATGGCTGAATATTTTCGTGATGAAATGGGACAGGATGTATTGCTCTTCGTGGATAACATCTTCCGTTTCTCCCAAGCCGGTTCTGAAGTATCGGCATTGTTAGGCCGCTCCCCTTCAGCAGTTGGATACCAACCCACACTGGCCGAAGAAATGGGTAACCTGCAAGAGCGCATTACTTCGACTAAGAAGGGATCTATTACTTCCTTCCAAGCGGTTTATGTGCCAGCGGACGACTTGACCGACCCCGCTCCGGCCAATACCTTCGCCCACCTTGACTCCACCATCGTTTTGGAACGATCTATTGCCGAGTTGGGTATCTATCCCGCCGTGGATCCCCTTGCTTCGGTTTCCAATGCTCTCTCTCCCGACATTGTCGGCGAAGAGCACTTCAAGGTTGCCCGGGGCGTGCAGGAAGTTCTGCAGGCCTACAAAGACCTTCAGGATATCATCGCCATCCTTGGATTGGACGAATTATCCCCTGAGCAAAAACAAACTGTTTTCCGGGCGAGAAAGATTCAAAAATTCCTTTCCCAACCCTTCCATGTTGCCGAAGTTTTCACCGGGGTGGCTGGCGAATATGTTTCGGTTAAAGACACCATTCGTGGATTTAAGATGATTCTCGAAGGTGAGCTGGACGAAGTTGCCGAGAATGACTTCTACATGAAGGGCGGTATCGAGTCTGTAATTGGCGGGGAAGCTTCCTAACTTTACTCATCTGAAACCATCATGCCTGTCACCCTCGAAATCGTTACCCCAGACGCCACGGTCTATTCCGAGGATGTGGATCATGTGGTTGTGCCCACAGCCAACGGTAAGATCGATATTTTGCCCCACCATGTGCCCATCATCGATAAATTAATCGCTGGGGATCTTAAAGTGGAGAGAGACGGGACAGTTGAGTACCTTGCAGTTAGCTCTGGATTTGTTGAGGTATATTCGGACAAGGTGTCCATCCTTACTGATGAAGCGTTAAATATCAGCGATCATGATGATTCCAAGATCGAGGAAGCAGTCAAGCGAGCTCAAGATGCTCTTACTGAGGGCAAAAAGAGCAACCTCGATTTAGCTGCCATTCAGAAACTGGAAGCTGCTGCCCGCTTCGCTTTGGCTCAACAAGTCGCCAAAGGCAAATCCAAGTAGGAATTGGAAATGGTGGGCCCTGTCGGACTTGAACCGACGACCCGCCGATTATGAGTCGGATGCTCTAACCAACTGAGCTAAGGGCCCGAAAGGAACTACCCTACATTATTTGTACTCGGTTACAAGTTTGATATCGTTCTACAACGTATAAGATTCGTATTTTTTAGGCTGCCAGGAGCAGACCTTCAGACCCAAGAGCCCGAAGGATTCCGTCTCTTTTACTTCGGGCATTCTCGATGCACTTTGTTCTCAAGGATTTTCTCCTTCTTTCCGAAGTGACCGGGGTAGGGTAGACGGTGTAATGGAGCCACCAGGTACCATTGTTGTTCCACAGATGGTGATTGGGGTTGGTCTCATCCACTCGAATGGCGAGTTCCTCATTACAGATTATATGGGATTGTTTCATGGTGCGTATTTAGGTTGGTACGCACTATGTTCGAACAGCCAGATAAGGAAATATTCGAACAGAGCGCAGATTTCGGTTTATTGGTAGAACCGCACATCCGGGTCGTTGACCTGTGAACCACCGTGACCGCTCAAAACGTTCGGTTGGTTGCTGGATGAAAACCAGCAGTCTAGGGATGCACTTGGCTGAATGATTTAAAGAACGATGGTGAAATTATCTATAAAAACATTATGGGATCAACCTTATCTTGTGTCATAAAAATTCAAAATCTACTTGATGGAAGTTTTAGAGTGCTCGGTAGACTTGCTGGCAGTTATCGACTGTTAAGCAAATTCTTTAATAAACCTTTGGCTGCATCTTCGGGTTTGCCCTCCTCCTCTTTCTGATCGGTACTATCATCCTTTGTTTTTTGGGTTTCGGAAGGAACGGGCAGTAAGCCCTGCAAAAGCCCTCTTACACCCTTCGTATCCAAGGGTTTTTCCACCGCACCTTCTGGAATAAGACCTTGCAAGCGCTCATTGAGTAGATTCGCGGGAAGGTTTCCTCCAATCTGCTTTTGGATTTCTGCAGTGATCTTTTTTTGGAGAACACCTTTTCCTGCTTCGAGAAGAAAGTTGGAGAAGGCATGGGTATCCACGTTGACCCTCGGATTGTCCAGTGGGCCAAAGATATTTACAGGGAGGATCAGTGAGTCCAGTTGAGTTTGCCCGAGTTTAGGGATGGCAACGGTCGTGCCTTTCACCAACACGGTCACGGGCAGATAGACATACATTTCACCTTCCTGGCTTTTCCAATTACCATCTGTACTAATATCAATCGTACCGCCTTGCAGGGGTGGGTTGCCTCCCATTTTTATCCCGCTCAGTACTTCGTCCACAGGCAAGCCTTTGTAAAAAAAGGCGATCTCATAGCGGCCATCTCCAACTGATGGCCCACCAAGGAAGAGGCTTACCCCCAAGGTGCCTTTGCTGGAGGAAATGCTTACCTCCTTGTCTTCTTTTACCAGATGAGGGTGAGAAGAGAGGTTTTTGCACCTGATATTGAGGGTTTCCGTTTCAAGAAAAGGAACATGCACCTCTTCGGCAAGAAGTTCGCCTACAGTAAAGCTAGGGCTCTCCTCCAGCAGATGTAAGGCTCGGTCATAGTAGTAATCCGGCTTGGGTAAGACCGCTTTTTCCTCTTTTACACCGTCCGGGAGCTGAGCGATCTGATCCCCCACTTTGTCTTTGATTCCGGATGCCTGCTCAATCCATTCCTTGAGCTTGGCCAACTTCTCCCTCCATTCTGCCGAATCCACCACATAATCTTCGATCGTTTTATCATCAGGCTCCACGGGTGGCAGAGGGTCTGACACTTTGGGTCGTGGCCCGATCAGTACGGCTTGATAGGCTCGTTTTTCTCCATGAGTGGCATCCACTAAATGTACTTTATCCAACCGCACTCTTTTACGAAGCAGGTCGGTCGTATCTATATCAGCTTCCAATTTTTCAGCCCGAATCATGTCATATTCCAGATTGGTTGCATCAGCCACCACCAGTCCGGTCACCGTCAAACGGTTTGCCTTGAAATCAACCTCCGCATCCTTGATCTCAACCGTGGCTCCGTTGATCCGCTCCAACCCCGACTGCAAACTCGCGGTCAGAATGGGCCCTTTAAAAAACATGCTCAGGATGTAGAGGAGGCTCCCAAGCAGAACGATAAAAACAATACCAAGCAGGCGTATGGGGTTGCCAATCTTTTTTGCCAGAAAGTCGTCCCAGGATTCTTTTGAGTCCCCTCCACCCAGGATGATCCAAACCAGTGCACGAACCCAGAATTTGGATGAGTAGGTTTGGAACTTTTCGCTGCTCTTTTCCAGATCTGCCATTTTCTTGCGGAAGGAAGTCATCCCAGAAGATAGGAGGACACCGATCACCAAACCTAGAATGAGTCCAAGAAATTGACCACCGGTAACCGTGTAATATTCGAGTCCGAAGAAGGCTAAAACCGGTGCATTGACAAAGGACTTAAAAAGCCCTTGGGCGGGCCCATCCAACAGAAAAGTCCCCGTGGAGTAGGCAAGGGGTACAAGGGGCAGAGAGACCAGTTTAGCGGCTGCACCAACCAGGGCGGCCAGGACGAGGTTCGCATTGATAATAATCAGGGCAAAAGTCAGGGCGATCAATAACCCAGGTGCCTGAGAAAAACCGGGGACGAATGCCAGCATCGTCCCTAGAACACAGGCCATGATAAGCTGAAAGGGAGTCGAATTCCCTCGGAGGATTTTGCCGATTTTTCGAGTTAAAAACATGTTTTGGTTAAGAACTAGGTTTTTTCATGTGCAAGGAGGAAGATCTTTTTTCCAAGTTGCAGAGATAGTTTGGTATCTCGAAATCTCTTTAAACCCTTAAAGGGTCAAAATTATAATTTAAGAATGACTTAATCTGAGGTTGTGAGGAGTTAAAAATTGCCCAACGCCCAAAGCAGCGGCGCGCGTTAGCGCGTCCAGCCCGCAGGGCGATGCTGCCTTTGCTTGTTAGCTGTAAACTCACTTATTGTTCCCACCTTGCTTGCCAAATGCGGGTTTTAACCTGTCAGATAAGTCATCTTCAATAATCTGGAGTACTTCTTTGGTTTCAGAATATTCTTTTATGGTTATTTTATAATTTGATTGAAACCAGTACTTTAGATGAAGCGCATATGTACCAGAATGCCCCTCACCCAAATGTTGTTCGATTCTCTTTCTGACACCTGTTGTAGATGAACCCACGTACATTGTTTTCGATGGAGAATTTAACTTTGCGCATTTTCGATCTTTTTTGTCTTTATACCGCGAGAACTCTAAAAACACCTCCTCTTCGTTACCGTCAACCTGCTCGATAACGTAAATTGCCTGTTTTATGCCGTCGAGGTCAGATAAATTTTGGAGGACAAACTCTTTTACAGGAGCCGCTACCTTTGCTTTCTTGCAGTTTTCTATAAGCCTATCGATATAGATCATAACTCTCCTTTACAGCTAACGTCTGAAGCCAGCCGCGCGCGTCAGCGCGTCGGACTGGGCTGATTTGTTAGGTTTACCTTTCACCAGTACGCCCAAGGTACACCTCTTTACCAGTGAGAGTATTCAGATAAACATCTAGCCCATCTTCATGACGCAAAAACTTTAGACTTTTATCGACATGCTCTGTTGGAGCGAAAGCAAATGTTTGGCTGAGTGAGTCCTCAAACTGCCATCCGTCTGGAGTCATAAGCTGAAAAGACTCATCTCCGACTGCTTGGCATGCTTTAATACTATTGCCATCAATATTTACAGAACCGCAGTCTGCCCAGCTGCATTTGCAAGCGAAGCCTCTTTGTTGATCAGCAACCGCAATATCTACGGATTCACCATCCTCTAGGTATACCAAACCATTTCTTTCCAGCTCTTTCACGAACGATTCAACATCGACTGGACTCATAAAACCAATCCTTGCCAGTTGATTGTCAGCGCACAAAGTCTTGTTTGGCGCGGTATCTCGAAAAGCTTCCCATCCACCAGGGTATCGTTCGTTAATGGCAGAAACTCGTACGATAACTGAGATTGCTTCTAGTAGTACTGCCATGTGATCTCCATGTAAACCTAACGTGAAGGTGAGGATTCGGCGCGGAACGTGCCGATAGCCTCCACCTTATGGTTGGGATCTGTCCGTCTGCTCGAGTGGCGCATGCTCGACCATTCCGACAGGCGTGAAGATCACAATCGCCAGAACGGTTACGACAACGCAGACAGCCGAAATACTGAGGCCTGCCTTGCCTGAAGGGCTGCGTCTGCCGATGATGCCTGTCACCAATGCAACAAGCTCGACTCCGGCAAACAACAGGCAGCACAGCATGTAGTATGGTTCATCATTCCCGTCCACAAAGATGCGGACGAGGAAGGCAATGAAGATGGGAACGACGATCCCGAGGATGCTAGCCCAGAGGCTGATCGTTCCGATTCTCGTGTCATTGCTCTCGCTCATGTCTGTATCCTTTTTGATCCCAACTTATATTATTCGTTACTTTTATCATGCATACTTTATATGAATGTAAAGTTTGAATGATGAGCAAGACCTAAATAAGCTCTAATATTTGAAGCGAGAAGGGAAGGGACTTTGCTCTCTGTATATCAAGTAATTTTCTTGTTAAATATGCATATAAATCATGTACTAATTATTTGACATATGCATGAATGGGTAAAAGTTCAACTTAAAGAATATGCGAATGCAGAGGAGAGGCAGGCGTGGTGGATTACAATCAAGTGGTATTTTGGTTTTTGCTCAAAGAAGGGATTGGGAGAACCGAGCAACCGTGAAAATGGAAAGGTTTTTTGGCGAGAAGCAGTTTTACCAACTAAGCCAGATGATTGGCAAAAGAAGCAATGGGGAGACGCGTTGAAATGGTTTTTTCAGGAAATCACTGCTCGTGATATCGCTGGGCCAAAATTGAGAAGGGCACTCCGCCGTCGCCACCTTGCCTACACTACAGAAAAAGCGTACATGGGATGGTTACGACGTTTTCAAGCGTTTCTCCATCCAATTGAGGTGATGGAATCAGAAGCGGGGGAAGTAGTTAATTTTTTGACCTACTTGGCGGAAGAGAAGAGAATTTCACCATCAGGTCAAAATCAGTGTTTTAATGCCCTGTTGTTTTTCTTCCGCCATGTAAGAGAGCAAACAAATGTAGATTTTCGGGGGGCAACCCGAGCAAAGAAGAGAATAAGGGTACCGGTTGTTTTATCTCAAAAGGAAGTGAATCGCCTGCTGGAATTGTTACCCACTAAATTCCGGTTAATGGGCCGATTGCAATACGGAGCAGGCTTACGGGTAAACGAATTACTGCGCTTGCGGGTTAAGGATTTAGATTTTGATCGCGGTCAGTTATCTGTCCGAGGGGGCAAGGGAGATAAGGATCGGGTATCGGTCCTACCAACTTCTTTAATTGATTTTTTACAACTACAAGTCGAACAAGTAAGAGCTTTGCACGCCGAGGATATCAAAGCTAAATTTGCAGGTGCAAGTATGACCGAAGCACTCGCCCGCAAGTTCAGCGTGGCTCGCAAAGAACTTAGCTGGCAGTACCTTTTTCCCCACAGTCAATTGGCAAAGAATCCTCGAGGTGAGGAACTTCTTCGACACCATGCACTCGAAAATTCGTATCAAAATGCAGTGCGCAATACCGCAAAGAAAGCAGGTATCGAAAAACGGGTGACACCCCATGTCCTGCGCCACAGCTTTGCCACGCACATGCTGGAGGGTGGAGCAGATATTCGGACGGTGCAAGAGCTCCTGGGGCATGCTTCCGTAGAGACTACCCAAATCTATACCCATGTCATGAAGAAACCTTTCGGAATTATAAGTCCCCTCGATCGCCTGTAACTACGATTTCTAAAAACAAGAAACGATCCTAAAGAAAGATTTAAGCTTTCTAAATGTTGCTTATATGTGAATGGCTTCCCCGTGAACAGAGGCTGCAGCTTCGGCTAATGCTTCACTCATGGTAGGATGGGCATGGATGGTCTGGTGAATCTCATCGATCGTAGCTTCCAATTTCATCCCCAATCCATATTCGGTGATCAGTTCGGTGGCGTCGGATCCAATGATATGTGCACCTAAAATTTCCCCGTATTTCTCGCCCACGATAATTTTCACGAATCCTTCAGGATGGTTGACCGCCACCGCTTTGCCGGATGCAGCGAAAGGAAATTTGCCCACCTTGTAAGCGACTCCCTCTTCCTTGGCCTTCTCCTCGGTCAGCCCGATGCTGGCAACCTGTGGTTGGCAATAAGTACAGCCGGGAAAGGCTCCCATCGGAATGGGGTCAGCATTACCAAACATCCCGTTTACCGCCTGCACTGCACGATAGGTGGCCACATGAGCCAACCAGGGTGGCCCAATGATATCTCCGGCCGCATAGACGCCTGGGAGCGAGGTCTGATAGTTCTCATCCACCTGGACATAGCCACGGGTTAATTCCACTTTGCAGGTATCGGCAAGCACCCCCTGCAGGTTGGGTACTACCCCAATTGCAAGCAAAACCGATTCAACCTGGATCGATTCATCTCCCTTCCCACTATGAAGGGCGAGAGTGACCCCATCGTCCACCACTTCGATCTGATCGACCCGGGTATTCGTTCGGCAATCAATCCCTTGTTTGACAAAGGCCTTTTCCAGGGCTTTAGAAATTTCTGCATCCTCGATCGGTAAGACATTGGGAAGCATCTCGATCAGGGTAACCTTGCACCCGAAGGCATTAAGAAAATAAGCAAACTCTGCCCCGATCGCTCCGGCACCAAGGATAGCAATGCTTGCAGGCATCTCCTTCATTGCGAGAGCCTCGCGGGAAGTCATGATACGGGTGCCATCCACCGGTACCTCTTCCAGGGTTCTCGGCTTGCACCCTGTGGCGATCATTACCCGGTCCCCTTTGATGGAACTACCCGCATGCTCACCCTCGGTCACCTCCACGAGTCCGGGCTCAATCAACTTAGCTGTACCAACCACATAATCGACCTTGTTTTTCTTGAAAAGAAATTCGATTCCTCCTCCCATCTGATCGGCCACGCTGCGCGAGCGGGCCATGACCTGGGCGAAGTCCACTTCAATCTCCTTACAGGTAAAGCCAAAGGTTTCAGAGTGCAGGGCTGCTTGGTAAGCCTCGGCACTCTTGAGCAATGCCTTAGAAGGAATGCAACCCCAGTTAAGACAGGTTCCACCTGCCCGTTCTTTCTCAATAACCAAGGCACGTTGTCCCAATTGGCCCGCCCGTATGCCCGCAGCATATCCCGCGGGTCCCCCTCCAATTACAATCAGATCATATGGTTTTTCGAGATTCATAAGCGTGCCGGTTGTGGTATAAATTTCCTGAAATTTTATATAGTTTGGCCAACTCCGTCAACGAAAGGAGATTTACTTTCCCTTGGGCTTGAACTTTTTCGCTGGAAATCTAGCGTTGTGAAGTAAGCAAACTCATATGATCGACTCCCTCGCTACCCTTCATGACTATCGGGAAATTATTTCCGAAAATCTCTCAAATTGTCTGGAAAGCTCCAATCTCGATGGCTTTACAAAATATCAGGGAAAGGTAAGAGACCGCTACGATCTGGGCGATCAATATGCCCTGATTACCACCGACCGGCAATCTGCCTTCGATCGCGTGCTGGCTGCCATTCCATTTAAAGGACAGGTACTTAATCAAACCGGTGCCTGGTGGTTCGAGCAAACCCAGGACATCATTCAAAATCATGTCATTTCCATTCCGGACCCCAATGTCACCCTCGCCCAAAAATGTAAGCCTTTCCCGATAGAATTTGTGGTGCGTGGATACATGACCGGGAGTTCCAGCACTTCCATATGGACGCAATACCATGGGGGTGTCCGAAACTATTGCGGCGTGTCTCTGCCCGAAGGCATGAGCAAAAATCAAAAATTTCCACGACCCATCCTCACCCCCACCACTAAGGAGGAAGCTCATGACCGACCGATCTCCCCTCAAGAAATTGTCGATGAGGGATGGATGACCAAGGAACATTGGGATTATGCCTCTGAACATGCTTTGAGGCTCTTTACTCGTGGGCAGGAGCTTTCCCGGAGGAATGGCCTCATTTTAGTGGATACAAAATATGAGATGGGCCTCTCCGAAGATGGTCAAATTCTGCTTATCGATGAAATTCATACCCCTGATTCATCCAGATACTGGCTCCAACCGAGCTATGAGAAACGGTTGGTAGAGGGCAGGGAACCGGAAAATGTGGATAAAGAATTTCTCAGGTTATGGTTTCGGGAAAATTGTGATCCTTACAAAGATGAAACGCTCCCCAAGGCACCGGACGAACTTGTTATCGAACTCGCCGCCAGATACGTCCATCTGTATGAAACCATTACCGGGCAAACTTTTCAATGTCCTCAACCTGGGAAGGGCATTATGGAACGAATACGAGATTCCCTCGATCTGCCTGCCAATTGAACGAATCAAACGAATAAGTTTAAGAATTAGATCTTACTAATTTCTTCGAGTACACGGTTCGCTATGGTTTCGTATCGAAGAGGATCGGATTTCCCAGGATCCAGCGTCTCAAATTTGATTATAGGTCCATAACTAACCACCAATTTTCGGCCAATTCGAGGGAACATCATACCCTTACCAAGAACCTCATTTCCACCCCTAATTCTGGCAGGCAACACATCACTTTGAGATTTAGCCAAAAGAAGACCAATTCCTTTTTTACCGCTGTGTATTTGACCATCGGGAGAACGGGTACCCTCGGGAAAAACCAGAAGAGGATCGCCTGATTTTAAAACCTTCAACACCCGTTTCAAAGTTGTGATGTCTAGCTGGGAACGATTTACGGGGATGGAATTTAAATTACGAATGAGTAAACCAAGTGGCCAAAAAAACAAAGTATCTCTGGCAAAATAGTGTAAGTTGCGTGGCAATTTGCAGCCAAGGGCAGGGGGGTCGAAATAGCTGGCATGATTGGATGCTAGGATAAACGAACCAATCACAGGTATGTTGTCCGCCCCAATGATTTCGAATCGGTGAAAAATTTTAAAATACAACCAGCTAAGAAGCTGAGCAAAGCGATAAAAAAGCGTCACGATAAAGAAGCTATTTCGTCAGAAATCAATTGAACAACCATATCAAGTGACTGTTTGCCTGTGTCTATAGAAATAGCATCTTCTGGGCAGGCCAAAGGTGCAATCTTTCGAGTGCTATCAATTTGATCACGCGTTGATATTGAATCAGTTTCTCCATCGGATGAACGACGGTTCTGCCTAACTTGTAGATCGGCATGAAGAAAAATTTTAATATCTGCATCGGGCAAAATGACACTGCCAATGTCTCGTCCATCCATAATGATACCAGAGTAGCCTCTATTTTTTCCAAAATCTGGCAGACTTCTTTGATAATTGAGTAAAAGGGCACGAACTTCGGGAATCCTAGCATAATAGGAGACCTCTTGATTCATTCTTTCAGTTCGCAATTCTGATTTAGAATAATGGGCTCCATCGATTAACAATTGGACGGAAAACTGATCCAATTTGGAAGAAAGAATGAATGGAGAAGAAAGAAGATATTCAGGCGTGCTTTCAGGAGTTATATTTAAATTTAGTAGATGGAAAGATATCGCCCGGTAGTGTAAACCCGTGTCAACATGTATATATTTATATTTTTTGCATATGGCACGAGCTGTAGTCGACTTACCTGACCCAGCAGCACCATCCAATGACACAACAATATATTTATTTTTTCCCACGACTGTCCATTCTTGCAGTGTTTAAGCAGTCAAAAAACAAAGGAAATGTTTTAGAGCAGCATCCCGGATCATTGATTTTCAACCAGGGAAGCCCATTCCCCAAAAGATCAAAAGAACCCAATATTCCGAAACTCATCGCAAACCTGTGATCTTTATATGTTGAAATCTCAATACCAGATTTTGCATGTGAAATTAATTTATTTAAATTTGGCCGAATGATCAGACGGTCAGATTTCTCGGTTACATCCTGCCCCAATTTGACTAATTCACGAGCCATGGCAGAGACTCGATCCGTCTCCTGTTTGCGAGTATGCTCAATTCCATAAATCTCTAAAGTCTCACTTAAAAGTGGACTGATCGCAGCCAATGTCAGGAAAGTGTCGGATATATCCACGAAATCAAAAGATCCTCCGCTTAAAGGCCTTTCCTGACGGCTCCTGAGGCCATCTTCCCCAAAGGTGATATTAGCTCCCAATGTGTTCAATACATCAAAATACGCGATATCACCCTGCAACATTTGCTCTTTCATCCCAGGTATCACACAGGTTCCCCCCACCACCTGCGATAAAGTCATAAAATAACTTGCTGCCGTAGCATCGGGCTCAATCTCGTAGCTAAAATTCATATTTTTATAACTACATTTCTCTAATTTTATGGAATTGTTTTCAAAAGTGTAATTTAATTTATTATTCTCACAAAATGAACGCATTATATCTAGGGTCATTTTAATAAACGGAACAGAAACTGTACCGTTTTTAAAATTAATCTCGCAGTCCGATTCTAGCAACGGGCATTGCATAAGAATGCCAGATATATTTTGACCGCTCTTTCTTGCATCAATATGTATCTTTTTATTTAATAATCCATTGGTATAAAGGATGAAAGGGAAACAGCCTTTTTCCCCTTTGTACTTCACCTTACATCCTAAATCCTCCAAGCAATTAAGAAGTTCGTACATGGGTCTTTTTCGCATGGCTTCAGATCCATCCATACTAAATATTCCACTTTTTTGAGAGGCAAGAAAGCAGGTAAGAAAACGGGCAATTGTTCCAGCATTACCAACATTGATTGTGCACTCTTTTTTTTCTATAAAGCCACCTGTGCCATTAATTTTACAATTTTTTGCGTCATCACGGATTTGGAATCCCAAATCCGCTAATGCCTGTCGCATTAAATCGACATCTTCACTGTGAAGTAGGCCGTTCAGTTCCACCTCTCCTCCGCACATAGCCGAAAGAATTAATGCCCGATTGGATATACTTTTCGAACCGGGCACCTCTACCACCGCGTCACACGGTTGGGTGAATGGTTGGATATAGATAGACTCCTGCTTAGTCTTCATCGAGTAAATCACGGGCATCTTTTGCAGACTGAAGTAGTTTAAGAAGGTCCACCCGATCTCCATTTGATAGGGCCTCTTTGAATTCCTCGAGGCTTTTAATGAAATCATCAATTCCTTGCAGTAGATTTTCTTTATTACCATGCAGAATTTGCATCCACATTTGTGGATTTCCCGCAGCGATTCTGGTGGTGTCCCGCAGCCCATTGCCAGAGTACCTGATCATCTTTGGGTTTCTTGATGTAATTGCATTGATCAGGGAGGATGCAACCAGATGGGGAAGGTGACTAATCCATGACATAACCTCATCATGCTCTTCCATACCCATGTAACTTACCTCCATACCAAGCCGCTTCCATAACATGCTAATTTTATTAATATCTTCCTCACTAGTATTTTTGGTAGGGGTGACGATGCAGTGTTTTTGACTCAAAAGATCTGCAGTGGCAAATTCCATGCCCGCTTTTTCCGAGCCGGCCATTGGGTGGGAACCGATAAAGTTAGATGATTTGTTTTTAAAAACCTGTTCACCTTTTTCGCAAATCTCCCTTTTCAAACTACCCACATCTGTCACGAGGCATCCCTCTCCTGCCCATTGAGAAATACGATCGAGCTGGTCGAGGATCGATTCCACCGGCGTGCACAAGAGGATCATATCGCTCCCGATTAACGCTTCTTTTAAATCAATCAGCGCACGGTCACACCAATAGGATTTTTCGCACGCATCTGCTTTCTTCTCATCACGCAACCATGCCCAGATTTCTCCAGAAATCTTTTTATCTCTTAATCCCATCGCAATGGAAGCACCCAACAACCCCGGGCCAACAATGGTTGTCCGCTTAAAAAGGATTGTTTCTGCTTGAGGCATAAGCTTGAGCGTGGAAAATAAGAAGGGTGTACGATGATGATGAAAATGAAAAGGCGGAAGAGGATGATTGGGGGAACCCTCCTTCGCCCGACACTCCTGAGAATCGCAAAAAAGCACAGCGTGCGCAATTGATTATTGGCATCGTTGCCCTGATCGGAATTTTTCTTCCCGGCTTTCTCTTCTGGCTCATCAAGGGGTAATTTTCCTTATCGCCAAGCCAATATTGTACCATCTAAAAGTTAATTTATGAAAAATACCCGCGGCTTTTCGCTCATCGAGCTCATCTTATTTCTTTGCATTCTTGCCATCATTGTTTTTTTGGCGTTGCCCTTTATTCCTTCCCATCCCTTTGCCGAGAATTCTGAGTCTCAGTCAAAGGATACCCCTTCGGCCATTCCAGCTTCTTCAGATGAGCCGACGGATACGAGCCTGTCTGTCCCCCTGCCTGGCCAGGATTAATGGCTCGCAAAATCCTTTGGCTCCTTGGGGCTGTATTGGCTGTATTTGGACTTCTTTTTGCAGGCTACTATCTTTTAATTGAGATCGGTGGAGAGTCGGCCCGTCTCTGGTTGCTGGAGAGTTGGCAATCCACCAAGTCCATTTTGGTAGATCATGGACCTCTGCTTTTTCTCGCCATTGCCATCTTGCCCGGACTGGTTCTTCCGGTCGCCCCGCTACTGGGACTGGCCGGTCTGTGGGGCGGTGAAAACGGGCCTTGGCTAAGTTGCCTTTATTGTACCCTGGCGTTGTTTATCAATCTTTGCTGGACCTATTGGCTCGCCCGAGGGCCGGCCCGTATCTTTTTGGTTAAGCTTCTCTCCCGCTCACGCTTCCGCCTGCCGGAATCCCCTCCTGATAACATGATGGAATGGGCACTTATCCTTCGCCTCACCCCGGGAGTTCCCTTTATTTTCACCAACTATGCCCTTGGTTTGCTGGGTATGGCATTCTCGCCCTACTTGATTGTGTCTCTGCCAATTCTTGCTTTTACCGCATGCGGGTATGTGCTCGCTTTTGCAGGAATATTTGGAGGGGAATGGAAGTATCTCTGGACCGGTTGCTGCATTATCATTGTTACGATATTGTTGGGCAGGTTTGCCATTAAGCGAAAGGGAAAGCATGCAGACTGAATTATTTGAAGAGGATGAAGACCAGTCCACGGTTTGGTCGATTACCGGACTTACTCAAGCGATCCGCAAATCCTTACAGTCTCAATTTCCCGTGATCTGGGTGAGAGGTGAAATTTCCAACCTTCGGTCCCAGTCGAGCGGTCACAGGTACTTCCTGCTCAAGGATGAAAATTCCCAGCTTAAAGCGGTCTTCTTTCGTGGAGATGCCACGGGTTCGGCCTATCTACCCAAGGAAGGCGATGACTGCCTAGCCTACGGAGAAATTACCGTTTATGAACCCCGAGGCGAATATCAGTTGCGAGTCCGCCATATCTTGCAGGATGGGCTCGGCAATCTTCGTTTACAATTTGAACGTCTCAAGGAGAAATTGCTCGGGGAAGGCTTGTTCGAGGAGGAAAGGAAAAAAAGTCTTCCCGGTTTTCCCCGCACTCTTGCCATTGTTACTTCTCCGGATGGAGCGGCACTCCAGGACTTCCTCAGTATTCTGAAAAGAAGAAACTGGACCGGGAAAATTTGGCTTATCCCCAGTCTTGTCCAAGGCAAAGAAGCGCCTGCCCAATTGATCAAAGGGATTGAACTGGCCTCAAAAATCCCCGGACTTGATCTGGTCGTTCTGGCCAGGGGGGGTGGATCGATCGAGGATTTATGGGCGTTTAATGATGAGCAATTGGTCCGTTGCCTGGCGGAATGTCCCGTGCCCACGATTTCAGCAATTGGGCACCAGACCGACTTCACGCTTTCCGACTTTGTTGCAGACCTAAGAGCGGAAACCCCCTCCGCTGCCGCCGAATGGATTAGCTCCCAGTACCTCGAACAAATTGACCGGCTAAACTATTTCGCAGAAAAGCTTCTTCACCTGCCGTTTGATCTACTTGCCCGTGCATCCGAGAAACTTGCTTTGCTGGAAGCGACTCTGGAGAAACTGGCTCCGCAGGCCCGCATTGAGCGCTACCATCAACAACTGGACGATTTGGAACATCGATTGCAGACAAGCACCCGAACCCTGTTGGAAAAAAATACCAGCACCCTCAAGTCGCTCAAGCAAAGGCTGGAGGCAAACAGTTTACCTGCTACCTTAAAACGGGGGTTCTCCCTGCTCTCCGATGAGGAAGGCAACTTGATCCGTTCCACCCGGGAACTCTCTCCGGGCAAACGCGTTACCGCACACCTTGAAGATGGCAGACGCATACTGGAAGCCCTCGAGGATGGGAATGATTTAGACTAGATCGTATTCCACAAACTGACCGAGCTTTTTACAACCCATGGTTTCGTATAAGTTTCTTCCCCCCCGCCATTCGCTGAAAAGCAAACAGGCGGAATATCCACTTTTACGGGACTGCACCAACATCCGCTGAATCAAAGCCTTGGCCATTCCCTGCCCCCGAAGATCCGGGGGCACATAGACCATGTTGATCACTTGATAGCGATCGGTGGAACGGCCAAAGCCCGCCATGCCACATGGATTGCTTTCCCTATTCTTAAGAATAAATAATTTTTGGGAGGTGTGCATCAGTTTCGCCATTTGTGTAATGGCGGCAAGATTCATCGGTGGGTCCGCTTCGGCAGCAAATTGCTGGGCCCAGATTCGTGCCCTTGGCCATTCGGTATCACCGACTTGGCAAATCTGATAATCCGACAGGTTGGCTAGATGGAATCTTTCTTTTGTCTGGAAAAGGGTGAACTCCCGCTGGGATAAAACCAGTTTCTGTCCGTCTTTTTGATTCAGAAGAGAAAGAAATTTCCCGACTAGATCCTTGGGTCCGCTTACCCCTGCCAGGCGCCACTGGTTTCTCTTGATGTAATCCGACAAGGCGTGTACCGCCTCCCTCGACCCATGGGACAAAAGCAGGAAAGAGGAGGGGGTGATGATTGCGGACAGCTGAATTCTGCCCTGGGAAAAAATATTTACGGCACGGGCTTTGTCCTGGGCCGATTTTTCGTAGGCTCGAATGATTTGCCAAAAGAGGTTGTTCCACCCCTCCTCTTTTTTCAAGTAGGGGAGGGCTTTGCTCTTCCAAGCGGCAAGCTTGGGATATGATTGCACCCTAAATTTCAAATTTCTTTGCCAATTGAACGATCCAAAGTGCTTTCGGATGGTCAAGGGGGCAAGCAAGTTGTAGGAAAAGAGGGTATGGAAGGTTCCCAAAACCGCTACAATCAACGAGGCGTATCTTCAAGCAAGGAGGAAGTACACCGCGTGGTCGACTCCATGGACCGTGGGCTTTTTCCCGGAGCATTTTGTAAAATCACCGAGGATGCCCTGACCGGCAGGGATGATTTTTGCAATGTCATTCATTCCGATGGTGCGGGCACCAAGTCCATTCTCGGATATTTGTGGTACCGAGAGACAGCTGACGCTTCCGTCTTCAAGGGGATTGCCCAGGATAGCCTGGTTATGAATCTCGACGATCTCGCCTGCGTGGGAGCATGGAACCGGGTGATGATCTCTAGTACGGTCAATCGTAACGCCCGGAATTTTCCCGGCGAGGCCCTCGCTGCTTTAATTGAAGGAACCGAAGAATTTTTACAGACAATGCGGGACTTGGGACTTTCCGTTTACAGCGGAGGAGGCGAGACCGCTGATGTAGGAGACCTCACCGGCACGGTGGCGGTGGATTCCTGTGCCGTGGCCGTGCTGGAGCGTAGCCAGGTAATTGATAATGCCCGAATTTGCCCGGAGCTTGCCATTGTTGGCCTTTCCTCCAGCGGAAAGGCAACCTATGAAAAAACACAAAACAGTGGCATAGGAAGCAACGGACTGACCAGTGCAAGACACGAGCTTTTGTCGAAGCATTATTTTGAGAATTATCCCGAAACCTTCGACCCCAACACACCGGATGAATATCTGTACTGCGGGCCTCACCGTATGTCCGATCCTCTGCCCGGTTCCCCACTATCGGTGGGGCAGGCTCTGCTCAGCCCCACCCGCACCTACCTGCCTGTGGCCAAAACCCTGTCCGAACAACTGGGCGATCAGTTAAAAGGCTTGGTCCATTGCTCAGGAGGCGGGCAAACCAAATGCCTGCGCTTTGGTACAGGGGTACACCATATCAAGGACAACCTATTTTCAGCTCCTCCCTTATTTGCCGAGATTCAAAAAGCCTCTGGCACATCAGACGAAGAAATGCACCAGGTCTATAATATGGGTCACCGGCTCGAAGCTTATTGCCCCCCCGATCAAGCTGATTTGGTCATAAAAATTTCAAACTCTTTTGGGATTGATGCTCAAGTGGTCGGACGAACGGAGCCCTCCAAGCGCCCAGATCAATCCAATCATGTGACCATCCAGCGAGGTGAGATCAAGCTCACTTATGGCTGAAGATCGCGATGCCGCTCTTTTGCAAGCCTATGAACTCTTGCATCATAACTGGGGAGATATTAGGCCACATGCCTGTTTAATTTGTGGTTCTGGATGGGGTGAAATTGTAGAAGGGTTATCTCCTGTCTCTGCAATCCCTTATGAGCAAATCATGGGAATGGATAGAACCACGGTGGCAGGACACAAGGGCAATCTTTGGCTGGCAAAGCCGGAAGGGAAAGAAGTTCTCATTTTTCAGGGTAGAAGACATTTTTACGAAGGAGCAGGGTGGGGGCCTGTTGTTTTCCCCGTGCTCCTTGCTAATGAGCTGGGTATTCGCTCCGTTGTCCTGACCAATGCGGCAGGAGGCATAAGAGAAGACTTGCATCCGGGTGACCTAATGGTTCTGTCCGACCACCTCAACTTCATGGGAAACAATCCACTGATTGGGGAGGTTCTTCATTCTAAGATTCCCCGATTCCCCGATCAGTCGGAAGTGTACGACCGAGCCCTTTGTGATAAAATTCAACAATCCGGCAAGGCCATTGGGCAGAAACTTCATGAAGGCACTTACCTTGCCCTTCAAGGGCCCGCTTTTGAGACTCCTGCGGAGATTCGGGCCTTCGCCAGATTAGGTGCCGATGCCGTAGGGATGTCCACCGTGCCCGAAGCCATGGTGGCCAATAGTCTGGGCATGAAAGTGGCGGCCATTTCCTGCATATCCAACCTGGCCTCGGGGAGGTCCACTGATGTCCTCAGTCACGAAGATGTACAAAAGACATCGGAACAAGCATTGCCTAAGATGACTTCCCTGCTCGCCCATTTCCTGCCCTCCCTCGCGGTGGGCTAACCTCTCATTAGAGAAAACGGGAAAGGTCTTCCCCCTGGGGCAAAGAGCAGCTTTCTTTTTTGCCAAACCAGCGGTATCGAACCGAAGCTATCATCCCGTAAATAAAATCCCTCAGAGGCTTGGGTATGATCAGCAGAGGGAAAAGTAAATTCCAGGGAAAATTCAATTTTCTCGCGATTCGCAGACAAGCGGAGGATCGATCATGAGCCCGGTTGTTTTCGATCAGGATCAATCCATCTAGGTAGTTTGGGGAGTATCCATAATTTTGAAGGAGAGTGCTACCTGTATCTGACTGCAAAGGGGCAAACTTCAGCTCTGAAGTTCTTTCTCTTTTGAGGATAAAACGAACCGCACCGTCACAGAGGTGGCACACTCCGTCAAAAAGCACAATTCCCACTTCCTTATCTACCTGCATGATTCATGATATTTATATTTCATCTTATCAGATGGTTACAGACAATTATGGAAATTGTGAACTTTTCCCATTCGACTAGATGCTGGGTTCTTTGTAAGCAAAAGGTATGGATCATCATGAACTGGAAAACGGCACCCGGCTTTCCCTGGACTTTAAGAAACTTGCAAAAGTGGCTGCCTGCGGGGAGGACCTCATCCCTGCAGTTGCCCAGGATGCAGGAACTGGAGATGTACTCATTGTGGGCTATGCCAACCAGCTTGCCTTGGATACGGCTTTAAAGGAGGGCATGGCCACTTTTTGGAGCTCGAGCAGGAATGAGCTTTGGATCAAGGGAAAGACATCCGGCGACTATCTTGAAATCGTCGAGGTTCGGGTAAACTGCGAGCAAAACTCAGTGCTTTATCGCGTTCGTCCAAAAGGGCAGGGGGCCTGCCACGTGAAGGACGAAAAAGGGAATGCCAGAAAAGGTTGTTATTACCGTTCAATCACAAAAGATGGAGCATTGTGCTTCGATGAGTGACTTAGATGTCTACACATCCTGCTCCCGCAGCCACCTAAAGCTCACAATTTTAAACTTTCTGCCAAATCTTTGATTTATGCCAAAGATTGAAATTCCTTTAGTAGAGCTCGGGTCATCTTCCTGACTATCCAAATTGAGGCTGAGGTCGGATGGCATACCATCGCGATAAAGGCTATCCTTGTTCCCTGGTAGGTCTGGATATTCTACGCCGTTGTAATTCAAGTTTGTCCACGGTTCATCGGTGGCCTCATCCCAATACCCGTTGAGGTTTTGATCCATAAACGGCTCATGCGGGCGGTGGTGAGGTGCATCCACATCCGCCTTTACATAATCCGGGGTTCTTTGCACAACCACCTCGATCCAGCTTTTTGCCTTAATTTTGGCATTGGTTTCACCCAGTACGCGAATAACAAAAGTATCTGACCTTGCGGTTAAGGAGGGTGCTAATGGGGAAAGAAGATCCGCTTGCATGATCCAACCTGGCCTTCCCGCTCCGGTAGCTAAGCTTTCTACCGCAAGAATGTTTTCTTGAGCATCCCCAAATTCAGAACCCGGATAAATAATTCGATGATCGTGGATCGCGTCTCGAGAACCATCTCCGTTCACATCAGGTACATTAAAGGTTAAATCTTTTTCAGTTTCTGCCAGTCCGATGCTTCGGTTGAAGTCATTATTGGGGTCTAAGTATTGCTGTTTGGAGGCTGCCATCAACCCAAAGCTGGAGTCATAAAATTTGGCTCCCGACCAACGCTTTTCAGGAATCTGAGGAAAGTCGCCTGGAAGCACATTAATCCACCCAGAGGATGCTTCTGCTTCAAGGGGATTATTTAAGCCGCTTTCACCAATAGCAGATTGTACTGCCCCCCTTAAGCCGGATATAGTGTCAATGTTCTCCGCAGGCCAATTTTCGACCCCAAGCTTGGCGAAGTTCATGATGCTATCCTTGCCTTCCTCTAATGGCCCTGCACGAAGCCTGCGGTTTACAAAATCGGAAAAAGACAGAAATGGACCTCTTAATTTTACTTGTTTGACCATCTCAATTGCCAGCCTGCTAATTTCCTGATCATCCAACTTTCTTAACATGTTCCAGTTATTCGAGGAGCTTGGCTCGCTTGTAAAGCGAGGAACAGGAATCTCTGTATTGGAAACATTACCACTCTTAACTTTTATGCCGCGTAAACTCGAAAGCTGGGCAATCCAAGCATCTACTGATGTGGAGTTAATATTAAAAGCTCCCTCAACAAGAAGATCTCCAGCAACAGACTGGTAGCGAAGTGCCTGATCCCGAGCAGTGCTTTCTTGCTGGTTGGACGATTTTTCACCGTATGAAGTATTTTCCCATTCACTATTTCTCAGAAAAGCAGTAAGCCTTGAATTCCCGAAGGCATTATCGTGAATGCGCGGATCGAAGCTCTGACTTGAGTTTAGGTCCCACAAAAAAGGGGAAAATAAACTACCAGACGATAATTGCGTCGGGCTCCGGTGATCATTCGAACTTTCCGAACCTGTAAGAAAATATCCATCAAGCAACCCACGATTTAGATAATAGGAATGATCGTATGCTATATTTTGGTGACTAGAAGCCCCAAAGGAGGAGCGCCAAGGCCCGTATCCCTCGCTTGGCTCAATATCGTTCCACTCTATAAAATTATCCTTATTATCATTTCTTCTTTCTCGTGACCATGTATCACTTCCATAAGGAGGAGAAGGAAAAAGGGATTTGTAGAACTCTTCATACCACTTAATCGCAGCTCCTTCCATCTCTGCATTATCTTCCAATGACCCCATGCCCCACTTATTGGTCGGTTCTTCATAGACATGATTAATTCTGGCCCAAGAGCGATGCCGGGCGACTTGAATCGTGGCATAAGAGTTTCCCAGGGCATAATTGGGCCCGTGTAAATAATTGTTCAAATTTGCATGCCTGTATTGCATCAAGGACAGAACTCGGTTGCTGGGTGTTTCGAAAAGCACC
Source organism: Opitutales bacterium (assembly GCA_038152995.1). Taxonomy (GTDB): domain Bacteria; phylum Verrucomicrobiota; class Verrucomicrobiia; order Opitutales; family Seribacteraceae; genus Chordibacter. Next base: position 84,484 of record JAYOXT010000001.1, read on the forward strand.
GCAGCATCCGAGTTTTTGAAGTGATTATTGTAGGGAGACTTACTCGAGTCGTTTCGATCGTCATCGCTGGTATGAGAAAAGAAACCAATGCTAGATGTTGAGATATCTGCCACTGGAATTTTTGCCCCCCTATGCGGGTTCATGTCCTCTTTCAATACATCTTGTTGTTCGGAAACAGAAATAGAAATAGAAATATCCATTCTCATCGTTGTGGATGCTCTTATGTCAGGGTTGGATGAACTGTTAAGAGTGTCGTGCCAAGTTTCGCCCACTGTATTACTCAAATCATTCTCATCGTATGGAAAATTTGCATTGAGCGTATAAAAATGAGGGACTGCAGTTGGAAACTGGAAGGTCTTACCTTGATATAATTTCGAAGTGCTTGCATCGTATCCAGCCTTGTAAGAATCCGCATACCCGTTGCTTGTTGAAGGCGAGTAAGTAAATTGTTCGTTTCTTTGCCACACCCTCTTCCCGTGCTGATTGGAATGAACTAATGTCCGGAAATTAAAATCATTGAGCAAAATCTGCTCCACCTCACTGTGCCCAGGCAACTGCACTCCTACTTCCCAACCAAACCCGGGAAGCATAGAACTTCCCAGGTTATTAAAGTTTTCCTCCAGAAAATCTACAGAAGTCTCGACAGTTCTTGCATTTTCAGGTGCCTGCCAATGGGAAAATCGCGTGATTACTTTCGGAGAGTTACTTTGAGTCGGATCATACTCAGAGAGGTAGTTACCCTGATACATGGTAATACATTCAACATCTGAATATCCAGTGGGTTTTTCTCCGTAAGAAAAGCCTTGCGAGGCACGATCATAGTTAAGCTTTTCCATCGCATTCGCAGGAATGCCATTCACCTTGTTTATTTTTGAATAGACTCGATACAAACCCGTGGGGGAAGTGAAATCGTGAGTCCACAAACTACCTCTCTCGAAAACTGGTTCAGGTAAATTATATTGACGACAAATACGAACAATAAGGGTATCTCCTTCCCCCAAAGCCGGTGAATTTAAACCCTGATTTCTCGTTCTGAATGTAGCGAAATTTACCACTTCTCCGGGCAAAAGAGTATCGGATGGCGTAGCGTAATCCCGAGACATAATTCTTAGTCTCAAACTTTTTGCTGTTCTACTATAATCATCCTCCCTAGAGAAAAACTTAAAACGGGGTTGATAGTCAGCGTTAACAGGCTGGGAGACATCGGAGTTATCATGATAATATGTGTTCTCAGAAAAGTTGATTCCATATAAAGAATGCGGAGGAATTCCATTCTCCCATTGCTTTTCAATAATCTTGGGATCTAGAGGACTCTTGGCTGTATCTCTATAATAAAAATCATAATCCAACCTAGGTTGATCATTGGGATAAAGGTATATGAATTTGGGGTATGCGGATGTACTATTAATACCATATAATGCTACAAGAGTAGGATCTGAAGTAAGATAATTCTTAAAATTATCTGCTAAGTCTGTACGGAAAGAGGCACTATCTCGTTCATAAAGAGCCATCCACCACTTGCGATACAAGTCGTATTCTTTCAAGTCTACAGGGTGGGCCTGATATGAGATGTATGATGGAATATCAATAAGAAGATTATTTAACTCCAATGGTTTATCGTAAGGGTTCCAAAGGGTAACGGCGGGAAGTATGGCAATTGAAAGTTTATCAGAACCAGGCTCAATAACAGGACAGATTGCCATGCGAATCTTCGTCATGATTGGAGATAAAGTGTGATTTTTGGGCTCTGGGCGATGGATTCTCTGCGAGTCATCCCAGCTGTTAAAATAAAGTGTTGCATCATTCGTACGGTCAAAGCTGTTTGATGGGCTTTTGGGCCTGCCCTCAAAAATGACCGAATTATCCCCAAATATACGCGGGAACTGGTCTGGTGCCTCTAGTTCCAAACTCTCGGGTCTAGTTTTATAAAGATTGTGAAAGTCCTCAAGAACCGACCAAGGTGGACCTGCTAGCAGGGTATCATCATCATCGATTAAAGCATCATTTCCGAGTAACCACAAATTCCTATACTTGGAATCTCCGAAAAGCGGGAGGTTTTTTTTGTAAATGATTCTTTCGCGAAAGAGGTAGTTATTTGCAAAATCGTCTTCGATAACTGACGGTGGTGTTTTGCCGGGTGCAAAATTAGAGAATGCGAGGCTCAAATCTCTCTTGAGACCGCCCGTTCGCAAATCTGAAAGCACACCATAGGAATGAGTGGTCAGCGAATGATAGTGGAGGGCACGAAAGTCATCCCAATGCAGCTCACCGGCTATTTTGTCATCCAGTAAACCCAATCCAGAGGATGAAAGCAGTTTTCCTCGGGATGTTGTTATACCATCCATCTCATAACTCCCGCCGTCCAAGTTGGGAGACGGTGCGGCAGTTAAAATTGATTCATCGACCAATGGGTAACTTTGGTTGAAATCAATTTTTGCTTTTACGCCCTCATCTCCTACCCAAAAGGCATAGGCCCCATCTCTGTTTTCCCAATCTTTATCCACTTTTTGGTCAGAGTGCAGGGCGGTCTTTCGCACTTTTACACGAAAAGAATCAACATCGAATAACCCTTTCGACTTAACATCCTTAATTCGAGTGTGAACCTCTTCCGCAACTGGCTGGTTCAATAGCCAGGTTACGGAGTCATTTTCATCGGGATCAGGAAGCTCTAAATAAGGGTGATGGTAATCGAGTTTGGTATTGTAAAGAACCAAATTTTTATGGTCCTGCCATGCGTTTTCATCCGTTCCATATTCTTGCCCAGCATCGATGGGAATTAAGCGATTTTGATCACTCGTAAGTGGCCTACCATCCGGCACCTCTATGTGCTCAGTCACTTTTCCCCTGCTGTCCAGTAAAGCCAACTTCTTTCCTTCATTTCCACTAACCAACCACGCCATTTCTATGGCAGGGTGGTGATCATAGGAACTATCTACAGCCCATGAATTGGTAAGAGCGATTGCATCATCCATATTCAAAGGAAGGGGGTTGGTCATTCGGTCGTCCTCAAGACTATTTGATGAACCTACTCCTCGGTCCTTCCAAACACCCGTCCACATCCGCTGCCCAACGGGAAGTTTATCATCACCTCGCCCATTTCCGTTCAAATCAAAAGAATCCATTGATTGATCTACCTCGGTCTGGACATAGGTATTTGCAGTTAGAGGAATTAGGGATTCCACCCGTTCATCATAAATATCTGCTGTCGCCGATACTCGCATGTCTGGCCCAAGATGTTTCTGGATCTCTCCAATAGCGATCATCATACCCATCCGAGCGTTTGCCCGTGCCAAAATTTGATTCTGGCGGGCATCCGTAAAACTAAATTCTAACCTAACCTGATTGACCAGCGTGATGACCAGCAGAAAAACGAAGCTTATCAATGAAAGCGTAAGAATGAGTGCAAAACCTTTCTTTCTGCCTAAGCATTTTTTTCTCAATCTTGGTTCCTCCATCATCGACATCATTAACTGAGCCCAAAAATAGGATAGGGGCAAATTCTTTTACGCTGGGTAGGGCTCCACCCACACGCCTAAAGGATGGGGGAATTCTAATGAATTAGCGCGAAGGAATCGCAAGAATTTCTTCTTCGGATGGCCAATATTGTTCGATCTCTTCAATCGAAGGAATTTCTCGGGGACGCACCAAGCGAAAGCCCACAAAGAGAGCGTCGGTATGATACCAAACGCTTTTGGGGATTTGGGGATCCTGCTGCTTCCAAGATTCCTCTGAGGCCATACGGGAGGAGGAACGGTGATTCTTCACCCCATCGTCCCAGGACCCGCCCTTAACCACGCGAGGGTAGAGGGAGGTGGGCACGGCCAGAGGATTGGTTCTTTTGGTGGAGGGTGGTGCAGAGGGCGGGGGGGCAAACTGGTCAAGCGTCCATTCCCAAACATTTCCGTGCATGTCATATAAACCGAAAGGGTTGGCGGGTTTCTGGCCGACTGGCTGGTATTGGAAATAGCTGTTGTTCAAGAACCAGGAGTGCTCGGAAAGTTTCGCTGAATCATCCCCAAAACTGTAGGCAGTGGAAGTTCCGGCCTTACAGGCGTACTCCCACTCCGCCTCGGTAGGCAAGCGATAGAAGCGACCGGTACGGGCACTCATCCACATCGAATACATTTTGGCGGAGAGCTGGGTCATACAAATGGCAGGGTAGCCACTCTTGCCCATCCCGAAGGTCATGTCGGTGTAGGGAGCAGTGGGCTTGGTGACCGCATCGGAGAGGGTGTCGGATTTGGTTTCTTCCAGCTTCTTGTAAGCCCGGTTATCCCGGTCTATATTGAGCATCCATAACTCATATAAATCCCAGGTGAGTTCGTGCTTACCTATCCAAAAGTCAGAAACTTCCACTTGGTGAGCCGGCCACTCATCCGCACCGCGATTTGGATCATCCAATGGGCTACCCATAGTAAATTCTCCCCCTTTTACGGGCACCATCTCGAAATTTAGATCGGAAGTGGCAATCTGCTCCTCATACTCAGAAAAATCATCCTGTACTGCACCCGCAGAAAACCCAAGCTCGCGGTAGAGATCCTTGGGCATGGTTCCGAGGATGGTGAGAGACTTTTTCCTTGGTGCCAAGGTGACACCTTCTGGCCAATCGGCTCCCTCGTCGATCCAACGGCGAAGAGTGTAGAGATCGCCGGAGGAGAGAGGATCTGCCGGGGCAGGGGGCATAAACATCTCGTCGTCCTGAGGCAGCGTGCAGAGGAAGTAGAGTTCGCTCTCTACTGCGTTACCGGGAACGATTACGTAATCGGTGGCAAACGCATGCTCTTTTGTATCTAAACGGAGATCCCCCTTTACCTTCCCTTCATAGTGACAGGCAACACAATTTAATTCGAGAATGGGCTGCACATGCTCAACAAATGAAATCTTTTTGGGGAGCCGCTTACGGGGTTCGAGTACAATTTCATCGGGCCAGTCCGCACCATCGAGTATCCACTGCTTGAGCACCGCTTTTTCGGCATCGGTGAGAGGGTAGTCTTTTTCTTCATTCTTGATCGGGGGCATGAATAATTCATCGTCGAGGGGCAGGGTAGTGGTCCAATAAAGCGAGCTTGCCTCAGGATCACCGGGCACTAGCACATCATCACCCGCCAGGGTGGCTGATTTTGTATCCAAACGGATATCCCCCTTGGCGTTGTCTTCACGGTGACAACTTATGCAATTATGCTCCAAGATAGGTTTTACATCCCGAGCGAAATCAATCTCTGAAGATTCTCCACAGAGAAAGGGCGTTGCGGATAAACAGAAAAGTAGTGGTTTGCAGACAAACTTAAAAAGCTTCATTGAAATAGAGACTAATATCTCATCTATGGGATATTTTCTCTTTATCTCAACCTTATTCACATTCCTCATTCTTCACCCTGCCCCCCAATGATTCAAGCTCTTGCCATAAGAACTGCTTCCTTTTTTGCATTAGGATTGGTTGCTTTTGCGACAGAGCCCACACCTTCTCCAAAAATAATTACTTTTTCTAAAACGCTGATGGGGGCTGAGGTACTCATTCTGGTAAATGCAGAGGACAACAAAGCTCTCGAGGCAGCAGTTCAGTCGACCTACAAGGAGGGAGAGCGGCTCAATATGATCTTCAGCGACTACGAGGCCAAAAGTGAAGTGAGCCAGCTCTCGCAAAGCTCAGCATCAGGAAAGCAGTTTATTCTTTCGCCCGAACTTTTTGAGCTCCTTCAATATGCTCAAAATCTATCCAAGCTGAGTGATGGTGCGTTTGATGTGACTATCGGGCCCCTTTCCCGGTTGTGGAGAATTGCACGGTTCCAAAAAAAGCTACCAGCTCCAAATAAAATCAACCACGCACTCAATCGAGTAGGTTATCACAACCTCTTACTGAATCCAGCAAACCGCTCTGCCACAGCCCAACTGCCTGGTATGGTTATTGATTTAGGTGCCATTGCCAAAGGTTACATTGCGGACCGCATGCTGGAGAAGATGAAAAAGGGGGGCTACCCCCGCTGCCTGATTGATGCCGGGGGAGATTTAACCATTGGGGATGCCCCAAAAGACCGAAAAGGCTGGAGGGTTGAAATTGGGGGAAGACGGCATCCTCAACTTCCTGTCTTACATTTGGCAAACTGTGCAGTAGCCACCTCGGGGGATATGGAACAATTTCTAGAAATTGAAGGGAAACGCTACTCTCATATTCTTAATCCTTTGACCGGGATTGGTTTGCCGGGGGGGACTCAGGCTACGGTGATTGCCCCCAACTGCATGATTGCAGATTCTCTTGCTTCCATGTGTCTCGTTTTAGGTTTTCAGAAATCCATACCTCTGCTTCCTCAAACTAGAGCCGACCAGGCCCACTTCCTCGTCATGAAAGACTCAATCCCTCATTATTTTAACTACAGTCAGGATTCTATTACCCAAGAATAAGAGAGGGTTTTGCCTTGTAAGATTTATCTTTTGTGGCATTTTAATTTTTTTACCTCAAATTTGATATGGCTAGAGTATGTGCAATTACAGGAAAGCGTCCCAAAGTTGGCGGACGCATTATTCACAAGGGCGTCAGCAAAAAAGCAGGCGGTATTGGCTTGCAGTTGGTTAAAAACAACAAAAGAACCTTTCGTCCGAATCTTCAGCGCATTCGCGTGAAACTCCCTAGCGGCCAGGTAAAAAGAATGTGGGTTGCGGTTAAGGCGATTAAAGCCGGCAAGATTCAAAAGGCCTAATATTCGGCTCAACCCGCTCAATTCGGGTTCGCTCGTTCTTGATGGATTCCGACATTAAATTTTGGAATCCGGCTGAAAAGTCCCTCGTCGATGAAAAAATTTATGGCGAGAAATGGTTGAAGTTCACTTACAATCACCCCCTAGGAAAGATTGGATTGTGGGGAATGGTAAAGAGAGCCTGGTTCTCAAATTGGTATGGTCGAAAAATGGATGCACCTGAGAGTGTGACAAAGATTGTTCCTTTTATTAAGAAGTACCATCTGAATCAAGATGAGTTCCTCGACCCTCCGCATACTTTTCGCTCCTTTAATCAATTTTTCTTCCGCAAGCTTAAGCCCAATGCACGCCCAATATCACGGGAGCCTAATTCGATCGTTTTTCCCGCAGATGGTCGCCATCTGGTTTTGCCCGACCTTTCCAAAACCAAGAACATTTATGCCAAAGGCCAAAAGTTCTGCCTAGCTTCTCTGCTGGGCGATCTTCCTCTTTCCGAAAAGTTTCAAAATGGATCCATGGTGATCAGTCGGCTTTGCCCGGTGGATTATCACCGTTTTCATGCCCCTTGCGAAGGCACCATAAAATCCCGCACTCTGATCAATGGGTTTCTTTACTCGGTTAATCCAATTGCACTTAGAAAAAAAATATCTGTATTTTGGGAAAACAAAAGATATCTCACCATTCTACAAAATGAAAATTTCGGTGATTTCCTGCAATTGATGGTGGGAGCTACCTGTGTTGGTTCCGTTCATTGGACATCGAATATTGGCGAATCTTTGAAAAGGGGGGATGAATTAGGATATTTCTCTTTTGGCGGTTCATGCGTGATCACCATTTTTCCACCATCCTCTATCAATTTTTGTCCCGACCTTTGTCAGAAAAGCTCAGAATGTATAGAGACTTACGGGATGATGGGTGAAAAAATGGCAGAAGCTAATTTTTGAAATCATTTGATTCCTATTTCCTAAAGGTTGCATCATTTTAACTCAACGATTTGAAAGCTCGAAACCAAGGATTTACGACGATTGAACTTCTTGTTGCCATCGCGGTAACAGCAGTTTTGGCCGGGCTCTTACTCAATATATCAACAAATATTTTAAATACCCAGCGTCAGTCTTCGAATAATTTAGAGACCAACCAAATTGCACAATTTGTATTAGATCGAATACAGGAGGACCTACAATGTGCACTCTATCGGAATGACGGAAATGCATGGATGGCTATTTCCATCCTTGATGGCACTGAAGGAAAGGAGAATAGTGGCAATTGGATCGATGATCCAAATTCTGAGCTTACTAAACCAGCTGATCCTCAATTTTCCCTCAGGATTACCCAATCTGATTGGGATGATGATTCCGGGCTTGAATTTGATCCATACAACGGCCAAGGGCCACTCAAAGACTCTCGGTTTGGCGTTGCAGGAACTTGGCTTAGGTTTTTTACCCAAAGCCCCGAACTGGACCCAGATTCGGACAACAGAGGAGCGGCACGAGCCATTGCCTACCAGATCATAAGGCACGGAATTACTAGCTCTGATCAATCAATCCCTCGATATCAATTTTTCAGAAGTGATGTCTCTGCGAAAGACACATTTGAGGCTGGTTATGATCTCGGTCCTGATGGAGGCTACGCTGAAAATGCCTCCGATAACCCAAAGACAGAAAATCAGTTCCGTGTACCAATTTCGATTGTGAACCCAATTTCCGATTTTGGAGAATCTCTAGCAGATGGCACGGCATTCTCTTTGGCCACAAATGTGATTGATTTCGGAATTCGTGCATTTACCGTTGAGAAGAAGAGTGATGGAACCGGCAATTTTGTGCAGATTTTTCCAAACATTTCTTCGTCCAAGTCACTGCAATCTTTTGATTTTTACTCCATCCGAAACCCTAGTGAAAACGACGAAGGCCCCTTTCCGGATTGTATTGATGTAATGCTCCGAATTTTAACTTCTGAAGGAGCTAAGGTAATCGCAAATTATGAATTGGGAATCACTCCTTTACCCAGTGGCAGATCTCACGATGAATACTGGTGGCAGCTTGCGAACGATAACTCTGAAGTATTTATCCGAAGAATTAAGATTTACGGAAATGGAATTTGAACCAAAGGGATTTAGACAAAGCCTTTTTGTTTCCTGTATTTGAGGGGCGTGATTTTCATCTGCCTGCGGAACAGTTGGGTGAATGAACTCTGGTCATAAAATCCATTCTCTTTCGCAATAATCGATAATTTTTTATTGCTTGATAGCAAGTCGTCACAGGCAGCCTCGATGCGGGTCCGGGTGATGAACTGCATCGGTGCGATTCCAAAAAGCTCGACAAAACCGCGATGCAATTTTCGGTGAGACAGACCAGATACTTGCACCAAATCACTGATAGCTATCTCCTCACGGAAATGATTTCGTATGTGATTGACCGCCCGCCCGATTTCATCATCCCTCTCCCATTTTAATTCTTTTTTCTCGCCATCACCATAGGGACGAACTGTGCCCATTAACCCAACCACCTCACCATGGTCATTGAAAAGAGGATATTTATTGGTGAGGTACCAATCCGGCAAACCTTGGCTGTTGAAAACAAGCTCCAATATGTTCAGCTTGGGTTGTTTTGATTCAAAAATTTCGCGGTCATCACGCCTGAAGTGTTCCGCTAAACGAGCGGGAAATATATCAAAGTCAGTCTTACCAAACAATTCTTCCTGAGATAAACCAAGGCGAGGCAAGAAGCCCGAGTTTACCATCACCAATTTGTGCTCCCGGTCTTTGACAAAAAAACTAACTCCCGGAAGGTCATCAAAAAGTCCACTGACCAGCAAGGAGTTACATTTGTTTTTCTGAAACCAATCGGTTACATGCTCAATTGATTTGGCATTTTCATTAAATTCCGACTCAGGCATATTTTTAGATAATTACAAAAATATTATTAAAGCAAGTTTTTATATTTATCTTAAATTCTTCAAAAATAGTAGTTGGAACCTTAATCTTAGGGTTTACCAAATTTTACAATTTTGCAGTTTTCCAAAATCGGACAGATGGAAAAAAATGCACAAGCCGCATAAAAGACACAAATATATGCCTCGGTAAAAAGAAGGGATTCGGACTGAAGAGCCCTACTCGAGCCCAAGCTTCTTTAACTTGGGACGAATGACAAAGGAGCAGTACCCCTGATCTGGATTCTTGAAATAATAGTCCTGATGATACTCCTCCGCAGGATAAAATTCAGGAGCTGGAACAATTTCTGTTACCACAGGGTCGACAAGGGACTCGGAAAGACTTTCTTTCCAAAGCCGAGCGGTCTCTTTTTGCTCCTCGTTGTAGAACATGACGGTGGAGCGGTACTGGGTACCGACATCCGCACCCTGACGGTTGAGCGTCGTCGGATCATGTGCATTGCCAAAAATCTTAAGAATTTCAGTATACGAAATGGTCTGCGGATTAAACTTGATTCGAATAACTTCGGCATGACCTGTCTTACCTGTGCAAATCTCTTTGTAAGTTGGATTGTCTATTTCTCCGCCCGCGTAGCCGGAAATCACTTCCAACACCCCATCCAGTTTTTCAAAAACTGCTTCCGTGCACCAAAAGCAACCTCCGCCAATAAGGGCAAATTCAGTGACATTTCCCTCCGTCATGTTAGCAGTTCTAGGGGACTGGTCAGTATTTGATTGGTTTCCATGAGCACCTAACAAAAGAACCCAAAGAAACAGTTGAGATAAAAGAAACTTTTTGGCTGTAATCATTTTTTACTTGGTTATCCACTCGTGTCCTCGGTTAAGCAATAATTTATCGGCTGCAAGAGGCCCCCATGTACCCGCAGAATAGCTCTCTAATCCTTGCTTGCCAAGCACCTGCCAAGAGTCGAGCACTGGAGAGAGTAGGCCCCATGACTGTTCCGCCTCATCTCCCCTGATAAACAAGGTGCCGTCTCCTGCCATCGCGTCTAAAATCAATCTCTCATAGGCTTCCGGTGTATTGGAGCCGAAAGTTGTATCATAGCCAAAGGATAAATTTACTGGTTGCAGCTTGGTCTCAAGGCCTGGTGTTTTGGAGTTGAGGCTCAGGCTCACTCCCTCATCGGGTTGAATACGAATCGTAAGCAAATTAGGGGATAAGGGTTGCTTGGAATTCTTTCCAAAAAGGATGGCGGGCGGACGTGTAAACTGAACCACAATTTCACTTACCTTCTGCTTTAACCTCTTCCCTGACCTAATGTAAAATGGAACGCCCTTCCATCTCCAGTTATCTAATTGGAGACACAGGGCCGTGTATGTTTCGGTGCAGGATGCCGGCGGGACATCTTGTTCTTCTAGGTACCCAATGGCCTTCTCGCCTGCCACCAAACCCTCCGTGTAAACCCCTCTCACCACTTCCGTGTGGGAATCATCGAGGGAAAGGGGCTTGATTGCCTGCAATGCTTTCACTTTCTCATCCCGAATAGCCTCTGGGTTTAAAGAGGAGGGCGGTTCCATGGTGGTAAGTGCCAATAACTGCATTACATGATTCTGAATCATATCCCGCATCGCTCCACTTCGGTCATAATATCCCGCACGGGATCCAACACCTAAATCCTCGGCCACCGTGATCTGAACACACGAGACATAGTTTCGGTTCCAGACTGGTTCAAAAATCGAGTTGGCAAATCTCTGAACCAAGAGGCTTTGTACGGTTTCTTTACCTAGGTAATGATCTATCCGAAAGACCTGTGATTCAGAAAATCTACGATTAATGACTTGATTGAGCTCTCTCGCACTGTAGAGGTCTCTACCGAAAGGCTTTTCGACAATAACCTTGGATGCAGCTGCCGTATTTTGGTGCAATCTTGCAAGCCCACTATTCCCTAAATTTTCAAGAATGGGCAGGAAACCTGAAGGAGGAGTGGATAGGTAAAAAATACATTGTGCGGATTCAGTTAGTTTCGCCTGAATCGAATCAATTTTTCCCTTGAGAGAAACAAATGCGTTCAAGTCATCATATTCTCCGGCATGAAAAGAAAGATGGGGTTCCATCTTAGACCAGATTTTATCATCTATGTTTCTCCGGGAATAATCATTTAGTGAGTTTTTGAGCCTATCGCGAAAGAGTTCATCAGATATACTTTTTCTCCCAAACCCAATGAGATGAAAATTCTTTGGTAACAGGTCATCGATACCTAAATTGAAAAGTGCAGGAACCAATTTTCGTGCAGTGAGATCACCCGAAGCTCCAAAAATGATTATAATTGTGGGAGGTAAAGTACGCCTAGATGAATTCGTCATAAACAACAATTGATATAACGATTCTCATTCATTATGAAAAGAGGGAAACATTTTTATGATGGAAAATTAGATCGGCTTGGTTGATTGAATAGTTCAGATCTACTTCAATCACATCAAATCGGTAATGCGGATAAGCATTCTTCATGAGGAAATCCTTGCTCGCCCTTTCTAAAACAGACTTCTTCCTCTGGTTAATAGATTCATAACCAGATTGCAATGATTTGACTGATCGGGACCTTACCTCGATGAAGACCAAAACTTCATCATCCATGGCGATCACATCGATCTCTCTTCGATGATCAAGGGAACTGGTCCAATTTTGATGAATGATTTTGTATTTATTAGATTTTATCAATTGTACAGCGAGGTATTCACCATACTTTCCAACAACCCCTGCATTAAGCCATTTAATTGAGATTAACCATGGAAATAGTGCAGTAAGTCGAATAACTGCTCGATAAGCAAGGAAACTGAAAAATTTATCGCCACTCATGTTTTGGATACCTGCCCGCTAACTCCTTCTTAATTTGAGGATAAGATGTATGCCAAAAAGAGATAAGATCGTCCGTTCTCTGTACTACCCTCATATTAGGGGCTAAAACCTCGATTAATAATTTATGTGTTGGGAAGCCGATAGAAGGATGATCCTTAACATCATAAAGTTGCTGCAATTTTACTTGAATAGATGGATGGTTGAAATCGGTATAATTTATTTTATATTGCTTTGTTCCATTACTCAATTGAATAGAAAATGGAGCATACATTGATAATAATCTGTGTTCCTCTTCAGAATAAAACTCTTTAATTATTGGAATAATTTCAGTATTTTTAATTTGTTTCCAGGTAGATCCACAAAGGCAGGCCTGCTCGATTATAAATTGACGAAATTCTTCATCAAAAGGAGTAATTTTTATATCAGGATACCTCGTTGAAAGGTAATTAACTCGATGCATCCATGAGGTTACCGAATCGTTCCAATATTTGAGTGAAAGCTCACCTCCTATAATTGCTTGAGACAGCCCCTTGGTTCTTTCTTCGACTGAAATATCGAAATCATCCTGGAAAGAGAGCACTATATTCCCAATTTTTTTTGTGCATCTTTTAATAACATTTCTTGATGATTGATCAAAAATAATTTGTTCATCCTTAACAATTTTACCGGCGTATAATTCATGCACTATATCATTGTTTATTGTAGTGTTTAATTCCATTTCCTTAACCAAATTTCCTTTTTTACGCTTTTCTAATATTCGAAGTGGTAAGACCCATTCAGAAGGACTTATTGCGGTGTATGAGGAAAGATGGAGGTTTTTGCCATTTACATCATGGTAAATTAATCTGCCCTTGCTCGTTAGTTTAGCTAAGCTCGATGGAAAACATTGGACTAAAAGCTTTCCTAGACATTCTGCACTTGGAATGACGAAGTTGTATGGGACTGAGACAATGGAACACAGGGATTTTGCGACTTTTTCTGCATGCAAAAGACGAGTAACATGAATACCTATTTGTTTGCACTGGATATGATCAAAGTTTCGGCGATTCGCCTCCTCGTAGGCAAGCAAGAGACAGTAAGGATCCGATGGGATTTTTCGACTTGGGTAGAAATCTCCAAGTAACTCAAGTTTAACGGGAAGTCGATCTTCAAGCATTGCCAGTAGTAAGGCCATGGCTGGAGCATAATTCTGCTCTTTACTAATAAGTAATGCGTAAGATAGTTTGGGGTGAAGGGGCAACCGACTCAATGCTCCTCCGAGAACGGTTATATGACCTTGTTGATCAATGGCTCCTAATTCAGATAGGATGGAATAGCTTTGATTAGAAATTTCTACAGGCGGATGTTCCAACCAATTGACCTCTCTTGGATCATCTCCACTTACAATAATATTTAAATATAATTGACTTAAATCAGAGCACAAAATCTCTGGTGTTTCAAATGCGTCTCTTTGTTCATGTTCGTTCTTTCCCCATAACCGAATACAATACCCATCTGCGGTACGACCTGCACGCCCAGCTCGCTGATCAGAGGAACTCTTGCTAATAGGACAGCTCTGCAGCGAATTAATACCTCGAGCTGGATCAAACCTAGACTTTTTTGCTCGACCGGAGTCAATCACAATAGAAACGCCCTCGATTGTAATGGATGTCTCTGCGATGTTTGTACTTACAATAATTTTTCTTTTAGACGAGATTCTATTTATCTTATCTTGCTCAATATCAGGCATTTCTCCAAATAGTGGCAACACTTCAAAATCGGCAGACCAGGGTTGCTGAATTAGCACTCTAATGGTTTTTTTGATCTGAAAGACACCCTCCAAAAAGACTAATATATTGCCTTCCGTTTGGTTGATTAGTTTTTTTATGATTTCGGAAATCGCGTCCCAAATATATATTTTAGGTTGTAATCTTTTATAAACTATCTCAACCGGAAAATTTCTGGATTGAAGTTCGACTGTTTTACTAGCTGGCAGATATTTTTGTAATTTATTTAAATCTATCGTTGCTGATGTAATAAATATTCTCAAGTCCGGCCTACAGCTCTTCCACATTCTAATACAATGAGCTAAAGCATAATCAGCATAAACACTTCGCTGATGAAATTCATCGAATATTACGGCACCAACTCCACGGAGTTGAGAGTCTTGTGTTATCTTCTGAAAGGCGACCCCGTCTGTAAGGTATAAGATTTCAGTTTTCTTCGAATATTTTGCATCCAGACGAACCTGATATCCCGCATACTCTCCGACTGGAGACTTTTTTAAATAAGACACTCTGCCAGCAAGTAAACGGGCCGCGATTCGCCTTGGTTCTAAAACCAGTATTTGTTGTTCAACAAGCTTTTTTTCCTTCAGAAGAATTGGAAGGGCAATGGACTTACCCGAACCTGTCGGTGACTTTATTATAAAGTGGGATGCACTCGACCAGGCTTCAGCAATTTGATGAAATTCCCGGGTTATTGGTAGATTCTTTATTTCTTCCACCCATTAAATTTCTGATTTAATGAAATTTTCTTCAAACAATATTTAAGGATAATCTTACTTTTATCCTTTGGTTCCTTGTATGGAATCTTAACCAGCCAATCTTCTGTATTGCTTTTTTCCTTGTGCTCCTCAGAGTCCTCCAGGCCCTTGCCATTTACGGCAACGGACTTATCAATTTACTGCCTAAAAAGGGCTTGGTACTGCGAAAGCATACGACTGGCAATTGGATCGCCACTTTCAGCAGCTTGCCGGAGCCATTTCCCTGCAGCAATGATGTTTTTAGTTGTTCCTTTTCCAGTGAAGCACATTAGCCCAACCAACCTCGATGCCTCTGGGTTACCCTCTTTGGCGAAAGGGAGTAATAAGGTAAATGCTTTATCGTAATCCTGATCCTTGCCAATACCCGTGTAATACATTTTGGCTTCTTCAAAATGATTATCTCTTTCCGCGTAATTGGCCTTAGGCGAAGGGCGTGTGCTTTTAATGAAAGGTACTGAAGGAGACACCTCCCCATTACTATCCTCGAGATATCTTTTCGCGAGGAGGTGATTTTGTGCAGACGCTTTTTTCAAATAGTACAATCCTTTTGACTGATCCTTACGAATAAGATCATCCCCCTCGAAATACATCCGTCCAAGTACATATTGAGCTTCGGCAAAATTTTGTTTTTCTGCAAGAGCCAGCCATTGAACGGCCTTGGAGGAATCTTTGCCGACGCCATCGCCGTTGTAGTAAGCCATACCGAGGTTAAATCTCGCAGTAAGTGACTTTGCTTTAACGGCTTTGGAAAGATACTCGATTCCCTTTCTTGAATCTTTTTCTAAAAGACCCGGCAACCCCTTTAGGAAGAGAGCTCCAATCGTTGCCTGTGACTGAGGATACCCAGCATCTGCAGATTTCAGGAACCAATCCAAGGCACGGGGCACATTGGTAGGGATGACTTGGAAATCAATTTCCCCCATACAATACATCGCCACCGGATCGCCTTCAGATGCTTTTCTCTGCAGAAGTAATGCGGCATCTTGATAGTATTGAGTTGCTTTGGAAAAATCCCCGTCAAGCATCGCCAGATTTGCCAAATTATAGGCACCAAATGGATGACCCTCTTTCCAGGCTACAGTGGACCATTCTGCAGATTTCTGTAAATCTACCACGCAACCTGCCTCACCAGAACGCAAATATATAGCTAAGAGCCCCATATGATAGGGCGATCTCTTTTGGGCCTCGTTAAGAACTGCCTGAAAAGATAAGTTTGGAGTCCAGGCCAAATTCGCGAAGAGAGCACAGGAAAAAGCATGAGAGATAAACAGTAGCAAAAATAGAAATCGCTTCATTTTATGTATACCTTAAGTTTCGATAGATGACCTTCCAAGCTCGAAAGGGCGTACTTTGAGCAAAACTGCAAACCCATGCCTAGACAACTGTTATCAATCCTAGTCCTGCACTTCGTTGTCGTCTCCTTAATGGGAGAAAAGATTAACCTCGTCGAACAAAAGCTTTTGAAAGTCATTCAGCTGGAAGAGAGTTTTTTTGCCAATGAGAACGAAGTTGAAGAACATTTTATCGCCTCTCAAGCTCAAGAAATTGTTCATCTTTACGAAAACATAATTGAAAACAATCCTGATCATGTGGAGAGCAAAATTTTATTTGGTAAGTTCCTGATCAAGGTCGGTCAACATGAGGAAGCGATCCCTTTCTTTCTTGAAGCGGACCAACTGAACCCGAACCTTGCCGTCATCAAGCAACAAATAGCCAACCACTTAATTCATACTAATCGGGTGGCTGATGCACTGCCCTTCATGCTTCTGGCGACTGAAATTGAACCCGAACAGCCAATTTACCATTTTTCGCTGGGTCAATTCCTGCAGAGATTCAAGACTTCATTGCTTGATGCAAACATCAGTAATCTTCCTTCCATCGATGATTTAATGCTAAACAGCTTCAAGAAAGCATCCGAGCTTAAGCCCGGAAACTTCAATTACGCCCTTAGGTTTGCTCAATGCTTCCATGACTTGGAACATCCAAATAAACTGCACGCACTCGATGAATGGAACAGGCTCAATTCGCAGTTTCCGCGCTTATCCTCTAGGGAAAAACAGTATGTCAATCTTCAGAGAGCTCACTTTCTTCTCGATTTGAACCGGACGGCAGAGGCACAAGAGATTTTGGAATCGATCGAACACACTTCACTGCTTGAAGCCAAAGGAAGACTGAACGAAAGAATAACCAACAAAAAACTTTAAGATAACCTAATCAAAACACTTTGTACCTCCAGTGAGAGGCTCACTGAAGCCCGCCTGACAAATGATTTTGTCATTTAGGGAGACGAAGCAGGTCGCGGTTGAGCAAAGTGACTCATTTTAAAATTGAAAGAGTACAACTTTAATGAAAGGGATTGTTAATTAAATCATTGTTTTTTCTAAATGCGCAAACTATCTGATTTCAAAGCTGAAAAAGAGGCTCTTCGCTTCTGGAGCTTTCTCTGCAAAGAGAAAATTGATGCTAATTTAGAAAAAAAAGAAGATGGCAATGGCTGGGAGATATGGATTTCTGAAGAAGATCAGTTGGACCAGGCATTGATGCACTATCAGGAATTCGCAGAGAAACCCAATGATTCTAAATTCAATTCTGAGCAGAGGGTTCTTCCTGGAAATGAATCTTTTTCCCGAAAAGGAAAAAGGCACTTTAAGGAGTACAACCTCAGAGAAAGGTGGCAGTCCCGTGAAAAAACCCCGGGGGTATTCACCCTTGCCTTAATTATTACCTCCGTTGCAGTTTTTTTAGTTTCGGGGATGGGGCAAAACACTGAAATTGTTGGCTCTTTTTTTATATCAGAAAAATTAGATGGCAGATTAAGTGAGTTTACATCTGGTCAAGTTTGGAGGGTAATCACGCCCATCTTCCTTCACCTTGGCCCATTCCACTTGCTTTTTAATATGTTCTGGCTCTACGAACTTGGCAGTCAGATTGAACGAAAAAAGGGAGGCAAATTTTTTCTGACCTTTCTGCTTTTCGTCGCTATTTTTTCGAACTTAACCCAATTCACTTTTTCGGGTCCTAATTTCGGTGGAATGTCTGGTGTTATTTACGGTCTTTTTGGATATGTGTGGATCAAGAGCAGATTGGATCCAGGGGATGGCTTCCTCATTGATCCCACGGTGGCAATGATCATGTTCGGGTTTTTCTTTATTTGTTTTACGGGAGTTTTTGGCGGTGTCGCCAATTGGGCCCATGCTGGAGGACTGGCTGTGGGACTGGCTTGGGGATATGGCTCTGCATTCCGGTGGAATCTAGGAAGCAGGTAAGAGGATAAGCGAAGCGGCTACAAATCTTTGGCCGCAAGTAGATACTCAAATTTTTTCAATCTCATAAATTGCCATTCCTGCCCTGAGATTGGGCAAGGTTTTACAATTTTTCACCCAATCACCCCGGTAAAAAACTTTCCTACCCAGCCGCACATTGATCCCATCGTGCTTTAATCTAAGACAAAAATCCTCAAACTCTCGAATAGAAAAATGGTTGCTAAGATTGCTGCTTTCCCAAAGTTGGGGATAGACTTCATTGGATATTCGGCTGCCATGAAGCAAAAAATTTAAGCGGTTTCTCCAATACCCATAGTTGACAAAGCTAACTGCGACTTTGCTTCCTACCCGCAGTGCCTGCTGTAGAATTTTCCCAGGCTCGGGCAGGGATTCAACCATTCTGGAGAAAATAACCCAATCATAGGAATCGTCATTGAGTTTGGAGAGGGCGGTCAATATCTCCTCCTGATAGATGGGGACCTTTCGAGAAATACAGGAGATTGCTTTAGCCAGTTCCCAATCTACTCCCAAACCATTTACCTTCTTGGTCTCCCTCAAATGCTCAAGGAGCAGGCCCCTTCCGCAACCAAGATCCAGTACTTTTTCCTTCTCCGAAACCCATTCGTCGATCGCACGGAAGTCTGCCTCTTTTTTGACCTCGTATCGATTCCTTAAATTACGAAATCCATCGTTCTCAGATAACTCTTTGGCCTGCGGTGAATGCGGTTGCAGGAACCCCCTCAAGGCATTCAAAAAAGTATGGGAGTTGATCAAAAAAGAATCGTGCCCATGTGAATCATTTATTTCCAAATAAGATGCATCTTTACCAGATTTGATCAGGGCGTCCACAATCTGCTTATTTTGCCGGGGCGTGTATAGCCAGTCGCTTGAAAAAGCGATTACGAGCGTCCGCGTTTTTACTTTGGCGAGGGAAGCCTCCAGCCCCTGATGGCCGACAAGATCGAATCGGTCCAATGCCTCGGTCAGCTTGAGATAAGAATTTGCATCAAAGCGACCGACAAACTTTTTACCTTGGTGATCTAAGTACCTCTGCACACTGAATTCGAATTTCTCGTGAGGATCTAATCTTTGATCTCCCCCAAACTTCTCTTCCATGCCTATGTCCGAGAGATAGGTAATGTGAGCCATCATCCGTGCCACGGAAAGTCCCTTAGCCGGACCGTCTCCCTTCTGATAATTTCCCTCATTCCATGACAAATCTCCGCGAATCGAACTTCTGCCCGCTTCATTAAAAGCAATCGTTTGCACACTGTGCTGTGCCGTGGCCGCTATAATAACCGCATTCTCGGCAAATCCGGGATACTCCACTATCCATTGCAGTGCCTGCATCCCGCCCATACTGCCCCCAATTACGGCAAAGAGCTTATGAATGCCCAGAGAATCGATGAGTTCCTTTTGGGCATGGATCATGTCGAGGATCGAAATTTCCGGAAAGGAAGCCCCGTAAATCCCATTTCCCTGAGGTAAATCACTCGCGGGACCCGTGGATCCTCTGCATCCTCCAAGGCAATTTGAGGAGATTACATAGAACTGGTCTGTGTCGATTGGCTTACCCGGCCCAACCACATGGTTCCACCATCCCGGCTTGGAATCCTCCTGATTGTAAACACCTGCCACATGATGGTCGCCTGTGAGTGCATGGCAGATATAGATGGCATTATCTTTATTCTCATTAAGCTCACCATAGCATTCATATTTTAATTGGTATGAATGAAGAAGCTGCCCGTTGGTAAGCTTAAGCTCGCCGGACGAAAAGAATGTTTTTTCCTCCACTAGACCCACTTCGCCATGACCTTGTAGATAGTCAGCTTGCATGGCACCTGGCATATTGTGGGTATCAGAAGTATTGAAAAAGAAGGAAAGGCTTTACTCTAGGAGGATATTTTCTCAAGCAAAGCCTTGTCTATGTCATAATTTCCATGAACAGACTTAACATCTTCTAGGCTCTCTAGGGCATCAATAAGGTTGAGTAGCTTCCTCGCAATGTCTTCTTCTTCCACCAAGACTAAACTGTTTGGCAGGTAGGCCAATTCAGAAGATTCCGGTTCGATTCCGTTGTTCTCAAAAGCCTCAGCCAACCTGTCAAACTGGGAGGTCTCGCAGATCACTTCGTAATGGTCTTCTTCAACCACAACATCCTCCGCTTCATTCTCAAGGGCCAGTTCGGTTAGTGCATCTTCAGATATTTTTTCCAGAGACAAAAGAAACTGTCCCTTGCGTTTGAAATTAAAAGCCAACGCCCCAACACCGGCGAGATTACCCCCGCCCTTGGAAAATGTGCTCCTAACCTCGGAAGCCGAACGGTTTTTATTGTCTGTGGTTACCTCTACGATCAGACCAACCCCACCAGGTCCGTACCCTTCATAGAGCAACTCCTCTATGGTCACACCTCCGAGTTCACCGGCCCCCTTTTTAATCGCCCGGTCAATATTATCTGCGGGCATGTTTGCTTGCTTCGCCTTGAGAATTAGGGTGCGAAGCCGGGGGTTAAACTCGGGATCTTTTCCACTATCTCGAGTCGCTAAGGATATCTCTTTGCTTATGACACTAAATATTTTCCCACGCTTGGCATCAACCGCTGCCTTGTGCCTTTTAGTTGTAGCCCATTTACTGTGCCCTGACATCTTTTAAGTCGAATAATAGAGAGAGGTGGATGTCAAGAATCCTTGTTTAAGCTTTTCTGTAATCGTTCGTAAGCCTCTTGAAGAGTATCCCGTTTTCGCTCTGCACTTGAACGCTTCTGCTCGGTCATCTCCGCCAATCGCTTGGGCGAATAATTCTTGATCCTTTCCTTGAATCTTTCTTCCAGTGCCTTGGGGTTAATTTTTCCCTTGGCTTTTAAACCGAGTAGGTTCCGATCCTTGATTTCTTGATCTGGGAGTTCGTCTTCATTATCATTTTTGGAAGAGATTCGTTGAAATTTTCCATCCTGATCGTTTTCCTTATTCTCCACGGACTCTAAATGGGGGGTAACATTTTTGGTTAGTAAAGTCTGCAAAATGGTCATCAGGTTTTGGATCGTCCAATAGAGCACCAGTGCGGAAGAGAAGAAATAGAGAAATACTAGAAACATGAAGGGCATGAAGCGCATCATCTTGGCATTAATCCTTTGGGCTTCGCTCATTTCGGGCCCAAGCTGCATGGGGTTAAGCCGCATCTGA
Organism: Opitutales bacterium; assembly: GCA_038152995.1. Classification (GTDB taxonomy): domain Bacteria; phylum Verrucomicrobiota; class Verrucomicrobiia; order Opitutales; family Seribacteraceae; genus Chordibacter. The sequence goes on from JAYOXT010000001.1 coordinate 105,891, forward strand.
TACCACTGAGTGAGCACCATAAAAATGGGTAATATGTTCAGGGAAAATCCTTGCAACATCGCCACGCTGTCCTGCTCAGAAAGATCTTTGGCCCAGAGAAATTCTTGTCCATAAAGCTCAGCTGCAGATCGAAGCATCCAAAACATTCCCAGAAAAATAGGGATTTGGATAAGAATAGGCCAACAACCTGCGAAGGGATTGACCTTATGTTCCTTGTAGAACTTCATCATCTCTTGATTGAGTTTCTGAGGACTGCCTTTGTGTTTTTCCCGCAACTTGGACAAAGGGCCTTGCAAGGCCTGCATTTTCTTTTGAGAGCGGGTCGCTTGGGCAGTAAGCGGCCAAAGAATAAGTTTAACGATAATCGTAAGTAAAATGATGCCCAGCCCATAGCTTCCAAAAAAGGAGCTCAGTTTGTTAAGACTCCAGCTTAGAGGTTCAGATATCCACCAAAAGATCCCAAACTGCATAACCTTTTTCTGCTCATGAGCGAGCTTTGATAACTCCACATAATCCTTAGGCCCTGCATAGAGAACGAATGAGTATTCCTTGGGCTCATTGGGTTTGAGAATTCCGAGTGGAAAAGAAATAGCCCCGCTGATTCCAAGAATTTCATCTCCATTTTCATCCCTGCTTGTTTGCACGGATTCTCCCCAAACCCTTAAATCTGAAAGCTCAGTTTCGGGCCGAAGCAAATTGACAAAAAACTGGTTATTTACACAGGCCCACTTACCTTTAGACAACCTTCTAGGCTCGATACTACCGGAAGGCCCCAATTCATTAAGGTGAAAGAACTCTTCTCTCTCCCCATCAATTCGCCCACTGCAAGTCGCACAGGAACATCCTTCCGCAAGGGGAGCCCCATCATTGTAATATCCGACACTCAGGTAAGTGGAAGCCTGATCAAATGGGTTGTACATTCGAGGAATCTGGAAGCTGGAACCCAAGGACATTCTCACCCGCTCAATTGCCATCGGGCTACTCCTAAGACTGGTAAAAATAGTCGAATGCCTGATCACATAGCCATCTTCCGCCGAACGTTCATAGATGCGGTCTATTTGTAAATCCCCTGAAGAAACCGATCGGTAGACCACTCTTGTTGGGGAATTTTCAACTACTTCGAAACCTCTGGGCTTGGGCATGGCTTCACGAATAAGCCTGCCTTGGTCGTCCTCAAAGGAGATTCCTAAAAGAGGCTCATCGGGATGATTGGCGGCAAACGCTTTGTTCAAGCGACTTGATTCATGCAACTTGATGGAACGAATACTGCCTGTATGATTAGAAAAAATGAGAGAGGAGAGGTTAGTGCTCAATCCACCGGTGAGAACTTCCTTACCCAAATCCGTAGCAGAGACAAAAGGTGAGCCTGATGAAACCTCAGTCCCAATTGCGGTATTCTTTTCTTCCGCTCGGTGAATCGAAACATTTGCATCTGCTTGATACTCTGCTGAGAGAGTTTCATGGAGTTCTTCCTGAAAACTCCGTTCTGTCTGTTCAACTTGTTGGACACCTTGTTGCCAAAGCATGTAAAAGGCGATGATCAGGAAGGTGACTCCGAGGAGATAATTTTTCATAAGCGAGTGGATGCTTTGTTTAAAGCGATAATAAATGATGTTTCTAAGTCAGTATACCGGGCATGAAAGAGTGAACTTCTAGCGATAATGACCAAATCGCATGGTACGACCAAGGTGCGATGATGAACTCGGAACAGCTCTCTAAGTAACCTCTTTGCTCGATTTCTTTTCACCGCATTACCTAGTCTTTTGGTGGCAATTAGACCAAACCTAGAAAAGGGCCGATTGGATTTTCGGAATTGTAGCCAAAAGTGTTCCTCTCGGATGCAGAAATTGCCGGCTTTTACATTCAAAAACTCTTTGCGTGTCTGCAGTCTTTGCTTGCGTGAAAGAACAACGCTCACGCCGCTAACCTAAATCGCTAAATCCTCAACGAAAGCGCGGAAGCACAGAGGCGGTGAGCTTGGCACGGCCTTTGCGTCGACGATTCTGGAGCACCTTGCGACCGGCACTTGTTTGGTTGCGCTTGCGGAAGCCAAACTTTCGGGCCCGGCGTAGTTTAGATGGGTTATAGGTAGGTTTCATGACAAGGGATAGAAAGTAAAGATTCGCGGGCCAATGTCAAACTCCGAGAGATGAACTTGGGCAGATGAATAAATTCGTCTTGCGAAAACCTGCAATTCATCCATTGTAGGGTGTTTGCGTCCCGTTCGTCTAGCCAGGTCAGGACACCGGGTTTTCATCCCGGCAACAGGGGTTCGAATCCCCTACGGGACGCCATTTTAATTGTTGGTTGTCTGTCTGTTTTTTTCCCTTAGGAATTACGGATGTCCAAAAAACTTCTCCCGATCCAGCTTCGTGGTGCTAAAGAAAACAACCTAAAAAATTTAGATCTAGACATCTATCCTGGTCAACTCGTTGTGATTACAGGTTTGAGCGGGACGGGAAAATCGACTCTGCTTTTTGATGTCTTGCACGCCGAAGGTCAAAGAAGATATGTGGAGACATTTAGCCCCTATGTCAGGCAGTTTATGGAGGCTTTTCCTAGGCCCAACATAAAATCTATGACGAATGCACGTCCCTCCATTGCAGTGGAGCAGAAAAATTCTGTCAAGAATTCGCGATCCACGGTTGGCACGATGACCGAGCTTTGTGATTATTTCAAAATCTGGTTTCCTCAAGTTGCTCAATTGCACGATCCTGATGATAAAAACTCTGTCTTAGCAGATGAGAATCCTACCAAGTTAACTAAGGCCCTACTGAGAGAGTTTCCCAGCCAAGTAGGTGTATTTGGCTTTTGGGTCGATCGGGGAAAGATGCCTCCCAAGAAATTTTTACAGTTCCTGATTGCTTCCGGTCACACAAGGATTCTGCATGCGGGTAAATTCAAGCAAATCAAAGAATTAATTGGTTTCCAATGGAAGGAAATCTCTGCTTTCGTAGTGATCGACCGAACTCCAATCATTGCTCGTAACAGGGGGCGGGTGATCGAAGCAATCTCCATGGCCCTAGAAATGGGAAAGGGACTTGCCGAGGCGAGAACGGAAAATGGAGACCTTCTCAAAGAGTTACACATTGGATTTCGGTCCAGCAAGACGGGTCGTCGATACAAAAAGCTGGGAACCGGGGCTTTTTCTTTTAACTCTCCAATCGGTGCCTGTTCCGAATGCAAAGGTTTTGGAAGGGTGATTGAAATAAATCCATCCTTGGTAGTTCCCGATTCGTCCCTCTCCTTAGCCAATGGTGCGATTAAGCCATTCGCAGGCAAAGTCTATGGTCATTGCCTCAATGAATTGCTTCATTTCTGTAAATCTCAGGCAATCGATACCACTGCTCCCTGGAAAGAATTACCGCAAAAGGACAAGGACTTCATTTGGAATGGAGACCCCAATCACCAGGATGGGGATGATCGTTGGTACGGTATCCGCTCTTTTTTTGAATGGCTAGAAAAGAAGACTTACAAAATGCATGTACGGGTTTTTTTATCAAAATATCGAGGATACTTCAGATGCCCGGCATGCCATGGGAACCGATTTAAAAAAGAGCCTCAGCTGTGGAAATGGAAGAGGTATTCTCTTCCCGAAATTTACTCCATGCCGGTCAGTGAATTGCTGGATTTTGTCAAGAACTACCAATCCAAAAGAAAAAATCATACATCCCTGGCCCTTGATGCGATCTCCACTCGGCTTCAATACCTCTGTGATGTTGGGCTTGGCTACTTAAGCCTCGATCGGTCCGCACGCACTTTAAGCGGTGGAGAAACCCAACGAATTAACCTAACTGCCTGCCTGGGTGCAGGGCTGACAGATACATTATTTGCATTGGACGAGCCGACTGTGGGTTTGCATCATCAGGACATCGGCCGTCTCATAAAAATTCTTCGAGATCTTGCAGATGCGGGAAATTGTGTGTGTGTGGTTGAGCACGATGAATCGGTCATTCAATCCGCGGATCAAGTGATTGAAATTGGCCCCGAACCAGGAAATTGTGGAGGTTCAATCACCTTCCAAGGTACCGTGCCTCAACTTTTAAGGTCAAAAGTTTCCCCGACAGGTAGATGGCTTTCCCAAAGTCAAAATAAAGTAACCGTAGACCGCAGCAGTAAATTAACCAAACCTCTTGGCTGGCTTCATGTAAGAAACGCAAAGATTCATAATTTAAATAAATTTAATACCAAACTCCCACTGGGAAAATTCACCTGCATAGCCGGGTTGTCTGGATCTGGTAAATCAACTCTCTTGCACGACTTAATTTACAATGAGCTAAGCCAGGGCTCAATCAATGGATGGGTTTCTTGCACGCAAGTCTTCTCTGAAGTTGTAATGATTGACCAAAATACGCTGGCTCGTTCTCCTCGTTCGAATCCAGTCCTTTTTGCTGATGCCTGGAGTCCTATAAAGGAAGCTTTTGGCCGCACCGAAAAGGCAAAAAGTGCCGGTTTTTCCACGACTGATTTTTCTTTTAATTCCGGACAGGGCAGGTGCGATGCATGCATGGGTCTCGGCTACCAAGTGGTTGAATTACAATTCCTCCCGGACTTGACGACGCCATGCCAAACCTGCTCTGGCAAAAGGTTTAAGGAGGAGTTACTCGAGATCACCCTCGATGGGCTAAATGTCGCTGAGGTTTTGGAATTGCCCATCTCGGACGCACGAGACCGATTTTCCCATCTCCCAAAAACTCACAAGAAACTCTCTTTGTTATCCGAACTGGGCCTCGGTTACCTCAAGCTCGGCCAGCCCCTGTCGACCTTGTCGGGCGGGGAATCTCAGCGGTTAAAATTGGCCAAGTACATGAGCCCCCTCGACAGGAGTAAGGGACCTGCGATGCTTCTTCTCGATGAACCCACCACAGGCCTACATTTAGCCGACATAGACCGCTTAATTGCTTGTCTTAGAAAAGTGGTTTCTGGCGGGCATACTTTATTTGTTATCGAACATAACGCGACGGTACTGCGACAATCGGACTGGATTGTGGAACTTGGGCCGGGTGCAGGCAAGAATGGCGGCAAGGTAATTGCCGAAGGTATTCCCAGTAAGTTTTCCGATCTGCATACACCTACGAGTAAGGTCCTCAACGGTCTTCCCGCTGGCAATCCTGGTACACCCAGCCTACTTAGCTCTCCCCCAAAACCCCCATTCCATGGAAAGAGAGATTTAGAAATCTATGGTGCCAAAGAAAACAACCTGCAAAATATCGATTTAAAAATTCCAGCTAATCAATTTGTGGTGATCTCCGGTCCCTCTGGTTCTGGAAAATCCTCACTCGCCTTTGATGTGATCTTCGCAGAAGGGCAAAGGCGATTCCTCGAATCCATGTCTTCTTATGCGAAACAATTTGTTCAACAAATCGGCAAGCCCAAAGTGGACCATATAGCGGGCATTTCTCCCACCGTTGCCATCGAACAAAGGGTTACCCGAGGATCTAAAAAGTCCACCGTTGGGTCGATTACGGAAATCTCGCAATATTTGCGCCTGCTCTACGCCCGCTTGGGGGTTCAGCATAGCCCAGCCTCAGGCAAGGCGTTGGTCTCTTCCACCCCTGATGAGATTTATCGCAGCCTGATCAAGAAAATTTCCGGAAAGAGGAATTTTCGGATTCTTGCTCCCTTAGTCACAAACCGCAAGGGGCATCATAAACCTTTGATCAATTGGGCAAGAGAGCAAGGCTTCAGTGAAGTTTGCTGTGATGGAGAAATGATATCTACCGAGGCCTTTGAGGGACTCGACCGATATAAAGCACATGATATTGAAGTCGTCATCCACAAATCTTCCGCTAGACCCAAGGGAACTTCTCTTAATCAATACATTCGACTCGCACTAGAGGTAGGCAATGGTCGATGCCTTGCCGTGCTGGAAAATAAGGAAAGGCTTTGGTTTTCCATTCATAAATTTGATCCTGCAACTGGAGACGCTTACCCCGATCTGGAACCTGCTACGCTTTCTTGGAATTCGCCCAGAGGATGGTGTGAATATTGTCGGGGTTATGGGAAAATCTACGACTGGATGAAAGACGAGCTCCCTGCATCCGGAGAGTGGTGGAAATTAAAAGATGGTGATCTTTGCCCCTCGTGTGACGGTGAAAGACTGGGCCCAGTAGGCAGAAATGTATTTCTTTATGCCCAAAATTCTGCCATTTACTCCCTTCCTAAGTTGCTGAAAATTCCACCCGCAGATGTCAAATCCTTCCTAAGTAATTTAAATGTTCACCCTAGCGAAAAACCCATCTTAGACGCAATTCTTCCAGAAGTTTTTGAGCGTCTCAATTTCATGGGCAGGGTAGGCCTGGACTATCTTACCTTGGATCGGGAGACATCATCGCTTTCCGGAGGAGAATCTCAGCGCATTCGACTTGCAGGACAGCTAGGCTCAAACCTATCCGGTATTCTCTATGTCTTAGACGAGCCTTCGATTGGCTTGCATCCTTCAGATAATCAAAAATTGATTGATTCATTACGAAAACTTCAAGCCAGAGGGAACTCGCTGCTGGTAGTGGAGCATGATCAGGAAACGATCAAACAGGCCGATTGTGTGATTGAAATAGGTCCCGAGGCAGGCGAAAAAGGCGGGCGTGTACTGCAACAAGGAAGCCCTTCTCAACTCACCCAAAGAAGGTTGAAATGTCCCGGTAAGTTTTTACCGCAAGGAATCAAGCACCCTTTGCGTGAAAAATGGCGAACCATTCCCAGAAAAAAAGCAGCGAGAGATCTTTTTCTCGAACTCTCTAAAGTCAAAGTACGAAACCTTAAAAATTTAGATATCTCCATACCTTTAAACAGATTTATCGTTTGTTGCGGTGTATCTGGAGCAGGAAAATCAACCCTCATCAAAGGAGCTCTTCTAGAAGGTGTAAAAAGGGCGATTGTCGAAAATTCCTCAGTTGTAGAAACCGAAAATTTTTCTCTTCGACAAGGAAATGTATTTTCAAAGGTAATTGAAGTAAGCCAAAGTCCTATCGGCAAGACCCCCCGCTCTACCCCCGCAACATACCTAGGTGTGTGGAAAAAGATTAGAGATTTAATGGTCACCCTACCTGAAGCACAGGCGAGGGGCTTTAAGTCGAGTGATTTTTCCTTTAATGTGAAAGGTGGCAGATGCGAGAGCTGTCAGGGTGCTGGTCGCATGAAAATTGAAATGAACTTTCTTCCCGACTCATATATCACCTGTGAAGAATGCAATGGCATGCGATATAAAGATGAGGTGCTAGAACTAATGTGGAGAAATTATAATATTGCTGAGATCCTAGAGATGACATTCGAGCAAGCAGTTGAATTCTTCTCCTTCGAAGAAAAGCTCAAGGAGACTTTCGAGCTTATGACAGATACAGGTTTAGGCTATTTGAGATTAGGTCAAATTTCTCCCACTCTTTCAGGAGGGGAGGCTCAGAGGCTAAAACTGGCAACCGAGCTAGCTAAGGGAATTGAATTAAAGGGGCGACTTTTGGGAAAATCGAAATGTAATTTGTATATCTTGGAAGAGCCGACTATTGGGCTGCATTCCAAAGATTGTGAGAAGTTAATTCATTTACTACACCGCTTGGTGGATGAAGGACACACGGTTGTGGTCATTGAGCACGATGTCGATCTGATCGCAGAAGCGGACTACCTCATCGAATTGGGGCCTAAAGGCGGCAATAAGGGGGGACGCCTCTTACACCAAGGTACAGTGAAGTCACTCCTCGCTAAAAAAACAAGTCCTACGGCACCTTACATTCAGACAGTTCTTAAAAATTAAGTCTTCCACTTTTCCTAAGGCAGAATTCTTACAAAGATTTTTTTACCCACCTTTACCACATGCGATGGACTGGTAAATTCCGAAAATGTAAATTCCGGTGAGCTTACTTTTTCACCATCGAGTTTCACCGCTCCCTGCTGAAAGAGCCTTCTGATTTGCCCCTTCGATTCGAACAAACTTGATGCCTCCAATAGATGTAATAATGTTACAGATCTATCCGCCATCGCTGCAATAGATATCTCTAGCATTTCTTTTGGGTCCTCCCCTTTGGTAAACACCTCAGAAAATGCCTCCAACTCATTATTCGCTTGCTCTTTTCCATAAAAAAGAGCGGTTAATTCTCTCGCTAATTGCTTTTTAGATTCCATTGGGTGGATGTTTTGAAGCATTTGTATCTCCTGTGCATCCTTGAGCAAAAGAAGCCTAAAATAATCCCACATTACCTCGTCTGAAATAGACATTGTCTTACCGAAGATATCTTTAGGGCTGTCGTTAAAGGCAATGTAGTTGTCATAACTTTTGGACATCTTCTTTTTCCCGTCTAAGCCAACAAGTAAGGGTAGGGTTAAGACTGATTGGGCTCTCATGCCTTTTTCTTTCTGCAAGTTTCGGCCTACCAGCATATTGAAAAGTTGATCGCTCCCGCCAAGTTCCACATCAGACTCAAGCACGATCGAATCGTAACCCTGGATCAAGGGGTACATGAACTCGACCATTGATATAGGCTGATTGGATTTAAATCGCTTCTCAAAATCATCTCTTTCAAGCATCCGGGCGACTGTCATGGACCTGGTCAGGGAAAGTGCATCCGCAAAGTTCATCTTCCCAAACCATTCACTGTTTCTTCGAACGATGGTTTTCTTTTCGTCTAATATTCGAAAGGCTTGCTCTAGGTAAGTGGACGCATTTTCGTTCACTTCTTCCTCAGTCAATTCTGGCCTCAATTCAGAGCGACCACTCGGATCTCCTATCCGGGCCGTGTAGTCTCCAATGAGGAGGATAGCTTGATGCCCCTCATCTTGAAATTGGCGGAGTTTGTTGAACACCACTAAATGACCGAAGGTAAGATCCGGCCGCGTAGGGTCTACCCCGAACTTAATCTTTAACTCTTGTCCTTGCTTGATGGATTCAAGCAACTCTTCTTTACCAATGATATGCTCCGCATTTTCTAAAAGATTGATTCTACTCATATTTGCATTTCGTTTTACTAACTTTATTTTCTGACTACGAGCGAAGAATGAATTCATACAACTGAAGGAACTCATGATTCAGCTTGCAAGAAACGAAGAGAACATTACCAATTTGTTTTCACCCTTAAAACTCAATCAGGAGATATTTTCATGACCCTTGAAACAGGCAGCAAAGCACCCAACTTCACCTTAAAGACTAAAACCGCCGATGGCCTAAAAGACATTACCCTAAGCGATCATCATGGCGAAACGAGCGTGGTGCTCCTTTTCTTCCCATTTGCATTCACCAGTGTGTGCATGGCCGAAGCCTGTTCGGTGAGAGATGACTTGTCAGAATATGACCGTCTCAACGCCAAAGTTTACGGAATTAGTGTAGATAGCCCTTTTTCTCAGGAGGTAATGGCCCAGAAAGAGAACTTGAATTTCACATTATTGAGCGACTTCAACAAAGAAGCATCCAAGTCTTACGGCGTTTTATACGAGGACTTTATTGGATTTCAAGGGGTGGCTAAACGCTCTGCCTTTGTTATTTCAAAGGAAGGGAATGTTGCTTACTCATGGTCTTCCGATGACCCCAAGCAACTTCCCGACTTTTCTGCTATTAAAGCCGCTCTTTGAGTGGTATTGGCAGCAGCTTGAATTAAAACCCAGCTGGGTTACGATGCAACAACCTGCGGATGGACTGTCTTTTCCTGTAAGGTGGTGGTGTTCCTGCCCTGAAAAACACCCGGCCGGCTCATTCTCTAATGAAGCTCGGCCCCTGATTGCAAGCAGTCCATTTTTCGCACTGCAAAGAACCCGAGGTGTTGTTCTCTGTTAATTTTACTTGGTGTGGACACACATTACAAAGTTCACATTACTCCTGAACGAGCCTTTGTTAAAGTACTCAACAAAGCTTCCTATCTTACTTGTGATCCACTCCGTAAATTTTTTGACGAGCAAACTAAAAACGGTCAAAAAAACTTTGTTCTAGATTTTCATTCTTGCTCCAGTGTGGATAGCACTTTTTTGGGAATCTTAGTGGGTGTAGCTCTTCAAATTCGGCAAGGTGCAGACCAGGGAAGCCTCGTGCTGCTTAATCTTCGAGGGAGAAACCTAGAAACAGTTTGTAATCTTGGGATTCATCAAATCGCCAATGTCTGCCAGGTTGAGCTATCCTGTGATTGCGAGTTAGATGACATCAGTATGGGCTCCCGCGGGGATGCTGCTGATGCTGAAACTATCTATCATGCTCACAAGGCCTTGATGAACCTGAATGAGAAAAATATGAAAGTATTTTCCGATGTCGTGAGCTACCTGGAGCAAAAAAAGGAGCGATAAGGCTCTTTCATCTCTAAGCTATGTGGACGATTCTTTGCTTTGTTGCCGGGCTTTTGATTGGTTTATCTGCCTTTGCTTTTTTTAGGCTGGGTTGGATGAAAAGGCAAAAAATCCTCATTGAGCAAAAAAACCAGCTTTCTCAGGAAAAAAAGATCGCGGTGGAATTCATGCATAACCTTGCTGAAGCCATTGGCGAAGGAATCGAAAGAAAAGTTCTATATCAAAGAATCATTCATACTGCTGTTATTTCGACAGGGGCGATGAGTGCCTCCATCTACGAAAAACTTCCAAATGGAAGGCTAAAGGGGGTCGCGGTGGAAGGGCTATTCCCTCCTCAAAGGGCGATCAAAACGAATCCTGATGAAGAAGGTGCACCAAGGGCCCGCTTCATTGAAAAGATTTTGAGTTCCGAAGTGCTTGAGGCAGGAGAAGGAATCGTCGGTCAGGTCGCCCAAACAGGAAAACCGGTCTTTGTACCCAATGCGATCGAGGATCCTAGGATTATTAAGCACCAAGATGCTTCTTTATCTGTTCGCTCCATGATCTTCTCACCCTTAGTTCACCATGATCAGACCCTGGGCGTACTCGCTGTTGCAAATCCAGCAAATGGATTACCTTTTTCCGAAACAGATTTCTCGATGGTCAGCTCTCTTGGGGAACAAGCTGCCCTGGCCATTAAAAATTCAGATGCAATGAACCTCCGGTTTGAAAAAACCAGAATGGATGCTGACCTTCGCCTTGCTCATGATGTGCAGGAACTTTTTCTGACCAAGGAATTCCCCCCCATCAAAGGGCTTGAAATTGGGGCAAGGTATGTTCCCTCCGCTCAAGTTGGTGGTGATTTTTATGATTTTTACAAACTTTCAAATCACAAATTTTGTCTTTGTGTAGCCGATGTTTCAGGCAAAGGCGTTCCGGCTTCTTTATTAATGGCACTTTGCCAAACACACCTTAAGCACTTGGCTCAAAAAAATCGTTCTCCCGCAGAAGTTCTCAGTCTGCTCAACGAAGAGCTTTATCCTCGGATCAGAAAAGATATGTTCATTACTCTTTTCCTCGCTGTGTTAGATACCAAATCAGATAAAATTACTTACTCACGAGCAGGTCATGAACCTGCCCTTCTCTTAAAAAACAGCATGGAAGATTCTAATCAGGCTGAGGTTTTGGAACTAAGAGGAAATGGGATGGCTTTAGGCATGGTTGACCCCAAGCTCTTCAATGAACTTGCTTCCAACGAAGAGATCAATTTTTCGTCTGGTGACCTTCTTTGCTTATTCACCGATGGAGTGACCGAGGCGGCAAATCCTGACAAGGAGGAGTTTGGATTAGAAAGGCTCAAAGGGGAACTCATCGAACACCGGCAGCTTGATCCAGAATCATTAAACCAAAAAATTATCCAAGATTTAAATAAATTTAGTCTACAAGGCCCTGATAGAGACGATTTGACCCTGCTTACCATCAAGCGTTTGTAAGGATAGGAAATCTAAGTATCGCTTAGGGGATTTTTTTTTCGTCATAGTCAATCACATCGGCAAACGATCTAAGATCATCCCGTTGTGTTGCCCCGAGGCCGCTCTTAATTTCCTGCAATTTCTCGAGTGCCATATCGGACATGCCAATCTGCACGACTCTTCTGTTCCACTCGTGAGCCCTCAAGTCACCAGGAAGAAGTTTTTCTAATCTTCGGTCTATTTCTAGTTGATCGGTAGACCCTTTAACAAGATCGATTATCTGCTGTGGTTCCACCCCCAGATGAAGGCAAAGAAAGCCATCAAATCCTTTCGTGAAGTTTCTTTGATAACTTTTGGGTAGGGCTCCTGCTAAGTGTTTCTTGATCTTGGCAAGAAATCGGGGTAGGTGGAGCAGGCCATTGGGGTGGGCTTGGTAGGGGGAAGGCAGGCCAAGAAGGGTTTCCCCTGTGGGTCCATGAATAATTTCGGTGTCCACGTTTGTAATACTGATTTAAAAGTATTTATAATTGTTTTTTATTTTTAAAGATGTGCCAAACCAAAAAAAATAGAGTCATTACTCGAGTCAGTGCTTACCTATTACAACACAAAGTATTATTTTGTGGAACCCTCCTGCTGGCATGCTCTATGACGGCTCTTTCCGTGCTCGCCCCATCCGTGATTCAGCAAGTCCTAGATCGGGTATTGAGTGGCGGCATTGGCAATGGAAGTGTTCTTTTACACGGGGTTTTACTGATTGCCTCAATTTTTTTCTTCAAGGAGGTACTGAATTGCTTACGCATACGAATCAACAACCAATTGGAGCAGAAAGTTATCTTCAAATTAAGGGAAGATCTACACAATAAATTACTGAATTTACCGATTAATTTTTATGACCGGCGAAAAAGTGGCGATATTTCCTCTCGGGTCATTGAAGATGTGCAAAGTGTAGAGCGGGCAATCTTGGATGGAACCGAACAGGGCGTAGTCGCTGTTCTTACTTTAGTCGGTGTATCAGGAATGATGTTCTGGCAGGAACCCAGGCTTGCTGCATTGGTATTTGTGCCACTTCCCATATTATCATTGATGGCCATTCAGTATGCCCGTGCTTCAAAGAGGAATTGGCGGGCAGTAAGAGATAAATCGGGTGAATTGAACTCTCTTTTATTGGAGGATATTCAAGGAAATCGACTGATCCATTCTTTTGGTTTAAACAATCGGGAAAAAAACAGATTTGCCAAAATTGCCCGCGATTTGGAAGAGCTATCTCTTCGAGCAATGTATCGGTGGTCTATTCAGGGGCCTGGTGCTAGCTTTACCTCATCTCTGGGCATTCTCGCCGTTGTTGGCATGGGAGCATATCTATTACAAAAGGATCCACATTTTACCACTGGTCAGTTTTTCGCGTTTTTACTCTATGCAAACATGTTTTATGAACCCATTAGACAGCTTGTTGGCATAAACAACCTCATTGCTGCAGGAAAGGCATCCGGAGAACGTGTCTTTGAGATCCTCGATGCCCCTATCGAAGTAAATGATCCACCCGATCCCACTTTCTTTCCATCCAACAACCAGGAGATTAAATTCGAAGAAGTTAGCTTTTCCTATCCCGAGCGAAGTGCTGTGGTTGAGCAGCTTTCATTCACTATACCTCATGGATCGACCACCGCTTTGGTGGGACCAACCGGTTCTGGAAAAAGCACCATAGCTAACCTTTTACTTCGTTATTATGATGTGGATAGGGGGTCAATCACCATTGGAGGGGTGCCCATAACCCGTCTTGCCCTTCACGACCTACGCTCCAATATAGGCTTGGTTTCCCAAGATCCCTTTCTCTTTGATACGACGGTCAGAGAAAACCTCATGCTAGCCCAAACAAGTGCTTCAGAAGAGGAGCTTGTTGGTGCGTTGCAGGCAGCCCATGCTTGGGAATTCGTAAACTTTCTGCCTGCCGGCTTAGATACACGTATTGGAGAACGGGGGGTTCGGCTAAGCATGGGAGAAAAGCAGAGACTTACCTTAGCCAGAGCCATTCTTAAATCACCGCCGGTTCTGGTACTCGATGAAGCCACTGCTAGCGTAGATGTTGAGACTGAAAGACAAATTCAGCATACTCTCCACCAATTAATCCAAAATCACACCACTCTCATTATTGCTCACCGCTTGAGCACTATACGCGAAGCAGACACAATCATATTTTTAGACAAAGGTAGGATTGTTGAAAAAGGCACCCACCAGGAACTCCTTCTTCTTAATCGTGCTTATGCTAACTTTTGTAATTTACAGGAAAGCCTTGCCTAGGACAGCAGTCTGTTAAACGGGCGTTGAGTTCTTTTTTAGAATGAAGCGAATCGAGCTAAAGGCAAAGTAGGGAAAGCATAAGAATAACAGGCTACGAAGCGAAGTGAGGTTCATTTTCCCTAAAGGTCCATATACGATTTCTTCCGCCCAAACCCTAAGGGTGGTGCTTAAAAAAAAGTCTAAATCCAAGGCCAAGCCAAGGTAATAGACCAACAACGGCCATATGGTAAACCCGATGGTAAGAAAAAGCAGGGCAAACCACAATTCTTTAGACCAATTCATGATCCTTTTCTCTTCAATAAGTTTGCCTCTAATAGTAGCATACTTTTTGTATAGCCAATAAGATGAATGAAGTAGAGAAAGAAGTGGTAAGGATTTTTGAGGATACCCATGCGTTACTTAATGGGCATTTTATTTTGAGGTCCGGGTTGAGAAGCGAGCATTTTTTTCAATGTGCCCAAGTTTGCCAATATTTGGACAAGGTCACCCGCCTGGCAGAACTCTTGATTCAGAAATTAGATTTCGGAAAAGTTGACCTAGTGGTTGCCCCCGCGATGGGAGGGCTTGTGATTGGTCAAGAAATGGCCAGGCAATTGGGCTCAAGATTTATCTTTTTAGAAAAAGTGGATGACCGTCTTGCATTAAGGAGAAATTTTTCTATCCAAGCAGATGATCGGGTCCTTTTAGTTGAAGATGTGGTCACCCGAGGAGGGCGCGTGCAGGAGGCGATTTCAATAATCGATCAGCATCCCTGTCACTTTTTAGGTGCAGTCAGTTTAGTTGACCGCAGCACCTCCCCGATCAACTTTGGTGTGCCGTTTCTCTCCTTATTGAAAATGGACTTTCCCACTTATCAGGCGTATGAGTTGCCCGATCACCTCAAGAATATACCTGCGGTCAAACCAGGAAGCTAAAACTGTTGTCTCCACTTAATCTCTCTCTATGGAATACGGTAGGCCAAAAATCTGTACTTTCCTCGATACCACACATAAAAACGGTTAATCCCAGAATACAGGTTTTCAGATACATCTGACACATCAAGAATTTGTGTGCCATTGATTTCAACCAAAACCACACCCGTTTTAAATGTTTCCACTTGGCCATTGGACTCTGCAACTAGCACACCCCTGACATTGGCGGGAATTTCATACTTTTTTCGATTCGCTGGAGAGATTGCCTCCAATTGAATACCAGGTATCGGTACTATTTGCTCCGACATGGAACCGAGTACGACATAGAGGGTTAAAGAAGTGCTACCCCGAAGCACTTCTATTGGAACCCTTTCTCCTGGTAAAGTCTGAGAAATGGCCACCCTTGCTTGGTTTACGGAGGAAATGGTTTTATTTCCCACTTTTATGATCCTATCATCTTTGAGAAACCCGGCTCTTTCCGCAGCACTTCCCTGTACAATGCTTCCTACGATAGGTATCCCTGTCTGCAAATCAGGCTGGAGAGCAACCCCAAGAAAGCCCCTGCGAATATGCCCTTCTTCAAGATAGTCTGTCAGTGCCCTACGCACCATATTTACCGGGATTGCCAGGCCAATCCCAATATTTGCTCCAGTCTGAGAGATAATCGCTGTATTGATTCCTATTAGCCGTCCTTTGGCATCAAGTAGGGCACCGCCTGAATTTCCCCGGTTAATTGAAGCGTCTGTCTGAATAAAGTTTTCGTAAGCACCCTCCTCCCGTAACACTCCTAATTCAGACTTCCGAGTTGCTGATACAATACCCATGGTCACTGTCATCCCAATTCCTAATGGGTTACCCACTGCGAAAACTACATCTCCTACCTGTAAAAGATCACTATTGGCAAGAGTAGCAAAGGGGAGTTGTTCTGTTGCATCTATTTTTAACACCGCAATATCAGTGCTATGATCGAAACCTATGACCTCAGCAGGGTAATCATCCCCACCACTCAGTTGAACAACTACCTCCTGCATAGGCTCTCCCGTTCGTGGATCTGTGATCACATGTGCATTGGTTACGACATGGCCTTGAGGTGACACAATTACCCCTGACCCAATTCCTGCGGGAACTTTCTCTTCCTCAATTCTTCCTTGGTTGTGTCTCGGAAGCCCATAATAACGGCGAAGAATATCCTCAAGTGGGTTGCCTGCTCCCGGGTAAAGCCTCCTTACAACCTGTTGAGTAGTCACTGCAACCACCGCAGGTGTTGCTTGATCTAGTATCGGAGCGTAACTTTGTACCGGATTACGGTCATTTCGATTCAGGTCTGATTCCTCAACCTTTAAGGAAAAGCTGTTTGATTCTGAAAAACAATTCAGGCACGCCGCAAGAAGCACGATACCAAAGGACCATATTTTATAGTTCATTCTTAGAAGCCAATAAGAAGGAGAGCGTACCCAGACACTTTCTTTGTCTTTCTTGGGCCAACAACCGCGAATTCTAAAATCCTTTTACTTCAAACAAACTTGAAATGCTACTATCCGTATGAGTTCTCTGAATAGCTTCACCAAGTAGCGGGGCAACACTTAATTGGGTAATAGGAAGGCCATCAATAGGTAAGTTGACCGAGTTTGTGGTAATCAATTCATCCAGGTGACCTTGCTCCAACCTCTCTTTCCCAGTTGCGTTAAGCACACAGTGGCTGATTACCGCCGTGACTTTCTTGGCTCCGCGAGATTTGAGTAATTTTGCCGCCGCAGTTAGAGTACCAGCGGTCTCCGTCATATCATCAATAATCAAAATTTCGCGCCCCTCTACCTCGCCCACCAGATTAGTCGCCTCAACCGTACTTGCACCAGTTCTGCGCTTGGCAACAAAGCCAAGAGGGCATCCCAAGACCTCAGCATAAGCATTGGCCATTTTCATTCCTCCCACATCGGGAGTGAATACGGTCATATTCGCCGTATTCCTGTTCCGCAAGTAATCAAAAAATACTGGAGAAGCGTAGAGGTGATCTACGGGTATATCAAAGAAGCCCTGGATTTGCTGCGCATGCAGATCCATGGTCAAAACACGATTTGCGCCGGCTGCGACCAAGAGATTAGCAATCAACTTTGAAGTTATAGGTACCCTTGGTTGATCTTTGCGATCCTGCCTCGCGTAACCGAAGAAGGGAAGAACCACTGATATTCTGGCGGCAGAGGCACGGCGTGCAGCATCCACCATAATCAGCAATTCCATAATATTGTGATTTGCGGGAGAATTGGTTGATTGTAATAGGAATACATCCATCCCCCGAATGTTTTCATTGTAACGAACAAAACTCTCACTGTCGGGAAAAGATGTAACGAGGGCATCGCCTATTTCTATATTAAGATAGGTGCAAATCTCTTTTGCTAGGGGAAGATTAGAGTTTCCGCTGAAAATTTTAAGGGTCGTTCCGTTACGCATCACTTTTATCTAATCATTCATTTTTTCCTGAGCAAACCTATTGAAAAGATCGGGTAATTTTCTTTGTAAAACCGAGATTCTTTGGGCCAAATGAAAGGGCAGGGCTGGGTTTCCTTTCAGAAACTCTCCGGGATTTACATTCTTTGTAATACCCGCTTGTCCCGCTATTTTTGCTCCTTTCCCCACCGTGATGTGCCCGGCAAATCCTGCTTGCCCACCAACAATTACCTCATCCTCAAGTATCACGCTCCCACTTATCCCCACTTGGGCAACAATTAAGCAATCGCGACCGATCTTTACATTGTGCCCGATCTGCACAAGGTTGTCGATTTTGGTGCCTTGACCAATTCTTGTTTGGTCAAACCTCGCCCGGTCTATACAGGTATTGGCCCCTATTTCGACATGGTCTTCGACGATTACCTTACCTAGGTGCGGAATTTTTTGATGACCTTGATCGCTTTGGTCAAACCCATAGCCCTCTGATCCGATCACTACGCCAGCGTTCAGAGTCACATAATTGCCTATCTCGCAATGAGCCAGTATTTTAACGCCTGGGTGCAATCGGCTGTGGTCTCTAAGAATGACATTATGCCCCAGATGACAATGGGTTCCCAGAGTTGTCTTTTTGCCGACCTTGCTATTCTCCCCAATATAACAAAAGGCTCCAACGGATGCGGTGGGATCAACCTCAGCGGACGGTTCTATAAAAGCAGAGGGATGTACCCCAACCGGCGGCGGCGAGTAAATCTTTTCTTCTAACAACCGGCAGACAGAGGCCAAACCTGCGGAAGGGTTTTGTAGGTAAATAAAAAGTTGGCCATCCTTTGGCAAGACTGGTTCATCCCTTGGCACCAACAAGATACCCGCACGACTTTGCTCGAGATGCTTTCTGTACTTTGGGTTACCTAAAAAAGATAAGTCCCCTTCCTTGGCTTCGAGCAGGCTTGCAATCCCAGAGATTTTACCCGCCCTAAAGTTTCCTGTGGAATGTGCATCAGGAAAGAGGCTTAAGATGTCAGCGAGATCGAGGATTAAGCTCATTTGAATGAAGCTCTTCCCTCTTAACGCTGTTAATTTGACTCAGCGTTTAGGGTAATAATGACTTCCTCGGTGAAATCAGTTTGGTCAGATGCAAAAAATACTCCAAGTTGGGTTTCGGAAGAATTCAGGACAAGGTCCAAGCCTTTTACCCCGGCTACTTTTTTAATTGCATCTCTAATGTCCTCAAGGTGTTCAACGAGTAAATTTCTTTGTCTTTGGGCGATCGTTGCTTTGGCACGCTTGTCGTATGCAACCATGTCATCCTGCTTTTCTTTAGCCACTTGAACCTTTTCCTGGTACTTGGTTTTGAGGGATGAACTATCAATATTTGGATTTTTTAATTTGTCCTCCATCTCTTTTAGCTCGTTGACTATTTTCTCCAATTCGTCTCTAAAAATTTCCAATTCCTCCATGGCAATCTTTTGGGACTTTTCAAGCTTCTCCCGAGCCTCCTTTACCTTCTGGTATCCATCAAAGACTTTTTGGACATCAACCACTCCAACTTTTTGGCCAAATGCAAGGGAAGTCGTAATTAAAAAAACAAATATGCTGAATCTTCTGAATGCTTTCATAATCTTTATTTATATGTATCTCATAAAATTGTCACCCTAGAACCTTGTTCCTCCAGAAAAATGAAACTGCGAAGAGGAATCCGTTCCGCTTGGGTCTGATAAAGGGAAGCCCAAATCGAGGCGCAATGGCATGCCCATTACCATAATCCGTATGCCTAATCCCCAATTGTCATGCCAATCTTCATCACCACTGCCTGGAGTTAGTTTAAAGTCTCCCTTTCTGAGGTATCCGGCATCGTAAAAGAGGGCAAAACGCAAGGGGTCGGCAATTTTGAAAGTGTACTCCAAACTGGCATAAGTAATCGAATTGCCCCCGATCGGTTCCTCTTGATCCGTTTCATCCTTAGGTCCCGCATCTCGATAATCCCATCCCCTCAAATTGTAAGGGCCTCCCAGGAAAAACCTATCAAAGAAGGGAACATTGGCATCACTGCCATCAAATTTACCCAGCGTCCCCGTTTTTCCAGAGATCGTAAGAACCTGCTCCATTGTATCAAAGGTCTGGAAAAAGCGTGCACCCTGAAGCTCCAACCTACCATAATCAGCATCTCCTCCAAAAATTCCTCCAGCAAACTCCTTGCGAATAGAAACAACGCTTCCCTGAGTAGGAAACAAGATAACATCTCTGGTGTCCCGACTCAAAGTCAGTCCAACTTTGGAGATGGTTCTTTTGATCTCATTTCGAGTGGAGTCATAATTGGGGTCTCCATTGACAGGATCAGTAATCCAATTTGTTCGAGTGGAAGCGGTATCAATATCTTCAATCAAAACATCCTCAAAGCTGTAAAAGAGCCTTCCTTCCACTAGTTCAAAAAGTCTCTTGCGGAAGTAAATTTCAAAGCCTGCTCGAAGTTCATCGTAATACGAACTTTGATAATCTGATTTTTCACGAAACAACTCAAAGCCTGCGGCTACCCTACGATTCAAAAACCAAGGCTCCTCGAGAGCCAAACGAGCCTCATTACTCTTGGAGCCCAGCTTCAGCCGAAGCCTAAATTTTTGACTATCTCCCTGTAGCCTGTGAGGGGCACGCCACCTCATAATATCAAAATTTCCCTGACGAAATTCCGCGAACATCATCGCTTTTTCTAGGGTACTAAATCCAATGCCAAAACCAACATGCCCCGTCCTACCTTCCTCCACATCAACCACCAAGTTTCTTCTCGAATTTCGCAATTCTGCATCCTCGGACGAGATAGGTTCATCCGAAAGGCTAACTTTTTCAAATAGCTTTGTATTCTTCAACGTGTACTCATCATTTTTCATTCTCTTCAGGTCAAAGGTTTCTCCTGGTGCAAGAGAGAGTTCACGGATTAAAACTACGGTTTTAGTTTTTTCATTTCCCCTAACCTTTATTGTATTAACACTAAATTTATTGTTTTCAGTAATTTCGAAAAGAAGGTCTATCTCCTTGGTATCAAAGTTGGGCGTCCGGATTAATCTTACCTGAGCATCGAGGTAGCCTTTTTCGCCATATAGTTTGGTGAGCCTACTCCTTTCATTTGAGAGGACACTTGGAGAGTAAGGTTGTTTATGCTTAAGCAAGGTATCTTCCAGAAGATCTTCGGTGGAAATTACTGCATTACCGGTAAGGGTGGATATGCCAAAAAATGACCTTCCGCCTTCCCTCACAGGGATTGTGATATCCAGTCGATTCTTGTCCACGGGGCTAATTGAAACCGACTGTTGGTCAATAGACGCTTCAAGAAATCCACGGTCGCCATAAAGCAAAAGTAATTTCTCTATATCTTCCTCAAGAATTTCAGGTCTGTACTTGGATCGGTTGGACCAAAACCTCCAAAATCTCCATGGGGCGGTTTCCATTTCGTCAAGGAGGTCATCCGTTGGTAGATTCTCATTTCCTGAAAATTCAACCTTTCTAATCTTTCTTTTGTCATTCTCAGTAATATCAAAAACAACCGACACTCCATCGCCTTGCTTGTTGCTTTCTACCCTAGAAATTACGCTACTGTCCCAATAACCTTTCTCGAGATATAAATTCTCTAGCGTTTTTTGATCTTTTTTAAGATTCGATTCACTCATCAAATCGCCAACCCGTTGCAAGATGGAGCCCTTCAGTTTTTTGTCCGATAATTCTTCATTACCTACAAGCCGGACCTCTGCAATTCGAGGTTTTGTTCTTATGTGAAAAACTAAAGATACCGACTCTTCGTCTGACTCATTTGGGTTGATGTAAACTTTGACATCATTAATCGTCCCCGTATCCATTAAGTTCCGGATGGATTTATCAATCGTCAGTGCCTCGTAGGGCATGCCTGTTTCAACCTGCAAGTTCTGCCTAATGTAAGATTTTCCTACGGTTTGAGGCCCATCAATTTCAATGGCGATTGAAGAAATTACTCGGTTGCCTGCAGGGCTTTGGGAAAAAACTAAGGTGAATGATAAAAATGCACCAATCAGGAAAAGGGTGTGTTTAAAAAATTTCATTAATTTTTAATTTAGCCGATGCTCTGATTGCATACTTTCAAAACGGGTAAATTTTCTCCTAAAGGCAAGATTTACCTTACCAGTAGGTCCGTTTCTTTGCTTGGCTAAAATCAATTGTATTGGCTCGTAATCCTCTTCAGGTGCCTCTGCTTCCCCCATATCCGCTTCTCTTACATCTTCCCCCTTGCGATGCTTTCCCAATAATATCACCACATCAGCATCTTGCTCGATCGCCCCGGATTCACGCAAATCCGAAAGGCGGGGCTCCCTTTTTTCTTTTTCAGAATCTCTGTTAAGTTGGCTTAAGACGAGGACCGGCACATCCAATTCTTTAGCCATGGCTTTTAAGCCTCTTGAAATATCAGAAATCTGGTTTTCCCGAGATTGCATTCTACCATCTGCCGAAATGAGTTGTAGGTAATCCACGACCACAAAATCTAATTTATTCCGCATTCTCAAACGTCTTGCTTTTGCCCGTATCTGGTTGATACTCAGTCCACTGGTATCGTCTACCCAAAGGGGGGCTTGTTGAAAATCCCTACTTGTTTGATGGAGTTTTTCGGCAAGGCTTTTGGGCACAAATCCCCTCCTTAAGTCGTTCATGTTAACACGAGCCTTTCCGCAGATTAATCTCATTGCTAATGAGGTGGCACTCATTTCTAAACTAAAAACAAGAGAATTTTTAGGTGTTTCTCGATACCTTGGTGAAAATGCCACATTCTCAACAATATTCATCGCTAAACTGGTCTTACCAACGGATGGTCTAGCTGCTAAAACGATCATTTCTCCGGGCTTAAACCCATTTGTTAAGCCATCTAAATCGTTGTAGCCAGTTAATATGCCATCTGTTTCTTCCCGGGACAGCATCCTCTGAATTTGCTCCATCGCATGCTGTATAGGTTCCCGAAAAGGGATAGATGCCCGTAAGTTTTGCTCATCGCCAAGGGAACAAATTTTTTGCTCCATGGTGGAAAGAAACTCTTCCACATTTCCTTGCTGCCGATTCGCTCCTTCAATCATTTCAAATGCCATCAAAATGCATTTTCTAAGCAATGATTTCTGCTTAACGATATCTAGCCAAAATCCTGCATGGGCAGTCGTATCAATCCTTGATGATAAAGATGTGATAGTATCAGCACCACCAACATGCTCCAGTTGCCCGCTTGACTTCAATTTTTCGATGAGGACAATCTCATCGGCTTCAATGGTAGCTTGATGAAGGTCAAGCAGGGCATCAAAAATAAGTTGATGCTTAGTGAAGTAGAAATCTTCTGGGCGCAGTGCTTTTTCGATGCAAGTACTAAGCACCTCGCCGGAAGAATCAACTAAGCAAGCAGCCAACAAACCTTGTTCCGCATCTTGGTTACTGGGCAGCGGTTGCCCCTCTATTTTACCCATGCCCGCAGGATTGGGTCTAGAGGGTGGGGTATTGGTGAGGCTTGAACTTATGGAATCAGACAAGAGAGAAGAAACGGACGACATTGCAATAAATCCTTTTCCTCTCGAATAAGCGGATTATTCGTCTTCCTCAATGGGGTTCTCCGAAACCACCTCTACATTAAGCAAGCTGGTCACATCACGGTGCAACTGGATAGATACTTCTGATTTACCTAGAGATTTTATCGGGGAGAAATTTACAAAATGCTTTTTGTCTAGGGAGAACCCTTGCTCTTCCACTTTCTCAATAATTTGAGGGATGGTAACCGAGCCAAACAATTTGCCGCCCGATCCAGTCTTTACCGCAATTGCAAGACTCAGCCCTCCCAGTTTTTGGGCAATTTCTTGAGCTCCTTGCAATTCGCCAGCCTCTCGGGCCGCCCTTGCGATCTTAAGAGCGTCCAAGCGCTTCTTATTAGCAAGGTTCAATGGGACTGCTTTTTTTCGAGGAAATAAATAATTTCGGGCGAAACCGGGTTTCACCTTAACTACATCACCTTCCGCACCAAGGTTATCTATGTGATCCAAGAGGAGTATTTCTGTTTGAGCCATTGTTTTTGTAAGTTGGGGTTAAAAAGGTACATCTTCGTCCAAATCGATATCGTCTTTGATTGGCTCGATTTGCTGTGAAGAGGAGGGTGGAGTGGAGGGAGAAGAAAGGGCAGGCGTGTCGTGGGAAGAATGGTCAGATTTACCGGAATCAACAAACTCGAAGTTGTCTAAGACAACCCGGAGTGCACTTCTTTTTTCGCCCTCCTTGGACTCCCATTGGTCGAGTTTAAGGCGCCCTTCCACAAAAATAGGTCTGCCTTTGGAGAAGAACCTCGCGACCGCTTCCGCTCTGGGCCCAAAGCATTCCACATCCACAAATGTAGTTTCTTCTTTTCTATTTCCTTCCGAGTCCTTGTAGCTTCTGTTCAATGCGAGGCCAAAATTACAAACCGGCCTACCGCTCGACATCATTCTGACTTCAGGATCCCGAGTTAGGTTACCAATTAAAAGAACTCTGTTGAGAGAAGCCATGGAATAAAATTAGATTCGTTCGATTATTAATCGGTCCACTTTTTTCTCAAGCCTAAGCCTTTCTTTTAAAAGGCGAGGGGAATTGGTTGAGCCCTTGAACTCGAACTGGATGTAACTTCCCGAAGAAAGTTGCTTTTGCTGAGGGTAAGCGAATTCAAAATTGCCCTGCTCTTCGACTTTAAGAACCTCTGCTTCAGACTGAAGAATAGCTTCGCTGAGCTTGGGAATAATCTCATTACTGGCACCTTCTGCACCTCTTGGATCTACAACGATTGTGGCAAGGTAATTTCTTGTGTTCATACGACTGATTTAGTGTGATTAGATAAATTCATGGCTTTATCTAAACCATGATCAAGGAAATTGAATATATACTTTAAAAAATCTGGCAGTTTTTGATGAAGTAACTTTTTTTCATCTGCAGAAAAAGAGGATAAGACAAAATCGGACAAGCTTATTTCGGGCGATCTCTTAGCGAACATTCCAACCCTAAGGCGGGCAGGCATGTATCCCAATGACTCAAAAACACTGACCACACCATTATGACCACCTGGTCCTTTCTTGCCGGACAACTTAGCTTTTCCTAGCTCGATATCTAGTTCATCGTGAACCAAAAGGCAGGAAGAATTATCAATGCCAAAAGAGGAGAACAATTTTTGAAGCACCTTACCGCTTTGGTTCATATATGTCATCGGTTTAACTAAATAAATGTTTCGTCCAGATCTTTGAAATTCTGCGATGTGCGAGGTATGTGTCGGGGATTCTGCTAGCTTGAGATTAAGAGATAGCGCAAGTTGATCTACAATCCAAAATCCAATGTTGTGCCTAGTATTATCATATAATTCACCGGGGTTCCCGAGGCCAACAATGGCAATGTTTTCCACTTGGGAAAGCAGTTGCCAAACTTATTCTCCTTCGGAAGCAGATTCCTGCTCTTTAGCCTCCTCCTCAGCCTGTTCTTCTGGCTGTTCTTCGTCCTCTTCACCCGCATCTGCGGAAGCACGACCACTTGCACTGCCGACACATGAAACCACATTAGATAGGGAATCACCGATGAAATCAACATCCGCGATAGGAGAAAGGTCTTTCAATTGAAGACTCTCACCAATATTGAGCTCACTCACATCAACAGATACTTGATTTGGCAGCTTACTCGGACGACAGCGCACTTCAATTTCGTTTAAATGAACTTCAAGAATGCCTCCCATATTTTTGACCCCGACAGATTCGCCTTCAACTACCAAGGGCACCTTGGCAACTAAATCCTCTCCTCGTGTAACTTGGATAAAATCCAAATGTAAAATTTGATCTTTCACGGAGTCTATTTGCATATCCTTGAGAAGTGCGAGCTCTCTGCTGCCAGATTTTTCCTCCAATTCGATAAGAGAGATGGACCCACCCGATGCTCTCATCAGAGCACGGAAACCGCTGTCGTTGACAGAGTAATGCTTGTGTATGTCTTTCCCGTAGAAAACAGCAGGTATCAAGCCTTGTGAGCGGAGTTTTTTCGAGAGGTTGGATCCGTGTTGTTCACGTGAGTTAACCTGGAGAACAGTTTGAGTTATGTCTGACATATCGAAGTGGGGGGTTAAAATTCAAATGATCAACCATGACATTTTACAAAGAAGTGGCAAGCATGTTGTAAATTCAATCTTTGCTGTGTTGAGCAAGTGCAGCTTGGGAGCCGATGGCGACTCGAGAGTGATTGGAATTACCGATCTTGTGACCATCATTGGGTTATTGACAATTACTGGGTTCACGATTCTATGTAAAATAATGAATAACTGCATTTGGATGGTTATTACTCTTTTCTTAGTGCCCTTGCTAAATTGCCATTGTGAAGAGCATTTTGAAAGCACAGATGCATGCAGTGCTTGCCAGCAGGATGGCCCTTACAACCTGTGCGAGCACCTTTGCTTGGATGATCTTGAGTATTACGCCTCTGACGAGGGTTACCAAAATTTAAAGTTTTCCTTCTGTAAGTTTTCTTTTCGAAAAGAGTCTCTGTTTCTGAAAATTGATTCAGCTGGGCCTTCGCTGAATCGTATTTACTGCGCTAAAACCACATCGCATATTCACCTAAGGGTCATACAAGTCTGATTTAATTAGCATCCTTCCCATGGAAGCCAATCGTGCTTTCATATCATGCAATCAAATCACCCTCTATGACTCCATTATCCAACCTTTTCAAACAGGGCAGACTACAAGGAAAAGTAGCCCTTCCCATTTACCTCTTGGTGTTACTGACCCTTGGGGCTCCATTCTTTTCTTCATGCCGATTTTCCGAAGAAATTGAGGTCCGGGTGGAGAAAGCCTTTCTCCACCCACAAGGAGCACTCCCTATCGACAAGATGGGGGAAGCCCATCGTCTTCATTCTGCCTTATTTCAGGCAAGTGGATGGATCGAGCCAGACCCTTTTGCCATCCGAATTCCTTCCTTATTGGATGGAGTGGTCAATGATCTTTTTATCCTAGAAGGGCAACCTGTTGTCAAAGGGCAGATAGTCGCCACTCTAATCGATGAGGATGCTAATTTATCTTTGCTGCATGCCATTGCAAAGTATCAACATTCCAAGGCATTGGAGGAGGAAATCTCCTTGGATATAGCCGTTCTTGAAGCCAATATGCTAGCTACGGAAAGCTTTTACAAACAACGGCTTGCCATCAGGGATGAACACTTGGATTTAGT
>JAYOXT010000002.1:0-131519 GCA_038152995.1 Opitutales bacterium
CGATCAGGAGATCGAGGCCTTTTTCCGGGCAGATGCGGGCAAAGTATCCGATGGTGGGCTCGCTAGGCTCGACCCGTTCCGATGGATATCCGTCCAGAGAAATCCCGTTGGATAGAGGCAAGATTTCCTCGGGAGCAATCCCCAACCGCTGGCCCATCAAAGTAGCAAAGAATCGACTCGGGGAGATGCACCCGTCGAGGGTCCGAGCATCGACTCCGATCAGTTCCCACGCATCCTGCCTGAATTCGGGCAGAAGGGAGTCGAGAAAACCATCCTCCCCCTGAAGAAAGGAAAGGGCTGGGATGCCCAGTTCCTCGCGGACTGCTCGGCCGATTCCGGCAAGCAGTACGGTGGAAAGCAAAAGAACATCCGGTTTGCCATGCTCTTTAAACCAATCGATCACTTTATCGACTTCCTTAGCGAGTGGCCCGTTCCTCCCCCGCAAGGTGGACAAAGTGATTTCTCCAAGATCTCGTGCAGTGGTCATTCCCCTCTTGCCTGCCACCCAACGGAGCAGGGTATGAGAATTGAAAATTTGGTCCAGCCACTGCGGAGTCTTTCGAAAGAGCGGAAACTTGTGCTGTAGGTAAACATTAATGCCTCCAAAAAATACCGGGCTTTCCTGAACCGCCCGCTCCTCATCCAAGAGATGAGGTAGATAAGCAGGCAGTACCGTAACTTCGTGCCCTTGTTTGATTAAGTGGCGGGCCAATGAATTGTCCCGCATGCAGACTCCGCAATAATAGTTGCCCGTGCCGGGCGTAAGAAAAGCAATCCTCACCCGGAGGTTTTCGCCAAACCATGCTCCAATGGTTCAGGCAGGTGGGCAAGGTCAGACATCGAATCAAAAAGTTCTTTGAAGTCCTGATCGTCCACATTCCCGATCAGGCAATCGGTCAGGGCACTACGCAAATGCATCCCACGTTTTACCAAATCGCCAAAGCTAAATTCTGGGTCATAAAATGCATAAACAATTTTGCGCATCGTTTCGATCGATGCCTGCATCTTTTGTCCGTAGGTATCGAAGGACTGTGCGGTAACAGAACCGGTGGATAGAGCCGCATCCACTTCATCCGCAAGCATGGCTCCGCTCTTTAGGGCAAGGAATACACCGGAGGAAAAAACCGGATCCAAAAAGCCAAGAGCATCTCCAGCCAGAACCAGCCCATCCATCGAGCAGTACTGGTTGCGATAAGAATATTCACCGGTTGTACGATATTCACCCACCTGTTTACCCACCGATAAATGTTCTTTAATCCACTCGTTATTTTGCACCTCCCGCTGGAAAATTTCCGCACGATCCTTGGTGGACCCATTGAATAAATAATCCCGCTCGGCCACGATGCCCACACTGACCATATCCCCACTTAATGGAATATACCAGAACCAGCCCTTGCCCGGCAGGTAGGCCACGGTGGTCGCCCCTTCGTCGAGACCCGGGTCTCGTTTGGCTCCCTTGTAGTAGGTCCACAACGCAACCTTTTTGAGTTCGGGATCACGGACCATCCAGTTTTCTTTGTGGGCAGCAAAGCAGTCCCTCCCCGATGCATCGATAACCACCTGTGCGGTTAATTCAAGATCACCCAATTCTTGGGAACTCGCCCGGATGCCTGTTACGCGGTCCCCATCTTTAACCAGGCGGGTTGCTTTAGTTTGCTCAAGTACTGAAGCACCGTTCTCCCGAGCCTTGTCGAGAATCATTTGGTCAAACTCCTCCCGCCAAACCTGCCAGGTGGTGGAAGAGGGATGGTCAAAGTGCTGGAAAAAATAAAAGGGCTGTGAAAGAAATCCATCCTCGCGCACAAATTGCACGCAGTACTTCCTCGGATTTCCAGACTCCATCAATTGATCGACCAACCCAAGCCTTTCCAGAGGGAAATAGCAAAAGGGCATCAGGGATTCGCCGACATGATAGCGGGGGAATTTTTCTTTTTCCACAACCAAAACATCCCTGCCCTTTTCAGCCAACAGAGCAGCAGTAGTGGATCCGGCCGGGCCGGCACCCACAACTATGGCATCATAATTTTTCTTAAATGAGATCATCGGCTTTACAACTAACAATCAATTCCGGATAGGCACAAACTCAAGCACGGGGTCATATATTCAGTCAGGCGGCAAGATTTCCACAATCTGGGCAATGGTTTCGCCCATACGGTTCTCTATACGATTGCTCCGGCCATAGAGAATGTCAGGGAGCTCACGGGAAAAGGCTTCGCGAATAGAGTCATCAGGGACAACCTGGAAAAACCCCCGGAGGGAGCAGGAATAAGCAATACGACCCTGATTCAAAATGGTGCCGAGGGGGGTTTTCCCCTCTACCACAGCTTCTCTCGCGTTTTCAGGAAGCTGAGGAAGCTGGATTTCAATAGCACCATATTCCACCGGCTTGGCGGGGTTTTGGTCAGTCTCAAGGATTACTTCGCGGAAGTATCCTTTGCCATCATTGGAGGACCTCAGTCTGCGGACACGCACACTTTCTTGGTAAAAGGATTCGAGTCGGCTGGTCATGTCACCTTCATGAACGAGGAGTTGGTGATAGGGCGGAGGCACTTGGTCTGGTTGGATTTTTTTGAAATCCAATTTAAGAAGACCACGGGCACGGCGCATCATGCTCAAAGGATGAAGTAACCCAGGATATTCTTGAGGAGATTCGGCCATGGTCAGCGGTTAAACATATCTGGCATCCTGGTGCTGAGGAAGAAAGAATTGGTGCAAAAGCGAATCCACTTGGAGCAAGGCCTCCCTCGAGAGGGACAACCGGTCAGGTTCCTCGTGCAGGATTCCCTCTCTTTTCCATTCACCAAATAGATCAGCATATCTCGCTGTTACATCGATGCCAAACTTCTCTTTAAAATAGGAGGGGCGAACTGTTCCCAATTTCCATTGCAAAATAAATTCGCGGATAAAGCGTTCCTCCTCGGTGGTGAGCAGGGCTCGACGGAGGAAGTTTCCCCCGCTCTCCACAGTGGAACAGTACTCCTCAAAGTGGGTGAGGTTTTGATAATGGATACCGCCCAGATGCCCAAAAGAAGCCACGCCTAGAGCAACCATATCGGCCCCACCCCATAATTGATCGCGATACAAGAACCTGGTTTTCTCAGGGTTTTTTACGGCGGTGCAGGTACTGGTCACCGAATAACCGGCCTCTTCCAGCCGGGCAAATGCCTGGGACACCCAGCGTCTTTTCGTTGGCCAATCAGCTACGGGAGCAGTCAGTTTCCCCTCCTTTTTCATACCCTGATACAGGGTGGTGTTGAAAGGAACTTCCATCTGGTAAATGGTCACACAATCGGGAGACAGGTCCAGCACCTGGTCAATACAGTCCGCCCAATTTTCATCCGTTTCCTCAAGCATACCGGCAATCAGATCGATATTGATATTTTCAATGCCCGCATCCCGGGCCCACTGGAAGGCACGAAAGACCTCGCCAGAACGATGTGCCCGGCCGTTAGTTTCTAAAATGTGGTCTGAAAAATTTTCGATTCCCAGGCTCAGTCGGGTCACCCCAAAGTCCCGTATGGCCTGGATTTTCTTTTCGGTCAATGTACCCGGCTCACACTCAAAAGTCACCTCTTCGACTTCATCCCAGGGCATGAGTGCTTTCATCCGGTCGGTCAGTTCGGTAAGTTGCTGGGCGGACAGGTACGAAGGGGTGCCCCCCCCGAAATAGACAAACTTTGGTTTTCTTCCCGCAAGGTAGGGAGACTCGGCATAATCCTGCAACTCTGCCATGGTCGCATCGAGGTACCGGCGGACATCGCCCGAGTTTTTATCGGTATAAACGCGAAAGTAGCAAAAGTGGCAGCGTTTCCTGCAGAAAGGCACATGATAATACAGACCCAGCGGTGAAGTACCGGGCATTGGACTTTTTAAAAGGGAATCCACACAGGGCAGATCGTCTTCTTTCCAAAAGGAAAATGGCGGATAATTGGCGATGAAGTAATTACCCGCCTTGGTCTCCTCGCGGGTTTCTCGGTCAGGTTTGATAAAGGTGGATTCGCTCATGGATCAGCACTTAGCGTATTGAATGCATAGAGGGTTCCGTCCTCACATCCAACGAAAATCCATCCGCCGGCCACCGCACAAGTGGAAGAGATTGAGGCCCCAATCTCATAGGCTGCACGCTTCTTGCCGGTGGAAAGATCGAGCAGGTACAACATCCCATCCATCGACCCGACGACTACTTTTTCTCCCGCAATCACCGGGGATCCATCGATACGACCGCGTGCGGAATAGCGCCAGCGCGCTTCACCTGTCTTTCGCTCAATCGCATGCAGTCCCTTGTCCCGCCCACCGATAATTACTAATTCTTCGGTAAGGGCCGCAGATGAGAAGTAAGGAAAGCTTTTCGGCTGGTATGCCCAAGTGATTTCTCCACTGGTGAGATTGACTCCCTGAACGGCTCGATCCATATTTCCCACATATCCGTAGTCCTTATCCAATGCCACCGAGGAAGCGATGGGTGCCCCGAGATCGACTTTTTTGAAAAGCGTTCCGTCCTTAAGTCCTACAATATAGAGCTGGGCATCACATCCTCCAACCACTGCCCATTGGCTCTTCCAAATGGCAGGTGTGCCGTTGAGGTAATTCATGGTTTCAAATTTCCATACTTCTTTTCCGCTTTCACGCTCCACACAGTGCAAAAAATTATCATAGCTTCCCACCAGAATAAGGTCTTTCCCACTTGTGGGGTGAACCGCATGGTTGGGTGCCCCCACGATCTCCCCCATGGTTTCATAAGCCCAGATTTTTTTTCCTGTCTTTGCATCGAGACAGATTAACCATCCATCCTTGGTACCGATATAAACCTGTTCGAGGAAAACCAGTGCCGGGGCATCCACACCAATGCCAACATCCGCTTTCCAAAGCTCCTTACCCGTCTTCGCATCAAGGGCATGAAAGGTGCCTGTGGGTCCACCCAGAAAAACTTTCCCGTCCCATACAACCGGAGAAGACTTTAAGAATTTGCCCGCCTCAAAGGTCCACTCAAGAGATAGCTCATCGCCCAAATTTTCAGAGCTAGTACCACTTAATGAAATATCGCCCCGATGGTTGGGCCAATCTTTCCCGCTTAGATTTCCCAAGCCCACCGCAAGGCTTAAGCTGATAAGGGATACTTTTAAAAGAAGTTTCATCCTATGGAAGGCCCCTCTGCAAATTCGTCTATCGATTGGTAGATTTGATAGAATTCTGCCTCTCCCACCCTTTTGGGGTTAAAGGTCCCCGTCCATTGCTCCGCGGCATCCTTGGCAAGTTGTTCCAGATCGCTGTGCTCACTCCCTACCTCAGCCAAAGAGGTGGGCAGTTTGGCAAGATTCCGAAGGAAAAGCACTTTTTCCAGCATTAGATGGGTCGCCTTTTGATCGCTGGCCCTTGCATCTGCAAGCCCGGCAATCCTGGCAAGATCGGCATAGATAGCAGATATGGCAGGATCTTCTTGGTTGTAGGCCAAAACCGCGGGCAAGGTCAACCCAACCGCTCGGCCATGAATCACTCCTTTTCTCGCCGTTAAAGGATTGGCCAGAGCATGGGCAGCACCCAACATACTTCGTTCAATCGCAGCCCCAGCGTGAGCCGCACCCAGCAGTACTGCCTCACGAGCAGCGAGGTTGTCCGATTCTTCAAGAACTGTTTTCAGGTTTTGAACGAGTAGCGTAAAACCCATGGTTGCATGACGGCAGGAAAGCAAATTTCGCTTTGTGCAAACAGCGGACTCCAGCGCATGGGCCAAAGCATCCATTCCCGTTGCCGCCGAAACAGAGAAGGGTTGTGATAAGGTGAGCTCTGGGTCCAATAGGGTTATCCGGGGAAGGGCACTTGGTGTGCCACACGCCATTTTCTGGTGGGTTCTATCCTCTGAAATCAAAGCGTACGACTGGCACTCACTTCCCGTTCCCGCTGTTGTGGGGATTGCGATCATCGGCAACAAGGGGTTGGTCGCCTTGCCCACTCCCCAGTAATCTTTCATCGTACCGCCATTGGTTAGGATAAAGTTGGCCCCCTTGGCGGTATCGAGCGAGCTTCCTCCGCCCACCCCAACAATCAAATCAATACCCAAAGATTCAACCTTGCGGGCACATTCCTGCACGCTCGAGTCTGTCGGATTTTCCACTGTGCCCTCAAACAGGTGTGCTTTAACTCCCGCATCTTCTAGTGAGGCTATTATCTTTTGCGGGTGCCCGGCAGACATGACACCAGGGTCCGTAACCACCAATGCATGAGTGCCAAGAGACTTGGCATGCTTTCCGACTTCTTCCGAACAACCCACCCCCGAAAAAACTCTTTGCGATGTTGGGTCGCCCCGATCAAAAAAAAGTTCCTCCAACGAAGTCGTGTTGGAATTTGAGCACATGGGAAGAAGGTAGATGGCTTAGGCAGCCAATCCGATCGAGCGTCGCTTGTAAAGAAACTCGAATAAGTTGCCTTCGTGAGGTTGGTCCCAGGATATTTTCATCGTCGTGACCGGGCCAATATTCAGCCTTTCGATACGAGAATCCAACAAAAGCTCCTTTTTGAAACTTTCAGAATGGGTAATCGCGGATAAGACCAAGGTTGGGCCAATCTTGTCGAGCATGTCTGCCTGCGGAACCTCCACCACACTCGCATAGGGGCAAAGAAATTCCCGATTGGCCAAGGGGTGCTCCATCGACTCACAGGCCACGATCGTGGGGCACAAATAAGTACCACCATCTTTTTGGATGAGACGGGGGCCCTCCCGGTATCGAGCCGTGGCATCGTATGCTCCCGCTTCTGCCAGATCGGCCTCAATGGCGGAATCAATCCACTCCGCCATCTTTGGGTTAGCAAAACCAGAGAGAACCGCATTGGGATCCTCCACCGGTAAGGGTTTAATTGGGCCCAGCCTTTCGCCCAGTGCATCCGCTATCTTCCTACCGTACTTTGGGACAATAACTGCCGAGGCATTGATACAACTACGACCACCATTTTCGGAGATCGAAGAGACCATGATATCGAGGTAATCCCGCCAATTCTCGATCTCATCTTCGGCAATTAAAATCTTGCTGAAACCAGGACCATGCACCTGCACGCCCGGATTGCCCGCATATTGATCGGTGGTGGATTTATCGCCAAAGATCAGAGCCCGGTCACATAGACGTAGGATATCCGCCGCCCCTTCGTGATCCGTGGGATAAAAACCGAATGCCTCCGCCGGGCATCCTGATTGAATAAAAGCCTGCATGAGACGATAAGGTGTCCAGGGCTCATCTTTTCCTGGTTTCATAATTACAGGAATTTTTAGAGGTATTGCGGGTAACCAGAGGGAATTGACCGCGGGAGAATTGCTGGGCATGACCAACCCGAGAGCTTGGGTTGTTGGATGGAAGCAGACCGGAGAACCCGACTGCTCGCCATATCCACGGTCCAATACCTCAAGGTCAAGTCCGCGAGTCAGGCCATTCAAAATGGTTTCCATGTGAGTAAGGGCATAATGGATTTTTTCCATATTTCGCCGTACCATCACATGGGGCAATCCACTGGTCGAGGAGAGGGTTTCGATATATTGCTGAGGGTTTTGACGTTCTCCTCCATCACCCAAGGGGAGACTTTTTCGGAGGAAGGCATCCCCTGCCCTTCGGCAAATTTCAATCAATTCTGCGGTGGAAAATTTTTGCAGAGCGGCTCGGGCCAGTCCGATCAATTGGAGGTCTCGCCGGATCACCCCGGGATTTACCTGACTGAGAGTCGCCCGAATGGTTCCATCCCTGCAATCCACGACTTCGGACTGATTAAGGCTTAGGTAGGGCTTGCCTAATCGAAGGCATGGAAGGTGGGGAATGGTGCTCATATCTATTAATAGACGCCCTCGACAATTTTCTTCTCCATCGCACCGAATGGCCGGATTTCTGCGACCCCATCCCAGGGGGCTTCCGCCCATGGCTTTCGGCGTATGGCTTCGTCCCGTTCGAGAAAGCGTGGCATAAAGAACTCCTTGGTTAGGGTGCTCAGTTCCACCCTCCCCCATTGATCATAGTCTACAGGTTTGCCGCTTTTGGAAGCAACAACACGGAGAACCGCTCTGGGCTGGGGGGCATAGTAAGCAATGGAATAATCATTTTCCGGCCCAAAGGGACGGTGGCGGGCCAACCCCATCAGGGTATTCCCATAGGTGGGGACAAATCCAATCTTTCCTCCCTCGCAAACCTCCTCGGTAAGAAAGCGGGCATATTGGCGGTCCATGGTGGTGCCTCCACAGAAAACTCCCTTGATTCCCGCCCGTACCAAATCCCGTCTTTCCGCCAGGGCCTCCAGTAGTTTGGGTGTGGTAAACAGGGCACTGACTTTGCGGTGTTTGAGAATAGTCAGGGCCTGCTCGACCACATGGTCCATGTAGGCACGGGCCTGCTCGAATTGTTGGGTGGCAATCAACCGCTTGACCCATCGTGGGTCGAGGTCAACAAAGTAGCAGGAACACCCCCTCTCATTGGCGAGGTGCTCAATCGCCAGACGCAGACGGCGAGGACCAGTCGGCCCCACCATCATCCAGTAATGGTTGCGAGGGAAATGTTCATCGTTGAGGGTTTTGGAGAATTCGGTGTAATCGGTGCGAAAATCGTCCCAACCTATCCTCTGTTTGGGCATGCCGGTGGTCCCCCCTGTCTCAAATATATTGAAGGGGCGGCCTGCATAGGCTTTGGGCACCCACATTTCATTGGGTAAATCGCGCAGCCATTCATCCTGAAAATAGGGAAATTTTTCACAGAGAGATGTAAAAGTGGTGACATCCTCCAATGGGTTCCAGTCCTGCTCTTTCGCCCAATTTAACCAAAAAGGACATCCCGTTTCTTCCGAAAAGTGCCAACGGATGATGTCCGTCACATGCTCGTCTAGGGTGAGTGCTGCTTGTTTAATTTGATCTTCGCTAGCCATAACAATGGGGAGTTACCTAGCCGAACTTCCTACGATTCGCAATCAAGACCGCTTGGGAAAGAACCGGTCAAGGGTGGACTGAGAGGGAGGCTTTGTAATGAGAGAAACTAAAACCATAGACCCGGCAGACAAAAAGAAGCAAATCGCAGCTGGTACAATTCCTGGCCCGACAAAATACTCTCCCCCATATCCCGACTGGTGGAAAAAGTAGGCCCATGAAACCAAGGCAGCCACAATACTGGCGATGGCACCCGCACGGGTAACTCTCCGCCAGTAAAGAGCCGCAAAGACAAGGGGAAATAAAGCGGCAAATCCACTGAAGCACCAAATCGCCATGTCGAACACATTGGCATTTTTAAGTGCCATTGCCAGGAGATAGGTAGCCGCCACTATAACCACAATAAAAGTGCGTGCGATTTGCAGTTTCTTTTGATCACTATACGCATCTTTGCCCGCTCGATAGACCACGATATCATTGGTAAACACTGTGCCCAGACAAAGGAACTGAGAATCCAGCGAAGACATGATCGCGGCCAGCACACCGGCGGTCAGCAGACCTGTCAGCAAGGGGTCGCCCACCAACAAATCCAGCATCGCAGAAAGAACCGCTGGCGGTGGAATCCCCGGGGGCAGCAAGCCACTTGCCCAGGAACCGATCAGGACACAGGGGACCCAAACAATCATTATGCACAGGGGATGAGCGATGACGGTTAGCTTAAAGGCACGGGCGTTTTTGGCGGTCAGCCAATGCTGGAAAAGATGGGGAAACATTCCCACGCTCAGGGGAATAAAAAGATAAGTCACAAAGGTGATAAAGGGGATGCCAATTTCCCGCTCGAAGGGCTCGAGCTCTTTGGTTTTGCGATTTTTCTTTTTAAATTCTACCTGCACAGTTTCACGGGCGAGATGAGGATGCGTATCGGTAAGATTAGAATTAGAAAAGTCTGTGACTTTGCCAATGATCTTGGGCGGTACATTCGCGAGCAACTCACCGGCTTCCGGCTCATAACGGTAGTCCTGAACCACATCACCCTTCTCGTTTATCCGCATTGAAACCTTGCCCGCCTGCTCCAAACCACCCAGCGATTGAACAATGAAGTAAAAAGCAACCATGCCCATTCCCATAAACACAAGGGTTTGAAATGCGTTGGCAATCGCGGCC
Source organism: Opitutales bacterium (assembly GCA_038152995.1). GTDB lineage: Bacteria > Verrucomicrobiota > Verrucomicrobiia > Opitutales > Seribacteraceae > Chordibacter. Next base: position 10,052 of record JAYOXT010000002.1, read on the forward strand.
CCCCTCGATCCGCCAATGAAGACATAGGTCAGCACGACCAGACAAATGACCAACCCAGAAAGCCAAGGAGGAACTCCTCCGGCCCAGGCAGGGATGGTCGGGTTTACAAAAAGAGAAGGAAACGCACCGGCAGTCACCGGTTCGATCACTTTCCCGGCCCCGATAATGCCGATCAATAGATAGGGCACCACCAATAAGACCAGGATGGGAAAAAGCAGGTAGCCTATACCCCTGCTCTCAAAACGTTCACGAAAAAACTGGATTTGAGTAAGGTATCCATGCCGTTTGCCTAGCGACCAAAGACGAATACCAATCAGAAAGAAAATCGCCATATGTACCAGCCCACTAATGGAGGCCATCAGACCATAGGTGCCGATTCCCCGCTCAAAGGACTTTCCTGTGGATCCAACAAGTGCGAATGCGGTCATCGTGGTTCCAAACACACTCATCAACAGTAGGAAGGGCCCGATACTGTGGCTGGCCACAAAGAAGTCTTTACTGGTGCCTCGGAACAATCGACTACTCCCCCAGCCCAGGGCCAATAAGACCAGAAGGTAGAGCAGTAAAATCAACAGCACATTCATTCTGATCTGCTGATGGAACTGCTTTGTTCAACGCCCTCAGCATCTTCCGGTGGCTGTTCCGCATCTTGCTCCCATTCTTCAGGCCATGCACGAAAGACTGCCCAGGCACCTAGGCCCGAGCATGCCAGCGAAAAGAATGCATGATAAAGTAAGCCGCGGGGCATGCCCAAAGCGACCACATCCTCCGATGCCCAATTCCAGAAGTCCTGGTGCAAAAAAAGAAGAACAAGAAAAACAGTCCAAAAAATCTTCATCAACCTTTGCTTGAAAACAAAATTTATTCAGCGGCCTGGCCCACTGCATATAAGTGCGTCTGCGTGGAAATATAAAGCGTTTGGTTGGCAACCACAGGTGAGCTGTATATAGGTGCTCCGAGGTTGATCGCCCGCGGTTCCACATACTCTTTTCCATGTTCGAAGATCAAGAGATCACCATCCTCATTTCCCAAAAGCACCTTTCCATCGACTAGTAGAGTGGAACCCCAAATACGGCTGTATGTATCATGCGTCCAATAGACCTCCCCGGTTTTTGTATCGAGGCAATGCAGGATACCGGCATATTCTGCCTGGTAGACCAGGCCGTCGGCTACGGAAGGAGTCGAAATGGTTCGGCCAACATCGGTGCTTTTCCAAATCACCTCTCCGGTTTTGGCATCAATGCAGGAAAGACGCCCCACCCCATCGCCATGCTCTGGGTCCTGCCCAATCGAACAATAGATGTTGCCATCATACAAAACAGGCGTGGCAATGAGCTCGCTTGGCCCAGGAGGGGTGGCATAAGGAATTTTTCGCCCCTCCGCGTCGATCCGATAAGTCGGCTCGTTGCAATCCACTTTCCAGATAGGATGGAACAGATTAAACCCCTCCTCATCTTCCTTGGTTTCATTCGCATAGGCGTAGAGAAATCCGTCCGTTCCTCCCCAAAAGAGCCAATCTTTCCCTTCTAACCGGCCATGGGTTAAAGAGGACCAGGCCGCGTGTAAAGCCTGCTTACTCGCTCCTGAACCATCCTCTCCGATCAGTTCTCCCGAGTTTTTATCGAGTGCAATCCAGCTGGGAGAAAGGGGACTAGGTATATTGGTGTGGGACCAATCCACGCCATTGGATGTGGCCACAAAAAGACGGTCATTTAAAATCAGGGCGGATGAACTGGTGACATTATGAGGGAATACACCCAATTCATCCCTCATATCATACCGCCAGATAATATCTGCATCTGAGTTCTCATTGAGTATATCCGTGGTGTTCTCCTGCCTGAGGTAACTCTCCTCTTCAGTGAAAGGTCCTTCATTGCCGTCAGCCATGCCCTTTAGATCAAGACAAACCACCTCGCACCGATTGGTCACCACATAGGCCCTACCATTCTCGATTGCAGCGGAGGAGCAGACCCCGATGTACTCCCAGTCACTTACTTTTCCGGCACCCAGCTTGGGTATGATCAATTGCCAGAGAAATTTTCCCGTCTCTTCATCAAAGCACATGACCACTCCCCGGTCACCTTCCTTACCGGAGTCACGGGGCGATTCGTTGTTGGTCCCGATTAAAACTTTTCCCTCACCTACCGTTACATTGCCGTAGGATTGCGATCCCAACTTGGCCACCCATTTTATATTCTTTGTGGAATTCATATCCACGGTTTCATCCGAGAGGATTTCCCCTGGGATAAAATCGAATGCAAGCCCAGTTTCCGAGGAGACCATATTGCGAGAGCCATCCTTTCCCCAGGAGGGCCAATCTTCCGCAAAGCAAGGCGTGGCAAGGAGGAGGGGGAGAATGAGCTTTAATGGGTTCATCTGCACAAAAGGGATTAGGGGTTGGGGTAAATGGAAAGGTTGTCGAAGTAGACTTTCTTTTTGCTCTGCGGAGAAAGAGCATAAATTCCGGGAGCACCCTGAGTATGAGGATGCGAATGAGAAACCTCCAGAGTCCACTCCTCGGGTTCTGCTTCCGAGCGGGGCCATGCCTTGGCCCGCAGTATCCCGGACCCGTCATCCTGGATATCGACCTGTGTTTTCAGCCGATACCAAACATTTGCCTCAATGGAAAAAGGAACGGATCGGGCGAACCGGTCATAATTAGAAAAAACCTCCAGTTTATTGGCATTCCCAACCAAGGCGAAAATGTATCTTTGGTTAATGGCTCCTATGGTAGACTTTATCCTGCGGTTGCCATCCACATTCACATCCATTTCAACGACATAGTTTTTTTCTTTCCATGAGCCGACAAAATTAATGGCCCGCTGAAAAAGAACTTTGTCCAAGGTATTACCCGCGACCCGCTCTCCTTCTATCTCCTGAACCTGCCAGCGCATTCTCGCTCCGAGCCAAGGCAGGGGGGGATAGGAAAAAGAGATTCCATCACTGGCTCTATGATTGAGCTCATAATTGGCCTGAAAATCTTCTTTGTACGGGAGTGCCGGCAGGATTCTTCCCCTGCTCACGCCATGAAGATCCCCATAGGCAACCCGGATCGCCCCCGCAGAAAGTTTGGCATGCTCAGGTGCAAAAAGGGCACCCGGCCCATTCGAGGTCAGATTGCCGTCCAACTTTGCCTGCACTTTGGCCGTTGGCGGAATCCACTTTTCCCAGCTTAAACCATCGCCCAGTTGCTTGACCCTCCTGCCCGTACGGTCCAGACCAAAAACTCGAAAATTTATTTTTTTTCCAGCAGACAAAGCAAATTCAGAAGGGACCACCTGGAGCGATTCAATTTCTCCTGTGCTGCTCGCCAAAGCCTGGGCGGATTTTGGCTTGTACGGTTTCACGCTTTGCTCCCGACCAAAACAAAAAAGCTGATCTTTTGCCTGAATCAGGATCCTACCCTGAGCAATCGCCGGTGCGGCCAGACAGGCAGAACCCAGATCGATTTCACTGACGATTTCTGCTTCCTGCCCAAGGTTGCGAACCACAAATACCTTTCCATCAAACATCGGAACGAAGAGCTTTTCATCCGCACAGGCCGGGGAGGCATGGATCTGGTCAGGTGCCAATTTTTGGGACCAGATCGTTTCACCCGTCTCGGGGTTGTTGCAGAATAATTCTCCGGTTTTAATGGTGGTGTAAACCCGGTTCTCGAAAAGAACCGGCGAGCTCGTAAAGGACTCAATCTCCTCATTTCGCCACACTTCGTCCTCTTTCCCGAGCTCTAATATAGGCCCGTCTTTTTCAGGCACTTTTTCTGGCTTTCGGATGGCGACCATTCTGCCAATGCGTGAGCTGTCCGTATTTTCTTTGCCATGAACCGCGATGATTAAATCCTCATAAACCAATACGCCGGCATTGACTCCCCCATGAGACATTTTAAACCGCCACAGCGGCTGTCCGGTGCGGGCATCGAGACACACAACATGGCCGCACCCGGTACCGCTGTAAAACACCCTTCTGCCGTCAGCTAGGTCCTCGAAGGTAAGGGGGGAGAATGAGCTATCCTTTGGAGTGGTGCCCGGGGTGGAGCTCCAAACCAAGTCACCGGTGGTTTTATCAAATGCATAAAAACGGTCACGGGCTGGCCCATTGGTTCCCCAGTTGGCAGTAATCGCATGGAGAATCACCAAATCTTCATCAACGCAGGGCCCGCCTGTGCGACCATTCGGAAAAGTCAGTCGGGCAAATTCCTCCATCATAGAACGCTCCCAGAGCAATTTACCGGATGGCGAGTAGGCAAGTAACAAACCCGCACTGGTCTGGTAAAAAATATTGCCAGTCTCAGGGTCAACGCAAGCCGCACCCACTCCGTAGCGATCATAAACAATATCGCTGATGAAATCGCTCCTCAGTCTCTCCCAGAGACTTTCGCCAGTCTTAAGATCAATACAGAACAAGCCTTCTCGCAAATTTTCTCCCTCCCCCCGGTATCCAAATTGATACAACCGGTCTCCTGCTACCACCGGCACTCCTCCTCCTTTGACATCGAATTTCCATAGGAAGGATTCAGCCAAATCTTCAGGAAGGTTCTTTACCTTTGCCGAGCCATTGCCTTTAGGGCCTCTCCCGTGTAGCCAATCCAACGAAACGACCTCCAGCTCGATCGTGTTGGAATAGCTTATTTTCTCCTCATTCTTGGGAATAATCCGGATGCAGGAAGTAAAAAGAAACCCGCACATGAGAATTGGAATGGATAAATGGTATCGTTTCATCATCTGAGTAAAAGGAAGGCAAAGATGCATGACTTTATTTGGTAAACCAACTGTTGGGGACGTCAAACTCCCAAGTCGGTTCGACAATAATAAAGAATGGGGGAGTTACGCAGGAAAAAACTTTTTGACTCTTATTCTTACTTCTGGCCTTTACCCATCGCTAGGCAAACCCACCGACCTGAACTCGAACGGCAGTGCATCCTTCCGTTGGCATAGGTTGGGGGTGTCCAGTTGTTTTTTCCTGACAAGATCTGAAAGCGGGCCATTTCAGCAAACTGCTCAATGTCTGCCTGAAGTAAGGCAAGTTCCCCCCGGTCGCTCAATACAACGAGAGTATCATCGACCATAATCAGCGTTCCGACTCCATACCCTTTTTCTTCCCAACGCTTTTTTCCATTGTGCAGATCGAGGCAAAAGAGGGTCGCCTGAGACGCCCGTGTTCCGGTCTGTCCATGAATCCCAAAAGCATATCCATCCCTTTGCACCAAACTAGCCATCTGGCAGGAAATTCCATCCGACTCCCAAACGGCTTTAGGGTCACGCCCTTGTAAATCCACCAAGGCCGCCCCTTTTCCGTATGCACTGGCAACCAAAATCTGCTTTCCCAGATCAAGGGGTTGGGCTGCATTTACCTCATAGCGGGTAACATGAGGATAATGAAAAATTTCCTCGCCGTCATCCAGGTTATGGATTGAGAGACCCTTCTGGTTAAAAACCACAATTTCAGCGGGGGAGGAAAGGCGGATAAAGGGGCTCGCATATCCCGCACCCGCATTGCCCCTTCGCCAAATCTCTTTCCCGGTGCTGCGGTTAAGGGCTAGCAGAGAACCCTCGGATGCCCCCAATTGCAGGATCAATTTATCATTTATTGCCAAAGGTGCACCCGAAAAACCCCAGGTCGGCCGTTCGCCATTAAAATTTTCTACCAAATGCCTTTTCCAAATCTGCCTCCCTGTCCTTGCCTCAAGGGCAAACAAATCTCCATCATGCCCTTGTAGGTAAAGCACACCTTGGTAAATCGTCGGGGTCGACCGGCTGCCCCCCTGGAAATATTTATCTCCTAATTCCGAGGGATATGAATGGGTCCACAGGGTTTTGCCCATTCGGGCATCTACGCAAAACAGGGTGTTTTCTCCGTCTTTGTACCCTTGAGTGTAGGCCATACCGTCCACTTCAATAACAGAGGAATACCCCAGCCCCACTTCTTTGACCCAAAGCACTTTGGGCTCTTCCCCCTGCCAATTTGTACGCAAGCTTTTTTCAGCACTCCGATGATCCCGGTTTTTCCCACCATAAGTAGGCCAATCTTCGGCCAAGAGGTAACCCATTGATAAAACCGTAAGGGCAAAAAGGAGATACAACTTCATAGTAACCTCCATGATCGCTCCTTAAAACGAAGTCAACGAGAAGGGAAAAGAACTGAGCGGGATGAAAAGGGAAAGGACCTCTTAGAAAGAGACAGGAGATGATGGGTTGCCCGCGTTCAGGGAAACAGTGATATCATCGGTGTAATAACGGGATGCATTGGCGAGCAAAGCGTCAGGCCCGCTTTTGCGGACATTTACCGAAATTACGACAAATTCGGTGTCACTGGGCAGGTTGACTCCGGAAATTAAAGGTTCCCAGGTTTTTGGGTCAATATCACACTGCAAAGTGGACTCCCAATATCCAAGACCATCCTCTTCGGACCTCCCCTCCCCCTTAAGGGCATGAAAGGCGAGTGCAAATTCGGCCCCTTCCTGCGATGCACTGAAGCTTTGATTAAACTGGGCCTCCACATTTAAGTAAACTTCTCCCGTAGCCATATTCGTGGCCATGTCACGAAGGTCCAAAATTTGGATCATTTCCATGGTGCTTGCGGTTTGGGCCTCCACATCGACGGACAATTGACTCATGGCCACCATCTCGCTCCCGCTTGCAGGAAGCACGCCATGTTCCGTTGGGATGGACAGCCATGCCATTCGGCTAAGCCGGTGCACAGGGCCGACCTTTTCAATTTGCCCAAATTCACTGGCGACCGACCTATTTTTCAACATTTCAATACCTGAAATTACTTCCTCCATGTAGAGCGGACCCCCTTCTGGTGTGTATGAGGGCAACACATCAGGGGAGCGGGAGGAAATGGGATCGGCGACTGGAGTTCCTGCAGTTGACCCCAGCCCCGAAACCTCCAAATGAGCCGATTCTTGGGAGGCAAAGGTAGGCTTGGAGGCCAGTTCCGTAAAAAGGGAGGATGAGGATGGGTGGCTGAAATTCCACCAACCTGCAAGCAAGGCAACAAGGACGGCTGCCATCGATGATACCCATGGCAAAAAGGGAAAGGGAATGATCTTTTTACTGTTCTCTTTAATTTCTTCAGTAACGCCTTCATGCTCCCAATGAATCAGCGATTCCAGTTGTATAAGGTCGAGATAAACTTTTCGATTGCTACTTGAGGCATTGAGCAGGTCCTCGAGACGGGCAAATTCCTCGACCGTTATGATCTCATCGAGTACTTTGCTGGCAAGAAGGATGATCTCGTCGCTATTCTGATTGGGGTGCATTTTTTGAGGTAGTTCATTACCTATTAGCACTTAATGGAAAAATAATACAAAAAGTTTCAAATAATTTTTTAATTTTCCGCTTCAAATTCCAAGGCAGGCAGTTTTTGCCTAACGCATTGAAGAAGATTTTTCCTAATCCGATGCAGGGTGGCCGACACCGAACCAATAGGCCGGCCCAACATCTGGCAGATCTCCTTGAGGGAGGCTTCTTCCTTAAAGCGCAGTTGGGCCATGTCCTTCATATGTGCAGGTAGTTCGTCATAGCAAATTTGCAGAGCTTTATGGGAAAGTTTGAGCTGTGATTGATCCGTCGCTTCATCGGCAAGAGATTCGATCATCTCATTGCTGAAGCAAATTTTACTACGGCGGGCTTTGGTCATGTGAGCCATGACCTGATAGCGGGCAATTTGAAAGGCCCAGGCCTGAAAATTGCCGGCTTCATCATATTCTTCAGATTTTCTGCAAAGCACCAGGTTGGTCTCCTGCAAGACATCTTCCGCCTCGGTTCGATTTGGCAGGAGGCAGAGGATATAAGAGTATAATGCTCGCTGCAACCGGACGAGTTTTTGGGAAAACTCAAACGATATATAATCTTCGCTCACTACCCTATTGGATTGCTGTTTCTTGGATAAGTCAACACAAGTTAAGTTTGCTTGGCCGCAACCAATAGTTGCAAATTTGGCTGATATTCTTTCTTGTTAGGATATGCAAACCTGGCATTGCATCGTCCTAATTGCCCTGACAATCGGGGGCTTTATGTATGCCACTTTTCTTAAGGAAATCGACCGGGAAAGTGAGCTTACATTGGAACAACTCGGCTCCTCTGTTAATACAACGCTCCCTACCCAGCCAGAATCCCCTATCGATTTTGGTACAGAAAAAACCAGCCCAAAAAGTACCTGGGCCCAAAAGGTCCTCATCTTACAACCCAAGGAGAGGACAGGTTCAATCATTGACCTTCATCAAAAAGCAATGGGCGGAGAATACTTTTTTACAATTTTACTGGAAGAGCTCTCATCCACAGAACGTACCAAGGATTTGATCTTCAGTGCTTTTAAAAGTGACCTTCATTCCCTGGATGAACGAACCATTTTAGAATCTTTAATTTCTTACATACCTGAAACCAAAGAAGGACTTTCCATAATTTGCAGAGGTCACTCCCAGAGAACCGCTGACTTACTCGCTGAATTTATTCTCCGAACATATCCAAAGGCACTCGCACTCGAAAAAAACGATCAACCTCTTTTACCGGAATTGAGAGAAAAGCTGCACTCTATATCCCTTCTAGAAAAAGAGGCGGGGGAATTGAAATTAATCATTCATGAAGAATTAAAAGATTCTCCGGAAGATAGCATTGAGGTAATGGCACTGCAGTCTGAAATTCTCCAAATTGATCAAGAGGTTGCTTCGTTGAAGACCCATCTTATTGAAATTGATTCGATACACAGAAATCGGAAACATCCGATGAACTACCTGCAAGTGAAACCCATCGCAGAATTCGGAAATATCAAAGAGATGTCTGATATCTTGGCTGAATTAAAATCACTCAAGAAAAGCACGGATCTCAATGAATACACCAAGAAAGAGGTCGATAATAATATCAAAGCCACTAGCGAAAGTCTCGAAAATGCGGTAATTCTTGCTATTGAGCAAATAAAGGAGACTGTTGAAGAGCTGCTCGCTAGAAAAAAAGTTCTCCAGGCAACGGTAATTGATACCATCGAAAGCGAGCGATTGGCTCTGACAAAAGATCCCGCAGTGGCAAAATTAGATGATGTCCGTACTAAGCTCGCTTTGCTCAAAAATGAATTTGATGCAAGGAACCTCGAGTGGATGATGGTGAAGAAATCTTTCTCCCTCTTTCCTAAGCCTATTTAGCCATTTTTCTGCTGCACAAAACTCGCCTAGTGAGAGGGTCTATTAAATCGTGAAAGGGCGGTTGAATTTATTTCGGCCAAGGCTGGTTATTCCTCGGGTACTGAGGGAGTATCAATCTTCTTTCTTCACGCATGATTTAAGGGCAGGCGTCAATGTCGCCCTGCTGGCGATTCCTCAAGGCATGGCCTACGCCCTGGTTGCCGGACTGCCCATTCATTACGGACTCTTGGGCTCGGCCGTTGCCGCCATCATGGGAAGCCTTCTTGGTGGAGGAAGGTTCATCACACTTGGCCCAACCAATGCAACTGCTGTTCTTTTATTTGGTGCCTTTGCCAGCGTGGGACTTGTCAGGGCGGACGGACTGACCAGCCAGGAAGGGCTTCTGCTTTTACCGCTCATTCTAATTTTTTCTGGATTATTTCTGGTCGTTGCCTGTGTTTTTCGAATCTCATTTATCGTGCAGTTCGTCTCCCGAACCGTGATCACTGCCTATGTCACCGCCGCCGCATGCTTAATCATCGCCAACCAGTCTAGGCATGTGCTTGGCATCGTGCCACAGGAGGGTCCACCTCCATCCACATTCCTAGAAATTATTTTTTTTCTGGTTAAAAATTGTCCGTCTATCTCTCTCCCGACCCTCTCCCTGAGCTTAATCACCGCCACGATCTATCTTCTGATTCACTATCGGGCACCCAGGTTTCCCAATGTGGCCCTTTCATTAGTTCTGAGCTCTTTTATCGCCCATGGGCTGGGAGCATTCGGGTATTCCTTCACCACACTTGACGCTTTTGCGATCGGCAAAAACCTGATCAGCCTTCCCCAATGGGAACTGGGCATCTCCTACTGGAATGTCATTCTGTCCACATCTTTTGCCGTTTCCCTACTTTGCCTGCTTGAGGGTTTGTCCATTGGGAAGTCCTTATCAGCCAGGGCAGGTGCCCGCATAGATACAAATCAGGAGACTTTTTCGATTGGTATGGGAAATGTAGGGTGTGCACTCTTCTCCGGTATGCCTGCCTCTGGATCCCTGACGCGATCCACCTTGAATGTGGACAGTGGAGCACTCACTAATGTCGCCAATTTAATTACTGGGGCTGTGATTATTCTGGGCCTTTTATTGCTTGGCGACCTAGTGAGCTTTGTGCCTCTTTGCAGCCTTTCCACCCTGGTTATCTTTATCGGGTTTTCTCTGATCAAAGCCCGGCAAATCAAGACCGTTTCACAGGCTACCCGCTCCGATGGATTCGCGTTTGCCATCACCTTAATTTTTGGACTGACCGTATCTTTACAGGTAGCCATCTTTGCCGGCGTGTTGACCTCGGTTCTCCTATTTCTAAGGAAGGTTGCCCAGCCTCAATTAATTGAATACGGATATACTGAAGAAGGCAGTTTAGCAGAAGCATCCCCCCAAACCAAAAGGGCGGAGCCTGAAGTATCCATTGTGCATGTGGAAGGTGAGCTGTTTTTTGCTGCAGCCGATTTATTTTATGAGCAAATTCGAAGAGTTGGGGATGACCCCAATATCAAGGTACTCGTCTTAAAAATGCTCAATGCCCACCACCTTGATGCCACTTCCGTTCTCGCTTTGGAAGAGTTGCTCGATTCCCTGCGGGAAAAGGACTGCCATGTTCTTCTATGTGAGATTCGAAAGGAAAACCTACGAATTCTTAAGAACTCAGGTGTTTTATCACGGATTAATCGAAGAAATATCTTTCCCTATATCACCCACAACCCCACTTTATCCACTGCCAAAGCAATCAGGCGTGCCAAAACCCTCGTAGAAGGGACGCCCGCCAAGGTTACAATTTTCAGCGAACAAAAGAGGTAGCTGACTGTTAAGAAAGATCACTCCTTCGCTTTGCCTTGAGGCTAGCTACATTTTGCAAAAATTCTTCGTGGGAAAAATTCTCAATCGCTTCCAGTTCCATTTTTAAAAGATGGAGTTCTTCGTTTAGGTTCTCGATTATCTGACGATCTCCCGATTCCTTGGTACTCTGAATTTCCCGCTCCTTGGCTAACATATTTTGTTCGACCTGGTTTTTTAAATCTTCATTTCCCGCGAACTGCTGATCCAACTTTTTGGATTCCAAAAATCGGGTGTGGTTAAAGTTTCCAATCGATACTTCTTCTTCAACCAAGTTTGAAATCTCTTTTTGAAGAGATGCTATTTTTTGCACCAGTTCTTCTTTTTCCTCATCACCACATCCAGGATCATCCAGTCGCTTTTGAGAGATTTTTATCTTTCTTTCGAGAATGAGCTTCCGAGTGGATAGTTTTTTCTTTTTAGCAGTAAGGTCCTTCTTGGGCTCGAGCATTTTTTTGGCGTTCAGAAATACGGTGTGGCCGGACTGCTCGATGGATTCGATTTCTTTCTTGAGCACATCAATTTCCCCACGGCAAACATCAAGGTCCGCACGATCGGTTTTGCCCGATTTAAAATCCTCTTCCAGCGAACGCAATTCATTCTTTTTGCGGACTAGTTTCATTCGTACTTTAGCACGTTCAACTCTTTGCTGGTCGGTTAAATTTAAATTCTTCATCGGGCTTACCATAGAAACTACTAAAAGATTACACTAACTTATTTTTTTTCTATATCAAAGAAGGCATGCGAGTTTGTCAAAATCTTCTCCACCAAACCAGGTAAAGGAATTTGCAGAAGCTCACTAATCTGTGTTCCAATAATGGGCAGGAGGCTAGGTTCATTTCTTTTTCCTCGGTAGGGGACTGGTGCCAGGTAGGGACTGTCTGTTTCAATCATCAGTTTTTCTGTCCCATAATATTTGATCGCCTGCAATAAATTCTCATTCTTTGGAAAGGTAATGATTCCGGTGAATGATGCCCAACCTCCTCGCTCCATCAACTTTGCTATTTCGGAGACTCCTTCGGTAAAGCAGTGAAAGACGACCTGCTCCCAGTTCACCCCCGATCGATCGATCTCGCTGACACAATCATCGAAGGCAGAGCGGGAATGGATAATCACTGGACAACCCAAATCACGGGCCAAATGCAACTGCTGACGTAGGGCTTGCTTTTGCCAAAATACAATCTCCTCGGCCTTGTGGGGATCTGCAGGGAGGCGAAAATAATCGAGCCCCACCTCTCCCAGTGCAACCGGCTTTGCGGAGGTTTCCCAGAAATTTTGGAGTGACGATAGCTGCTCTGCCCAAGTCTCATCAACATATCCGGGATGCAACCCAGCGGAATAAAATATCCTCTGATTGTAATCCTTGGATAGTTTTTGATAATCCGCCCAGTCCTCCGGCGAAGTGCCCACGGTGATGACTTTTCCCACTCCCGCTTCTTCTGCCCGCTGCAAAACCGGTTCCAGCTCGCCCTTCCGCAGAAAGCTCTGCAGATGGCAATGTGTATCTATCCAAGACATCTACTCGACCTATACGAAAACTTCTGCCATGATCGCGACCTTAAATGCTTCCTCGCGAAGAAACCTTTTATCTCCCAACACTGCTAAACTATGGAAAATGTAATCATTTTAGGAACCGGATGTGCCGGATTTACCGCAGGCATCTACACCGCACGAGCCAATCTTAATCCCTTAATCCTCGAGGGGAAACAGCCGGGCGGTCAATTGACCACCACTTCCGAAGTCGAGAATTTTCCCGGCTTCCCCCAGGGAGTGGATGGATACGAACTGATGGACAATCTACGCAAACAAGCCACCAAATTTGGGGCTCGGGTGGAAAATGCCTACATCGATCGGGTCGAATTTTCCGAAGATCGCAAAGTCCTCTTTTCTGGAGATAAATCATACGAGGCAAAGGTGGTGATCATTGCCACTGGAGCCGCCCCCCGCTTGCTGGGAATTCCCGGGGAGCAGGAAATGTACGGCGGCAAAGGTGTGACCACCTGCGCCACCTGTGACGGTGCTTTTTACCGGAATATGGATGTGGTGGTAATTGGCGGGGGTGACTCCGCCTGCGAGGAAGCTCTCTTCCTTACCCGGTTTTGCTCAAAGGTCACTTTGGTGCATCGCAGGGATGAACTGCGGGCCTCGAAAATCATGGCGGAGCGAACCCTTGCTCATGAAAAAATTGACGCGGTCTGGGACTCGGCGGTGGAAGAAATTCTGCCCGATGAAAATGGACGGGTGCGTGCCATCCGGACCAAAAATCTGAAAAGTGGTGACTCTCAGGAGATTTCTTGCAAAGGCGTATTTATTGCCATCGGCCACCTTCCTAACACCAAGCCTTTTGAGGGTATTCTGGAACTCGATGCCAATAGCTACCTGGTTCCCTCAGCGGGCAGTATGGTAAAGACCTCCATCCCCGGGGTTTTTGTTGCAGGGGATTGTGCAGACCATGTTTACCGCCAGGCAATCACCGCAGCGGGAATGGGCTGCCAGTCCGCCATCGAGGCAGAGCGTTGGCTTGCTGAGCATAACTGACCCAAGTTTGAGGTAAGGCAAAATAGGCCATGAGTGAGCCGGGGGGAAGTATTGCGGCCTACCTCGCAAGGTCCGCCCAAAAATACCCCGACCAACCCGCGCTCGTATCCGGGGGCAAGATACCCGCCTTTGCCCCCCTTTCCTTTGCTGAGCTTGATCAAACCGTAAACCTTGCCGTTGGCGAACTGGACCGGGCGGGGATATCGCCGGGCGAAAAGACCCTCCTCTTTGTCCATCCTGGCCCCGGGCTTATCATCTGGGCGTTCGCTCTCTTTCGTTTGGGTGCCGTGCCGGTGGTCATCGATCCCGGAATGGGCATAAAGTCTTTCCTCTCCTGTATCAAAAGAACCCAGCCTGAGTCGATGGTGGGTGTCTCCAGGGCCATCTGGTTAAGCCGTTTGCTCCCCCGTCCGTTCCGCTCCATCCGCCGACGCTATCAGGTAAAACCGGGCTACTTTGGCTCCCGTTCTGCGAGTAAAAATTTTTTCGCACACCCGCCTGGCCTGCCCGAAGATTTAGCCGCGATTGTCTTTACCTCCGGCTCCACCGGACATCCCAAGGGGGTGAGGTATTTGCATCGCACCTTTGCCGCCCAGATCGATGCCCTCCAGTCGGTCTTTGGGATGGAGCCTGGCGAGGTCGATCTGACCACCCTTCCCATCTTCGGACTTTTCAACCCCGCCCTTGGGATCACCTCCGTGCTTCCAGAAATCGACCCACGCCAGCCTGCCCAGGCATCTGCGGAAAAACTGATCGAAGCCTTGGTTCGCCATCAGGTCACCACTGCTTTCGCTTCTCCGGTGATTGGCCGTAAAGTGGCCGCCGCCTGCAGGGCAAATGGAATCACCCTCCCCCAAATGAGGCGCTTCTTTTTGGCCGGTGCCCCGGTGCCTCCCAGCTTGGTCGCAGATCTTGGGGAATGCCTGCCCGACGGGCGGGTGCTCGTGCCCTACGGTGCCACCGAAGCCCTGCCGGTTTCCTGGACTACGGGCTCAGAGATTCTTGCTGTTCAGGAGTCTATCATCGCCGGAGAGGGCTCCCTAGTTGGCCATCCCGTTCCTGGGGCTTCGGTAAAAATCCTCCCTGCGGCCAATCACCCTTTGGCAGATTTTCCTCCAGATTATCAAGGATTGGACCCGGGAGAGGTCGGGGAAATCTGCGTCTCTGGAAATATGGTCACCGCAGGGTATGACCGCATGCCCGGAGCAACCTGTGATGCCAGATTTAAAATTGGGGAGGCAGAATTTCACCGCATGGGTGACCTGGGCTTATTTGACCGCAATGGAGCCTTGCGATTTCTCGGGCGCAAAGCGGAGTGTGTACACACCAGCCACGGCCCAGTTGAGACCGAAAGGTGCGAACCGGCGATACAACAATTGGATTGCGTCCATCGCTGTGCCCTGATTGGGCTGGGGTCGGTGCCTGCACAGGAACCCTGCCTGGTAGTCCAGCCCGAGAGGCAGACCATGCGGCAATGGGGAGAAGCTGCCCTGCGCAAAGAAATCCTTCACGCCTGCAAAAGTTTATTTCCTCAACTCCAAATTAAACGGGTATTTTTCGAGAAGCAGATACCGGTCGATGCCAGGCATAATGCAAAAATTCACCGCCTCGCCCTCGCCCGCAAGTGGAGCAGTCGGGTCCACCACAAGCCCATGCTCGGCACCCTGCCATGAAAGTCCTCATCACCGGGGGAATGGGCTTTGTCGGCCATGCCCTTGCCAAACGCCTGATCTCCGAGGGACACGAAGTCCATGCATTGGGACGTACGCCCGTGCCCCCTAAAGAGAAGCTCATTCCCCACCTGCATTATCATTGTCATGATCTTTCGCAGGAGAAAATCAGGGGTGACTGGTTTGAGGGCACCGATACCGTTTTTCATGTGGCCGCAAAAGCGGGAGTGGGCGGGCCGTATCAGCAATACAAACTGGCCAACCTCATCGCCACCGAAAAACTCCTCGGTGCCTGCGAGGAGATGGGGGTATCCCGCTTTATTTATACCAGTACGCCAAGTGTGGTATTTTCCACCCGGCCCATTTGCGGAGGAGATGAATCCCTGCCCTACTCCAACGAACACTTTTCCCCCTATGCTACGACCAAGGCACTGGCAGAACGGATGGTTTTGGCAGCCAATAATTTTTCGGGCATGCGCACCCTTGCCCTACGCCCACACCTAGTTTGGGGAGAGGGCGACCCCCATCTTCTCCCCCAGGTTCTTTCCCGTCATCGATTGGGAAAATTGAAGGTGGTCGGTGAGGGAAACAACCGGGTCGACCTGACCCATATTGACAATGTCGTCCACGCCCATCTCTGTGGATTTCAGGCAATATGTAACAACCCAGCATTAGGTGGAAAAGCTTATTTTATAGGACAAAATGAGCCCGTTTGCCTATGGGAATGGCTCAATGGAATATTCCGTGAACTGCAACTTCCCCGCCTGGACAAGAGAGTTTCCTACCGCACCGCCTATAACCTCGGTTGGGCGATCGAAAAAGTTTGGGCCCTATGCGGGATCAAGAGCGACCCGCCCATGACCCGCTTTATCGCCTGTCAGTTAGCCCATGATCATTGGTTTTCCAGTACCGCTGCCGAAAAAGACCTGGGTTACCAACCGGTCATTAGTATGACCGATGCCCTCCAAAAGACCCTGCCCTGGTTAAAAACTCTCTGAGCAACTCCACCGGTTTCTCACTGCCTGTTATACTCGTAGAGCAAACAACCGACACTTACATTGAGGTTGAGGGAACTGGCCGTTCCCATCATCGGTATGCTCAGCCAATTAATTTTTTCATTCTGCCAATATTCCCCCAGACCCGATTTTTCGCTCCCGAAAACAAAGGCCGCCCCCTCGGGTAGTTTTTCATTTCCCAGTGTGCCCTTCCCCCGGGCACTGGTAGCGAAGATTTTACGCCCCGATTTTTTCAACCATCCAAGCACTTCCGCTTTGCTTCCTGTCGCCAATGGCACATGGCCCATCAGACCGCGGGAGGACCTCACCACATTGGGGTTAAAGTAGTCCAGAGCAGGATCGGAAAGGAGCACACCTGCTCCACCGAATGCTTCGACACTTCGCAGAATCGCCCCGAGGTTGCCGGGCTTTTCCACTTCATCCAAGACCACCAAAGGCCGACTTTTCTCAAACAAATCATCCGTTATTTCCAGATTCCACGACTGGACCACCCCGATCATCTCATGCCCCCCTGCCCGGTAGGATGCTTTGGTATGGGCACTGGAAGAAGTTTCTGTGACGGGAATCCCCATCGCTCGCAATTCCTCGATTTGATCGTCGGCACCTGGACGGTTAGGCAGGGCCGTACAGATATAAACCTCCTGCACCTTTCTGCCCGCACGGGCAAGGGCGATTAGGTCGTCCCCGCCCTCCACAAAAAACACTCCCCGTTCCTTACGGCGGCGGGAAGACTCCCTTAGCTTAACCAGTTCCTTAATCCTTGGATTGGACGGGCTCTCAATCATTGCATTCATCAGTCCATAAGAAAAAGGGTTTTGCCGATTGAGGGCGAGCCCGTTACGAAGCAAAGTGCATGAATCGAGAACCAAAAGGTTTTGTCCCCACCCCGTACCCCTATCACCACGAGCTGGAACTGGAGATTTCAGATATTACCAATTTAGGAGTCGGCATTGGCAGAGATGATGGTTGGGTGGTGCAGGTGCCCTACTGCTGGCCAGGCGAAAAAGTAAGAGCGAGGATTTTTCGCAACCATGCCAACTATTCCCAGGCGGATTTGGTCGAGGTGACCAAGCCTTCCCCGGACCGGGTCGATCCGCAGTGCAATCTTTATGGCACCTGCGGTGGGTGCCAGTACCAGGGGGTTCGTTACGATGCCCAATTGCGATGGAAGCGTGAGCAGGTGGAAAACTCGCTGGTCCGCCTCGGTGGTTTGTCCGTTCCGGTTGACCCGGTCGTCCCCTCTCCCCGTCCCTTTGGATACCGCTCCAAGCTGACCCCTCATTTTCAGGGAGGGCGACAGGGAAATGAGCTCACCATTGGATTTTTACGCCAGGGTTCCCGCAAGGCACTGGTCGATGTTGCCCAATGTCCCATTGCCACTGATGCAATTAATCAGGCCCTGCCTGCGGCTAGGGAAGAATTGCAAAAGGCTCCCAAAAGAAAGCGGGGCGGAACCCTTCTCCTTCGCGAAGTCATTGAGGGAGTGGTGACCGACCCTAAGCAGCTCGTCAGCGAAAGAGTGGGTGAGCTGATTTTTCATTTCAAAGCGGGAGAGTTTTTTCAGAATAATCCTTACATCCTACCCAAACTTGTTGACCATGTGGTCGCCCAGGCAAAAGCAGCAGAGAACCATCTTCTTGTCGACGCCTATTGCGGCGGTGGGCTCTTCGGATTAAGTGCAGCCGCCCAATTCGAAAAAGTGATCGGTATAGAAATCAGCCGGGAAGGATTTGAGGGTGCCAGGACCAACGCCCGGATCAACCGCATCGAAAATGCTGAATTCTTTTTGGGGGATGCCTGTTCTATCTTCGATGAAGTCAAGAGCTTTACCGGTTCCGCTGCCCTGGTAATTGATCCGCCCAGGCGTGGCTGCGATCCCGACTTTCTCCGCCAGGCAATTGAATTTTCTCCCCAACGCATCGTTTATGTTTCCTGTGAACCAGCAACCCAGGCGAGGGATGCCCGTATCCTCGTCGAGGCAGGCTATCAACCAGTGCTTGCCCTGCCCTTTGATTTATTTCCCCAGACCAGGCACGTGGAGAATGTCCTTACCCTGGTTCGTTCCTAGGCCTACGGGGCTTTTCTATTCTGGGTCCATTCGACCGAGCCGTAGGTGTGGACCCATGGGCTCCGTTCCATTTCCATTTCTTTTGGCCAATCCTTCGGCTTGATGTCTTCCTGAAAATCCGCAGCGAGTAATTGTAAAAACTTTTCCTCCACCTCCTGATGAGGGAGATCGGGCCACCTGTCCAGTTCCAATGTTCCCTGCATCAAAACCCCGGCCCGCGTGCGTTTCATGGCCGCACCGCCCAGTTTTCTCCGCCCCCCCTCATCCATCAGATCACGGCCCACAGGTTCGTTAAAACAATCACCCGGTATGCCCCCTTTTGATTGGGCGGGACAAGGCATCAGGGAGTTCCCGATCCCGTATTCCTGCAGGGCATCCCCCCAGCGTTGGTGCACCTGCCCATAGAGTTCCATCGGGGGCATTTGTCCACCGCAACTTTCCCGTGGAAAAGTGATACAATAGGTAAGGTCTGTCCCATGACGGACCACGCCTCCCCCTGTTGGGCGGCGGGTTAACTGACTAATGGGCACCCCGGTTTCCTGTTTCACCCAATCCGCTTTCTGTCCGTACCCAAAGGTAATTTGCGGGCGGGCCCACCCATATCTTCTCAAGACTGGGCCTCCCCAAAGGGCGGTCTTTTCCAATACCCAAATATCCGCTGCCATATTTTGCGGACCGTTTTCTTTCCTGTACGGCAAATGGTAAAAACTCATCCTAAAATCTTGGGGTGTATGCGGTAGGATCATCCACATTTTCCCGGTACCATGCATAGAGAGAGGTGGGAAGGTGCATTTCCTCCAGTTGTTGATCCAGAGAAGCAGGCACGGTCTTTACTTTGCTGACTAATGGGGCGAGCTCAAAAGTAAGCCGCCCGGGACGCGGCCCCCCATTTCCCGCCAAATCGGCAAGGGTGGCAGGCTGGAGTCTATCCTCGCGGAAACCAAACCTTTGCAGAATTCGTTGCCCCAGTTCATAACGGGTAACCACCTCCGCTCCCGCCCAGTGAAAAATACCATTAAGATTTGGCCGTTCGATCAGCTCGACGATCAACTGGGCCACATTTTCTGCGGAGCTCGTCTGCCTCCATTCGTCAGTAAACAAGGCCGGCTTTTGTCCGTTTGCCAGAGCCGAAAGGATGCGCTCATGCGGGCTCCGGTTTCCACGCGGGCTATTTCCATTGAGTAAAGTGATTCGCAGGACGACCACATTTTCGTCTGTCGCCTTGAGCACATATTTCTCCGCCTCTAATTTTTGCCTGCCATACTCACTCAAAGGATTGGTCTGATCGGTCGAACGATAGGGCGAAATGGAGCCCTCAAATACCATATCTGTGGATATATGGATATACCGGGCCCCCAGGTGGGCGGATACCTCAGCCAATCTTTTCGCTGCCTCCACATTGATCTGCCTGGCATAGACCGGATCCTGGTTGACCGTATCCGGGGATGAGATTGCGGCACAATTGACCACCGCATCGGGCCATTGGTCAAAAAGTTCACGGATGACTGGGTCGAAATTATTCAGAGGCAGGGAACGGGCCTCGATTTTTCCCTTGGCATCGGTCCAAGGAGAATTTGCATAGGGAATAAGTCCGTATCCGCGGGCAAGCACTTCCCGGCAAACTGCCACCCCCAAAAGGCCGGATGCACCCATAACCGCAATTCTCATATTTGAGACAGATTAAAAAATATCCTCAAAGTCACAACCCGAGAGTGCAGGCTCCACCCAGTGTCCCTCTTTGCTTTCCTTGCTTGCAGGAAGGATGCGAAGGGATAAGATAAATTACATTCAATGAATTTATCCCAACTTGCGAACCCTCGCATCCTAGACCAACCCGTCTACGAGCCTGGAAAACCGATGGAAGAGGTGGCCCGGGAACACGGACTGGATCTCGAACAGATCTGCAAGCTCGCATCCAATGAAAACCCTTGGGGTGCCTCTCCTGTGGCGAAAAATGCAGCACGGGAGGCTCTTGACAAAGTGCATCTTTATCCCGACGGGTCCGGCTATCGTTTAATCGAACAACTGGCCGATCTTCATTCCCTTTGCCCGGGAAATTTCATTCTGGGGAATGGATCTAATGAAATTATTGAACTTCTCGGCCATGTCTTCTTACAACCGGGCGATGAGGTGGTTTGCGGTCAGCATGCTTTTGTGGTTTATAAATTGGTCGCCCTTCTGATGGGCTCCCAACCAGTGGAAGTGAAGATGCCCGGACTCGCTCATGATCTCGGCCTGATGAGCCAAGCCATTACGGACCGTACCAAGCTGGTTTTTCTTCCCAGCCCCAATAATCCCACCGGCACGGCCAATACCGAGGCGGAGATTTTCCAATTTGTCAGATCCCTGCCCGAGCATGTTATCTTTTGCTTCGACGAGGCCTATGCGGAATACCTCGAGACTCCCCCCGACCTGCGTCCGCTGATCGAGGAAGGCAGAAAAGTAATCTGCATGCGTACCTTCTCGAAAATTCACGGGCTTGCTGCCCTGCGGATCGGATATGGATATGGGTCCGAAGAAATGATCCAGCTGCTTCAGCTGGCCCGCCAGCCCTTCAATGTAAACGCGGTGGCTCAGGCCGCGGCCCTCGGTGCATTGCAGGATTCTGGCTGGGTCGCCCAATGTCGCCAAAAAAACCAAGCCGGGCTCTCCTTTCTTGCCCAGGGACTCGAGCGGCTGGGGATCGAATATATTCCGAGCCTGGCCAATTTCATTCTTTGCCGACCAGGGGATGGTCGGTCTCTCTTTTTAGCTCTTCAAAAACAGGGCATCATCACCCGGGCACTTGGGCCATCCCTCGCTGACTATCTGCGCGTTTCTGTGGGAACTGAAGATGAAAATATTCGCCTCCTCGCCGCTCTTGAAAAATCGCGGGCGGTCTGTGGGGCGTAATTATGACTGATCTCGCTTACTCTTTTGCCTCCCCTGCCTCCTTCTTGGTCCTTTGGATATTTTTTCTGGTCACGGGTCTTTACCTTGGTATCTACCGTGCGATTATTGACCGCATCCGGGCTGGCATGGTCACCCCGCCCGGAGAAGATTCCCGCCCCGGCAAGCTCTTGGGTACGATCCTGGCGGAGTCCCACCATATTCGCCCCTTTCATGTAGAAGCCGCTCTTTTTTCCGGGCTGCAACTATCCGTCGGCTTTCTCTACCTTCTTTCTTTATGGGCACATTTTCCTGGTCCTGCTCCCTTTTTGGTATCCTTTGGTCTTTCTTTTTTGCTAGAGCGGGTGTTTTCCGGTGCCATTCCACGAATGCTCGCGTCCGTCAAAAATTCTGAGTTTCAGCTGAAAGCAGGTTATCCCTTCACCCTGCTTGCCCGTATCTTCGCTTTCCCTTTCTCAATGGTACTTGATCGTATCGAGTCGAAATTTTCCCCTGCCTCCCAAAATGGAGAAGAGGGCCATGCAGAGGAAAACGAGGTCGCCGACCATATACGTACACTTTCAAGGGAGGGGTCCAACCTCGACCCGGATATTGCAGAAATTGTTGGTAACACCCTGGAAATGGGACAGCTGAAGGTGCAGGATATCATGGTCTCCCGCAAGCAGGTGCAAATTTTGGATGTGGGGGATGGGCTTGAAAAAAACCTCGAGATTGCCCGAACCTGTGGGCATACCCGCCTTCCCTTATGCGAAGGTGACCTCGATCACTGCCTCGGAATCGTCCATGTAAAATATGCATTTCGCCTGCTCGGCAAAGGGGCCCCTACCCTCTCTCTGCGTTCGATCACCAAAGCACCTGCCCTGGTTTCCGCCGACGACCCCCTTCCCCTCGCCCTGCGCAAGATGATGAAGTGGAGGGTGCATATGGCCTTGGTCAGAGACGAATTTGGCGGGATCGATGGGGTGATCACTCTCGAGGATATTTTGGAAGAGGTGGTGGGAGAAATACAGGATGAGTTTGATGCCGACGAGGCGGATGTTGAAAAACTAAACGAGGAGAGCTGGAAAATTTCCGGACTTACCCCCCTGCATGAACTACCCGAAGAACTGGGTATTGATGAAGAGGAAGAGGAAGTGGCCAGCTTCGGCGGCTTAATTACTCAGGAGTTTGGTAAAATCCCTGAGGCTTATGAAACCCTAAGGCTGAGGAATTTAGAAGTCACCATCCTCGAAGCAGATGAAACTCGGATTGGTTTGGCTGAAGTTCGCTTACTTAGTGAAAAAGACATAGAAGCCGGCTCATAGATAGGCGAAGGGTCACTGTATTAGTCCCTGGGAAAAAGAATCATTTTTTCTCCAAGCTTTACCTTGGCCAGGCGTGTGCCCCAGTCCAGCCTGCCTTTCCATTCCACGGCGGCTTCCTGTCCCAGGCATTCACAAATCCGTGCATGAACCCCAGGCATAACCGGGGCCAAAAGCTCATTGGCCAAACGCAGGCCTTCAAGCATGGTTGCCAGGCTGGTTGACAAGGCCATCTTATCCTCTGCACTTTCCGACTTGGCCAGTTTCCAGGGGGCTCTTTCGTCCGCGTATTTATTGATCGCTCGGACAAAGCCTATGGTCTCTTCTAGAGCGAGATGGAATTGATAACTTTCAAATAATTCCCGCACCCGTGCCGAGGTTTCCTCCCAACGGGCTTGCAACCGTTGTTCCAATTCCTCCTGCAATTCTGGCTCCGGGGCAATGCCGTCAAAATATTGGTGGCACATATGGACGAGGCGGCTGACCAAGTTGCCAAGGTCATTGCCGAGCTCTCCCTTGTAACGGGAGGAAAAACGCTCCAGCGAAAATTCTGCATCCTGCCCGACGGTCATTTCCCGCATCACAAAAAAACGGAAGGCATCCGGCCCATATTGCTCGGCGAGAGCAAGTGGGCTGACTGTTTCTCCTGTGCTTTTCGACATCTTTGCACCAGAAGTCGTCCACCACCCATGGGCCAGGATTTGCCTGGGAATATCCAGATTGGACGCCTTGAGCATGATCGGCCAGTAAACCGCATGAGGCGGAGCAAGGATATCCTTCCCGATCACATGCACATCTGCCGGCCAATGCCCGCTGAATTCATCCCTACCATAGCCCGCTGCGGTCACATAATTGACCAGGGCATCGAACCAGACATAGGTAACATACTGGGGATCAAAGGGCAGAGGTATGCCCCACGACAACCGCTCCGATGGACGGGAAATGCACAGGTCATTGAGGGGCTCCTTTAGAAATTCCAGAACCTGGGATTTACGAAATTCTGGCTGGATAAAGCCAGGGGTATTTTGAATATAATCAATCAGCCAGTCTTGGTATTTACTGAGCTTAAAAAAGTAATTTTTTTCCGTTATGCGGGTGACTTCCCCAAAAATCTCCGGCCATTCTCCATCGACCTTGTCTTTTTCCTGAAGGAATTGCTCGGCACGGGTGGAATAAAAGCCTTCGTATTCATCCTGATAAATATCTCCGGCATCGAACAGGTTTTGCAACAGTTCCGAGACCACATGCTTGTGCCTTTCTTCAGTGGTCCGAATATAATCGTCATGGGAAATGCAGAGCTGGTTGAGTAACTCTTTAAATTCTTCGGCAATGCGATCGCAGCGTTCTTGTGGCTCAATTCCCTCTTTCTCTGCTCCCTGCTGTACTTTCTGCCCATGTTCATCCAACCCAGTGACAAATTTTGTCTGCGTCCCTCCCAGCCTCTTTACCCGGGCAATCACATCGGCGAGGATTTTTTCATAGGCATGACCCAGGTGAGGCGAGCCATTGGCATAGTCAATCGCTGTGGTGATGTAGAAGGTCTTCATTCCTTGTCTCTATATCAATAATGCCCGAAAGAACCAACCTATTCCCTCTTTCCATGGTTGACTTGATGCAGAGATGGGATTTTATCAAATCTATACAGAGATCGATATATCTCTGTGTGGGAATTAAGCTATTCCCCTCAACCTTCTCCTTTTGCGGTCTGTTATTAGTCCGTTCCCAAACTCTCACTCAGCATGAGCGAACATGAACAAACTGAGTCCGATACCCTCCAGATAGAGGGCATCCTGGACATCAACGAAAATAAATCCGGCGTCTTACTTGACCCGGCCCGCGGGGGCAAGACCTCTCCCAATGATCCCTTCCTCCCCAAGGAATTAATCCGTCGATTCAAACTAAAGCGGGGCTCATTCATCCAGGCAGATGGGGTGCAACATCCGAGCCGGCCCAGTCCTAAGGTGCGCTTCATCCATAGCGTGGACGGCTTGGCCTTGAAAGACAGGAAGGCCCTCTTCCGCTTCGACCAACTGACTACCATCCAGCCAAAGGAAAAACTCAACCTGGAGTGCAAGGACGGGCGTATGACCACAAGGGTACTTGACCTCTTCTGCCCACTTGGCAAGGGCCAGCGCAGCTTAATCGTTGCCCCTCCCCGTGCGGGCAAGACGACCATACTCCACGATATTGCCAAGGGCATTGAGGAAAACCACCCCGAGTGTCACCTAATGGTTCTGCTCGTGGACGAACGCCCAGAGGAAGTCACTGATTTCCGGCGTACGGTACCAGCGGAAATTTTTGCCTCCTCCAACGATGAGGAAGTAAAGAGCCACCTGCGCATGGCCGAACTCGCCATCGAGAGAGCCAAACGCCTCGTTGAGAACAAAAAGGATGTGGTCTTACTGATGGATTCCATTACCCGCTTGTCCCGTGCTTACAATGCAGCTTCCGGAAAAAGTGGTCGCACCATGACCGGCGGACTCGATGTGCGTGCCCTTGAAAAACCAAGGCAGATTTTTTCTTCGGCCCGGAATTCCGAAGAGTCCGGCTCCCTCACCATTGTTGCCACCGCCCTGGTAGAAACGGGGTCGAAAATGGATGAACTTATTTTTCAGGAATTTAAGGGAACAGGGAACAGTGAAATTGTGCTCGATCGCAAAATTGCCGAACTCCGGCTGTGGCCCGCCCTCAACCTGGCATCTTCAGGAACCCGCAAGGAGGAAGATTTACTCGAACCGAAAATCCTCGAAAAAACTTCTTTTCTCCGCCGGGCGATGTCCCCGATGAAGGTCATTGACGCAACCGAAACTCTTTTGGAGCGGATGAATAAAACCAAGAGCAATGAGGAATTTCTCAAATTAATTCAGACCTCATAACGCGTTGACATACCTGCGGCCAAAGGGCATTTTTTCAAGTTTATTTTCGTTTTACAGTACCGGTTTCTAAATGCAGAATTTTTCCAACCAATGCCTGGATCTCGCACGATCCCTCCTGGGCAACAATCTCAAGCACCTTAACGAAGACGGAACCGTCACCCCAGCCCCTGACGAGTCCCCCAGAGTGGATGAACCCGGTCATGCTGCCTTGGCGATTGGAGAGTTCTTCCGGGCCACGGGAGAGGTGGAACTGGAAGGCCATGATCTTTTCGATTTAACGGCACGCTGTGTCACCCAGCAAGCCTTCGATGAAGGTGCCCAAGCCAACGGTCTCGCCTACTCCGCCCTCGGCCTGCTTTCTTTTGGTGCATCCAAAGAAAGAAACCCCGTTTGGGAAAGGCTGACCGACCCCACCCGCGAACAACTAGACGAGTGCTTGCTCGACCGGGTTGATTATCAGGACCATTTTCAGGCATTCAATGTGGCAAAATCGGTTGCCCGCTTTAGCTTTGGTCTTTCCAAAAAAGATGATACCGGAAAAGTGATCGACCGCTTCGTCGAGCGCATTGAGTCTCACAGCAGCGGGGGCTTTTGCAATGACCTACCCTCCGCCCCCAATGGTGTGTTTAATATTTATGGTCTGCTTTCCTTCATCTTCATCAGGCAGGCTCTGCAACTTCATGCCAATGTGCACCTCAAGGACAGGAAGCTCCCCAAGCTAAGAACATTTGCGGAAAAATACCTCCGTCTCCTTCCAGATATGACGAGACAGGACGGATTGGGCTGGTGCTATGGCCGGTCCGTTGGAGCATACGGGCAGATGCACTGCATCAGTATGATTCTCCAGGCAATGAGAGACAATTGGGTCGCTCCGGAGAAGCATGCCCTTTACCTCGATACCTTGCGCCGCCTCTTTCAGTATTTCTTCGTGACATTCCTGGATCAGGAAAAAGGGGAGCTTGTTATCCGCGATGACGAGCGCGACACCATTCCCCAGCATACCACCCGCATGGCCAACTTTGATGCCGCACGCTACCTTTGCCAATGGTCGAGACTGGCCAAAGTCATTGGTGGCTCCATGTCGATCCCAGCTCCTGAGCGCACAAAGTCATCCGGGCGGTTTGTCATGTTTGATAAATCGCACCGTAAGGAGCACGGCCTCTTTCTTTACCGTGATGAAAACACCGGCGTTCAATACCAGCTTCCCCTGATTGGGCCGGAAGAGGAATTGACTTCGGACAACCTCGCTTTTCCTCACTGCCCCGGTATCTTTGACTGGACGGCAAACAAGTACCTTCCGGTCATGCTGCCCGAACTAACTTTTGGTCAGGATGTAGTCATCCCCTCCTACTATGGAAAGAACTGTGTCACAGGTATCGGGCTGAAAAAATCCCTCTATTTGCGTTTTGACCAGCCCGAACTGATCCGTATCGATGGTAGCATGACCAGTGGTTTGGGCACTTGCCAGGTGCAGTGGACCTTTGGGGATGGCAAGATTCGCTCCGAATTTACCTTCCAGGTTAAGAACCCGAGTTCTCTCGATAAGATTCGTTTAGCCCTGGTCATTGGGTCCCCTCACTCAGCCCACCGCCTGGGCACCACCCTTAGACAGGGAGAGAATGGATTGCGGGCAAATGTTGAGGTCGATGACTTTCAGACAAACTGGTCTTCTTTCGAAACGGTAACTGATTTGCCAGGCTTTCGGGGATATTCCGGGAATGTTCACTATGTTCAATTCCTCGCCCGCGACCATGCCCTGGTCATGAGGCCAGGTCAAAAATACAAACTTGTGCTCACTTATGAGCCCGATGTTGCTTTTGCCGACGAATAAGCCCCTTCCCTTGGATAAGACGGGGAATGCCACTTATTTGATGCCCATCTCCCACTAACGGATTTTCTCGTTACCTCCAACTCTTAATCTATGCTTTCTGCCCGTGTTATACCCTGCCTGGATGTGGATGCAGGGCGGGTCGTCAAAGGAGTCAAATTCAAGGAACTTCGCGATGCGGGCGATCCTGTTGAAGTGGCTCAGGCTTATGAGCAACAGGGTGCGGATGAACTAGTATTCTTGGATATTACTGCGTCGAGTGATGACCGTGCAACGATGCGGGATGTAGTTGAGCGAACCGTGGCCACCTGTTTTATGCCGGTTACGGTGGGGGGCGGAATTCGGCAGCTCGAAGACATACGCTGCATGCTTCTTGCCGGGGCCGACAAGGTCAGCATGAATACCGCGGCCATCCTCAATCCCACCCTCATTAATGATGCCACCACCACCTTTGGGAACCAATGCATCGTAGTTGCGATCGATGCCAAAAAAAGGGAAGATTCAGATGGTTGGCTCGTCTACACCCACGGGGGGCGCAAAGCCACCGAGCTCGATGCGGTGGAATGGGCAAAAGAAGTTGTCGAGCGCGGAGCCGGTGAAATTCTCCTTACCAGTATGGACCGTGACGGAACCAAACAAGGATACGACCTCGATCTTACCCGTACGGTCAGTGAAGCGGTCGAAGTCCCCGTCATTGCCTCAGGGGGCGTGGGCACACCCCAACATATGTGTGATGGGATTTTGCAAGGCAAAGCCAGTGCTGTGCTTGTAGCCAGTATCTTTCATTTTGGACAATACACCATACCGCAGACCAAGTCCGCCATGCAGGAAGCAGGTATACCGGTACGGATTTAAGGCAGACTCTCTAAAATTACTTTGCCCCGAACCAGTGGGCAAACGCTCCTCCGCCCATCGAGCGTACATCTGAAACCCCATCCTTGGTAATCACACGGCCATCCGGAGCCAGGATCACAAGGTAGGGAATGTACTGAACCTGTAAATTCTTGCTCGCCGCCTTGGCTTCCTCCGACTGGTTTTCCATAGCCAGCCACGGCATTTGATACTTCTTGATGTACTTTGACTGGGCCTTGGGGCTACCGTCCCCGCCCACCAATACAACTTCGAAATTTTCGGCGTGCTGATTTCTGAATTTAATCAGCTCGGGAGTAAAGCTACGGCATGGCCCGCACCAGCTGGCAGAAAAATAAAGACCAATGTACTTATTCTCAAGGGAGCTGGAAGAAACTTCTTGATCGGCCGCATTAAGGAGTGTGCTGGGCAGAAAATCAGTGCCTAAAGTTTTCTCCTGGCTTTGTTCTATTTCATCCTGCGAAAACAATGTGAACCCAACTGCCCCACCCGCCATGATCATGAGCAGAATGCCCATGCTTTTTCTAATTTTCATGTTCAAATGATATGGATTAATCCAGTGACATCCAAGGCTTTTTTAAGGTTTTCAAGAGGGGTTACCGCCCGCCCAAAAGTTTGTTAAAATCCCCCACATAAGAGTTGGCCACCTCAGTAATTTGATATTTTTTGGCCGTTTCCCAAGCCGCCTGTGACAGACCGGGTAGGAGTGAAGTATGTTTCAGCAAATCGCCCAGTGCATTGCACAGTGCTGCTGAGGGATCCTCCTTGTGATTGAAGACCCGTGCGTTTTGCTGATCCTTAGTAAAATCCCGAAAGCACGACAGATTGCTAACCAAGGGCACGCATCCCGCACTCATTGCCTCAAGCACACTGAGCCCAAAAGTTTCGCCTTTCTCCGCCAGGGATGGGTACACAAATACCTTGGCTTGCTGATATTCTTTCTGCAAAGCGTGGGGGTCAAACAAAGGGTCCAAGATTTCCACTTCTGGCCCGGAAACCTTTTTTATTTGTTCCAGATACAAACTGCCTGCTCCGCCCTCCTCTTTTTTCCAGGGTCCGCGAATCTCCAGCTTCCAACCCTCCTTGTCTTTGGGGTCGAGCCTGTTCCATGCCTGAATTAATTCAAGCACCCCTTTTTCGGGATGAATCCGACCGGCATAAAGAATCTTATTTTTCTTTTCCTCAAACGGAATTTTTAGGGGGGAAGGTAAGCTCAATGGGTAGGGCTGAACAGATACCCGGTCGGCCAGCTTTGGGCATTGCGTAGAAATGGCATCTGCAATTGCTTTGCTGGGGGCCTGTAAAATAGAAGCCTTTCCATAAAGGGACAGTTGGCCCTTGGGAAACCTGCCCACATGCACATAGATCTTTCCGTACTTTTCCTTGGGCAAAAAAATAGGTGCCCAAAAGGCATGGGTGATTAGAATGTCCGCGTTGGGCATCTTCGATTTTGCCCGCAATACATAGGGAATCTCCTTTAATTTGAGATAGTAGGGGTTGGGAGTGGCCTCCGCTCCTCTTACCCGGATGTGGTGTACACCTGCTTCGTATGAATCGGTAGGTAAACTTCCAAACCGGCGGGAAATGTGGGTTACCTCATGGCCGAGACTGGCCCATTCCTGCCCAAGGGAATGCCAGGCTTTTTCGATGGCACCGCCCCGGTGAGGTGGCACAGGGAAAAACGCACCCTGCAGGATGGTAATTTTCATAGCTCCGCGGCGATACCCATGATTCTCTTCGCCGCCTCGCGGACATGAAGTTTCTCCTCAAAACAACGATGTGCCCCCACTGCCCATTGCCGGGGAATACCCGCTGTCCACTGCCCGAGCAGGGAAGAAATGCCTGCCTCATCGTCCGAAGCCACACAACCGGCCCCACTCTGCTCGATCTCGCGCCAGAGGTTCACTTTGTCGGTAAGAAGAACCGGTGTGCCCATCGAACAGGCCTCGGCCACCACCATTCCAAAATTTTCCTGATGAGAAGGTAAGATCAGCGCCTCCGCTGAAGATAAGGCACCCCATTTTTCCTCACCCTGGATCATGCCCAACCACTCGATGGAAGAATCCCCCTCAGATAAGCTCTGTAGTTTTCGATGATAAGGGTCCGTCGTGTCAATGGGGCCCGCAAGGAGCAGGACATCCTCTTCATTGGTATTTTGGCGACTCCACAATTTGATCAGTGTATCCAGCCCTTTTTTGGGATGGATTCTGCCGAGGTATAACATCAGTCGCTTTCCCTTAAACCGGGGAAATTTTTCAAAAAAACTTCGCTGGCATTCTGTACTTTCACAAGGAGGATCACCCACCCCAATCCCGGTTACCATTTCCCGGGCGGGCCGGTAAGGGAAAAAGGTATCCTGGGCCAATCTTTTTTCCTCCTCCGTGGTGAAGCAAACCGCATACGCATCATGCATCACCCTCCCCTGGGCGTACCACCAGTAGGTTTGTTTTTTAAGATGCTTCAACGGGTAGGTCCGCTTAAACCAAGGATCCATCATCCCATGCGGAAAAACAAGGTAGGGAGACCGCCCTGCCCTCGCACAGATGCCCGGCCACTGCCATAACCCATGGGCAATGACCAGCTCATCTTTTTGGGCAACATAGGGAGAATCGGCCGACAAGGTAGATGTGCCCCCAAGTTCATTGATTGCATCGGATAGCAGTTGCACTGCGGAAAGCACACCCCCTGTTGCAGGATCAAGGGAATGGATCAGGTGCAAAATATTTCTCACCCTACTTTTGATTTAATGAGGAAAATCTACAGATTTTTCAAAACTACTCCTGCAGCATGACCCATCCGTAGGGGCTAGCCTCGCCAGTTTCTAAATCAAGTAAAGCCCAACTGCCCACATGGGCCCCATTTAACAACTTTCTTACAATAAAGATAAAGCGCTGGCTTTCGTACCCCGCACCAGCAGATTTTGGGCCTTCAAAAATCTGGTCATTCGTCCAAAACCAACCGATCTTTTCTTTTCCGACCTTAATATTGTCAGAGTAAAACCAGATATCACTTGAGTTAAGCCCATGGGAATACATCCAACCAAGATCTGCATGGAAAATCCATGGATATTGCTTATCCATAACCATACCAAACCATGGAATTTCTACCCAGGCACCGAATCTTCTACTAAGCCGGTTCGTTGATGATTCGGAAGGAATACTCAAAGAATTTTCTGAGTTTTCATCGGAATCTTCAGGGGATTGATAGACTTCAAACCTACTTCTAAATCTTTCATCCTGAATCAATTCTGCGATTATATTTGCTGTAGAAAGATCAGCGTAGGATTGAGCCTCCGGCAAACTAAAGCCATCTTCTTGATCTATATTTTCTTTAAATAAACTGAACATCAATGCGATTGCGCGATAATCTTTGTCTCGCAAGGAAAGGGATTGAGTAAAGCTTATGAATGGTAGCTCGGTCGGAGGAGGCCCCAATTCCTCGATCGCCAATTGATAGATAAAGTCAACTTTCGGGCCCCCAAAAAGGTCATAACTCAGTTTCGAGATTGCTTCCTGCAATTGTATTTCTGAAGTGCTTTTTCCGAATTTATTTCTAAAGTGCCTATTGACAAATTTGCTGCGATTTCCATACAGAAGAGCGGCATTTTGGGTAAGGTCTTCTATGTTAATTTCAGGACCATATTTTGCCTTGTATTCGAGTGAATTTATCTCGAAATCAATATACTGACGTAAAGCCAAGTTTCGGTCAGATTTCACAGGCTCAAGCCAGGCTTCAATAACCTGAGCATACTCATCATAATTATCGAAATAAGTTCCATAGATGATGTGGTATGCGGCAATAAGATCAATCTTGCGCCCTAATCCCTGGATGGCTGCATTTACAACCAACTGAATTGTTTCGTTTTCACTTTTGCCATCAGCATTGGATATAAGATCACTCGCAGAGTCTGCATCAATTGCATCACCAGATATCTCTTTGTAAAGGTCCGCCAATATAGTTTGGGTATCGTCCAGGTCGGGATATTTAATTGTCGCACTTTTACTTTCAGAATAGTAACGGATGCCATCCTCATCTTCTGCAATGAAAGAGAAGTTAACTTCTCCTCCTGTATCCTCAAATAATTGGTATGATACCTCCCAATCAAAACTAACTATCTGATTCATCGCATCTGATTGCGGCAGATCCGTTCGCACTAGCTCTATTTCATTTCCAAATAGATAAACCCTAGAAATTCTGGGTGCGTTTGAGTTTGATCTAATTATTTGGGCTTTTATTTGAGTTGACTGAGAGTGATACAAGTACTCCGATTGTGGTGGGAATGCCAACGAACTCTCTAGTAAGGATAGAGTAATTTGCCCACTATCTCTTAAAGATTCTAAAATTTTTATTGGAGCCGCTCCTGTCCAGTCTGGCCGGATCCTCCATGCTAAATCGCTATCCCAGTAATTAGAGCCCGACCAATACCAATCGGGGAATTCTGGACCTGCATCGTAAGCGTGTTGGTGCCTCCACGAAGGTATCCAGCCAAAGAGAGTACTAAAAACTTGATTGGTTTGATTCTTGGAAAAACCATTAAGTAATGGGGAGGCCCGAGGACCATCGTCACGAGCATCACCATATAACGCACGGGTATGAACAAAATAATTGCCCGGATCTTGTGGTGTGAATTCCGTACGGAAATATCCACCAGTCATTGCCTGCGTCATATCAGTAAGCTCTAGTCCATTGGCATAGAAAGCAACCCGACTAAGTTGGCTTTGAGGACCAAGCACACGTGCATCCAAAACAATGGATGCTCCGAAATTAAAAACGGCGGGAGGAGCAGTCGTCGGGATATCCGTTTTTTGGTAATTACTACCATTTTCACCCTCATACAGAGTGGCCCCAGATGCACCGCCATCCATTATATTTAGAGTCGCAACTGCACTTCTTCCGGACAAGCTACTAATCGACACTCCCTTGCTATCCATCTCT
This sequence comes from Opitutales bacterium, assembly GCA_038152995.1. Classification (GTDB taxonomy): domain Bacteria; phylum Verrucomicrobiota; class Verrucomicrobiia; order Opitutales; family Seribacteraceae; genus Chordibacter. Next base: position 43,046 of record JAYOXT010000002.1, read on the forward strand.
GCAATTTGGTAACCTTCACCTGGATCAATAACGTTAAGGCTCATAATTGCACCGGTTGAAGTATTTATCTCTTGGATCTCCAACGACGCAAGCCTACCTGGGTTGTATGCATTTCCGATTTTATCAACCGAAGATTTAGGTCTATTGGGATCGCGGATAAAATAGTTATTCTTCCGAGAATATGATCGGTTTCCACCCGAATCAACACTCATAGCACGGACGCTCAAGAAAGGATGGTGTAAATCCAAAAATCCACCCAGTTCCAAGGTAAATTTTAAATGCCCGTCGTCTTGTAACTGGCCTTCTACTAATTCCATACAGGCTTGGGTGGTAAGAACACCGCTTACATTGACATCAGGGTTTTCAACAATGGGATAACTTCCATCATGGGTAAGGATTATCGTATATTCACCAATTCGCTCTTTTGGGAAACTCTGTCTGTACACTCCAACCGTGCTGGGATCTTGAGCGTAGATTGACAACCTTCCTTCATTTGTTACCCGATTGATCGCCCGAATAAGATTTCTTTTCGTTTGAGTAATTCTTTGGGGCAAGCTGCCTTCTTGGGAAATGGGAATGATCTCGTGTTTTGGTTCGGCTTGAATAAGCCACTTATGACCCAAATCGCCTGCATCAAATTGAATATTTGGAAAAGTGATACTGAGGCCACCAATTAGCTCATATTCTTCACCTGGCGTGATTAATATATTTTTATCATTGAAGCTAACGCCACCATTAAGAGACCATCGAAATGTGCTTTGATTTTTCTCATCATCATAGCTATCGATTTCGATCACATACTCCCGGGATACAGTACCTTGGTAAGACCCTGTTACTGTAAGATTTTCATCCCAATCCCCGACCAGATGAATTAATTGATGAACCCCTTCAAGAGCCGGAATGCCATTCGAATCAAATTCAAATATAATTGGATCCCTGCCGCAGCCATCCGATATGGAGAATGTCATGCTATCCTCAGGCATTTGTTCGCCATCCAGATCCAAAGTATTACTCCACTGCATACGACCGTTAATCTCCAAGAAGCTTCTTGTCGATTTATTCGATTCATCGCCGTTGTAAAGGAAGTCAACTGACTGATTCAGTACTAACTCCCTTCCATAGTCATCCATACTTAGACCAACAGGTTCGGTAGGAGAGATCCGGATAAATTTAACATCTCTAGATCTTAGCTGCTGATTGGCACCGATTGCCTCTACCTCAAGTTTGTATTCCCCCCCCATTGTTGTTGGCGGATCAAGAATAAACTTGAAATAGGGGTCATACCACGAGCTGGGTTTAACAAAATTTTTGCTTAAATTATCATCGGGTTGGTCGGCGAAACGGGGAACATACCTTCCAATTTCTTCGCCATTCAGGAAGGCCCGAATTTCACGAATATAGCCATCATCTTGGGTGCCAGCCAAGTTGTCTGGCCCCAGTGCCACAACCTCAACATTGACCTCATCACCAGGGGCGAGGGTTTCGCCGTTTTGAATACCAATAATTTCCACGCTCGGCATGGCCAGTCCATACTGGGCACCATACTCAGGCATTTCTAAAATTAAACGGGCCCGCTCGGCTATCGGGCGCAGTTCATACTGGGGAGTAAGGGTGAGGTAAGCGACCTGACTATTCGCGGGTGCTTTGCCCATCAAGGCAAAGTAAATCAAGGCAGTCTCCGCAAACGCCGCCGCATCTAACGGAACATTGGGGATGGCAAGATCATTGGTATAGTTAAATCCACCCGTGGTAATAATTGAATTATCGAAGGCAAATTCAGACAGGAACTGTTGTTGGGACAGTGCATCTGCTCCCTTGAGTAAATTTACACCCCTTGCCGATTGTACAGGACTTGGGTTTTGTTCATATTTGTTGAGAAATAGCCGGTTGAAGAAACTCTCAGGGTCGTGCGTCTCGATCTGACCATACTGGTTGGTGTAAGTAAAATTATTCGTTTGGTAAGCTAACGCCTGAACGGCATCAAAGTTATTGACCCGCGATTCGATATCCAGCAACGAAACCTCTTCATCACTCAGGAAGTTGGCTTGATCTAGATAGGTGGCATTTTGGGTGCTAATTTTAACTGCACCTAGCGTTTGTCTCCACGCAGCTCCTCTTCCGCTCAGAATTTTAAAAGAATAAAAGTCAACATTTTGAAGCCCATCCAGATCAAAGACATATTCTGCATCAGGATTCGTTGCTGAGGGTTGCCCTCTAACTCTCTGAAGGTTTGTGTATGTGCCGTCCTTAAATTGTACACCTAGTGCGAAGGAGAAATCTAAAGACGTACCACCTGGATTAAAATAAGATTGGACCACTTCGCCATAAGGTGCCCTGTCCAAATGAATGATCAGGCGCCCTTCATTAGGCAGGTTTGAGCTTCGAATATTGAACACATCCTGATCAAGGCCATATGAAATAATTGAAAGAATCTCTGCTTCATTCATTCCAATCCAAGTGCCGTCTTGCATAAGGTTTCCGTGATCATCTGGTGCTCCTTCATAAAATCCTAGAAAATCCGTTTCATTCTCATCTTCGCTACTTGTAGGAGTGTAAGGCATACCCATTGCAGCCTGTGTCGCCACGCTGTCTTCATTGCCACCTCCACTCATGCCAAACCCTTCCTGATCGGTATTTTCCAAGACAATAGGTAACTTCTCCCACACCCCATGCAAGGTCTTGTGAGTAAGCAGTAGATCCCGGGCGTTGAGAAATTCCTCATGCGTACGCAAGTGCTCAAAGACTTGAGCCTTGGTCAGCGAGCCTGTCCTTAAGCCAGTAAGATAAGCATTAATTTCAGGCCCTTGGGGATTCCTTGAATAGAGGCCTTGGTACAACAATTGAAAAAACTTATAGTCATCAACGAGAGGATTGGTCAGAGGCTCAATTGTGATCGTAGCGGAATCGGTGAAACCCGTATCTACGATAACGAACTCCACTTCCTTCCCTTCAGTTCCCACAATGTCAAAATCGTAACTAAACCGATACCCGGGATCATCTTCCCAAGACATTGGCCTTTGATAGGGGTATTTATCGGCATCCCCAACATAGATACCATTGATGAAAACACTGGCATGAAGATCGGGAGAATAGCTGTTCGCTCCAAACGGCGATGTATAAGTGGCATAGACCGTGGCCACTCCACCAGTGTAAACATTTCCTGAGCTTTCGAGCTGGACTGGATCTGCCAAAGAGTCACTTGGTTCCTCGACAATAATCCGCTCCACATTGGACACTACTTGATTGCCGTCATCATCGGTTGCCACTGCGTAAACTTCGTAATGCCCGCTAGCATTGACCTCCAGCGATGAAGTATAGGGAGAACTAGTATCTACATCCAGTAGTAGGCCGTTTCCATAAAACGAAATATCCAAAATTTTACCATCCTCATCAAAAGCAGTGGCCACAAGAGGGACTGTCAATCCATCATCCGCAAAGTCCATTGTGCCGGAAACTGACTCCAAGACAACTTCTGGTCGCCCCTCTTTGGTACCTTCAACAACTGAAATTATACGGGATTTACTTACAACTTGGCTACCCGTTTGTGCATCTCGAGCTACCGCAAAAATACTGTAGGTGTCATTTGCGTCAGGTTTCCAGGTAAGCCCAAAGGGGTAAAATTCGCGACCAAAAGCGTTTTGCCTTTTAATTATATTATCTGGCTCACCATCTGATTCGTCGTTTATATCAAAATCGTTGTTATTAAAGATAATCCTGCCCCCTTCGTTACTCAAAGCATCCCCAGTTATGCTAACATTGTTTTCGTAAGGAAGGCTCATAGTACTGTAGAGATAAACTTTATCATTGGTACCTTTATGCTCGGTTCTAAATTCAAGGATGCCCCTCTCGCGTGCTTTATCAAATGCATCCGACAGGGCATTCCTGGTGCGTAAAACCTCAGCAGGTTCCTCATAAATGGGGACAATGATGTGTTTCGGATTACAAGTTATTTCCCAAGAATCACCAAATTGAAAAGTCTTCGCATCTATGTGAGAAAAATCGACATCTAATCCATGCCCTAAAGATAGATTTAAGTCCATGATCTGAACTTTTTCACTCACGAAAGTCATTCCCCCATCTTTCGACCATCGAATGGTATGGCTCTCATTGATGTCAGTTGCATTTAAATCCTCTCCATCGCATTGGAAATAGAAGGTAATTTCAGAAGTTCCGGTGAAACTTCCTGAAACTTTCAATCCATCTTGATTCCGTAACTGCCCCGCTGTAATTTGTGCTTCGCCATCGATTTCTGTAGCACTGTCTAGGTCAAATTCAAAAGTAAGTTCATTCCCAACCCCATCATCTATGGTGAGCAATGATCCATCCTCCGGTGTCATATCATTAAGGTCTAAAATGCCGCTCCATGCATATTGCAACTCACCATTTATGTAGTATTGAACTCCCTCAAACACACCGTCTCTCTCCATCGCTGTAGAGTGAAGCCTAATGGATGAACCTAAAGTTAACACTTGATCTTCTGCTGGTGAAATAAGGTTAATCTCGGGCAGTGCACCCGCCTGATCAGAAACCTCTACATCCACATACTCTTTGGTAAAGATCACGGTGCCCAAATTGTCTTTCACAGAAGAGGTGATGCGGTATTTCCCAGGATTTTCAGGGATCCATTCCAAAGAAAAGGCTCCTTTACCCAAGGCGGATAAATCATCAGAAGCCGCCTCAGCGATGAAACGACCATTGGCATACATAGAAACGGAAACCACGGAGCCTTGATCAGGAATCGCTTCAACTGCAAGGGATATCGGGCTACCAATTGGATAGACCGGAGTGATGTTCGAATTCGGGTCAGGTACGACAATTTTGATCTCCGGACGGGCACCAGAGGAAGGCAAGACATTTAATTTTAGTGGATTATTTGGAATAACTAAGTTGCCTGCATTGTCGGTGATAACCGTCTCAATTACATAGCTTGGCTGCTCACCAAAATCGGACAAATCAAGCGGCAATACATAGTGCGGAGAATCGTGAATTTTTTCCGCATGCCCAAGAAGCTTGTTGTTAAGAAAGAAAGAGACACTTGTAACCTCTCCGTCACTGTCAGTAGCTCGCGAAACAAGGTGAATAAATGAATTAGCGGTGATATCATGAGTTTCGCCAAAAGTTTCAAGCTTAGTCTCGGCTACTTCAATTTCACTGGCGTAAGCTCTAACAAATTCCCAAAAGTAGCCTTGGCCTTGGCTGGTCAGTTCTTCCCCCATGGGAGGCAAAGGGTTAATAATCATGCCCGATGGAGCCGCACCCTGCGTTGTTGAGATATTCAGTCTTGCGGGTGCAGATGCAGCTAAGTTGCCAGAATCATCCTTCGCAATTGCAATAAACTCATAATAACCAACGGAGAAAGACTTGGACATACTGTATGGAGCGGTGAGGTCATCACTTAACACTTCTCCATTGCTTAAAAATTCAACACTTTTTATTTCGCCGTCCGCATCTTTGGCGGTCGCATTTAGGAAAATTGATTCTTCTCCTAATCCACCACGGAATTCAACCACCGTATCGCCGTAATAACCTTCCCCTAAATCAGCCATGGTTATTTCCTTTATTTGACCAAATCGAGGATGGGATGCATCGTCAACAATCTCGGCGACAGCCCGAGCACCATAACCAGAACCATAAAACTCCACCTCAGGTGGCGCAATATAACCAGCACCTCGATCAATAAAATTAACACTTTTTATTCTACCGTTGTAATGCCAACCGCGTGATATAGACCAAACAATCTCGTGCCATGCGGTGCCAATCGCATGTTTGCCTATTTGGGAAACGCTGCGTTGTGTGCCAGATAACGGACTAGTTAGGGATACCTCCGGGGGAAGAGAACCAATAGTTGCAGTAATTGTCTCTGGGGTGGAAAAAACTATATTTCCACTACTATCACTCGCTGAGGAGCCAATAGTGAAAACCCCGGAGGATGGAGGTGTCCAAAGTTGGGTAAAGTGATAATTCTCGGAATCTCTACTAGGAAAGCGAATCAAGCCTGAAGTGAAGGTTTTAGTTTGAATTCTGCTAGGGGCACTAGAGCCCAAAGCTGCGTTTGCAGAAGAAGCGGGGGTTTTATGCCTGAAATAAAGGCCATTCATGCCAATCATTTCCGCAGAAGCACCAAAGTCGGACGGCATACTATTCTCTATCGCACTGAGGATACTCTTTCTTTGCTCGTCGATGACCGAAACTTCTAAACCAATAAGAATTTCTTCCAATAAACTTGGTGCAGGCAAAACTATACGATCAATGCCTAGATTTCTTAGCGCATCCAAAGGCTCTGCCTGCTGTGCAGGATCAAGAACTTCACCATCAAATAATCTGTCAAGGTAACTAAAGAGTAACACTAAATCGGAAAACTTGGAGTTAATTGGGATGGGGTTCCAAACAGACTGACCGTCGTCATCAAACTCAAAATACAATATCGTATTTCCATCGTTGACCCAGAGTTCATCTCCATCTTGCGGAGTATCAATAACCTGAACGAAACCGGTTGAAGCAGGGAGCTTTTCTCCGTCGACGAAGTAATTTAAAGATTCTAGGCTTCCGTCCAAATCATATGCTCTTGAGATCAAAGGAATCACAGAAGTGCTTGTATAGCTTTCAGTTTCCATAACCAGTGGGGAGGAATCTTGGCGAGGGCCGGCATCAGGATATCTCAGGAAAACCTTGGGGGGCAAAGATCCCTGCTTGTAAGGTGTAACAAACTTTACTGGTCGGATCTGTGAAAAATTGGACTGTCCTGAATTATCCACAGCGGAAGCTGATATATTAAATGTGCCGGCATAATCAGGGCTCCAGGCAATAGTAAACCTGCTTGTATCCCCTTCCCTCCAGGTGGCCCCACCCAAGGAATCATTATCATCTGATGCGGCAGCCCATTGTCCTATGGGTAGGGAATTAGCATAGAAAGTTACCCCACTAATCACTCCATCAAAGTCGCGGGCTTCAAAGGTAAAATGAACGGTGGATGGATAGGCAAATGTATCCAACTTATCTTTGTTCGCGTAATTTACCTTTTCATTAATAGGAGAAACCATGTGGATAGTAGGCTCAAAACCCGATGCTACCCTAACATCCAGGGGTTGACTGCTTCCACTCACTCCATCGGGATCGGTAACCTGAATACGAATTTTATAGTCACCTTGATCAGGAGGGGACCAAACTACCCGATAAAAAGGTCCAAACCCCTGGACACTGGCTCCCTCATCAGCCACTCCATTGACATATACTGTAAAGTTTTCCCCGCGAATTGAATCGCCCTCAGGGTCTTGAGCAAAAATACCAATGGAAAGTTCTGAGCCATAAACCACCCTAAGTGGCTCAGCTGCCGTATCCATTCCACCCCTTACAAGGATTTTAGTTCCGTAGGTAAATAAATTGTACTGCTCATCTCTAATAATGGAGTCAGGTAAATTTCTGTCTAAAATTAATTCGTTGAGAGACTGGAAGCTATCCAAATAAAATACTCCATATGCTAAATTGGGCACTGAACTGTTTGTATCCCCGATGAGAAGGGGTTGACCGATTGCAATTTCGTTCATGTATGAGTTTACGCTACCCGCGAGAAGGTCACTTGCGAAGCCCCTGGAAACGGACCCTGAAAACTTTTGATAAACTGAATAGCCTATGCCTCCATCTGTAATAATTGCACCCGTAACCTGCCCATCTTCAAACTGAGCAATCGCGGATGCTCCACGACCACCAGATTTGTTATAATCTTGAAACTCAATCGATGGGAAGGAGTGGTAACCATAACCATTAGTTATAAAATTGCCTGGGAGTAATGAACCTAGTTTAATACTGCCGTTTGCTTCCAATGATTCAGGCAACAAGTAGCCAAAAGCCCGATCTCTTGGGTTAAATTCAACCTGAGGAGGTTTGGATAATATGGCTTCTCTCCTGATTACTGGAGAAGTCACCAAATTACCATCACTATCCTCCACAGTGGCGTATAGTTCATAAATCCCTGGGCCTTCTGGTGACCATAATATTTGATAAGGCTCCCTGCCATCCGGATTTTTATCGATACTGCCTTCGCTGGAAATAAGCTTTCCATTGGAATAAAAGGATACTTGTTTGATCGATTGATCGCCGTCCAAATCAATGGCCTCAGCCTCAATCAATATTTCAGTGTAATTTAAACCGCCTATTAGGGAAACTATTGGCGAGTATTGCCTCAATTGGTCTGTTGGTTCAGCAGTAATTTTTACATCTACAACGGATCCGCTTAATGGATCTATTATAGCCTCCGCCTCCATTCCGGGGGGACCATTTGAAATTAGTACTTTGGGTGCCGCCGTATATCCAGATCCGGCAAATTCGACCATTGCTTGATATCCGTAGGTCTGCCTGGTTACATCTTTTCCATCTCTGTCCTTAACCTGCTGGAAGCCTTTTTCAAACGATTCAATGCTTACACGAGCAACCTCACCAGATGCCTTCATTGGGGCAAAACCACCAACGAAATCAATGGTTGTGTAATCATCATAAAACTGCCCACCATCGACTAAATCAAGATTGTAAAGTTGACCGTAGGTGAAGCTATTTTTGGTTTCATTTACCTGAACATCTGCAGAAGCGCCCGTTCCATTTCCAAAGAAGCTTATCCTTGGTTTTTCAATATAACCACGACCGGGATTAGTCAGATAAATTTGCCTAATGACTCCATTGAGGTCAGCAGAAAACTCGGCTTCGGCTGCCATGGTCGGTCTAGACAGTTTTACTTCCGGAGGACTGCCTGAACCTGATGTAGTAGTGAAGGTGACACTGTCACTCATCACAAAATTATCGCTATTATCTCGGGCAATCGCGTATATGGTGTAAACTCCTGTTTCGCGTGGAGAGAATTCAACAGAATATGGCTGCTGATATTGATCATTTAAGTAGTCCGATTTAATTGGTAATCCCAAGGGAGAGCCATTCACATAAAACTGTACTGATTCCAATTTACCATCAGGGTCCAGTGCTCGGGCGGTAAAGCGCAGCTTAGAAAGACTGGTAAACGCCATGCCATTGTAATCGGAGATTAGACTAATTTGGGGAACTTGTGATACTTTGCTAGGCAAGACCACGACTTCAGCATCCACAGGAACAAAGGTGACAGCACCATCATCATCAGTGATTTCCAATGAAATAAGATAAGTTCCCGGAATGGTGGGCGTCCACTCAAAGCCATATCTACCTAAGCTCGAGACCAATCTCTCTGCAAAGGTAATCTCTTCCTTTTCGACCAACTTCGCCACCGCTTTCGCACCTCCGCCCTCCCCGCCAGTGATGATTACATTTGGTGCAGTGAAGTAATTTTGTCCTGGGTTTGATACGCCTATTGAGAGAACCCCTCTCGGATAATTTGCGATCGGTTCTCCATCCGCATTCTTGGGTGGCACTTCGAGTTGGGCTACTGCTTCGGCACCCAAACCGCCCCCGCCTTCTAGGGTCACGGTCGGTGCACTCGTATAACCGGAACCGGGCGAGGTTACAACGATCGAGTCTAAGACCTTTTTATATTGAATACTCAAATCAGTGCCATTGGCAAAGAATCGAACTGTTTTTACATCACCATCGAAATCAAATGTATCTGCAAGAAGGAGTACTTTTGTTCCCATAGTCACCTGCAACGGTTGCCTCCTGTCTTTAGCGCCTGTTATGACAAAACTGCCTCCCTCGAGAATAACTTGGGGCGGTAAAATATAGCCCGACCCAGGGTTGTCTAAAACTACTTCTATGGCACCATCTATAATAGCATTCTCTACCACACGCGCACGGAATCCAGCCCCTGTTGCAGAGATCGCCTCCATATCGAGCCAAAAAGATAATGCATAACTACCGTTAAGGTCTAATTGAGTTTGTTGCTTAATAAACTCACTACTCAACTCAAAAACTTTTGCATCGGGGTATCCATTTGCAGAAAAGATTCCCAACTCAGAGAAGTTTCCTTCATAAATCAAATTTTTGAAATGTGAGGGAGAAGTATCGTAAATACTTAATGTGTCACGGTCGGGGTCAGTTTGCCAAATGCCGAAGCTGTTTTTTAAAACGGGGATTAAATGAGAGTCTAAAGTATAATCTCTTCCATTTTTCACTATTTGATAGCTTTTAACGACACCATCCTGCAGCTTGAGCTTACCGCTTAAAAAGCCACTTCCTTTTGACTGCAAGCCATTGTACTCGTCGATTATAAAAATTTGAGATGTGGCCACACTGTAGCCTTCGCCACCATCAGTGACGGTAATTTTTGTTATTCCACCATTTTCATCAACTTCTGAAACAAAACCTGCTGCCCCACCTCCTTTATCGTAATCAAAAATACGCACAAAACCATCTCGATTGAGAATATCCTCATATCCAGTACCAGGATTTTCAATTGCGCTATTGGGGTCATTTGCTTCATAGCGTTGCTCTAACTCCAAGACCCCAGAAGCAGATTTTACATAGGCCTCAAATCCACTTCCATTGTTGTCCGCGCTAGGAATGATCCAATCCCGAGCCTCACCTGATGAGCCATCTTGATAGCCATACCCATAGTCAAGAATCAACAAATCGGATATTGCGCCATTTAAGGTCACGGCATGAGCCTCGGCTCCACGCCCCCCGCCGCCTTGAATGATCACATTTGGAAGGTTCTCAGGATCATAGGCAGCCCCAATGGAGTCCATTTGTATGTATTGTAATTGCCCAAAATCCTCTGCAGTAACGATATCAGTTTCAGTAAGGACGGCCTGAGCACGAGCTAAATTCGAGCTTCTCGGACTAAGCAAACTGCCCTCAGGGGGTAAGTTGTAAATCTCTTCTGCGGAAATATCTTCTTCGGTAAGAGTAATTCTTTTAATTTGGCTTGTAATCACCTTGCGGAAATTATCATTGCCCTGCCTTGCATATAGAACGGCCTGAACTTCATGGGTACCTATTTCTTGGATAAAAAATCCGGGGAATTCATAACTTAAATCTCCGGAAGAATCATCTCCGTTGTTTAAGATTTCCATAAACTTTTGCCCATTTTTAGTCCATCTGTAGGTATTATTTTCCCACTCTACCTCAACATATTTTGGCAGTTTAGTGATATCGATAGAGGATACCGAAACCCCGTTGACCGTAATATCCAAGGAGAAATCTCCTAAGAGATTCTCGTTGTAGTAGATATAGTCAGGGTCTACTGAGTAGTCCAAAAAGTAATTTGTGGAATAAATAAAATCATAAATATTTACTCTGGCAGCGTACTCTCCATTACCAACCTGGCGGATTGACTGTAACTCAACTGAAGGGTCCGGTCCCGAATTGGAGCCAAGATTAAATGCTCGTACCTCAGTGCGAACTAAGTTTTGGTCAAGGTCGATTACCTCTGCCCACACAAATGTTTGTCCAATGTATTTTGGGCGCCAGCCGATCGCATAAACACCATTGTATTTACTAATTGCCTCCCCAATGATTGTTGGTGCTTCGAGACTAGGATTATTTTCCCAGAATATTACCCGCTCAATTCCTCCTTCACGATTAGTCCCGTTTTCATCAATATAATTGGGGTCTTCCGCTTCCACATTTAAGTAAACAGTAGAGCCAATTTCAAAGTCATTGTCCAAGGCATTGGGAACTCTGTATGTATAACGGTCTATCTGGTGAGGTGATCTAAATATCGCAGTTGGTTTTTCTCCTTTAGCATCCTTAATGGTAAGGGTAAACTCTTCAGATAGGGCACCCACTCCACTATTATCAATCGCATAAGCCCTAATCTTATATGTCCCTACTTGATCAGGTATCCATGGCAATATGTAAGGTGACCTTGTAACGAGATAGCTCGCGGTTCCATTGAGATCACTCGCTATATTATTGATCAAAAATTGGACCTCTTCCACCTTGCCATCCAAATCATAAGCATCCGCCACCAAAGAAATGGAATTACCCAAATCAAGCACCAATTCTGAATTATTTTCTGGTGTAATTAGAGTAACTACTGGACTCACGCTGGGGTTTACGCGGATGGAGGTTGCAGAGGAAACCCTCTCCACTCCCTGGGAATCTGTTGTCTTTATCTTTAAAGCCCACACCCCGGTTCCATTCATTGTATCGTTTCCGCTTGATCCCAGGTTTTGGTTGGGTACCCAAAAAAGATCAAAGTAGGGATCGTTGGGTATCAATTCTACATTCCCAGCTGCAAATTGGCCAAGTGCTCGAGTCTCGAGCTCGACATCGTTCGCGATAAGGGTAACTTTACTGACCGGGCTTTCTGAATTTGATATGAAGCGGATGTGAACGGCTTCTCCCTCTGAGTACTCAAACCCTCCTCCCATAGCAGAAACATAGGGTTCACCCCGGTAACTTCCTGGATGTTCAATATCTACAAAATCAACAACACCGTCATAGGTATGAATTGCTCCAGATTTGAAACCGAATCCACCGGTAGTCCCATTGTAATCAATCACAACACTGAGGGTTTTATTTCGTGGGACATAATTTCTGCCTCCATCAATCACAACGATCGACTCGATGCCGCCATCTTGATTGAAAATTGGTCTCAGTAGAGCCCGATCTTCTTCTGGCTTTTCTTCTCCAAATTCTAGAATTTTAAAAGAAATGTTTTGTCCATAGCCAGTACCTGGTTCTTCAATATCGATACGGCGGATTACCCCATCTTTTAGGTACGCTTGTGCTAGAGCTTCTTCTGAGGCACCCCCTCCCTCGAAGACTACTTTGGGGGGGAAGCGATATCCATAACCTCCGTCAACAACTGGGATTTCCCGGATCTTGTATTCCCCATCCTCAGGATCATCTAATATTACTGAAAGTTGGGCTGGCTTGGTCAGGGGTGACAAGATGGTTGGGGCATTTGTTTGATCGCCGAGAATGATTAATTTTCTATGTTGGCGATGCATCAGATTGGTAAGCCCGGGCGAAAAAGTACTTGCTTGATTGCCGATTTTGTCACGAGCAATGACCTGGATTTCATGAACTCCTTGACTTAGATCAAGCACGGATAGATCAATGTTGGATTGAAACTTCGTGCCTCCAGTGGATTTGATCAGATCCACTTGCAAATTATCTATAAACACTTCGATTTCAGCTATGCCGAAAGGAGATGATGCTTCTACATCCAAGGAGATTTGATCCGTACTTTGTACCGTGAAATTGGACTCGCCAAGCACCTTAAAAGAAACACCGCTTCCCTGATATTCCTCAACTGATATGATTGATGGCTCTGTAGAGCCGACATTGCCCGCAATATCTCGGACTAGGGCAGAAACAGTGAATGAAGTTGTTTGTTCGGGCAGCCATTCAAAATTATACAAACCGTCACTAGAGGGGTTCGTGATTTCCTCTTGGAAGCCAATTTCACCATTTACTACCAAGTACAGAGTTTCCAGTCTTTCATTCAGCTCAGGGGCATGCACCGTAATGTTAATGAAAGACTGAGAGAAGCCGCCAATGATTTGGGCATCATAAGTAGGATCACCGGCAGCTAAGTTTGGTCTTATCTCTCCAAAATTGCCTATGCTACTTATAAAAGGGTCAGATGAAAGTGGGAGCCGATCCCAACCAACCACTCTATTATAAAAAGGCAGAAGCCTGAGTCTTGGCGCGATAACATATCCACTGCCAAGCTTTAATGAGCCATCCACATTTTTAGCCACAGTAATGCGGTCGACTCGATTTGTTTGATTGCGATCAGTTGGGGGAATGTAAGTATAATCTACATCGGCTTCAGTTCCTGAATTAATGGTGCGCAGGATAGGCACGACATGAAGGATGGTCGAGCTCGCGTCATAACCGATACCACCATCAACAATATCAAATCTGATAATTTTTCCGTATGTGCCTGAAGTCGCATCCTTATCAATAACCGGTAATACTTGCGCGCCTTCGCCCGTACCAGATATCTCTATTTTAGCATCGAGCAATGCACGCCCTAGTCCATCTCCCTGAATCTCCACTTCCTTGATGCTACCATTGCTATCAAAAACATGGAAATCTGCCTGACTGGAGGTAATATCGAAGCCGACCAACCCAGAAATGATATTTACGACTGGGGCCTCGCCACCTTGAGTGAAGGAAAAATTAAAAATTTCTGAAGCTACGGAATTACCACTATTATCTACTGCAATGGCAAAAATGCTACGAAAACCCTCACTCTCCCCAAATGCTATTGAGCCAACATCTAGCATAGTAGCATATGCAAGATCCACCTCGTTAATTCCTTTGATGCGGTTAATGGATTTATTTTCAACTCCATCTACATAGTAGGTTGTTTTTACAACTGCACCATCGGGATCAGATGCTCTCGCACTCAGCGGTATGACCGAAGCTGAAGTAACCGCCGAGAAATCATCCGGTATAGCAAGCTGAATGACAGGCGGTAGGGACCCCTCGTAATTCGAAACTGTAAATGAGGAGGTAGAGCTGGCAACTGCATCATTTCTTTCATCATAAGCAACCAACCGGAGTGTATAATCATCACCCTCAAGGTCCTGTATTTGATAATGAAAGCGATTGGACCGGTATGCTGCGTTGTTGCCGCCCCCAAAAACATTCATGTCCCCTGCGTATTGATTATTTACAAAAACAGCAACCCGATCGATTGCTTCATCATAATCAATGTTGGCAATTACGGGGATAGGACTCAGGGGGGCGAAATCATAAGTTAAATCAGAACGAGGGTACAATAAGTCGACCGTTGCCGCGTTTTGGGGCTTGATTAGTATCTCTTTTAAATTGGATACGGCAATATTGCCCTCACTATCTTCTACCACTGAGTAAATATGATATTTTCCGATTACATCCGAAGACCATACAAAATCGTAAGGAGATGCAGTCAGTGTGGACTGAAGTACACCGTTTACATAAAAAGATACTGAGTCAACTACTCCATCCCCGCCCGTTGACGCCAAATCGGTGACCTGCACACTGAAATATATATTTTCACCTCTGAAAAAGTCATTGGTAATTGGCTCAAAATTGTAAAGAGGGTGGTTTTCATTGGTTAATACCTCCTCACGGTAAGTGTAATTTAGCATCGTTCTTACAGTTTCGCCACTTGGTGCCCAAATGTTAAAACCAGTCGAATCAGCCCCTCCGCCAAATTGCTTGGTTGATTCGTTCCAATCACCAACCATAAAATCAAAACCAGTAGCATTATTTTCAATCGAGGTTCTGATTAAAGTATAAGCCTGGAAGGCAAGGTGCGTTTCATTTTCTTCACCGTTTAAAAGTCCGCCTTCTCCTTTTCCAACAAGGACTTCGTCTAAGTCGAGCCACGCAGGAACAAGGTTCAATGGAAATTCAGCCTCTTGATTCAAGGCATAATCAAAGTCGACAGTGGGGGCATGTTCACCAGATATCACATTCACCTTAATGACATCACTCATCACACGGTTGCCCCCATTATCCACAGCAACCGCGTGAATAAAATGGATACCTGGAACACTTGGAGACCAAGTTGCTCCAAATGGGAAATTCTCCTGGGGGAAATTTGCCTGAAAATCGACAGTACTGTTTAGTTCTCCGTTGATGTAAAATTCCACTTGGGTAATCGAACCGTCTGGATCAGTTGCATTTGCTTCGAGGCGCAAGGTGGATGAGTCAGTAAGAGTGGATCCGCCTAAAGGGCTTCTTAAACTTACGAAGGGCAATTTGTCCCCCTCAAGACCAGATACACTTTCAATAAAGAAGGGGGTCGAAAAGGCACTTGTTCCATCCGAAAATTCGACTGATACATAGAAGCTGTGATCCCCATCATAGGAAGGATTCCATGAAGCCATGTATGAATCATTTGTCTGGTCGTAAGTAAGATTCACTCCCAGTCCCTCAGCAAAGTCGTAGGATCCAACCTCAACCCCTTCGTCAAAAACTTTGATTTGAGAGACCTCGCCAAACTTGGAACTTAGTTGAAAGGGAACATAAATAGTAGAACCAAATGCAAAGGTTGGAAAATTTTCTGTCAGACTAGGGTCAAAACCGTGGATGTTTATTTCGCCTGCATGACGATTTACAACATCGACTTCAAAGTTTCTTGATTCTGAACTCATGCCATCAACGGAGCTTGCGCTAAGTCGAATACTGTAAGTGCCAAGTATTTGCGGTTTCCATACAAACGAGTAATTTGGAGATGAACCGCTGACGGTAATACCTGGTTGGTGTACACCGTTTACGGAAACAATAAAGGCATTGGGGTCAATCAGTGTATCATCATCCTTTGCGTACACTCCAATGGAGAGTGATTTGCCAAAATCAAGTTGGTAATTTTGCAAAATCGTATCGAGTCCGCCGGAAGGTCTTATCTTGGTATTGATTGAGTAGTTTTCACCCTCGCTCACTTTTGTTAGCTCCGTTACTCTACCTTCATCGGAGATAGATGCCAAATACTGTGCACCCACGCCGTTTTCATCATCGAACAACAGGGCTGGAGGTGAGTGATAACCAAAACCTGGGTACTGAACTTCGACAGCAGTTATTTTCCCATCGCTATCGATGGTAGGCTTCAAAATTGCGGGACTAATGGGTTGCAACTCAACTACAGGAGGCTCGGAATACAACACATCTCTACGGAGAATTTGAGAGAGGTTTTTATTTCCTTGATTATCGATTGCCTCGGCCATCAGGTCATAATAACCGAGAGGCCCGCCCTTCCATGTAAAATTATAAGGTGCAACTTCTCTGCTTCCGATTTTCTTACCATTCTCATAGAGAACTACCTCCTCGATTACCCCATCTGGGTCAGATGCCTCGATTAGAATACTTGATTCACTGAAAGCAAAACCTCCTTCAAAAACGACATCGTTACCGGCAAAAAGGTAACCCTCTCCCTGGTTGGTAATCTGCACAAACTCGACGGAACCATTTTGGACGGAAGCGACTGCGGTCATGCCATTTCCAGCTCCGTGTATGATCACTTCTGGAGGGCTAGTGTATCCAGAACCGCCATCCAAAACTTCAATGTAATATGTGCCCGTAAGACCATTCCATCTAACGCGGGCAATAGCACCGCGACCAGAGGGTTTAACTTTAGAAAACCCTCCGATCAAATTCACATAAGTATTGGAATCGTAACCCGTCCCATTGTTCTCAAGCTGTATCGAAACGACCTGACCATAGTTTGGGTCCGTGGTACTTGTTTCAATAACTGCAGTCGCTTGAGCATCTCCGTTGCCACCAATAATCTCTACTTGAGGAACAGAAGTGTAGCCATATCCGCCTGATGTCACATCAATCGAGTTGACTTGACCTCCAGAAACAATAGCCGTTGCTCGAGCAATAATGATGGGACTTTTAAAGGAAACCGAGGGCAAAGTACCTTGGCCAGTGGTTGCAGTAACGGTTGATATACCAGACATAACTCCATTATTGCTGTTATCAGAAGCCACCGCACTGAAACTGTACACACCAGGTGCTGGAACTATCCACTCCATGCTGTAGGGATAGGTTGAGCTACCTGCTCCCTGAAATGCACTTATAGGTTTCCCCACAGGATCACCGTTGATAAAAAACCTTACCCATTCTAGGGTGCCGTCTGGGTCATCTGCTTGGGCATACATTCTTATCTTGGACCCAGATGTAAAGGTTTGTCCATCGCTAGGGCTCGACAAGGAAACAGCCGGTGGTAAGGAGGATGACTTCGGTGTAATAACAACCCACCTGTCTGAAGTGACTTTTGAACTGCCAAGATCGTCATCGAGTGCTTCGACAGATATGTTGTAAGTCCCTGGAGCCTGCGGTGCCCAATCTATTACCCAACGGTTGGTTCCTGGAATATTTCGGGCATTATTTCTAATTTGAGTATCAATGTTTGCCAAAATCACAGCACCATTACTTGGGGAAAGGGCGATCGTTGGAGGAGTGACATATCCAAGACCACCGTCCGTTAGAGTGATTGATTGTAATGCCCCATTTTCGTCAAGTACTGCGACCGCCTTTGCCCCCGTACCACCGCCACCAGTAATTGTAACTGTGGGAACAGTCTCACCGAAGCTGTTACCAGGGCTTAATACTTCAAAATTTTCAATATTACCCAACGGTGCTGAGCCCAACAAACTACCATTTCCATAAAAGCGTACATCCCGCACTACACCATCTGCATCAAATGCTTCCGCTTCTAAAACAATGCGCGTATCTTCGACAAAAGAGTATGGATAGTCATATTGTTCTAGTTTTCCCCCTTCTAGTATTACAATCGGTTCGCTCTTATACCCGCTTCCCCCGTCAAGCACCTCTACAATCACCACCCCGTCTTTAATATTCTCACCTTTTACTACGGCATGAAAGCCATCTCCGCTTCCTTCAGTACCCTCCACGACATTAATGGTGTAATCTCTGCCTACGGTGTAACCGCTACCGGGATGAACAATTTCAATAGAAGAAATAACTCCATCAATTATGCTTGAGGCTGTTTCGTTGGCCTCGAAACCTTGACCTTGGCCAATGATCTTAGCTTTCAAATAAGCCGCATTGTAATTTTGCCCTCCGTTGAGGATCTTTAATTCAACAACACTACCGTTTTCATCGACGATTGGGATAACCCTGGCTCCATATCCTGATTGATTTTCATTTTGCAGATCGAAGATGGTAACCAAGTCCGTTGAAGAGTAGCCATGCCCTCCATCTGAAATTGGAATCTCCACTAAAACTCCATCAATAACGAGGGGTTGAAGAACCGCATCTATTGCAACGCTCTCATTGAGCTCGAGTTGGACATCATCACTGTACCCAGCACCGGAATTAAGTAATGTTGTGCTCGTTATTGCCTGGTTAACTACGGAAGCAATAGCTTCCGCACCTACGCCACCTCCGCCGTAAAAGATAACATCAGGAGCATCTGAATAACCATAGCCAAAAGACCTCATATTAACCGCCACTACCTTCGAGTAATTTTCGTCGGTTTCATCGACCAAACTACCCAGAGTCGCTTTTGCTACCGCAGAGCTCAGAGTATTTATTCCAGGATTAATGAGCTCTACCATTGGAGGGTCATTACTTGAAGAAAAGCCTCTTAAGTGGTCACTAGTTACCTCGAATACATAAGGATCACTCATTGTAAAATGATCCCCATAGTCCCCTACTCCACCAACAGCCATAGAATAGAAGGTGTACTGCCCTGTAGATTGAGGCACCCAAGTAAAAATGTATTCTTGCGTGCCGTCGTCTAAAAAACTGCTGGCTCCAGATAAAGCATCAAGGGTTACTCCATTGGCAAAGAATTGAACCCTCGATATTCCGGATGTTCCTCGTGTGGCCAAAGCCCTAATTTTTACACCCTCACCATCCACACTGATGGCATCTATTTCGACCTCAGGCGGTTTTGAAGAATTATTTTGTGCGGTTACCCCGGATAAGGAGGCCGAGCGAGCCACATTGCCATCGTCATCCATGGCAATTGCCTGCAAAACAAAATTTTGACTGGAGATATTCAGCTTTTCGACGCTCCATTTGTATATATAGGTGTTGCCATATCGTCCCTCTGCGTCCCCCAATAATTCCCCATTGAGATATAATCTTACAAACTGCAAGTGTCCATCCGGGTCGTAAGCCTCCACATTGATGAATAGCTCCGAGCCGTAAGAATAGTCTGGATATGTGTCTCCAAAGCCGCCAGGTACGGGTTCAGTCATCTGCACAACAGGAAACTCTCCAATAATTTCCGCACCAACAGTAACAGTGGAAGTTGATAAATCAGTTATCTCCGACACCCGCCCAGAGCTATCCATGGCTTGTACACTTAATTCATAGATGCCTGGTCGATTCGGCACCCAAGTGAAACCATAAATGCCATCTCGGCTATACTGCCCAAGCACAGGATCCACTTGGGGAAACCTAATGGGCAAGTTCAATTGTTCTCCATTCGCATACAGCATGATCTGCTCAATCGTTCCAAGCTCGGCAGTTGCTAGGACCGATATGTCGATCTCGTTTCCGAGGCTGAAGCTGTTCAAACTTAGATCCGTAGGACTTGGGGTAAGCATTTTTGCTACAACCGAGGAGGGGGCGTGCTGCAGGGCAACCGCTCCGGGTTTTGTTGGGGAACTTGCCAACCAGGGAGTGGGCCACTCCCAATAATTCGAAAGTTCATCCCAATACCAAGATGGTGCCTTGTACTGGCTTGCGGTAAGGTGTTGGCTCTCCCAATTTCTTTGCCAATTCCCACCACCATTCCCAGCGGAGGGGCCAGATTGATTATCCCGATCATCCCCATAGAGAGCGCGGACGGAAAGAAACTCGAGTTTCTCGCTGGTCGGAGTGAAGCTGAGCAAGTATTGGTCTCCAAATTCAGAAACCACTCCTGGGATTTCCACCCCATTTGCATAGAAAGCGACACGGTCCAGTTCTCCCTGAGGGTCATTGACCTTTGCCCGCAAGTTCAATGGCTTGCCGGCCTGGTACAGCACAGGGGAAGCGGCGAGGATCGCATCTCCTATGGCATAGCCACTGCCTTGCCCGGTAATGTTTATGTCAGTAATGGTACCCGCATCATCGATTTCGGCTCCCAAGGCGGCACCCGCACCATCAAAACTTACGATGCTGTAATTCCAGCTTTGCTCGTCATAGCCCACCCCACCGTCCACTACTTCAACATCAGTAATGGCACCACTATTATCAACATCCGAGATTCGAAGAACGGCAGGACGGCCAGTGGGTTCAATTAAATCCCCATACAGCTTATCCTGGTCTCTTAGCTTGAGGGGCAGTACATCTGAATAGTAAGTACCATTATTTTCATCTATGCCTACGACGCGCACATCAATGATCGGATTCTCGGCAAGTTGAGGAATTTTGCGAAAATCATAGCTCAAGGTTCCACTGGTTCCTTGGTCCGTGACCAAAGGAAGATAGTCCAGGGAGATGAGCAATGCACCCTCATCCATGCTAAGATTGATGTCAGAAATTAGGGGATATGGTCCGTCGTAAACTAGATCAACCGCATCAACCAGGGCCGCATCGTCAGGAATTCCACCCCAAGAATTGCTGGTAACCAAGAGATCCGTTGCCCGAATGGAATGTTTCTCCTGGTTGTAAGCCAGATTGATTGCACGAATTAAGTTTCTTTTCGTACCCAGTAAGCGTTCTGCAAAAGTTCCGTATCGGGCGACTTCCACAATTTCATTTTCAGGGTAAGCTTTAATCCGCCAACGGTCGCCCTTACTGTAAGTAGCTCTGCCTGAGTGCACAAATTGTACCTCCACGCCAGCACTTAACGGATAGGTGGACGCACCGGTTGCTGGAATTTCAATCTGGGACTCAGCAAAATTTGCTCCCCCATCCGCAGACCACCGAAAGGTATCAAAACTGCCCCCATCACTATCAATTTCCAAGATGTACTCACGATAGGTTGTGCCAAGATAGGTTCCACTGGAGGAGACTTGTCCACTACCAGAAACACCCATTGCTTCTGCACTGGCGATTATGGTGGAGCTGGCTACTCCATTCCCATCAAATTCAAAAGTTACAGGCTCCCTCCCGGTACCATCGCTAATCACCAAAGTGGAACCATCTTCAGGAAGTTCGCTGGCATCAAAAGCAAGACGCCCATTCCAATGTACCTTTCCATTTACTTCCAGGTAGGCGGTGATCGATGAGCTCGCATTATATTCAAAGTCAACCACCTCATTGACATAGAGGGTATCCCCTACTTTGGGTGAGAGGATCGAGATCTCCGTCGGAGTTCCACCCACCACTGAAATGTTGCGCTGTGCACGGGAGCGCAGACCGTTGGCGTCCTCCGCAACTACCTCCAACAAATACTCACCAACTGGCAAATCGGTTCGCATATCGTAGACATAGAAAAGGCCAAAGTCTTGTAAATTGGTCATGTCATCTTCCTTGAGCACTCCATTCAAGTAGATTTCCAGGGCGCGGACATCACCATCATCCATGGTACCTGCTAAATCGTCCGCTCCCAAGGAGGTCGCTTCAATACCAATAATTTGACCCGCTACACCCGCTTGAAATTCATCTCCATTACCAAGGTTGATGAATCCTACTTCTGGCATGGCCAGCCCATAGCGGGCAGCATAAGCAGGCATTTCCATAATCATTTTTGCCCGCTCGCCCAGGGGACGAACCGTAAAGTCCGGTGTCAGGGTCAAACGGGCTACCTGTGCCTTCGTGGGCGCCTCGCCAATCAACGCAGAGTACACCAGGGCTGTCTCTGCAAATGCCGCGGCATCCAATGGTACATTGGGAATGGCCAGATTATGGGTGTAGTTGTATGGACCCACACTGAGGATCGCATTGTCCAATGCAAAATTGCTTAGAAAATCGAGTTGGGAAAACCCAGAGCCTGTAACATTCAGGTCACTTGCACCTGGGTTATTCAATAATTCTAAACCTCGTGCAATCTGTACGGGTCCTGCATCTTGCTCGTACTTGTTACGAAATAAGCGCGTGAAGAACTCTTCCGGGTTGTGCGTGCCCATCGCTCCGTACTGGTCGGTGTAAGAAAAAGCGTTTACCTGGAAATTAAGAGCCGCTTGCAGGTCATATCCGTTTACCTTAGAAACAATACTGTCAAGTTCTGTGCCATCTTCCTCTTCTGCCTGAGCATTTTCTGCTGCCAGAGCGAGGTCGTTTGATAAAGACATATTGACCGTACCCAACTCAAAAGGGGCAAAGAAATCTCCGATAACTTCGAAGTAATAATAATTCACCCCTGTTTGGGATCTTAAATCAAAGGTTACTGATACATCAGCGTAAAAATGAGGATTTTCAATACGGTCGAACGGTTCAAACCGTTCTGATGATCGAATTATATTTTCGTAAGAGCCATCATTCAATCGAGCCCTGAGCACAAGACCGCCGGCCCAGTTAGGTCGATAAGCGTTCTCAGGGTTATCATCTGTATTGAAATTGGATGGGATGCCATTTTTTATAAGAGTCACTGTAAAAACCCCATCTTGGCGATCGCCTAGGCTGTAAATCTTAAATCCATTTACATCAGCAGGCTCATCAAGGGTAATATCTATAGATGGTTCGTTCATAGTAATTACAGTCGCTGTATCTTCTGTACTTCCATGAGTATTAGCACTATTGGCAGGATTACTATTTTCCCCACCAATCTGCCCTTCGTTTAGGTTTCCATTTGTGCCATAGCCCGCCTGATCGGTGGCAGATAATACGGTTTCGGTTTCCGCCCAGGAACCATTAACGGTCTTGTAAGCAAGCAGGGCATTGCGGGCATTGATAAACTCGGCCCGTTCACCTAAATCCTTCAACACTAGCTCGCGTGTCATCGAACCATCTTCCAACTTGTAAAAATATCGCTTGTATTCCGAGCTGTGTGGCTCGCGGTCGAAGAGCCCAAGGTAGAGAGCCTTGATAAACTCCAGGTTGCTGGTCAGAGGACTGGCGGAGACGGATATGCTCGTCGTGGTACTCGCAGTCTCATCCCCGTTAATAATAATAAATTCTACCTCATATCCATTTGAGTTTCGGGCAAGGAGATCGTAAGTAAATCTTTGACCGGGGTCTTCCTCGCCTGGGCTAGGGGGGGTGCGTGGGAGCAGGTCGGCATCATCCGCATAGGAACCATCGATGTAGACGAGGGCACGGATGCTGGAATCATAAGAACCACTTTCGGATTTATAGGTAGCACTGATCTCCCCCACCCCGCCAAGATAGGGAGAAGAAGCAGTGAGTAGAAGAGGGGCTTCCTCTGCCACATTGCTTCCTTCCACAATCATTCTAAAGACATTGGAGGTGGTTAGGTTGCCAGAATTATCGCGGGCAACGGCATAGGCTTCGAAGTGCCCGGTGCCATTAAAGTCCAGTTCTGCAGTGTAGGGAGAGGAAGAAGTTTGTGAAGTAAGCTCACCATTTACATAGAAGACAACCTCAGCAATTTGCCCGTCCGGGTCAGTGGTGGTAGCAGTCAATGAATGGCTTACCATTTCTCCCGAGTAAGGAAGATAAATCGTAGAATCCTCATAGGTCCCACCGAGGGTAATTTGTGGAAGCTGCCCGACTGAGGGAATGACGGAGACCACGGTTGAAGAACTGGTTACACGATTGCCCGCACTGTCCTGTGCAATGGCAAAGATGATGTAGTTGCCAGCTTGTTGTGGTTTCCAGGTGATACCAAAGGGCTGTGTGGCCGCACCATCGCGTGCCAGGGAGAGCACAAAATTATCGTCCACGCCATCGTCATCGAGGTCGTTGTCATACAATACAATCGTTCCGCCCGATGAACTAAGGGATGTTCCGGTAATACTGACATCCTGCACCATCTCTCTTTGCATAGAATGGGTAAGGATGAGGTGCCCATCATCACCATCAAGGAATGTCTGCAATGAAAGCAGCCCCAGGGAGCGTGCATGATCGATACTGACTTTTAGGGCGTCCCGGGTGCGCTTCATATCTACTTGGGTAGACCCGACCTGTGGAACATGGAGAACCTGGTGTTTGGTCGTGGCACTTATGCTCCAGCTATCTCCAAGACCATGGCCAGATTGAGCGGGAAATGTAATGGACAATCCATAGGCTAGACTGTGAGGGATATTGGCTGAAATGGGCACAAACTCCTCCACATAGGAAATGCCTCCATTGATGGACCAACGAAAAGTATCAGCACTGGTTAAGGGCGAATTATCTTTTCCATCAATCTCCACCAAGAAGTTGATCGCTTCATAATGGGTAAAGTTACCTTCTACAGTAAGCGTGCTTAACTGGTTGGAAAAACCAGGGATCGCTGTAGGTGCACCGCTTCCGAATACCGATTGATCGTTGTCGAACTCAAAAGTAAGTGCGTCATTTGTCGTGCCATCATGAATAGTGAGCAACGAACCATCCGTTGGCAGTGCACCGTTGAAATCAAGTTTGCCTGACCATGCACCCAATACATCCTGGTCCACATAAAACTGTACACCATGAAGATCGCCATTGGTATCATTGGCATCTGCATGTAAACGGATGCTCGAGCCCGCAAGAATGGTGGTGGAGGGAGTCGGGCTTTTAAGTACGATGGAGGGTGCTTTGTTGACTAGGGGTGGAAGGATGGTAAGGGTGCGGTTAGTCCGCCCGGATAAATTGGTTAGCTTTTTGGAAAATGTACCAGCCCAGTTGCCTGCTTTATCACGTCCGATTGCGGTAACTTCATGCTCGCCCAAGCGTAAATTGAGGGGAGCCAATTCGATGACAGATTGAAAAAGAGTACCCGCATCATTTTTTGCCGAACCGACCCATTGATCATCGATGTAAAAGTCAACAATGGCCACGCCGTTGGTCGGAGAGGTGCCTGCATCTGAACTGGCTTCGACAATCAGGGGTAAAAGACCATTTGAC
This sequence comes from Opitutales bacterium, assembly GCA_038152995.1. GTDB lineage: Bacteria > Verrucomicrobiota > Verrucomicrobiia > Opitutales > Seribacteraceae > Chordibacter. The sequence goes on from JAYOXT010000002.1 coordinate 68,300, forward strand.
TCAATGCTGTAGTTTGAATCCCCCCGAAACGACAACTCCATCGCTCCTGAATAATTTTCTACAGAAATAAATTGAAGCGGCGTGGTATTAACATTTCCGGCCACATCCCGAACAATCGCAGAAATTGTGTAATTCTTGGCGATATCAGGCACCCAGCTGAAACTGTAGGGGGGCATGGTTTTGGTTAAATCGACACCAGTCTCTCCATCAATTACAAGGCTGACACTTTCAATGGATTCACCCACCGAGGAAGCATTGACCTCTAAAATAACAGGGGACTGAGTAAAGCCACCCTGAGCATATGCATCGTAAAAGGGATCATTTGCATTCATATTTACATTGATCACTCCGAAGTCGCTTATTCCTGTGCTGCCACCTGATGTGTCCGCAAGAGGAATGCGCTCCCAACCGGTAACTCCTCCAAAAGGTAACAATCGAAGACGAGGAGCAATGACATAACCGCTGCCTAAGCGAAGAGAGCCATCCACATTCTTGGCTACTCTTATATTATCTATCCTGTTTGTTTGATTGGCTTCAACTGGTGGGTTGTATTGATACTCTAAATCAGCACTCTCCCCTTCATTAATTGCCCGGATAACAGGAATGATTTCGAGGCTAAAGTCGGTCTCATTATAGTCTTCGCCACCGTTGGTGATGTCAAAACCAGTTATTTTTCCAAAGTCCGCGGAAAAGGGGTCGCTTTCAATGATTGCGGTAATTTCAGCCCCTTCTCCGCTGGGATGTTCGGCCACCACATTCACCGCAAGTAGATTCTCACCGATAGGCACATCGAGGCTAATCCCCTCAATTTCTCCATCACCGGAGAAATTTAGATCGTCAAAATCGTTGCCAACTATGGTAAAGTCCAAGAAGGCGCTGGAGAGCGATATATTCGGTGCGCTTGAACCTTTCGTAAATGAGATATTATGAATATTTGAGGCAACATAATTTCCACTATTATCCCAGCCTATGACGAAGAGACTGCGAATGCCTTGCTCCTCTCCGCTCTCCGCTGTAATAGCATCTAGATCAAGCTGTAAGGAATAATTTTGGGAGGTTTCAGTTATACCAGGCTTACGGGGAATCCATTCTTTGTAGGGAGTTCCATCCACATAAAACTGGATACCCTCAAGGGCACCATCGGGATCTTCTCCGCTGGCGTTTAGGGGGATAATAGAGGTGGAGGTAACCGCATTAAAAGCACTTGGGTCAGCCATACTGACTAATGGGGGTAAAGAGCCACTGTAGGCAGATATTGTAAACCTTCTGATCGGGCTCGTTGCTAAAATTTCATTATTGGCACCATAAGCAATTAGCTGCAGGGAGTATGTTCCACTGGAAAGACCCCTTAGTTGGTAAGTGTAGCGACTCGAAGTGTAGGGAGTATTATTTCCGCCACCAAATACTTGCATGTCGTCAATATAAGCTTGGTTCAGAATAACCTCCACCCTGTCAACTGCTCCTTCATAATCGATATTCGCAATCACCGGCACAGGATTGAGGGGGGCAAAACTATGGGACAGGTTGCTTACAGGGTATAATACCTCAAGGTTGGTAACTTCATCGGGCGTGGTAAAAGTTTTTAAATCTCGAAAGTAAATATCCCGCGTAGGTGTCAGATCACTGGGCAATTGGTTGCTTGAAAGAAAACCGATACCCGGTGGCCCCCAAGCATCAGAGCTAAAAAACACATACCTCCCGTTTCCACTTATCGAGGGAAACCGACTGCTGGGTGCAATAGTCACCCCTGATCCATCTAAATACCCAACCGGTGTACCAAAAGAACTCGTGCTTATGCGGGAGTTAGCGGTTTGGTTATTCTCATCGATGGTAAATAGGTAAATATCGTCTGATTCGTTATCCTGTTTAGCAAGAGAGGCCATTCTTCCCACTCCTGCAGAAAGATCGAAATTGGTGTTGGCTAGGGATTCTGAGTATCCGTAGATCAATGGAATCTGATTTACCACTGGGGTGGCAACGGTATATCCAGACCCCATTATCAACATATTCGGTGCAGCGTAGACGCTGACAGCCTCCGGGTTGGAAGTTGAAATCCTTCCTGAAAGAGCAGAAATTCGAAAGGAGCTACTGTCTTCATCATAAAAAAGAACAGGTCCTGCAGTTATATTTCCGGACGAGCTACTGAGGTCATGGTTGGTATTTAAGTTTTCTGTAGGTATGTCCAACTTTAACTCAAGAATCTCAATTAGTTCCTCCATGACCTCATTTTTTGATTTCCCGGAGATTGCAATCGTGCTTACCCCACCTGTTTCGCCTCCGCTGCCAGATTGAGTAAATCCGATCCTTATTGGTGTGGTGCTGTTATTCTTATCGTAAAAAGTGAGTAAGGTATTGGCTAAAGTCGTGCCCAGGGTGAGGATTTCAAGCTCAAAACGCTGCTCAAGGTATAATCCACCATTGAGATTGTGCAGGCGATTCGGATTCAATCGCCCATCCGGAAAACCATCTTCATTTAAATCAGCCCCATCCCCCTCAAATTTGATAATATCTGCAAAAGTATTTGTATCTTCGCCGATACGATAGCCGAAACCATTATCGATCATCTCAACTTTGTAGATACGGCCCCCACCCGATCTATTTGCTCCCAGTCCAATGGTGGGCGAAAATCTTATTTCCCCGGCCACAAAACCAGTTCCACCACGGCTTTCAGGTATGCTGATTATGGTTTCTGATAAGTTATAATTACTACCAGGGTTAATGATTTCAATATTGGCAATTCTTCCCCGATTATCGACGCTGTAAGAAGCGATTGCGCCGCTCCCGGATCCAGATTGGTCGATAATCAACAAGCTGCCAGGAGAATATCCCGTTCCGCTGTTTTCTATCTCGATTTCTCCAATACCTCCGACCAAAACAACGCTTGCTTTGGGGAGAATATAGTTAGAATTGTAAAAAGTTTTCCCATCGTCCCGTTCAATTTCTTCGTTTAATAAGTTGGAAGATTTTGTGGCGTACACAATAGAATTACCATCGTCACTTAGGCTCACTTCCCGACTGCCAAAATTCCCACCTGCACCATCTGGAGACTGGCTAATTCTCCGGGAGTAAGAAGGAACATAATCAGGATCATCCAAATCATTGAAGTCGATATAATAAACATCACCTTCAGGATTGGATAGATAGGCAACTGCCTGCGCTTCAAAAAACGGCGTGCCATAAGCAGGGTCAGGAATGATGCGGACTTTTGGGCTCACATATCCAGCTCCTGGATTTATTATCGTTATCGCATCCGGTTTAATCTCAGTGAGGGAATTAATCCCCCCATCGGATATTGCAAGTACGGCCCCACTACCAAAGGCAGAACTTGCATTAAGCTCATCATCAAAGACTTCGATTGTTGGCGATCCTTCATATCCGGCTCCAGGCTCAGTCACGATCACTTTTGCGATTCCGGCCCCACTGATGAGGTTTTGAGCCTTCGATTCAAATGCAATCCTGCTACCATCTCCAGAAATTCGGGCATTGCTCGAGGCACCGCCACTGCTTTGCTCGCCGTTGAAATTTAAACTTACAAGAAAGGTCTTGTTTGTTTCAAGATCTATGGCGTAGATGTCCCTAAACCCATTGGTATCATCTCCATTTTGTAGGTCATTCGCTACATTTACATTAGATGCAAATCCATTGGAATAAGGAGTGCCAGCTCCAAGAAGGTTGGTGGCAAAGGAATCGAAAACAACCCGTGTGCCAGATCGACTGATCGAGGGGTTGTAGGAATTTGCATTTCCGTTGGTAATCCTCTTGAGGGTCTCGCTGCCATCGGAGAGAAAACTCCAAAGGTAGATTTGACTACCTGTAGCGGAGGAGGTTGTGTCCGCGTTCGTTGCATCAGATTCAAACACGATAATGGAGCCATCCTCATTGATGTCGGGATAAAGGCTGCGTCCGTTCAACTCCTCCCCGTCCGCATTGACCGCCCGTAGCAAAGTGCCTGAGGAAATATTATATAAAAACACATCTTCTCGGTTATTGGTATCTCCAGGGACAAGATCAGGCGCGTTGGAATAAAAAACAATCGCACTCCCATCATGGCTTACCCTTGGCCGGAAACTACCACCGTTCGCGGGCACCGGATTGCTAGAAGAGCTGTTGTAAGTTTTGGAAATGAGCGAGGGACTTGCAGAATTTTGATTGAGGTCAAGAAAGTATACCTGTTGTAGGTTCCGGCCAGATACAGATACGGTTTTTTCAAAAACTACATATCTCCCACTACTACTTACACTTGGGTGTTCAGCGGGAGTGTCGATTTCCTGTGAAGTGGGAAGTAGTTGAGTACTTCCCCGCCCTTCAGAGACTAAGGTAATAAGGGGGGTTGTTTCGATGCTATATAAAGTTGTGCTTCCAGAATTATTGATTTGGATAAGCAAATAATAATCTCCCTCAAAATAGTCCGGCATTTGCTGAAACCAAGTGAGATTGATGGTTTCCCCGGCTAGCATACCAAGGCCAATGCCCTTTCCACCTAAGTTAAACTCACGTAAAATAAAATCATTCTCATCAAAATTTAAGTCTTTGGATAGAATGACGGTTGCAGATATCGTATCGTTCGACGCGACCGGTCTATTGCCGTCATTTCTTACCGCAAAAGAAATAAAAGCGGGTTCAAGCCCCCGAAAAACACCTTGTTCTCCAGCATAACTCCCTTCTACATAATTGAGGGTTGCCTGGTTGCCGGAATCGGTTGTGTCAGCGCTAATACTGATTGTTGGGCTGATAAAATAATCTGCCACCCCATCCCCGTTATCATCGACGATTCCTGAAGGACTAATTGCGAAGTTGTTTGAAAAACTCTGCTCCTGCATGATGGGGCCACCCGGTAAATCAGTAGGATTTACCTCGACGACAATAGCAAAGTCTCCCAGGGCATCGGAGGGTAAATAAAGCTGGTTCACCTCAAAGGACCAAGTGCCATCTGGGGACAAAGAACCAGGGTCTTCAATTTGTGGAACCAGCACTTCCTGGCTGTCCATAATTGTCCCTAATTGGTATTGGTCTTCCCCGACATTGTTTAACCGAACCAATTCAGCACGGATTGAAAGCAATACATTAGGCTGGGTGGGGGCCAACCCATCATTCGTAATCGTTCCTTTTACCGAGTAATTTGTGTTGGGGACAAAATTCTCGGTGGTATTTCCACTGATGGGGTCAATGGCACTGATGCTTGTTATGTCCGCACGAAGATCGGGTAGATTAAGGGTGAAGGTTTGCTCAACAGTATTATTATCGAGATTCGATTCAGCAGATCCCGCAACAACTTGAAGAACCACTGTCCATTGGGCAGTGGGTGTCCATTTAGAAGCCTGGGTCCAGGGAACCTGGAATAAGACCAAGCCAGTGTACTCATTATTGTCCTGCAAAGAACCATCTGTCGCATTGCCAAAGCCTGACCATGTTTGAGTCCATGTCTCGATTGGCAGGCCATCGGGATCAAGCAGCTTCACGGATGCTCGAACAATTTCTGGACTTGGGATTTCTGAGGAGTTCACATCAAGAAACACCCTAGCGCTTACCCCGAAAACACCATTAATTTTGACCGCATCGGGCAAGTCGGTGGTGAATTCAATTCCTAAATCTACATTGTTCGGGCTGGTTTGGGCCTTGATGGTAGAAGATAGCAAACCGCAGGCAAAAACAAGCAGTACAAGCCACCTCAGAAAGTAATTTCTGAGAAGTTTCATTCTCTTAAACTCCATGTCATCAGTTCGGCATTAAAAACACTAACCATATCAGGCAATACGATAAGGTAGTGCCAATTTGCAGAATCGTCACGATAAATCCAAGGGAATATTTCTTCGCTGGACCACCACCAAGTGTTCCATTTTGTGTCCCAAAGCCAGAAACTACCGGAGCCGTCGTCATAGAGGTAAAGCCAGCCCAATCTGGCATGATAAACCCAGCCGGACGGTTGATAGTTGAAAGTACCAAACCAGTCAGATTGATACCAGGATGCACCCAAATCGTGGCTCTCAATGGCCAAAAGGCTATCCACCCCCAACTCTCCTTCTACTATATTTCTTCTTCCATACCCGTCGTCTAGGGTGAGCATCAATTGGATGCTTTTCCCTGAAATAAATCTTAACTCATCTTCATCGGAAAGGCACAGTTTACCATCCTGGGATAGGTTAAACAGTGGGGTTCCGTCCATATCGTGATCACCGTTGCCCAGTATAAGCGAATGGAAAATTTCATCTCCATCCCCATCGTGACTTTGGAGTTCTAGAATACAATCATTGCGGAGCACTTCTTGATTCAAGCGACCGCTAAAGTTGCTTGCTTCAGGAGCAAATAAATTAAAATCACGTATCCTTCTCTCATTTGGCTCATTTTCCTCAAGAAGGTCGAGCAAACCAGACAATGTTACTGAGTTCCAATTGCCTCCGCGGATGTCGTCTACTATGTTTTCATCTACCCAAATTTGATGTATGATGATCTGTTCTTTTTGGTCATCAAGACTAAGGCCAGTGACATCATTGTAAATGTGGATAGGGTCGCATTTGCTGATCACCTGAACCATTCTATCAAGGTCAGTCTCAGTTAACATATCATCTAGGTTACCATATACACCAATGGTCGAATGAGCATCTTCTATAATTTCAGCTGTCGTCACATCCGTTAGATCAAATGTTTGCGGGTTAGCAGCCACCCGGGTTGCAATTTGTATAAATATCGCATTACCAATGGTTCCGTTTTCGTAAAAGGGGTATGCTTGGAGTAGTGATTCCATTTGCAAAAGAAGGTTGGCAATCCGGAGATTGGCGACCAAGACATTCAATGAATCATTGTCATCTAATTCTACTTGGGCATAGGGATCATAATGAGATAAATCTAGAGACATATTTAGATCGAATGCCTCGGCTACCTTTTGATTTGCCTCTTGCTTATCGGATACTAAACCTTGCTCAAGTAGTGATGCAATCAGGCTTGTTATGGGAGACACTACAGAAGAGTTCCAATCTGCGAATAATACGCTGGGGAAAGATGCATTTGTATCTACATCCATGCCACCACTGACAGCGATTTTTGCCTCGGAGACCTCGAGTTTGCCATTTTGATTGAGATCAAGGGCATCAAACTCTTCATGAGTAACATAGATGGAAAATGAGCCATTTTCATCTGTAAGCACCTCATGATCGCCAAATGTAACAGTTGCACCATTAAGATACCCATCCATCGCCCTGGCCGCGATCGTTAACTTTGGATCGATTGGCTTAATCAATAATTCCTGATAACCGGAGTTGTTGGTTTCGTCAGTGAAAGTGAAACGAATGGTATAATTACTTTCATCTCCTGGCATGATGAAATGTTTATTATCTTGGGATGAATAATTTAAATCATCCCAATCGATGGTAAAGTCGGTGAAGTTGTTTTCATAATTGGCTAAAGCGGAGTAATTCCCATACCCATCATCCACCTCAATGCTAATTTCGTCCTCAAGGAAAGTTCCTATATTGCGGTACACTTCAATCGAGTTGCTTACATCAACACGATCTCCAGTTATGGTTACAGTTGGTTCGCGAGTGTCAACGAGTTCTACAGTGAGTTGGAAAAACATACTATTTCCCGCCTCGTCTTCTGCAGTAAATTGAAGAACATAATCTCCCAGTGTTGTAGAATTTGCCAGCTCTTCCTCGGCATTGTCAATGTAGTCTACCTGCCACTCCAAATCACCGCTTTTGTTATCCCTAACTTCCACAAATAAATCTTCCAGCTCAAATGGTCGGCCCCTTTCCCAGCTTAAATACCCACTGCCAACACCGTTACCGTCTTGAATATAGTAACTAAGATTTAAATCCTCATAGCTGGAGTAAACATCCCCAATAGTGGTATTTAGCTCGGTGGTGATGCCTCGAGATTCAACAAGGTCTAGAATTGTAATAAATGGGGCCTGTGCATCATTGATTACAATCGTTTGCTCAAGAGCATCTGATTGGTTCGCAAAAGAATCCCTTGCTGTGTAGTAAATTTTATAGATGCCTGCAGGTGCTGCCTGCAGATCAATGGTCATAAGAGAAGGGAAAACATAGCCACTGGTTGGTAGATTGAGCAGATATTGGGTGAGGTTTCCCTCTATTTCGATATATCTATCACTCTTATTTGAATCCACTTCCCATTCCAGCTCTCCATATTTTGCGGAATAATAAGGGTCTTCAGCTACCACTCCCCACTCAAATTGGTTGGATTGATTTGCTTCCTGCAAATCGATTTCAATGAGAGAGGCACCCGGGTCCGAAAATGAAATGGTTGGATTCGGGTCCATTGGCACGAGACCAATGCCTAATTGATCGTTCGATAGAAAAACTGGAAACTCCACGAATGGCTCTCCTTCCGAATAAATTCCATCGTTAATGGTATCAATAAAAACCTGGAGGGTATAATTGCTATCGTAATTTAGAGAATCCAGATAGAAAGATTTCGGTCCATAGTCCCATGAACTTAACCATGTTGATGTATTGATATCGGCAGAAACTGCTGATCTAAAATAGGGTGTAGACCCGGCATATTTTGACATGACAAAAATTTTGCCTGACATAATGCCGACTCCTGCCGCATTGTTGGGGTCACTATCAATAAGATCGCTCAACCCATCTCCATCGGTATCAGATATGAGTGGATTTGTGCCAACCTCGCTTTCGCTGTAATCATCCAGCCCGTCTCCTTCGGTATCTTCTTGTATTAAACTGGATCCAAAAAGACTTTCATTGAGGTCAGGAAGGCGATCTCTGTCCGTATCCGAGTCAAGTGGATTGGACCCCAAAGACCATTCCTCAAAATTACTCAAATTATCATCGTCTAAATCCTCAAACGGATTTGTTTCATTCATATCCTGCTCCCACCACGAATCGTTATTTTCAACAAAAGAATCGAGGTATTTTTCTAACCATACTTCCTGAGAGTTGAGGGACTGCCTAGCTGATGCCTTGATCTTCACCGCTCGGCTGAGAATCTCACCTTCTGGCAAGGTAAAGTTTGCTTCGAGCAAGAGATATCCCCTTGGTTGAATTACTTCCAAGATGGCCCCCGTTCCTGAAGATGCATCTATTCTGTCTGCATCCAATATTTCGAGATCGAAAGGAGCGGAATAATCAAATCCTCGATGGGTAACATTTATGTCCGTGATTCCGCCAGTCGCATTAACTTCGGTAATGTTGGCGTCAAAACCGAAGCCTCTTGGATCGTTTATTCTTAGTCTGTCACCGCTTGAATAACCGGTGCCCCCATTGATGATCTCGACCTGGTGCACTGAACCCGAGTTCTCCCGAAGCAAAGAAAAAAGGTAGAGGTCAATCTCAGCTCCACTCGCGTTCAGGTCGCGCAAACCAGAACTTCCCTCAAGAAGGGCGACTTTGGAATTATCCCCCACCGATGCATTGAAATCCAGGGAGATCTGCCACTTCACCATACTGGCATTAAGTTCCGTTCCATTCACATCAAAGACCTGTGCTCTGAATGAATTAGCAACCTCTCCAAATGCTTCGGTTGAAAGAGAGGCTTCGAGTAAATTAGTTCCATTGGAGTCATCCGGGGATATAACTAATTTTGCCGGACTTTGGTATCTCTCCAGGCCCAAATTTGCGTTGTCGTAATCCCAGGATGATAAAACGCCTGAATTAAAAGTCTGGTTGGTTTCTGAGTATAAAAAGCTCTCGATGAAATCCACCCCATAAACTGGATTTGCATAACGAATAGTAAACTTGTCTCCAGGGAAATATTGGACCGAGCTTTCCTCATCGATAATCTCCAGTTTTAACGATCCATCGACTAGGACCTCTACATCAATATTGGGGATGGTATAGACTAAATTACCATCATGAGGAATAATTGTGAGCTCAGGTGGCTCGATGGATGGATCAAAACCACGCCCAATGCCCACCAGTGATTTATCATAAGGTCCGGTGGATGACCTTGATAACGCTCGTGATTCACGTGACCATAAAAGTGAGCTTTGGCCAGGCCCAAAATTATCTGTTTCGAGCAACAAATCAGGAAATCCGGCTACATACGTAAACTCGGATACGCGGGAAGCGTTTTTGGCGGATCGAAATGTGCTTTCCTGAAATTTCTGGTCTTCGAGGAAAACAGCCACATTGTACATCCCCCAATCTAAATTGGTAAAGGCATAGTAACCATTTTGGTCGGTGTAAGAGAAATTGGGCTTTGTGTTTACCTCATCGAGAGCCCACGAGCCGCCCGGCACAGGATCAGTTACAATAATCTTGCCACCAAATGCAGGGACCACCATGGAGGCATTTCCTGTTGTAATGCCTTCTCCATAGTATAACTGGCTGGGAAAGCGATCGTCTATGTACAATTCAATGTAGCCCTTATCTGGATTTGAATTGTATGAAATCTTGTCGTTATTTCGGATAAAAGAGGTTCCGGTTTCGTTGGAATATGTAATCGCTGAAGCTCCGGAGACATTTCTTCCATCCAGAATTTGTACACGTGGGTTTTCATCAAACAACCCTCGTTCGATAATAGTCCCAGAGTTGTTAAAATCGTAGCTTGCATTGTCATCGAGAACGAATTTTGTCAGCCTCGTTGTGGTCAATTCCGATACACTGCCCTCAATAAAATCGGCCACTCCGTCTTTGTTTTGATCCAAGCTGCCCAATGAATTATATTCCAAAGTAACAGAAAGATCGGTACCTGCCGAGTAAAGTCCGGGGTCTACAATGTCGATCTCCATAATTCGGTCTCCCGTGTAGTCGGCCAAGATCGGTTGACCGAAATTCCAAGTAGCCTTGAGCTCGGAATGTATTACGATGACATCGACGCGTTCATCTTCTCCCCAAAGCGGGTCATTATTTTCAACAGCTGAAGAGTAGTTGTAAGTACGAGGGCTCTCATCCCATGCCCACGGACGCTCTCGGAAGCCCTGCCCTGCCCCAAGTGGCCGGCTTACTCTGTCAAATTCCAGGTTCTTAATTCTAGGGTCGTCAAATATGACCTCCGTATTAACTCCCACATTGTCAAATATTGGTATGGCATCCACTCCTGCTCCAGTTCCTTCAACAAAAATTTGAGTCGCATAGTAATTCGACCCGCTGTTCTCCACCACGATTTCTCTAATTCTGCCGTTCTTGGAAATGATGCTTAGGTTGGCATCCAAATGAGCCCAGTCTGCCCGGGGTGTACGGTAGAGGGCATCGTCGTGAAGGATGTAATTCATTTTCGTTCCCCAGCACTTCCTGACCAAAAACTGTACTCCTAAGTGAGCATCACTTTCTGTACAGTGCTGATGATGTTCCGGTGCATCATGTCGGGTTTTCCATGCTTCGAGCTGATCGCCTGTTGCGATAATCATGGTACCATTCTCATCAGCAAAAGGAAGAAGTTCATCCGTTTCTCCCGGGCACTCTTCCGGTGGATAAACTCCTAAATGAACATGACCGCATTCTACTTTTTCTCCTGTTGAAAGGCTGCGCTTAAAGGTACATTTCCACTTTCTGCCTTTGTTGATTGAGTAGGTAACATGGTTGGGTGGAGCATCCCGAACCATAACCACAGGGTCGATGTAGCCCGTTCCACTATTGGTAACAATAACTTTTTCAATTTTACCGTTCACCACCTTGGGGGCGGCATGGGCTCGGGCACCCATGGTATCAATATCTTCCTCCTTTCGCCCCCTGTCCCAAATTTCAATCCACGGCTCAGTGTGTGAAAATACTTTGCCATTATGGACTATACCCGATTCACAGTCCGTACAGCGTGGGATTTCCTTTAGGTAGCCTCCGAGCATTACCTCTAAACTGGCATTTCTCTCTCCTGGCTCAAGGGTGGGTGTATGAACCAATCTTGGCCGGTTATTCGAAATCGTATTAACATATCCCCTGCCACCACTAATTGGCGTTGTGCCGGTAATGCTTCCGTTGGCATCAACGGTGGCCTTAAAAGTAGCACCATGACCGCCCCCTCCCGTAACCATAATTAACGGATAATTGGCAAGATCATGGCCTAGTTCGGTTAGCAATAACCCAAACAGTTCTTTATCGTCCCCATTAAGTTGGTCATAATCGACATACCCTTGGCCCATTTTTGTAACCTCTATGCTTTCGATGGAACCATCTACCCCAACGGAAGTGACCGCGAATTCCGCCTCTTCAAAAACATAGCTGTTACTCGAATTATATTCGGGCAGAGGCGTCGTAAAGAAGTCGTCATATATTTGCGGGCGGCCACCGATCACCTTAAACTCCAAAGGCATCGCATAGTCAAAGCCGGGGTTATCCACATCCACGGATAGGTAAGAATTATTGAATTCCGGTGTGGATATATTGACATCTTCACTTCCGTTCCAGTCATACTGAACAAAGGGCCCCCATCCGACCTGACCCGCAGCCTCTAAGTTTGTATCAATCTCAGCAGAACCTGCGTGCTCTTCCTCGTTTTGATTGGGTGTGGCGGGTTGGTAGCCTGAGCCACTAATCTTAATATTGCCGAGCGGAATCGCAGATGCCCCGATTCCTGGATCAATAATCGAAATTGATTCATTTGCATCAGGATCAATGTAAAAATGAACAAAAGCTTCCGCAAGGTTGACTGTTGTGGCATCTGCATTGTGCTCAGTAGGTGAAGCCACCTCCAGGTTTACCTTTTCGATAAATCCATAGAGCCCATTTGGCTTGTAATACCCAAAAGGGAGAGCAAGTGAATCATTTCTTTCCAATGAAAAAGAATTGTTCTCATCCATGGTTACATAATCAATGTAACGTTTCTGAACCATCCGGCCGTCTGGAAGAGGCATATCTGTTGGAGAGTCCATTCTTTTGGTCCAGACTACATCTGCAAGGGACGCATTTTCGAACTCACCTATTCCTGTGGCAGAAATCAGTTTTCGCCATCCATTCGCCTGGCCAGACCGCCAGGTGTATTGTCGACTTGAACTTTGCCCCTGGTGAAAGGTGTAGACCAAATCCTCATCTTCCACATAGGCAAATAACCCATGAGTTCCATTCGTCTCGGTAAAATGAGTCTTGAGGTCAGCAAGGGTACTGAAGTTATGCTCTATGTCTGTTTTGTTTTCCTCTGCTCCATACCAAAAGACGAGGTCTGGGTTTTCCCGATAGCCCTCACCCCCCCGATGGATGATTGTGGTTCCTACCGCATCCACTACCGCCTCTAATCTGGGAATTTGTTCTTTTCCGCGACGCAACTCATAAAGAAACTCCATTTCATCCCCATTTAAAATACGATCATAAATTGCCACATCATCGATAGAGCCATCAAAATAAGCCTCAGGTGGAGTTAGCGGCAGGGGATCTAAAGCAGATCGGTCATAAGAATACCCTATCCTAAAGAATTCCGCATCGATAGATAGGCTAAGTAAATCAAAGTTTTCCTCAAATTGATCGAGTCCAGAAGATGCCGGTGCCGTGGGCACTTCTTTATTGTTAATCCAAATTTTTACCTCCGGAAAGGTAGCCACCAAGTAATGCCAATCTCCAGGCCTCACCTTGTCCTGTGAACGAAATGCACGAAAGCCGGCAAACCTTGGCCACCCACTGGTCAGTTCGAGTGAAAAAAGAGATCCGGGTGTCTGAAGGGTGTTATCCTCGGTACCTGGTTCTGCAACATAAGGAGAGCCGAAAGAGAATAAGGGTGCAGTGTTTTGCTGGACACTTGGCTTTACCCACATGGTGATGGTTCCCTCAGGTAAGGCAAACTCCCCCTTGTGCATCGTGATATCTAAAAACTGCGAAATTCCATCAAATGTTACAGACTTTCCGTTATCCTCGCCGTCAAAGGAATCCCCCAGGACACCACTCCCATTGGTAGAACCTGATGTTGGATCGTCGGAGGGAGTATCCGCGGAGCTCATGTTTTGATCGGGTGCAGTAAACACCGTATTTGGGCCAATTGATACCGCATGATATTTATTAGAAGAAAGATCCAATATATTTCTGCCAGCAAGGTAACGAACTTCTGCCTCGGACATTGCCGTGGAGTACAACCGTGCCTCATCCAGAAACAAATTGGCTACACTAATATTACCCAGGGTAATTACTGAGTTAGCAGGAGTAAAAGCAGGATTAATAAGCTCTTTCCTCCCGTCGACATAAAGATAGGAGACCGTATCACTGTGAACCACCGCAAGGTGGGTCCAATAACCAAGTACTTGAGGGCTAAGTGGTAAATCTGTCTCAAATTGAAAATTATCGCTATTAAAATTTGTCGTCTGGCCTCCAATCGTCAGGTCGAAGGTGCATCCATCAGCTGGACGCAACCAGACGGAGAAGGTAAAATTGTTGTCACTGAAGGCAAAGGTCGAGGTAGTTAATTCTTTGCCGACATCTAAATCAAGTGCCCTTCCAAGAAGGCCCCAGTTTGAAAAATTGCCTTCATTTAGTGCTCCAGAGGCCAAGTCAAAGCTGGCACCTCCGGCTATTTCGTTCGCTACCCCACCGCTCACATTTTCATCAAATGTCCAGTAATGTATTAGGGCTGAGGGACTATGCTCACGGTTCCAGGCCGGGGATGGTTGATGCCTGGCTTCAGTCGCGTCTTCAAATAAAGTTTCGTGGCGATCAAATGACCAATAAGCAAAGGGGGCTTGGGGGTAGTGCAAAACCGCCATTGTGCTATTAGGCTCAAATCCTTTTCCCTGGTTGTTTATATTGATGGTCCGCATGGGAGAACCATCGTCAGTCCAAGATATTATCGAGGCATTTACTTCATCATATAAATCATCTTCATCCAGTGCACCTGACCCCCAGACAACCAAATCTGGCACGGGATCATCGTTTGAACGGGTGATCCAGGTGGAACCCAAAAATTCGGTGGAGATAACCGGGGATATAGTGTTCACTCCATCAACAAAGGCGGTACCGTTCGCCTCTTCCTTTGAATAGTTTTCCCAGATACTACTTCTTCGAATTGTCATCACTGGAGGATCCGAACGAGAATAACCTCTCCCCCCAAAAGTATAATAGCCCAACTCGGTAATCTCCATTGGCCCAACTATCGCCTTTGAAACATTGTCCTCCCCCATAAGGGCCTTGGCAAATGGGCGGGTTATTAAATTTTTAGAATCCTCAAAAATACTTAAGTTTTCATTGTCTAGGTACTCGAGCAATTCAAGAGTGGTTCCGTTGTCGTCATCAATATTTACAACAGTGCCATTCCTTTTATACAAATAATGAAGCAGTTCCAGGTAGGTGCCAACCTGATCGGTTTGGTATGTGGAAAAAGCAGAATTGAATTTATATGAAATTTGCGGTGTACGAAGATACTTGCTTCCTTTTTCAAGGTCTGCCCGCGGATCTGACAACATATTGATATGTACTCTGGGAGTGGTATTTTCTGGCTGCTCCAGAAAAGACATGGTTATGCCATCCGCTGATTTATCAAAGACAAAGCGGTGGATTTCTCCCCTGCGGAAAAGAAGGTCAGGGCTGTCTTCGCCGTCAATATTGAAGCGAGCAGGGTTATTTGAGCCATCCGGAAAAAAACTGTCATAGAGGTTGCCCTCTAAAGACACCCGGTGCTCAATGACTGGAGCTTTTTCTAAAATTACACGAGCTCCTTGCACAGGACCTTGCGATGAGCGAACAACTCCCGATAAAAGGGACTTGTTTGTCGTCTCGTCACCATCCACCGTAACAATGAGGTTTCGCGAAGAAATCCCACCCTTCATGTCAGAAACTAACACGCGGATGACATATCTGCCCGGATCGGTAAATTGGTAGTTAATCGCAGGCTGATTGAGGTAAAGAGGTTGGCTCAATTGAACTTCATTTACAAACCATGAGTATGCGTATTGGCTGCTGTTTCCATCCTTAACGGCAACGGATAGCTCTACATATTCAAGGGAGGATGGGTTTTCATCACTTACACTAAGCACGAAGTCGGGTGCCTGAGCCTCACCCCCGTTTACCGTATCCATATTAATCACGCACTCAATGTAGGGCATGGGGTCTGTGCCACCGACTTTTATGGGAGTGATATGTATATCGGCATCATAATCAGAATAGGTGGTGCCGATCAAAAGAGCGTGATCATTAAAATCTGTATCGTTATTGCGAGGAGTATTGGGCGTGGCATCCAATAAAAAGGGCTCTAAATCTCCTTTTGCTTCATCTGGGTCATTTGCCACTTCGAGCATGATTCCATGTTCGGAAAAGTCTGTCCGATAAGTGATGTAGTAATCAGTTAAAGTGGCTCCAAGAAGACCTTCTATGTTGAGGTTGGTTGGTCGCACCAATCCAGTGGCACCAGATATGCGAACTCCCCTAATCCAACGGTCTTCAGGAGCATAACTTAAGAGAGTCGCCGTTTGGTTAAAATCACGCCCATTCGGCACCACCAACCACGCTGGGTTAAGGGTCATCAAGACAGAATCATTTACATCGAGGACTCGAACTAAGGGTTCTTGTACAAAGCCTCGTCCTCCCTCGGTAATCACTAATTCCATATCATTTAAATCAAGATATCCCGCGGCCTCCTCTCCCGCACCGTCGAATTGTACGGGATAGGGGGAGCCTCCAAGCTCTTTGAGAAATTCTTCTTCCGCTTCAGGCAATTTTAATGAGAATGCAATCTCCCTAAGCTTCCGAGGTGGCGAGCCATAATTGCTCCGGTATAGTCGAAAGGTGTTAGCTACGGTACTGTTTGTCTCTTTAAGCTGACTGGTTTCGAGAGTTGCTTCGTCCGTTAAGTCGGCTACATCATCCCCAAGAGCGTTTCCTAAGTTGTAACCAGATTGTCCATTGAAGAAAATATTCAATCGGACTTTTTCTGGTGCCGATAGATCACCAGTTTGAGCGATATTTTTGCCACCGCCCATTACCGAAAATTCATTACCATACTCAACAACATCAGCATCATCACTCAATGGATGTTCGCTTCGTGGATTATAGATGTTGGAATGCCAGAGTCCAAAATTATGCCCAATTTCATGAGCAACCGTTCCTTCCGGCACCTTGCCATCTGTAATCTTCACAAAGGAGCCCACCCCTCCAATCCACGCCATTCCGGGAGCCCCAGCGGAATAATTGGTAAGTGCAACTGTAGAGACAAGAATATACTCAACCGTGGTCACAAAGTCGTCTGTGTAATCTACGCCATTGAGGAAAATCTGAGGAGCTGCCCCGTCCATATAGTATGTGCCTGGTTCCAAAACATTGGCCCCAATTACATCTCCATCTTCATCCAAGAAAACTTCCGCTTCTGCTGCCCTGAACCGTGGATGCGGTAAGCCTTGGGCATTCGGTGCCTCTCCCCCAACAATTTTAACGGTGGGTGGTGAAGAAAAATTGGTGTCAATCGAGCTACCTGCAAGAGAGAGGGAGGATAGTCCCACGAAGGCAAAACCTTCAAAATTCCAGTCTTCACTTTGCTCGGCCGCTGCAGCCATCGCCAATACATCAATCGATGGTAAATCAGGATCTACTGGCAGTTCCTGATAAACCGCTTCTGCTAATGTCGTAAAATTCCCTTCGGAATCAAAAAGGTTGGGCCCTGAAGTAGTTGATTTGTAACTCTGGCTGTATCCGGGATAAACAGCACCCTTCTCGTTGATTGGAACATATCTTGTCACAGGTGGCTCGAGCGGGAAAAAATCAGAAGAAATCATTGTTACGGTCGGTGTGATGACTGGAACCAGGTCCAGTTCACCGTCGGTATTTCTGCTAAAGTAATCACGAACAGTTTGCATGGCTCGCTCTATCTCTGCTCGGGAGGCGGGCTCGTAAGAGTCTGCCTTTAACTCCTGGAGGATTTCTTCATCAAATTCATTGGTTAAAAGAAAGTTTGAGCCACCAAGTACAGATTTATAGTAAACCGTTTCATCAAGAAACCGGGCGGGGACCACGAGGACTTTTCGGATTCCCTTAAGATCGCTCTCAATGGTCGCCACATCATTGTCTTTTTCTATGATGAAAGGGAGCCGGGCGGTTTCATTGATATCCTCCCAGGTCCCGCTGGTTTCATTCCAATCAAAAGCAACAAAGTCTTGTGTGGTGCTGTTTCTTTCAATCCCAAAGCCCGTTTTCCAGTTTTGGTAACTCCAGCTCTCGCCGTTGAGCCACTTCCAGTCCCCCTCTGAGGCAGAGATTTCTCTATTCTGGCTCGTGGTGTTAGTCTCCCTATCAAAAGTGGTGCCATTCACCTCTTCATTATCAGTCCCGCCCAACCATAAAAGAGAGACACTAACGTTATTTTCGTCGAGCCCGGAGAAAAGCTGGTTTTTGTCGTGTTTCTCTTTTAGCCAATTTCGAATCAGCTTGTTCTCTGCCTCATCTTTAAACTGTAGCAGGTATCCATTTTGTGAAATCGCAGAGCTGAGAGCCTCATCAAAGGTTGCCCTTGTTGTATTCAACTCATACTTGGCTTCAAGTATTGCATCTGCAGTCATGCTGGATGCTAGGGCCGTGGGGTACATAATTTTGTGTATGGACCCCCTTCGGCTACGATAACGGTCTTCTGCTTCATCAATCTCATGGAGCAACAAATCCCGCTCTGCAGTTCCGTTGTATGCAATCGATTCGCCCGCAAATTCAATTACTCCACTTTTTTCATCTTTTTCCGAGACTTGATAGGGCTGATCAGAGATAGCTAGATCCTCTCCCAAGGATATTCCCCACACCGCCAACCCCTTTCGGACGGGGAGCTTGTAACGACTTCCAAATGACCAGGTTCTTAAATTTCGACCATCGGGAAAAGATGCAGTGGTTTTTACATAGCCACCCGGGTGATAATCAGTGAAGCACAGGTGGACTGAGCGTATATCCACAACCTCGCTTTCCCACTGCTCCAAATGTGCGGTGATGTTTGT
Organism: Opitutales bacterium; assembly: GCA_038152995.1. Classification (GTDB taxonomy): domain Bacteria; phylum Verrucomicrobiota; class Verrucomicrobiia; order Opitutales; family Seribacteraceae; genus Chordibacter. The sequence goes on from JAYOXT010000002.1 coordinate 87,090, forward strand.
CGGTAAAACCGACCGCAGATTTTTACTGACCGCCAACTCTAGGGCTTTTCGGGGGTTTCCTCGAATGATTTGAGAAAGGATAGGTTTTCTCGCTTCTGCCAATTCCTCCCCTTTTTTGAAAAAAGCGTGCAGAAAACGAGGGTCATGATCTAGGCAACCATCCTGCTCCGCCAAACAAGCCATTTTCCTGAGTTGCTCAGTCCAAATCTGAAATTCCAGAATGGTGGGGTCATTGGACAAATCTTTGTAATCTCTCGCCTGGCACCAGACATTGTCTTTGCTATCAATCCCGAGGTTAGTGGTACGATCTTTTTCTAGCCCTTCCTCAATTATGGAAGTTGTTTCTTCCAGTTTCTCGGAAAGATCTATTTGAGTAGCCTCCGGGCGTTCCTGGCTGACAATTTCAGTCTTTAAAATTCTAGCCTTAGTTAAATAAAAGAGAACAAAAAGAGCACCAAGTAAACAAAACAAAACCTTAAATATATCACTAACCTTAGCGTTGAGACCAACTGCACTGGATAACCTCCGAAGAAACAGTTTGAGGAGTGAGAGCATTATTTAAAGTGGAACAGCTAAGGCAATGTTTCAAGAAATATATACAAATAACTTGTATATCCGTAACATTTTGTGGCTATTTTTTCCCAAGTTCGCAAAATCAAGGAAAGAGAATGGTGCTTTTAAGGATAGATTAAAGAGGAATCTACTGGTTCCTGTGGGCATTGCGAAAGCTATTGGTTTGGTTCGAATTCTTCCTTGAATGTTCTTCTAATTGTCCCTGTTGGAGTCATAATTACGGGGTCCTTAAATATAGACTGGGGGCTAATATTTTGTACCACCTCGCGTACTGTAGAGCCACCACGAGACACAATACTGGCGCTGACAAAGATGAGCAGGTTTCTTTTTTGGTAACTCTCAGCAGAAGACTGAAAGAGGCGCCCAAGGAGAGGTATGTTGCCAAGAACAGGTATTTTGTCGTTTACTGTCTTTACTTCCTCTCTGGTCAATCCACCGATGATCACAGTCGCTCCATCAAAAATGCTAACCTGGGTATCCACTTTACGGACCGAAAAGATGGGCATTAAAATACCGGATGGCTGAATTATCAAAGGAGGAGTTCCTGTATTCGCAGTTCCAATCATTGCTGAATTTCCGCCATACTCGATAAAGCCATCAAACTCAGTTACTTTTGGGGTAAGCTTTAGATTGATGGAGTTGTATTTCTCTATGGTAGGGGTGACATTGAGCACAACACCAACCTCACGAAAACCAGGTTGTTCGTCGTCGGGGGCAACGGTTTCGAACTGCGGAATTGCAGACTGGATCTGAATCGCACCTCCAAGCCCTCCCCCATCATCATTGCCTCCTCCGCCGCCCACCGTAGGAACGGGGGCGGGCTCGTAAGAAGTTGGGTAAATAAACTCCTGTGCGACCGTAATAGTCGCAGACTGCCCATCCATTACAGTTACCCGCGGAGCACTCAAAAGATCGGTTCCCTGCTTGCGCTTAAGTGCATTAATCATGACCGCGGCCTGGCTACTGCCAACTATCATCCCGGTGGCATCGTCATAGTCGCCTTGGTTGCTGAATGTGTGGTTAACCAGGGGAAACACCCCAGCACCAATACCTATTTTTCCAGGTAGGGTGGGTATGGGATTAGCTATACTACGATCTTCTCCATCTATGGTTATGGTTGTTTGGGGGTCCGTACCGCTCGGTGAATGTGCAGTGGCAAGTGTCCTCGTGTTTCCGGTAAATACTTTGGGGAAATCCACATTAGGGTTTCCGAATTTGTCAGTAATTTGTCCATAAACACCGTTATCATTAGTGCCATATTCGGGTTTTGCATTTCCGTAAGAGTATTTCCAATCAAAGGAGATTTCATCCAATGCACCCTCCTGAACTTCGAGGAATTTGGTCTCGATTTCAACCTGCCGACTGGAGTCTTGGTCTAATTTAGAAAGAATTCTCTCGATAAGGTCTAAAAATCGCCTCTCGTGGGTAATGATCATCTGGAAGCCATCGAAAGAAAACTTATGTCCTTTCCCGTCGATAAAAGGGATGCCTGTACTTTCGAGAAATGCTTTGATTTTTGCCCCCCCATCGGCATCTCCTCCGCCTCCGCCGGCCGGAGCCGCGAAGGGGTCAATATCACCCCCTCCGCCCCCATCAGAACTACCCGTCATTCGACTAATTGTTCCCTGGGTCATTTCATAAAATTCAGTCTCGAGTGGCCTGCCTTTAAAGCTCCCTCCGGTTTTCTGAATAATCACTGCGTCCGAGCGAATATCAAAAGTCCACCCCACCATTTCGGTGATAAGTTGAATCATATCCCCAAGTGCCATTGAGCCCAATGTTAGGGTAACGCTGGGTTCCTCTTCATCTCCAATTAAGGGTATGATGTTAACTCCTTTTTTTGCTGGGTCAGGTTCAGTTAAATCAAAGAGGCGAGCTTGCCGGTTTAGCTCGGTCGCCGCATCCGAGAGTGTAGATTTGAAGAACTGAACCTCGGGAATCTGTATGAGGCTAAGCTTTTTTTCTATGTTGCTGGGCCCCTCCTCTACTTCTTGTGTTTCCTCAATCTGGCGATCAAATACCTTCGGGCGCTCCCATTCTCTTTCAATTTCCTCAAGCATCTCTTGCCTGGTCTTGATATAACCAAGGTAACTTTCCTGCTCACGCATCTTGGAGATTCGCCTGAGCATTTCTTTTGCTTCAAAATTATCGCTGTAACGAGTTTCAATCACACGATAGGTTTCCGTCGCACCGGTTAGGTCGCCGTTAATGAATTGAACCTTGGCCCTCATTAACAAGTCATTCAATTTTTGTTGATCCTGTTTCCATCCGGGAGTGAACTCACTGATATCTCTTTGAAATGGGTCGTCTTTATCGGATTGTACTTTTCTGTTCAACTTATCTGCCAGCCCAAGTTCTTCTTTAAGTGCATCTTCTCCTTCCGTGTCTTTCAGCCCGGGGCGCCCAAATGTGAGGGTATCTCCCTGAATATTTCGGTCCTGATAAAAGCCTTTTCTGAAGTTATCTAAAAACGCATCCGCCTTGTCCCAATCTTTATCCTTCCGTGCATCGTCCGCCTTGGACAAGTTAATACGGTTCTTTACCAAAGATGCTTCCAATATTATTGGCCATGTTAGAGTGTTAGGCTCAAGAAAGTTGGCTATTTTAATCAAGATTTTTTCCGCAGTATCATATTCCCTTTCTTTGATTAAGTCTTTGGCCTCATCTAGCATCTCTTCAGCAAATTCAGCCTGCTGCTTATTCTTAACCTCTGCTTTTTTAAGCTCCGCATCGTAGTCAATTTCTGCACCCTCCCCAAGTGTTTCCGTTTCAACACTGCGCTTGGAATCCTCGATTTTTTTATACTCTAATACAAGTTCTTGAACTTCGGACACCTTTCCTTTGAGCATCGCCTCGCCAACCTTGAACCAGACGACCTGTTGCTTTGCTTTGTACAAATCACTGATCATTGCAATCGTTCCTACACTCGGAGAAAGCATACTGAGGGCTTCATCCAGTTGCTCATTGGCTAGAGTGTATCTACCCTGTGAACTGTCTAAATTTGCTCTCCGAAGAAGTACATCCGCCTTTCTTACACCGGACTCAATTTTAGATTTTTCCTCATTTACAAGCCGGTTGAGGTCGGGCTGGGCATCACTCTCAGGAAGTCCAGCCTTTGCACGAATCTGAGCTAAGTCCTTTTTCGCCTGATCCAGTTCTTCCACTAACTTTCCTACAAGAGAAACATCTTTCTGTGCAGGCATTTTTTCAATGACTTTGCTGCGGGCTTTTCGATCCGCCAGATCCTGAGCCACATTCGCTCTGTAGCGTTCGATGTACTGACTCGCTAGGCCGTACTCTTTAGATTGCATTGCTTGATTAGCGAGCTTGAAGTAAAGCTTGGTTTCCTCTGCCCCTATTTGCCTAAGGTAGAAGCGGTTGTCGCTGGTTTCTGACAGGGAGGAGAGTGCGGAGGTGGCAATTTCTTGAGCTTGCTCTATTTTTCCTGCATTGGCGAGCTCTCGTATTTTTTTCAAGATAGCGACCAAATTAGTCTGCGGCCCAATTGCCTGAGCGATTGGCAGAATGGATGTAGACTGGATTTGAGGTGGAGTCTCCTGCATGGGTAAATCCACAGTTGGCAAATCCTGCCCGAACGAACTCATTGAGACCAAATAAATGGATGCCAACACAGAGGTTTTGTATGACGGACGGGCTGTAAAGGAAATCAGGGGCATTGAGGAAGAATACTTTGTATTTATAAGCTTAGATTGATACCATAGAGAAATGGTTTTGGGTCAATCCATAAAGGAGTCAATCGAATCGTTAGTATTTGAATGTTTTTGAAACATCCTCAAGTACCCTGGGGTCTTGCTTAGTGATGATTATCTCTGAAGACTCCTTATCAATGACCAAGACACGATATTGCCTGCCATGAAAGGTAAATTCTTTGCCAACATCTTTACTGGTAAAATTAAACTGCTGATTAGCAAGATTGGGCAGAGAAAACTCAAAGTCGAACTTAAGCTCTCCCGCATATACCTCGCTCATTAGACTGTTTATCTCAAAGGGCTCCCCCCCGATCGTAAAATCCTTAACCAATGCCCTGCCAACAAGACGCAGCCCTCCCGTCTTAGAGTTTTTGTGTTGCTGCACAACAAAATGCTCAACTTTAACCAATCTATCTTCGTCATTCTCGTCACACTCGATGTAAGATGGCTGTCCAGGCTTGATGGAATTGTTCTTTTTGTAAACTTTACCTACCTCAAGACGATTTCGTGAATATCCACCCATTGCTGAGTCCGACGAGGTTAGGTCTTCGAAATAAGGGATTTTGCCAGCCCAACTGACTAACCTGAGCGGATATACTGATTTGGTAGTATGTTGGAAAATCAAACCAAACTCCTCCTGCATTTCGCTTAGAGTCTCCTTCTCTGGTAGCCTCGAAGTCAGTTTCCCTTGATGGATGTATATGATTGGCGGGGTAAATAGATCATATCCAGTAGAGTTTTGTTCCCATTTTGGGGCCAACCACCTCACCTTTGATACATCCGAGGTCATGGGAATTTCCCCGCTTCTCTGGTAAAAAGAAAGTTCCCTGTCCTCCCAGTCAAGAATGGCATCCTCGGGAGATAACATTAAGCCTTGCATGCATTTTATGGAGGATATTTTTTTGGCGGGAATGAAAACAGTGTCTCGGTTTTTTCTTAAAGAAAGACTTTCACTGCTAGATTTCCAGTCTTTGGGAATTACAAACTCAGAGATGGAAGTCCCTGCAATTATTTGACCATCCGCCTGAATAACCTCAACATCACTTCTTCGCGGAATATTTATTCCAACGACTTCTGCCTTCTCCCAAAGAGTGCTTTCACCGCTTTTATGATAGAGAAAATCACCAGGAAGTAAGCCAGTGGCCTTGCGTGGACTGATTAATAAAACATCCCCTTTGGGGGAAACCTCAAATTGCGACGGGCGTGTCTCTCCGGACACCGAACTCTTCTTCTCTTGTCCAAGAAAAAATTGAATTACAAAGCACAACAAGCAAAGTACAAAGGTTGCTTTGTCATAATATTTGCTGAGAAAAATTTTCATCAAATAACAGTCAAAGCGTACCTTTTATCTGCTCAAGTAAAGTCGAATAAATCCCGATTTCTTTACCTGTTTTGGGCAACATTTTATGCAAACTTTCTATGTCGAATTTTACCTTAGTAATGTACTCAATATGAATCGTGAAGACTGACCTTATATTTCTTATAATTGGAATAATTTCAGGGTTTTCCTCGCCCTCAAAGGCACTTGGTAAATTTGAGTCATCCATAGAGCCCATCCGGGAAGTCGTAAATTTTCTTACCGAAAATGGTGGTCGTAGTTGGTTAATAAAAGATCGGGCATTTTCAGTTCTGCCATCAAAAGAAATCTCGAAAGTTAGGGAATCAATTACATTTGCCCTCCTTACTAGGAATGTGTCATCTAGCGGATTCATTAAATCGACTCCAATATGCTTTGAATCAACGGGACCAGCCACTTCTCTCTTAATGTGGTGGAGGTTAATGCTTTGGCCCTCCGACACAGAGGACGCTAAGGCATCGATTATCTCCTTCACTATTTTCGCCTGAATATCTAGTAAATTTGCTTCTTCTTTTGAGAAGCTTGGCCAAAAACCTTCGTACGATCCAAATCCAAATCCAAACTTGGATGGAGATACTGTAGGACCTCCGTCCACATCATCTGTGCCTAGATTAGATTGAGAAAAACTAATCCCGCTATTTTTGCACCTTAAATGTAATGAAGAATATAGTCTTACTAAGTTGGCATTTACACTGGATGTAGAAATCGTAGAGTGATTGGAGAAAATATTGTTTTTGCTATCAAAAAAATCATCCCATAGTAGATGTTGATCCTTCAGGGCTGTTAAGAAATTTGTGAAATCCTCATTGGCAATCTTAATGTCAGATTCTATAGATTTATCTAAATAGAGATTTTGTTCGATTTGAGATACTTTGGTTCGCAGGTTACTATTCTCGTCCACTATTTGCTCAATTTTTGATGACTGCAAGACATGCAAAACTAACAGTGCAGAAAAGAGCATAGTTAGACCTGTGAGTAGAATTAAAAAACCTTTTTCTTTTCTAATCATTCCGCTAGGTTGATGGATAATTGAATTTCAAAATGAGTGTAAAATCTATTAAATAAATCGCCCTTCCCGTCTGTAGAAAAAACTTTTTTCTCTAGTTTAGTTACTTGGGGCAACCCGGAGAGACGCTCGGTAAGTAGATCTTGTATCGCGCTATTGGCGTCGATTAACTTGTTATTTTTATCTCCCTTTGAGTCACTTTCTTTGACATCGACTGCTAAAAGATAACGCCCTTGCAAAACTAATGAGCAAGTAGTTTTAGGCATAGCTTCGTTATTGGATGTATTTTGATTAGTCGGCACGTATTGAATAGAATCTATCCAAATATTTTCGATACCTTCACTTTGTGTTATTGCCTGAAAGCTATTGATGAGCCTTGGTTGCGAATACAGTAGTTTACTTTGTCGGGTGAATTGAGTTACAAATTCCACCCCTTTTTGGTTTATTATTTGATGTGCACTTAGATATTTATTTTGATCACCAACTTTGTTTAGTGCCTCTTCTTTGCTTTTGAGTTTTTCTTTTAGTACTGTATTAAATTTCCGCTCATTTTTTTCGGTAGTCATTTTTGCCCAATAACTCGGCAAGGGACAAACCGCTAGAAAGATTGCCGCAAGACCTAACCAAATTTTTTTCTTTTTAAAGTCAATGGTTCTGGAAAGGCTCAGCGGGAGCAGGTTAATCACTTTCTTAGAGCTATCATTCGCCTGAGAAAGCAAAGCAAAACCTAGTGATTCAGTGAGATTGTAAGGAAGCTGTGACTCTTCTTGTTCACTGATGCCATCAGTAATTCTGACTAGTTCTCGAGGATCAAGAACCAAAACTGGTAAAGCCTGTGCCTGAGAGAGAAATTGGATAAAGTCAGGATTTTGTGCCGGGCATCCAGTGGCAACGATGATTTGTGGTGATTTACCTTTCTTTAACCTTTTATAGGTTACCAATGATCGGGTAATTTCCTGGACAGTTTTATTGTAATAATTATGAGATGCTGTTTTTAGTACATCAATCGCAGGGTCTTCTTTTTTTAAGTTAAGGTGGTTCGCAAAATAATTTAACTTAAGTTCTTCTGCTTTATCCAAGGGAATGCCAAAGCTTTCGGATAGACTTTCGGTTAGCGAGTTTCCGCCCAAATTAATTGTCCTTACCAAATAACCCGATGTGTTAGAGAATATTAGATTTGTCGATCTTGCCCCGAAATTAATGAGCATCTTCTCCGTGTATGGGTGTAATTTTTCACTCTTAGACAGCACCTCGTTGTCCAGTATTGGCCCGGGGCAAAAGTGTGTCGGCGTTAGACCGCATTCACAGACAATTCTGCAGACTTCCTCAATAAATTCTGGCTTAACTGCATATGCTAAGATTTCTTGCTCGATTCCATCGTCATCAATTACCTGAAAATCCCATACCATTTCTTCTAATGGGACCGGCATTTTTTGCCCTAATTCATAGGATACAATATTTCTTTGCTTTGACTGCTCTACCTTGGGAACTCGAAGTGTTTTGGAGAGAAGCTGGCTACTTGGGAGTATAACCTTAGCATTCCCTTTAATGCTGTTTGTTTTACACAATGATTTTAATGCTGATCCAGCATTTAAGATCCATTGGTTTTCGCTTATTGATTCTTGAAAGGTTGTTTGGCTGGCCATTTTCTCCAGCCCAATTCCATTTGAGCCAAAGGAAAAAACCGCAGCTGTGACTCGGTTTGTGCCCAGATTGACAACGATTTCCTTACTGGCAAGCATGAGTGCCCTGACGCAGAATTTAAAAATTTAGATCAACCGGGCCAAGGTCCCTTAAATAAGAACCATCAATTTTATAACCGGGTATAAGAATTCCATCATTTTTTGATGATTTACTCTTTGCTTCACTTCTAAACTTATCCAAAACTTCATTTTGCCGGTAATTATCAAATTTGATCGATTCAGAAACCTGTAATGCAGTTCCCCGGCGAGAAAATTCGACTGCATAACCAACGATCTCCGGGTAAGTGCCACCAAATTCGTCTCTCTCAGCTATCGCTGCAGGAAAAAGAAAGTGAGCAAAGCATTTGCTACCTTTTTCAAGGATCAAACATTTGAGTGCCGATGAGTAGTATTGAAAATTTGCAGGATCCGTCTTATCTGTCCTCGTAAACTTTCTGGCATAATCGTTGCGGAAACAAAGATACAATCTGATTTCCAAATCATCGATAAATTGAGGGTTGAAAAGTTCTTCTCTCGTGCTCGGCTTTCTTCCTTCTAAGCTTGCTAGATCAGGGTGCGAGACGACCTCAAAAGGCACGGATATTTTTAACCAAACATCGGAGTCACGCTTAATCGTTACTTTGCCGGTGAGAGCAACGAAGCGGTCCACATCGCTAGCCTGGGCGAAGGACAGACTGGTTGATATCGTTAAGAAAAGAAGTGCACGAAGAAGGTTGTTCAGGATGTTCATTGGAGTTAAAGTGAGCAATGCAGTCTTCTATACTAGTACCTCCTAAACAAGCCTTTTTTAGATGAAGTTCAAGATATCTTGTTTGCTGTTTATAAAAAATCAGCACGATCAGATCTTAATGTTACAAAGACGAAAATCTCCGAACCGTGGCTTTTGGAGCCCGCCTGGTGGAAAGCTAAATATGCAAGACGGTGAATCTCCGTTTGAATGTGCCCGAAGAGAGGCACTCGAGGAAACCGGCTTGAGCCTCAGTAATCAGGATTTGCATTTATTTGGTTATGTTTCTGAAAAAAATTACGAGGGAAACGACCATTGGTTGATGTTTCTTTTCGAAAGTCACATTCTTTTGGATCGGAAACCTCCTACTTTTGATGAAGGCAACTATGAATTTTTTTCTCGGCCACAAATTGATTCCTTGGATATTCCGCCTTCAGACACAGAGTTAATCTGGCCATTTTACGACCGCAGAAAAGTTGGCTTTTGGGGAATCAATGCGGATTGCGGAGAAGGCAAGCCGAAATTAGTGATTGAAGCGTCCCCTGAAGTATAGACAATATCATCTTTTTTATTATTTTTTTCTAATGGAAGGCTTACATCACGACACTGATTTTGCAGAACCTCATTCCGGTTCTGCTACGCTTCAGCCCGAGCAAAACATCAGTAGAACCGCAACGGAAGATTTTTCCAAATCTCCCGCGAATCAAACTTTAACCGCCGAAGAAAAAATTCTTTATTATTCTCAGATGGTTAGGATTCGGAGATTTGAAGAACGCTCCCTGCGTGCCTACCAGCAGGGTCATATTGGCGGTTTTCTTCATCTCTACATTGGACAGGAAGCCGTGGCGGTTGGCTCTGTCTCTGTAATGTCCGAGGATGATCATATCATAACCGCCTACCGAGACCATGGTCATGCACTGGCGGTTGGCATGGATATGGACGAGTGTATGGCAGAATTATTCGGGAAAAAGACCGGTTGTTCCAAAGGAAAAGGTGGTTCGATGCATTTTTTTGCACCCGATAAAAACTTCTGGGGAGGGCATGGTATTGTCGGCGGTCAAACTCCTTTGGGCCTCGGGATTGCCTACGCCCTCAAGTACCAAAATAAAACGGGTTCTTGTTTGTGCTTCATGGGGGATGGGGCTACCAATCAAGGCCCTTTTTATGAATCTCTCAACCTGGCCTCTCTTTGGAATTTACCTGTCGTCTACATCATTGAAAACAACGGTTATTCAATGGGTACATCCGAGTGCAGGCACTCCGCAGGCGAACCTTTGGCAAGGAGAGGGCAAGCTTTTGACATTAATTGGTCTGTGCATCAGGGGCATGACCTATTCGAGGTAAGACAAGCGGTCAGCGACGCCCTTAAGCTTGCACATGAATCCCACCGCCCTTCTGTCCTGGAGATTGTTACCTATCGATACAGGGGGCACTCTGTGGCCGACCCGGACCAAACTTATCGCAGTAAGGAAGAAATTGAGGAGTACAAGAAAAACAAAGATCCGATTAACTTGTTCCGCGATAAGCTGTTGGCTGAGGGCACGCTTACGGAGGATAAAGCAAAGGAGATTGATCAGGCTGCCAAAGATGAATCAGATGCTTCAGCAGAGTTTGCTTTAGCCAGCCCATTCCCAGACCCCGGTGAGCTTATGGATGATGTTTACTGGGAAAGCGATAATCCAGACAAGAAAACTTCTTCTGGTGTTTTATTTTTTGAATCGATTTAATTTCCATGGCACTGATTACATACAGGGAAGCATTAAACCAGGCACTCTCCGAGGAAATCAAGCGGGATGAACGAGTCGTGCTAATGGGTGAAGAAGTGGCTCAATTCAAAGGCTCTTACAAAGTATCGGAGGGCATGCTCGAGAAATTTGGTGATCATAGAATCATTGATACACCAATCAGTGAGGCAGCGTTTTCAGGCCTCGCAGTCGGGGCGGCAATGATGGGCATGAGACCCGTTGTTGAGTTTATGTTTTGGAGCTTTTGTTATGTTGCATTTGACCAAATTTTTAACAACGCCGCGAATATTCGCTATATGTCGGGCGGACTGATCAATGTACCCATCGTCTTTAGGGGACCGGCAAATGGGGGCACAAATGTGGGAGCGACTCACTCCCACACTCCTGAAAATTTTGCTGCCAACACCCCAGGTATCAAAGTAATTTGTCCCGCCACTCCTGCCGATGCGAAGGGGATGATGAAATCTGCCATACGCGACAACGATCCGGTCTGTGTGATGGAGAACACGATTCTTTACAATCTCAAGGGGGAGGTTCCTGAAGATGAGAATTTCTTGGTTCCGCTCGGGAAAGCTCGTATTGCCCTTGATGGCAAAGATCTTTCAATTATTGCCCATGGTCGCTCCGTTCACACCTCTTTGCAGGTTGCTGAAACATTGCAGGAAAAGCACAATATATCGGCAGAAGTTTTAGACCTTCGCTCGATCAGGCCCCTCGATATTGATGCCATCGTGCAAACAGTGAAGAAAACAAACCGCGTACTCCTAGTTGAAGAAAATAAACCCTTTTGTGGCGTGGATGCACAGTTGGCTTACATCATCCAGGATCAGGCATTTGATTATTTGGATGCACCCATCAAGCGGGTTTCTTGTATCGATACCCCGCAGGCTTACAGCAAGGCCCTTGAGAATGTACAGATTCCAAACCATGACCGAGTGCTGGAAAAAGCCCTCGAGGTTCTCTCTTAAACAGACACTTATATGGCCACTATAATCGAAATGCCCAAGTTGAGCGACACCATGACGGTGGGAACGGTGGTCAAGTGGCACAAGCAGGTGGGTGATGTTGTTTCGAATGGTGATATTCTCGCTGAGATTGAAACTGATAAGGCCACCATGGAGCTCGAAAACTTTGAGGATGGCAACTTATTGAAAATACTGGTCGCTGAAAGCGAGGAGGCGGACATCGGCGCACCGCTCGCAGTGGTAGGTGAGCTTGACGAAGAGTTGCCAGAAATCAAGATGCCCAAAGAGTCCAAAGCGGATGTCCCCCCTCCCCCGCCTGAGGCCACCATTACAACCCAGGTCGACTCATCATCGGAATCACCTCCTCCCACAAAGAAATCAGCGAGTGATGGAAGAATTCGTATTTCCCCCCTGGCAAAAAAATTGGCGGCTGATAAAAATTTGGATATTGGCCTTATTCCGGGGTCTGGCCCGCTGGGTAGAATTACTAAGGAGGATGTAGAGAACTTCTCGAATGGTGGCTCTGTTGCTCCTTCTATCGCTCCCAGTGTAAAAGTAGACCAAGTCGATTCGGTTGCTCGCAGACTGGAGGCGAAGCGAATACCCGTCTCAAATATTCGCTCCATTATTGCCAAAAGGCTCTTAGAGTCCAAAACCACGATTCCGCACTTTTACCTCCAAAGAGAGGTCAATGCACAGCCCCTTCGTCTGGCCAGAGAGGCGATCAATAAAAAGCTTGCTTCCCGTTCTGCGTCTCCCGATCTGGCTGTCCGGGTAAGTATGAATGATATAATTCTCAAGGCCTGTGCAGAAGCCATCCTCGATGTTCCGGAAATCAACTCATCCTGGTCTGAAAGCGAAATTGTATTTCATGAAAATGTCGAGCTGGCGTTTGGTGTGGCTGTTCCCGATGGTTTGGTTACTCCAGTTATTCGCTGTTCGCAAAACCTCAACTTATTGGAGATCTCGCAGGCTGCAAAATCTCTAATCTCTAAAGCAAGAAACAAAAAGCTATCTCCTGACGAAATGTCTGGTTCCACATTTACCGTTACCAACCTGGGAATGTTTGGTATCGATTTCTTTAGTGGCATCATCAACCCCCCTAACGCAGCAATCCTCTCCGTAGGTGCGTCGGTCAAGAAGCCGGTGGTTGCCCCCAATGGTACAATTCAGGCCGGAGAAACAATGATTCTCGGCCTAAGCTGTGATCATCGTCTTATCGATGGAGCATTGGGTGCCCAATTCCTTGACGCACTCACCCAGACCCTGGAAAACCCCTCTTTGATGTTAGTTTAGGTTGTAGGCTCTGCTGATCCTGTCCCCGCTATTTTCTAGACAGGTTCTTTACTATTACGGGCCCGTTCATGGGCATCATCAACCAACCAATTTCCAATTTCCTCCAATTGGGCACCCACCTGAGCCTTGGACTCACTCAAGTCCGCGGGGTTTGGATCGCCACAACCGAACAGATAGTACTTTATTTTTGGCTCTGTACCACTGGGCCTAATTGCCACATGAAACCCATTATCGAGTGAGAGTAAAATGAAGTTTTGCTCAACTAGAACCTCTTCGTCTTCATCCAAAAAGCCCTTTTCCAAAAAGTCTTTGCTGGAGGAGACCCCAAAGCTACTAATCGAGCGAAGGGGGTTGCATCGATAGGATTGGGTGAGTGCCTCGATGGTCGCACTTCCCTCTGCTCCTTCAAAATAAATATTTTTGGTGGCTTCCTGATGGTAGCCGTATTTCTTGTACAATTCATCTAAATAGAGCAACGGGTTCTTCTTGTTCGCACCCAAGAAGGCCAAAACCTCCGCGAGTGCCAACGCGGAAGCATTCCCATCCTTATCGCGGACTAGATCGAGCGGCAGAAAGCCATAACTTTCCTCCGCAGACAAAACCACACAAGTCGAATACCGTGACAAAATCTCCATTCTGGTAAAGAGTTCGGTTTCATCCATATCCACCGCTATCCCTTCGCTCTCTTTAATTTTTAGAAGGGCCCGTTCCTCATACTTTCCAATTTTTTCCGCCATCCACTTGAATCCAGTTGGCGTATTGATGCACCTCGCTCCGTGGGCTTGGGCTATTTTTGCAAGCATGGGCGTAGTAACAAAAGTTTTTAGAAGGGCGAAGGAGGAGGTGTTCCCCTCTTTGATAATTTGCTTTTTTCTTAACGCAGTAAGTCGATATTCCGCCAACAGGCAGGCAATTTGGTTGCCCGAAATACAGGTGTATTTTCCGTCTTCTCCCCGAAGGGCAACCCCGATTCTATCACAATCCGGGTCGCTGCCAATAACCGCATCACTCTTGGTTTTCTTGGCCACGCGAATGCCCATTTCCAGGGCTTCCGGGTTCTCTGGGTTGGGTGATTGAACTGTGGAAAAGTTGGGGTCTTGGTTATTTTGATCGTCCACAAGAGCGACCTCAACACCATGGTCCCAAAGGACTGGTACGGCCGATATTGCCCCAGTGCCATGGATGGGGGTAAAAACTACTTTGGGGGGATTATCCTTAATGATTTCAGGGTCAAGCACCGCATCCTCAAGGGCTGCCTGATAGGACATATCATCTGAATTAGGCAGAATTTCAAAAACTTCAGCCAGCCCACCCTCTTCCAGCCATGGAATTATTTCCGCAAGTGGGATGCTGTTATAATTGCAAACGACTTCTTTGTCATGGGGGGGAACCAACTGTCCCCCATCGTTAAAATATGCCTTAAAACCATTATCATGGGAGGGGTTGTGGCTGGCGGTGATGACCACTCCTGCATGGGCATATCGGTTCCTTACTGTGTAGCTTAATTGCGGGGTTGACCGCGGACCATCGAAGAGCATCGCAAATCCCCCAAGATCTGACCAGGCACTCGCAACCAGCTTCGCAAATTTGTCTGAAAAGTGTCGAACATCATGAGCGATGACAATTCTCGGGCATTCGAGAATGCCTTGTCCCGAAATCCATTTCTGCGTGTACTGATACAGTGCCTTGGTCGCCCTCAGGACTGTAATTTCATTGAGCGTGTTACTGCCAACGGCGGCAAATTTAGGAGTTTGACCATCGCCTGCTCCTCCTTTTTCAGTTTCGGTAAGTATTTTGCCGATGGTTCGACCGCGCATCCCGCCGGTTCCAAAAGAAAGTTGTTTATGGAATCGATCATTCAACTCCTCCCACTCCTCTCTTTCCACAAGCTCCGTCAAAGAGTTAATTATCCACTCTGGGGGGGTCTGTAAGTCCAAGAATTCTTTGAGGTTATCGAGCGCGCTCGACAAGAATGAAGAATTGTTCTGTGCTTCTTGAAGTTTTTCTAAAATCATTTTTAAGGATTAGGTTTTTTCGGTTTCATGGAGACCATTTAACCCGACCACTATATCGCCTTTCAGTGGTATCGGGAATTTCATTTTATTACTTTTACAAAGAAATTCGCGGCTTGTTGGTGCCCAGGAAGGAGAAATCTCAATACGATCGGTTTCGCGCGGTATATTAGCTAGGTCAACCCAGCGGCAAGACCGAGCCATCTGGAGGGCATGGGAGCTGATTATGGAGTCGGTTCCCGACTTATTTTTGATGGGCCCAAACTCTTCTTCACGATGAATCTTTAAGATGATGGAGTTTTTTGCCCGAGGTAATGCATCAAATATAAAGGACTCCAATTTGATCCCATTTGGTTCGGCAGAATGAATAAGTTCGCCTATTTCATTTAGGCATGGAACCGCCTTATGGGCCCGGTGATAAGGAAGATCGTTCTTGTCTTCAGAAACTAAGCTTTCCACAAAGCTTCGATTGATTAAGTGAATGGCTATGCTACCGAGACCGTGAAGAAGGTTTCCTTTTGCATCCTGAAGTTGCGCGACTTCTGTTGGTATATCGCTGTACTCGACCACCTTTATCCGCGTGCCATCCCTGAGGAATGTGCCAACCTTTTCGTCCCAGGAGACCTTCGATACTGCCTTGGAGGACATTTCAGCTCCGGAGTTTTCGTGCAGGCCCAGAAAAGTTGGGTCCAAGCAATAAACCAATGGGTTATCTATCTGAAAATAACTGAGGTAATCGATGTCCTCAGCGGACATCAACTGGAGAAGCCCTGATTTTCGGAGCGCCTGCAAACAGCCCCCATGGCCATCTGGGCTCATGGCTATTTTATTTTTTGATTCAAGTAAGAATTTTCCGTCCCTTCCAAAAACTGGCAACATGCCCTGTTTAAAAAGGTGGATTTTTTCGCGGGGATAGCCAAAGTGATCGTTTTTAACAAAGAAGTGCTCGGTTTCCTGATGGTTCGCCTCGCTCGTCATTATGAACCACTGAAAATACCTACCGTATTTTTGGGAATAATAGTTAAGGTTTTCGGCAAATAATTGAAATAGGGATTTCCCTGACAAGGGGGTGCACTTGTAGGTGCCCTTCGGGCCAACATGGCCCAAGCGGGTGCCCTGACCTCCGGCCACGGTGAGAGCTGCCATTCGACCCTCCGCCAAGATTCGCTCTCCTTGTCTGGAAAATTCACTTAATTCATCGTTTTGGAGGTTTGTGCCATCAATTGCTGAGGCTGGGGTAAGGTCGTTTTCTTCCGGCTTGTTGATGGGGGCTTGGCTCCATGCCCGAAGAGATCTTTCAAGGTCGATATTATGGAGTTGAGCGAGATAATCTTTTTGCTCTTGGCCGGTTAGTTCTGACCAATATTCAAAGACATGACCTTGGCCAGCGGCATGATATTTTTCCTCAAGTTCTTTTGGGCAATGCATTGTAGTTAGTCGTTGGGAAAGCGATAGAGCCACTCGTCCTTCGAGCCATATCCAAGTTCTTTACGAGCAACATCATCCTGAAAGTCTGGATTTCTCCTTAACTGATCTAAAAATTCTTGGTGCTGGGTTGCCTCATCGCGGAGATTTTGGAGTTCCTTCACCAATACGGTCTCACGAGACTTCCAGTGTGTATACTCTTGATGTGCCTTGCTTAATTGAATGAATAGATAAAAGGCTCCTATGGTTAAAATAACCAAGGAGATGGCGATGGGGGCTCGTTTTTTTGTGATCACAGGTTAACTCCGTAAATGTCATGAAGTCTTAATAGTCCCAAAAATTCCTGTGTTTGGCTATCTACTACCGGCAGCGAAGATACAGGGGAGGCTCTTCCTGTTTCCATAAAGTGAAGAGCTTCACCTAGTGTTGCTTTCGGTGAGATGGTTGCTGGGTTTTTTGCCATAATGGATTCAGCGGGCAGGGTTAATAGGTTCTCGTTTTCTTGCAACCCTCTCCGCAGGTCCCCATCTGTTACAACTCCAACTAGTTTGGATCCGACTAGGACGCAAGCTGCACCCAGGGGTTGCCGGGTCATTTTGATCACCACATCCTTCATCAAAGTATTTTTTTCCACACACGCCACTCTATCTGGTGCATGAAGGACATCCGAAACTTTTAGGATCAGGTTTCTTCCCAGCTGGCCCGCCGGATGAGTCTGGGCGTACTCGTTTTCACTGAAATTACGCCTTTTCATTAGTGCAGATGAGATAGCATCCCCCATTGAAGAGGCTACCGCAAAGCTGGCGGTTGGAACTATTCCCAGTGGGTCAGCCTCCTTGTCGACAGAAGCATCAATAACCACATCCACCTTTTTTCCAAGAGGGCTTTGCTTGTTTCCCAGTAAACCGACAATTTTGGCTCCTCTTGACCGAAAAATTGGCTCCAAGGCGATTAACTCAGGCGTAGAGCCACTGTTTGAAAGATAAATCACAGGATCTCCCTGTTGATGAATGCCTAAGTCTCCGTGTACAGCCTCCGAGGGGTGAAGGAAGCAGGCGGGCGAGCCGGTGCTACAAAGAGTGGCGGAAAGTTTTTTTCCTACATGACCAGATTTTCCTATACCGCAAACGACAATTTTGTTTTTAGCACCTAATAAAATTTCTATTGCCCGAGAGAAGGAATGTTCGGTTAAGCGTGTGGCGGCTATGGTTATCGATTGAGCTTCTTTGAGCATTACTTCTCGAGCAAGTTCAAGTTCCTCGGGTACACTGGAGGTATTCATTGGTCAATTACACACTTCTTTATACTCCATGGAAAGAATATTTCCGTCACCGACATTGATGTTCCTTGCTTTTTTTTCCTAATATTCTTTCATGAATTTGTGTTACAAGTTACTTTTTCTGATCAGAGTCTTCACGTACTCAACGCATTATCGCAGGTGGAACAACTGGGTTTGGTAGAAAAACTGAGTTCTCTAACCAATTCTATCCTGAGTGATAAAAACGCCGAGGTCGGCAAGTTTTTCCGAAAAAATAAATGTTTCTACAGAATTAGGATTGGGGATCTAAGGGTTTATTTCGAGCAAGTTAGCAATGCCTTACATTGTCACTTTATTCTCCCTAAAAATTCCCTGAACGATTTTCTTTTTCGATGCAAATTGCCCGCTTCCGAAGAAATGGTGCTAGAAAATCATAAAAGTTTTTGGGACTATTTGGAGTCTATGGCCAAGCGTTAGGTTGGGGAAAGATTGGGAAAAACTTGGGTTGACGCTTTATTTTGTTACTTGGTTGTTCCTTACTAAAGAAGTTGTTTGAGGTTTATTCATAGTAAATACATTTTGTAAAAACCTCGTTAATAAGGGTTAAGAAAACTATTAAGATAATTTCGTCTATAATAAGAATAGATTTTAATTCTTTATTTTATAACTCTAATAATTAATCGTTGTGAATTCTTTCGAATTTTTGCAAAACCATCAGCAATGAAGTTAAAAATTAATCGAGACCATTTCTGTTCGGCTCTTCAGTTAGTTTCTAGTGTGGTTGGCACTAGAAAAACTATGCCCATTCTCCAAAATGTGCTCCTTGAAGCAAAAGAGGGCTCCATTTTGCTTACCACAACCAACTTGGATCTTGGTGTCCGTTGTTCAGTCAAGGCAGCAGTCGAAAGCGAAGGAAGTGTAACTCTTCCGGTGAAGGATTTAACAAGAATAATCCGGGAATTAGCTGATATAGAGGTGAGCCTGGAAACCACAGATGGCACTAAGGCGACGATTAGAACTCAAGGTTCCGTTTTCAATGTGATTGGAATGGAGAGTAAAGAGTTTCCTCCTCTGCCGGAATTATTGGAGAACAAAGAGTTTTCTATTTCTCGAGAAGAGATTTCTTCTATGCTCAAAAGTGTTTCTTATGCCCAATCAATCAATGAGGAAAGATATATGCTAAAAGGAGTGTTCTTCCAGTTGAGCACAGAAAGTCTTTCTTTAGTCGCTACAGATGGTCGAAGGTTGGCCGTTACTACGCAAAATTCATCGGTCGACGATAAGATGGAAGGGGAGTTCATCCTGCCGTCAATGACGGTAAGTGAAATCGAGAAACTGCCCAAAATAGGAGACCAAATAAGAGTTTCATTCACAGATCGACAAGCAGCATTTCACATGATTGTCGATGAAGGGAAAGATGAAAGCTTGGGATATGTGGATTCTATATATTTAGTTTCCAAGGTAGTTGAGGGTAAATACCCTAATTTTAAGCAAGTTATTCCAAAAGACGACTTCAATCAGGCTATTATCGAAAGAGACCTCATGCAGGAGTGTGTTCACAGGGCAGCACTTGTCTCAGAGGATAAAGTAACCCTACGAATAAGGGAGGGAGAAATGGAAATTACCGGACAGAGTGTTTTGGGAGACGCATGTGAATCGATGAGTATAGATTATACCGGACCTGATTCTGTGGTTTCATTCAATCCAAGATTTCTTTTGGATCCACTCAAATCACTCACTCAAGACAAAGTTTGTTTTGAGTTTCGAGATGATATGAGTCCAGGAGTGTTTAAGGTATCCTCAGAAAGCGACCAAAAGGTAGATTTTCTTTGTGTCGTAATGCCCATAAGAACCGACTGATCATTTGGGATAAGAGAAAATTTCTCCCTCAAAATTTTTCATTTCTATTCGCTCTTTGTTTTCCTGTTTGATGTAATTGGGATTAATGGGAATCTTGCCACCGCCCCCCGGAGCATCGATAACAAACTGAGGTATTGAATAACCAGTTGTATGACCTCGTAATTGCTCGATTATCTCAACACCTTTCTTCACATCAGTCCTGAGGTGAGAACTACCCGAAACCAAATCGCATTGGTATAGGTAGTAAGGACGAACCTTCATCATCATCAAGCGGTGTATTAAACTGCGCATGGTTTGAAGATCATCGTTTATTCCTTTTAATAAAACAGACTGATTACCCAAGGGAATACCACTCCTGACGATTTTAGAACATGCATCCTTTAACTCAAGGGTGCATTCTTTCGGGTGGTTAACATGAATACTCATCCAAAGGTTATGATGCCGACGCAAAGAACTTAAGAGAGATTCCGTGATGCGCTGAGGCATAAAAACGGGTATTCTAGAACCAATTCGGACGAACTCAACATGCTCTATTTGGGCAAGTGAACTAAGCAATGCATCCAACTTTTCATCTGAAAGCAAAAGTGGGTCACCTCCACTAATTAAAACATCTCGAATGCTTTTGTTGCTCCTAATATAATCAATACACTCCCTGTAATTGGGCCGAAACCCATAACCGCTCGCATTGGAAACAAGACGGCTTCTTGTGCAGTATCTACAGTAAGAGGCACAACGGTCTGTAACTAAAAAAAGAATGCGGTCGGGATAGCGGTGAACAATGCCCGGAACGGGCATAGATCCTTCCTCGCCGACAGGATCGGAAGACTCGAGCGGACTTGTTACTGATTCCAAAAAAGAGGGAATTACCTGTTTTCGAATGGGGCAATTTGGGTCTACGGTGTCGATTAGATTGAAAAAATGTGGGGTCACCGAAACTAAGAGTTTTCCAGCGGCAATCTCAAAACCCTTACTCTCCTCTTCGCTAAGGGAGAGAAATTTTTCAATATGTTCCCTTTTGGTCAGGCGATTTTTCATCTGCCAACGCCAGTCCTTCCAGTCAGATTCTGGGATGTTTATCCAGTGACCTTGACCAGAGAGCCATTTCGATAATTTATCTTCAGGAAACATGCAAAGTCTAGTTTAGGAAAAATAAAAGCATAAAAAATTAATCACTGAATACAAGATAGCAATAAAGGTAAACCTCTTTGTAAAAGAAAAATCCGCATAAAATGTGAAAACAAACAAACAAAGAAAAAGAAAATGCAAAAGATTGGGAATATCAGGGAACAGAATATTCCCAAATATTTGATTATTGAGTGTACCAAAATATGAGGAAACTTGAATAATGTATGACCCAACGGATTCTAGAAAAAAAACTAGAAAATGGTTACTTATAAAAATACAACAAAGCGAAATAGAAAAAAATATAAAGATAAACGGATAAATTAATATATTGGATACAATTGATAGCCCAGAAAAATATCCGAAGTAATCAATCACAATCAACGAAGAACCCACCGAACATGCAAGGCATAATATCAAGGCAGTGACTACATAGAAAAGGGCGGCAGAAGGAAAATTGCTTTTAGAGAACCCCTTAAATGTCCAAATAATCACCGCAACAATAGTAAAAGACAACTGAAAGCCTGCCGAAAAAACCTCCTGCGGGGAAATAGCTAAAATAATCAACGCAGAAATGCATAACGAGCTGAGAGGGAAATTTTTTCTATAAATAATTAATGCAAAAAAGAAAGTTGCCAACATTAGCCAAGCCCGAACAGCAGAATTTGGCTCGCCAACTAAAACCACATAAAAACCACAGGCAATCAGAGCGATAATACCTCGGAAAAATAGGCAGATTGATAGGCATTTACCGGCCAAATTGAAAAGTAAAAACATGCACCCTACATGCAATCCACTAACGGCAAACAAGTGCATGGTGCCAGCATGCTGAAATAGAAACCTATCATCTGCCGAAACTGCATGACGATCACCACAAATTATGCCTCTGGCAAGGTCACCGGCTTTATTTACAGGAAGGGATTCATTGATGAAGAGAGAAATCTTTTCTAAAATAGAAAAGTCTTTTTTCAGGATTCGCCAATCACTAAAAGCGAATCCTCTCCCCCTTCTTTCATGGTTTAAAAATCTCCCAGCCACCCACATTTCTTCCTTATTTGCTCCACGGACAGCAACAGTACAATTAGTTAATTTAGAATCTTTAGGAACTGACCTTATGATTTTATATTCATTATTATTACGACCAGTGCTCTCAAGATAAACAAAATATTCTTTATTGGTGAGAAGAGGCGGAATCTTGCCATCAATATTATCCACCAAAAGCCTAATAAAAAAAAACAGAAAAACAAAAGTATTTATCAAAAGTTTATGCCTAAATAAATAGTAGATTTCTACCTTTTTATACTTTAAATAAAAAACAAATAATAAATTTAAAAAGAAAACAATGGAGCTACCAATAAAAAACAAACTATCCAAAATGATCATTGTGACCACCAGGACCACCAATGAGCCAAGCCAATTATTCCTCGCCCAATCTTTTAGTTCTGGACTGATTGGTCTTGTAGTTTGTTCCTTTATCAAGATATCCTCAAAGATGTAATGTTGTACGAAAGGTCATACATGAAGTCAGAACCTTACCGACTGAAAACATGCACTGATATTGTTCTCTTCTTCTTGATTGCCTCCTTTCTTGTTCAGGCAATTTTTGAACTATTTTCATTGGGGTACGGTTATCATAAGATTTTCGCGCTCAATTGGACTTATTTGGCAAATGGGTACTTCTGGCAAGTGATCACCTATGGATTTTTACACGACGGACCCCTGCATCTCATCTTTAATCTTATAGGAATTCATTTTGTGGGACGGGCCCTAGAGGCAATAATTGGCTTCGAGAGATATCTAAAACTTATGCTTACAGGCCTTCTTTCAGGAGCGATTATGTGGATGGTATTTAGTGAACACAATAATGGTCTGATCGGATTTTCGGCTGCGGTTCTTGCCATCTTCACACTCTATTGTCTCACAAGGCCTCATACCAAGGTAAATCTATTGTTATTTTTTATTATTCCTGTTTCTATCCGCCCACAAATCATATTGATTAGCCTTTTGGTGCTCGAGCTCTACGGTTTTTTGTTTTCAGAACCCAATACCAGCGGAGGCATTGCCCATAGTGCTCACTTAGGCGGAATGCTCGCCGCTTTTGTATTGCATTTGGTTTCAGGAGATTCATCTAAACTTAAAATTCAGTTCCCTAAAATTAGATTTTCTAAGGGCGCACAGGAGCCCAGATTCTCCAAAGCACCGAATTCCGCCAATAAGGGAAATTTCAAATATAAAGTCAACATGACCGAAACCAAAAACCTGCAGCAACAGGTAGATGAAATATTGGATAAGATAAACGAAAGAGGTTTCGGTGCTCTTGATCAAAATGAGAAAAATATTTTGGAAAAAGCCAAAGGAATCCTTAAAAAGTAACTACCCTCTATTTAACTGTAGATGAATAAGACAACCCCCAGTATCGCCAGAAAAGTCCTCCTACTTGCCGCATTCCTCTACTTCTCTCTTGGAGAAACTCTGAGTGCATCGGAAAGTGCGGTCTCAAAAAATACCGACTCTGTTCCGCACCTCGTGCCCCACGACTACATGACTCATGAAACAAGATGGCTTATTCAGGCTCTTGAAAAAGCCCATTTCAATAAAATTTCGGTATTGGATGTCAATGCATCCGAATTCTTACTTAATTACCTGAAAAACCTAGATAGGCAAAAGCTTTTCTTTACGATGGAAGAAGTTAACAGTTATTTGGCGAGGTATACTCCAACGCTATCAACATATCTCTCCCAAGGAAACTTATACCCAGCGTTTGAAATTTATTCGGAGTACCTGGGCAAAGCACTACCTCGCCTTACAAAAGTGAGTGATATAATCGACAAGGAAATAGAATTGGATAAAAACCATTCATACCACTCTGATAGGCAGGATGCAAACTGGAGTGAATCAACGGAAGACTTGGACGCGATTTGGGAAAAAATAATTACCCATGAATTTATTTTTGAATTACTGTCATCAAATGAATTAAATGCCACCGGTGAGTACAATCAAAGTAGCATTCTGGCAAAAAAAGAATCTGCAAAAGAGAGCATTAAAAACAAGTATGATAGATGGATAAAAAATATTTCAGACTTTGAGTCTACCGATGTACAAGAGCTCTACCTATCAACGCTCACACAAATGTTTGACCCGCACACTACATTCATGAATATCGCGGAGAAAGAAAAATTTGATCAAAGTATGCACAATGAATTTGTTGGAATTGGAGCAGTGCTTACTGATGAGGATGGATATTGTACGATAAAAGAACTACTACCAGGAGGCCCAGCAGAAGCCTCTCGTCAACTGGAGCCAGAGGATATTATTTTAAAGGTGGCTCAGGGAGAAAGTGAATTTGTCGATGTTGTTAACATGAAACTCTCGAAAATAGTTGAACTGATCAAAGGGCCGAAAGATACATTGGTTCGTCTTGAAATTAAGCCCATCAAAGACAAATCGAACATTAAAAAAGTACGAATTATCAGGGAGAAAATTAAACTCACTGCCAATTTGGCATCTGCAGAAATACATAAAATTACCACCAACGAAAAAAGTCGGCATCTTGGAGTGATCAAATTGCCTTCTTTTTATGGTTCATCAGACGATGGGCCTAAAGCAACTGATGATGTCGAGGAACTTATCAGGAAACTGCAAAATGATTCTACCGAAGGGCTTGTACTGGATCTTAGAAGAAATGGCGGAGGCTATCTTAGTGAGGCGGTTAATCTGGCTGGATTATTCATATCAAGAGGCCCGGTTGTTCAGGTCAAAAGCACAGATGGAAAAGTCAGAAAGAAATTCGATTTTAACCCAAAATTAAGTTGGGATAAGCCCCTTATTATTTTGACCTCACGCTACAGTGCCTCAGCTTCCGAAATTGTTGCAGGTGCCTTGCAGAATTTAAACCGTGCAATAATTGTTGGCGACAGGGCGACTCACGGTAAAGGGACCGTACAATCTCTCCTTCAGATGAACTTACCGCTAGCTCAATCACATCCTTCCGGAAAAAAAAGTGCCGCCAAAATAACAATCCAAAAATATTATCTTCCCTCAGGAGAAAGTACTCAGATCAAGGGTGTAATTAGTGATATTTCTATGCCATCAGTAAACGAATTTCTACCTATCGGAGAATCGGATCTCGATAGTGCACTTCCATGGGATAAAATCGACCGTGTAAACTTTAACAGGCCTAGTAGTGAATTTTACATTAATGATAATCATATTAAGGATCTCAAACTTATGAGTATGGACCGACAAAATTCAAATGATGAATTTAAATATTTAACAGATAACATCGATATTTTTAAGGCAAGAAATAAGCACAAGTTTGTTTCGCTTAACCTTTTTCAGAGATATACCGAAAAGCTCAACGACAAGAAAGTAACAGATCGCCTAGAAAGCAGGTTTAAATCATTGTCACAACTTGTGACACCAAGGAAAAGTGTCTCCTTAGACATTGTTGATGTACAAAATCTAAAATCACAGGCTATTCGAGGCGAAACTAAAAGCGATACTACCGAGTTTGAAAAGCCTGATGATCTTGATATTCGTCTACATGAATCTCTTAGAATTCTTTCAGATTGGCTTGACCTTATTGAAAATAACTCGGTTTCTCAACACGCAAAAAATTAATTTTAACGGGTTGCGATAACATATCGTTCCTTTTTGTTTAAATCTTTAACGATTGAAACATCAAATTGGTCACCGAGTTCTTTCTTTACTTTGCTTGGGTGATGGATTCCTACCTCTAGAGCGATCATACCTTTCTGCTTCAGTGCTCTTTTGGCTAGATTGACCACTTTCCTGATGTCGCTGAACCCATGTTCACTCGCGACGAGAGCGTCTACAGGTTCATATTTAGAAATTTCAGGTTGGGCATCATTCCATTCTTGTTCAGTCAGGTATGGCGGGTTGGAAATAATTAGATCAAAAGACCTGTCCCCAAGGGTATCCTTATTCCAGTCAAAGTGTTTACACTCAACATTATCGTTTAATTGGCAAATTTCCCTATTTTCTTTGAATAGTTCTAAAGCTTGAGGTGATTTTTCAAAACCATATCCTCTAAGTTTAGGGAATCGCTTAGCCAGGGATAGAATAATGGCACCCGTTCCTGTACCTAAATCGGCAACTTGACCATCAAAATCACTTACCAATCTCTCACAGACGACTTCAATCAAAAATTCGGTTTCTGGCCTGGGAATCAAAGCCCGCTGATCCACTTTAAGTGAAATTTCGGAGAAATCCATAACCGCAAAAATATATTGCAGTGGAACTCTTTGACCTCTCTTTATTACCATATTCCGAACCATCAAGGTTTGTTCGGGGGTGAGAACTTCTTCAAATCTTAAATAAAGATCCAACCTGGAACAGCCCATTGCATGAGCGGTCATCCATTCAGCATCTAGCTTGGGAAACTCTATTCCTTTTTTCTTTAGATATATTTCGGATCGCTGAATTACCTCAATAATCGTCAGATTTTGTTCATTCACTATTGCCTGTATGTAAATGTTTTAGCCTTGTTTTCTGATCGTGCTCCTTCAGCGCTTCCAGCAAATGATCAAGGTCGCCCATCATGGTAGAGTTTAAATTATGTGAGGTGTAATTAATTCTGTGATCTGTAAGTCTGCTTTGAGGAAAATTATAGGTTCGTATTCTTTCGCTTCTATCTCCTGAACCTACCTGACTTTTGCGATCATCCGCATACTTCTTTTTTTCTTCAGCCTGTTTGACCTTGTATAAGCGTGAACGAAGCACTGTCATCGCTTTATTTTTATTTTTTAACTGCGATCTTTCATCCGCACAGTACACGGATATGCCGCTTGGTTTATGGAATAACTGCACCGCGGAATCGGTGGTGTTAACCCCCTGACCGCCTGGACCACTTGCCCTGCAAACACTTATTTCAAGATCGTTCGGATCAATGGAGATTTCAATTTCCTTTGCCTCGGGTAGAACCGCAACGGTCGCAGTGGAAGTGTGGATTCTTCCTCCCGCCTCTGTAACAGGTATGCGCTGCACTCGATGCACTCCGCTTTCAAACTTCATCGATGTCCAAACTTCATCTCCCTTAAATAAGAAAATTACCTCCTTAAAGCCGCCTGTTTCAGATGGGCTCTGGCTAAGAAGCTCAAAAGACCAACTCTTGGACTCACCATATTTAGTGTACATACGAAATAAATCCGCGGCAAAGAGTGAAGCCTCATCTCCGCCTGCTCCCGCCCGTATCTCGATGATAGAGTTTCGCCCTGAGTCAGGATCACCGGGTAACATCGCCACGAGCAAATTCTGCTCCAGGGAGGGCCATAATTTCTCGAGGTGCACGATTTCATCCTTGGCGGTTTCAGCCATCTCGGGGTCCTGAAGCATATCATTAGCCTGATTAAGTTCCAATAAGCAGTTTTGGGCGAGTTGATACAATTTTATGATCTCTCCCACCCGGTTGTGCTCTCGAGAAATTAATCTGGCACGGTCGGAATCCTTGAAGATATTTGGATCAGCAAGCTCCTTTTCAAGTTCAGTGTACCGATGACGGAAAGGCTCGATATTTGGTAATTGGCACATGGATTTTCCTTTATATAATGAATTTGAATTAAATCTACAAAATTGAATCCTATCGCTTTGCATACCCAAGCACATAGCCAAGATGTTGTGGCTTGTGTTTGGGATTTTGATAAAACTCTCATCCCGGGGTATATGCAGACGCCGCTTTTTTCCGCTTATGGCATCGACGAGGGCACATTTTGGAAGGAAGTTAATACCCTGCCCGATCTCTACGCTAAACGAGGATTGAGGGTCTCCAAGGATACGATTTACCTCAATCACCTTCTTAGTCATGTTAAGTCAGGGTCAATGAGGGGGTTGACCAACCAAAAACTGAAAGACCTAGGGAAAGACCTAAAGTTTTTTCCTGGTCTTCCTGAGTTTTTTACTCAACTCACAAAAATTCCTCAGGAAAGCGAGTTTAGCTCGCACAACTTTAAGGTTGAGCACTACATAATTAGCACAGGTCTCGCACAAATGATTAGAGGAAGTGCTATATTTCCATTTGTTGAGGATGTTTTTGCCTGTGAATTTATTGAGTCTGTCTTAGATCCCAACTTTACCCGCCAGTCAGACCTTGCACTAACTTTAGAGCCCGAAATCTCTCAAGTCGGCATGACTGTCGATAACACCATTAAAACCCGTTTCATTTTTGAGATCAACAAAGGCTGTAATAAGAATCAATCGATTGATGTGAATGCCGCGATGCCCCACATGGATCGCAGGATACCTATCGATCAAATTATTTATGTTGCGGATGGTCCAAGCGATGTACCTGTCTTCGCTGTTGTCAAACAAATGGGAGGTAAAACCTACGCGGTTTATGATCCTCAAAATGAAAATGAATTTGCGCAAACCTGTGAACTAGTCGAAAGCTCAAGGGTTCATAACAACGGCCCTGCGGATTACAGGGAAAACTCGTCAACGGCGATTTGGGTCAAACAGAAAACGAGGGATATCCTCCGTAAAATGATAAAAAAGAGAGTGACTCAATTAGAACAACGGTCCTTACCACCGCCCCAGCATTTAACCGAGAACACGATGCCAAAAGAAATTAAATTGGCCAAACAGGATACCTTTTGGGAGTGAAAGAATGGCATCATAATTCCCTTTTGGGCCTGGAATACCTCTCGGCAGAGGACATTAACCAAATCCTTGATCTCGCTAAGGATTTCAAAGAGGGTGTCGACGACCTAAGCCCCGCGGATAATCTTCTTAGGGGCAAGCGGGTCATTAACTTGTTCATGGAACCTAGTACGCGGACTCGTATAGCCTTCGAAATCGCCACAAAATCTCTGGGTGCGGATGTAATCTCAATAATGGGTGAAGCAAGCAGCTTAACCAAGGGGGAGACATTGCATGACACGGCAATGAATGTACAGGCTCTTGGAGCGCATGCCATTATTTTAAGACACTCCTCCCCTGGCTCACCCCTGCTCTTGTCTCAAATGGTACAAGTTCCCATAATTAACGCGGGCGATGGATCTCACGAGCACCCAAGCCAGGCACTTCTTGATATATTTACGCTTCGTGAAAAACTTGGCTCTATTGAGGGAAAAAGAATAACAATTCTAGGAGACATATTATTTTCCCGGGTGGCCCGGTCTAATTTTTGGGGGCTTACTAAGCTCGGTGCGAATGTTACATTGGCAGGACCATCAACATTGTTGCCTGGTGAGGTTGCAAGCCTGGGGGTCAAGGTGAGCCATAATCTACAGGATGCAATCGAATCAGCAGACGCTATTATGCTACTTAGGATACAGCATGAAAGGCAACAGGCGTCTCACTTTCCCTCATTAACCGAATATTCAAAAATGTTTGGATTGAGTAAATCATTGAATAAATTTCTCCCAAAAGAAGCGATCATACTCCACCCTGGCCCTATCAATAGGGGCGTAGAAATTGATTCTGAATTAGCAGATTCCTCAAAATCAGTCATATTGCAGCAGGTAGCTAATGGAATTTTTGTGAGGATGGCTATATTGTATCTTTTAATTGGTCGTATTTCTTAAAATCAAAAAGTTATGAAAGGCTTGATAAATTGCGACCTAATCGGTGCTCGAATCGTTAATCCAGCCTCTGATATTGATAAATGCCAAGATTTATTTGTTAGAGAAGGGAAAATTAGTCATTCACCTAAAACATCAGAAAAATGCGAAAAGATTAACTTAACCGGAAAAATTATAACACCGAGCTTTGTTGATCTTCGCCTGCATCAAAAAGATTTTGCCGGGAATCGCTCAGAACCCCTTTCTATAACCACTGAAAGAGCAGCGAGAGCGGGTTTTTCGGTGTTGTTAATGATGCCTAATACAAACCCTGTAGCAGACAGTCCTGCCGCGGTAAGACTTATTCTTGAGCGAGCTCAAAAAGATGCGAAAGTGGATGTGCTTTTGGCCGGTACACTAACTCAAAATGCAGAGGGGAAAGCACTTTCCCCTATGGGATCATTGATGGAGGCGGGTATTAGTGCGGTTACCGATTGTCCTAGATCACCCAGTAACAACAAGATCTTTATCAATGCTGTAAAATACGCAAAAATGTTTAATTTGCCGATAATAGAATACCCAAGAACATCTGATCTCTCTGAGGGTAGTGTGGCACATGAAAGCCTTTTAAGTTTCAAGCTCGGACTCCAGGGAGAGCCAAGAATAAGTGAAGAACTTGCTGTTCATCGCGCAATCGCTGTCTCAAAGTCATTGGATGTAAGCATTCACCTAAGCTCCATCTCAACCTATTCATCCGTAGATTTGATTAGGGAAGCAAAAAGGAAAAATATAAGAATTACAGCAGATACAACGGCAAACCACTTAATTTTAACTGAAGAAAGTATCCAATCCTACGATGCAAATGCGAAGACTGAACCTTATTTGTGCGAGGAATCTGACCGTCAGGCCTTGATCGATGGGGTATTGGACGGCACAATAGATGCAATAACTTCAAGCCACGATTCTTGGCCTAATCACTTGAAAAAAGTAGAATTTGACAAAGCGCCACCTGGCACTATGGGGCTTGAGACCGCTTTTTCTTCAACTTATAAAGTTCTGTCCGATAAAGCAAAAGACCCTTTAGCTATAATAGTAGAGAAGCTGGCCATTAATCCCAGAAGGATTTTGGGTTTAAACACAGATTTTTTAGCTGATGAGAAACTAGCTAATTTTAACATAGTCGATTTAGAAAATAATTGGGAGTATAACCAAAATACCATGCATAATGGAGACACTCAAAATTCTCCTCTTCTCAACACCTTATTCGATGCGAGAGTAATTGCCCATTTTTACAAAGGAAAAATCGTTTATTCATCTATCGCTTAGTAAGATCATTACTACTATGGCTTATGGATTAAAAAAAGATAGACATAATTCTATTCTAATTTTTTCGTTTATTGTAGTACTACTATTCTTCATTCATACAACAGGCCCTCTTTTTCTTCCCTTTCTAGCATTGTATGGTTTTTATCATTACAATTTACATGCAGAGAGGATGCCGCACTCATTTCGGCCCTTTTTTATTTCCCTCGCCTGGTTCCTTCCTTTGCTTATAATTATTCTTTCGATAAGTGACATACTTCTTAGTGAATATCCTCAACAGGAAATAGTTAGCGATCTTAAAAATTCTTCAGCTTGGAGAAAGCTATCCTATTTTTTCGGAATAGCTATCCTTTCGCCCGTAATCGAAGAAATTTCATTTAGGGTTATAATTTACAAAGTGCTAAAATTTTATATAGGCATTTTTCCTTCTTTGTTCTTTTCTTCATTCTTATTCGCTTCAATACATCAGAATATAATTGCTTTACCAACACTTTTTCTGATTGGTTGTTTTTTCTCTTTTCTTTATCAAAAATATAATACAGTAATTTTTCCTATTTTAGCACATTCCTTCTTCAATCTAGTTATGGGCATTTTTATTATTATCTGATTTCAGATGCGAAATTTTGTCTCCATTAGTACTGAAGAGACGATCAAGTTCTCCCACTATATTGCATCCAAACTTTCGGGTTCTATGAATGTGGTTTATTTAACTGGGCCCGTAGGATGTGGCAAAACGCTAATATGCAGGGAAATTTGCAATTATTTCAACATCCCTGACCTCAATAGTGCTTCCTTTCAAAACATTTCTTATCTACGCAGTAAAATGCTCAATGTGGTTCACTGTGATTTCTACCTGAATAAATTGGATGAATTGGCTTTTGAGGAGAATATTTTACCACTTCTTGTGCCAGATTGGCTTCTACTTGTGGAATGGTCCTCTAAAATATCGTATTTATCAGATATCAAACACTACATTGTAAATATAGAAATTACTGACCATAATAAACGCGTCATTAGCCTACATTGACTTATTTAAAGTATTTAGACAGCGGGTATTTTTCTTTAGAATCTTGCCAAACCAACGAAAACTTATTCTAATATTATTTTTGCTCAGGTGGCGGAATTGGTAGACGCGCTAGACTAAGGATCTAGTGCCGAAAGGCGTGGGGGTTCGAGTCCCCCCTTGAGCACCACTAACCCTTTGTTTTATCAAAGGTTTTGTGTTTGGTGCGTCGCCCCATCGAATATTCATCTTTAAATGTTTTGTTACCAAACTGATCAAATCCCTCGAACAGTCCGTGTTTCAAATTGTTTGACCAATGTTCTAGTAACCTGACCCTAAAATCACCGCCACTCAGTCTATACTTCTCCACCATCCATTTATTCGAGCGGTGTGATCCAAAATTCTCCTCAAACTTCTTGGTTGCAAGGTACCTAACCTTGCTCCACAAGGTCATAAATTTCCCTCCCTCTGGAGAGTTTTCAGGTTGATAATTTTCTGGATCCAATGGGTCCGGAAACCAATATATATGAGTTCCGTGTTTTTCACCTTGGTAATAATCTTTGGAATATTTTGGAATACCATATTCATTAAAGCGAATAACTTTTCCGTGAACTACACCGTTTAGATAAGGCACTTCTTCAATGATTTGCCCTCTAGGAAATTTTGTTTCAACGGTCCCACTAAAGGGAAAATCTTCTCCCTGTATGAAGGAAAGGGGACTGTGACTCCACCTGTAAGACTTTAAAACACCAAGTTCTTTTATTGAACCTCGATCCGTGGTTAGGGGACCCAGTAGGAATTTATCTGCGTTGCAGCCAACCACTTTAGCGGTAACTAAATTGGAATACCCGGAACCTTCGCTGACGACACGGACGCTTTCGATATAGCCCGCATTATCAAGCATCGGAACCGCAATGGCACCAGACCCCTTCCAAAATAAATGTGCATCAGAAAACTCAATATGATTTGCATCATATACAATAAGGTCTGAGGCATTTTCCCTTCTGTATTTGTATGGACTGTAAGGTAATGAAGGGCTTGTGGCAGCGAATTTAAGCCACCACTTCGTGATGTTTTCCTTTTCGCCATCGAAGTAAATCAGGTAGGTGAATAGAGCACACGAAGTGATGATGGACAGAAGAACAATAAAAAATTTTTTCACTAAACCTTAGAAATCAATATTGAAAATAGTCTTCCATTTTGTCACGAATCAAATGAGCAAGTTGTTTTGATTAGATAATGACAAGGATAATTCCTTAGGTAGGCAAGGACCTTTGTAAATAAAGCCTGTGTAGATTTGCAACAGTGATGCACCAGCGTCCAATTTTTCCTGGGCACTATCATAGTTGTATACCCCACCGCATCCGATAATTGGTAATTTACCAGATGTTAGTTTTGAAATAAAGCGTATGATGTTGCTTGCTTGAGTGCCAATTGGCTTCCCACTGATACCGCCCGGTATTTTTGTGCGATTAAGATTAAGCAGACTGTGGTTTATGGAGGTATTACAAGCAATTACCCCATCAAAACCAAGATCGGAAATCAACCCAATGATTTTCTCTATGCACTTGAAATCTTCATCCGGAGAAATTTTTATCAAGCAGGGTGGGCACACTCCGTTATTCCGGCTCGCCCATTCTTTGCGCGTATCTTTAATGCCGCTTAAGAAAGGGAGGAGATGTTCCTCGTGGTGCAAATTTCGCAGGTCAGGTGTATTGGGTGAGCTTATATTGATTGTAATGTAATCTGCCTGCTTGGCCACAATGTTAAAGGATTTCCTGTAATCATCAAGGGCACAATCCAAGGGTGTTTCCCGCCCTTTGCCTATATTTATTCCTAGGGGAGTGGATCGTGCCTTTGGGGGATAACCTTTCTCAAGGTTTTTAACGAGGTTTTCGGCACCTAAATTATTAAAACCCATGCGATTAACCAAGGCTTCTTCGATAGGAAGCCTAAACAACCTCGGCTTTTCGTTACCGCTTTGTGCAAGGGGGGTGACTGTGCCTACTTCAGTATGCCCAAACCCTAGGGCTTCAGATGCCGCCGGGAACCTTCCATCTTTGTCCAATCCAGCAGCCTGTCCAATCACATTGGGGAAGGAAAGCCCAAAAACACTTACGGGCGTGTTTTTTGTGTGCAGAAAAAATTTTAATGTGGTTCGAGCTAAACGGGATCGACCGATAATTTCGAGGGATCTGACCCCAAAATCATGAGCCTTTTCAGTCTCAAGCTGAAACAAGCAAGGCCGCAGAATATGTTCGTAAATGAAAGCCATATGAATGAAGTTAAATCTTACAAGTAACCCTATAAAAGATATTTTTTAACAGAAGATAACGCAATTTGTTGACATAAGAAATAAAGATGCCTTAACGCAAACAAATGAAAAAAACAAGTCCGAGCCTTGATTGGTGTATTGTTCGTTGTGATGAGAAGAAAAAGTGGTGGGTTGACTCCATTAGTGATAATGAGAATTGGGACATCGAAGACTTGGGCATTATTGACCCCAAGCAGTTCCTTTACATCAACGAATTACTTGACTCAATGACTGAGTTTGGTCTCGAATCTCAGCTTATCGACGAGGCCTTTTTCACTTTTGAGATATCTGAAGAACTCAAAGGTGATAAAGTTCGATTAGATAGAGTAAGAGATTCGCTACTCAAGGCGGAGGATATGCTTTTTGCCCTCCCGGATGTTTTAGATGAGGAAAAGGGTCCCTATGCCGACTTCTTAAGCCATGTTTCTCAGATACGGGTATCCATGCTTAATGAGTTAATTGAATTTGCTGAACCTTACACACTAGAGGAGATGGAAGAGGTTTTGTCAGAAAAACTCAATAACGACTATCTAGAGGGAAGGAGGTCTCATTTTAGTGATGAGTTAATTGCTATTTTAGAATTTGTTCCCGACGGATTTGAGCTTGATTCTGACCTCGATGACGAAAGGGATGGCGATCAAGAAGGTGAGGATTACTCAGATCTTGATTCCGAGCTACTTGATATTTCTGACAAAGATGAAAAGTTGCTACCAGATGAAGACCTTAAGTGGGATGAGGAGGAGGAAAAAGAGGAAACTACTCCGTATGAAGGCGGTGCGCCTGACGACCTTTAAATACGATCCAAGTCGCTCAATCTAGCTATTTAACCAATCAACCAACCTATCAGCAAAGTAAGTAAGGATCAAATCTGCCCCGGCACGCTTAATGGAAATAATAGATTCCATCGCACAGGATTGAAGATTGAGCCAGTCGTTTTGGGAGGCGGCAATCAAACGGGAGTATTCCCCGGAGACTTGGTAGGCGGCGATGGGAATATTACATAGCTGCTTAGCCTGATATATGATGTCTAGGTAAGGCTCGGCCGGCTTGATCATAAGGATATCTGCCCCCTCATCGACATCTAATAGAAGCTCTCTGCGTGCAGCACAAGAGTTTGCCGGATCAAGCTGGTATGAGGTTTTACTTATGGATGCTACACCCAAGGCACCAATTGCGTCGCGAAAGGGGCCATAATAAGAAGAGCAAAATTTGGCGGAGTAGCTGATTATCCCAGTGTCATGAAAACAGTGCTCTTCAAGGCGGCTTCGGATAATAGAAACCCTGCCGTCCATCATGTCCGAAGGAGCGAGAAAATGAAAGCCCGCTTGTGCACAAAGAAGTGATGCTTTCGCTAAAACTTCCACCGTATCATCATTAATGATCCTTCCGTCGCACCCGATAATACCATCGTGCCCATGGTCGGTATAAGGGTCCAATGCAAGATCGGCGATAAGGCAAAGATCAAGATTCAATCCAGAGAGTAGCATGGCTGCCTGATAACACAAAGATTCCTCGTTTAAGATATAGGACCCTGAAGAATCCTTTTTAGAATCATCAATTTTTGGAAATAAAGCAAAGGCCCGTATGCCGAGGGAGTACCACTCTGTGATTTTCCTTTCCAATTCGTGGAGAGGCCAACGAAAAACCCCAGGCATAGAAGCTACTTCAACTATTTTTCTTTCTTCCGTTATGAAGACGGGCAGAACTAAATCTGTGGCATGGATTTGGTTTTCTCTTATGATGGACCGAACGGCATCGTTTTGCCGTAAGCGGCGCGGTCGTTGAGGAAATTGGAAATTCATTATATAAACGGCATAAATCTAGGATTGAATCGACAAGTGAAAGAGAAAAACTGATGATTTGACATCACAAGAATATGGCAAACTTAATCAAAGAAATGGGCGGATGAATCCAGGTGTTGAAATAGAACTTTACCTGTCTCTTGCTTTGCTCATGGCTGCATTGCTTTCATTTGTTTGGGAGAAGATCCGCATGGAAACGACTGCTATGATCTTGTTTGGAGCCATTCTTTTTATCAGTGCCCTCAATTTACCAAAATGGCCTCATTTTACCGATATTATGATCGTTTTTTCCAACGAGGCTCCGCTTACCATTGTTGCTATGTTTGCGATCGGTGCAGCACTAAACAAGCATAGGGTAATCGAGCAACTAACATCGTATCTGCATGGGCTCACCACCTTCAGCTACAAGCCATTTATGTTCATACTTTTATGCTCCGTGGCACTGCTTTCGGCTTTCGTAAACAATACACCAGTGGTCGTCATTCTTCTGCCTGTAGCAATATCTCTTTCTAAAACCCTTAATGTTTCATCATCCAAAATGCTTATCCCGATTTCTTATGCATCCA
This sequence comes from Opitutales bacterium, assembly GCA_038152995.1. Classification (GTDB taxonomy): domain Bacteria; phylum Verrucomicrobiota; class Verrucomicrobiia; order Opitutales; family Seribacteraceae; genus Chordibacter. Next base: position 123,373 of record JAYOXT010000002.1, read on the forward strand.
TATTTGGAGGATGTTGTACGCTGGTTGGCACGAGTACGAATATTCTTGCCAGCGGATTCATGACAAACTCAGAATATTACCCTGAAATGCCGGCTATGGCGATGTTTGAGCTTTCTAATGTTGGCGTGCCTCTAATGATGATTGGGATTGTTTTTCTGGTTCTTTTCGGTCGAAGATTGCTTCCAAAACGAGAGGCGCTCAGTAAGATTATTGCGGAGATCAGGCAAAAGGAATTCCTCACAGAAGCAATCATTACACCGAAGTCGGTTCTTGTTGGAAGAAAAATATCTGCCCATGAATTATCTTCTCTCAAAGGCGTGAGAGTTTTAGATATCGTGCGGAGAAATACAAGCCTTGCTCACCAAAAAATGGACTTGCTGGACCAAGAATTAGAATCGGGAGACCGATTGGTTCTTTCATGCCGCCCGACTAGCATTCTTGACGCCGGCTCTATAGATGGGGTCAATTTAATCGACGAGCATTACCTGGGGCTTGAGCAAATTTCTGTAGGAGAAGCTATTATGGTTGAGGGCATGGTTGGACCTTCATCGGTATTTTCAGGCAAAACCTTGGAAGAAGCAGATTTTAGATCTAGGTTTAATTTGACTGTGCTTGCAATCCACAGGAAGGGAAAAAACCTTGGTCTGAGTATGCGAAATGTTAGGCTTAGGCCCGGGGATACGCTCCTTTTGTTAGGACCCAATGAATCTATCGAAAAACTCAGAAAAATGAATGAGATAGTCTTGCTTGATGAATCAACCGTTGGCTGTAAGGATTTTCGAATTCGCACAAGCTTCGTTGTGGGGACCCTGATTGGGGTCATTGGCTGTGCGACTCTTGGCATATTACCGATTTCCATTTCTGCAATTCTTGGCGTTGTGTTGCTCTTGAGCTCTGGGTGTATTTCCATAAAGGACTGTGCAAAATCGGTGGAGTGGAATTTGCTTATTCTCATTTATGCAATGCTATCATTGGGTATCTGTATGCAGCATAGTGGTGCATCTGGATGGATTGCTGATCAGATCCAAACCCTCTGCGTGAGTAGCTTTGATGAAAAATGGCGCCTCATCGGAGCATTGGTCTTTATCTATTTGTTTACCGCAATCTTAACTGAGCTTCTTTCAAATAATGCAACTATTGCAATAATGGCTCCTGTTACACTGGCGGTCGCTTATCAGCTCGGACTAGACCAGGAAGCGGCTAGAGGTTTTGTGCTTACTGCATGCATTGCCTCATCGGCCAGCTTTATCACTCCCATAGGCTACCAAACAAATACTTTTGTTTATTCGGTTGGCGGATATCGATTCAAGGATTTTGTTCAGTTTGGGATCTACCCGATGCTGATTTATTTTACTGGCACTATTCTCCTTGTCTCTTGGTATTGGAAATTTTTTCCGAAATGAATGAATTTTAATTAGCATACCTAATTAAAAATACAATTCAAAGAGCGTGTGGGCAGTACCTAATGAAATGCTTTATCGCGGGAATACGAAGCCCAAAAATTGTGCAATTTTTTTGTTTGGCTTAAAACGCGTAAGGATTTTGGAGAGCGAGCGAATTTTATTTCGACCAAAAACCTGTAATATAAAAAAAAGAAACCTATGGGAACTAAATTAAAATGTTGCTGGATAGCGCTTTAAGAATTTGATAAAAATCATTCAAATTGTCCTCATCAGATTCCAGATGTTAACCAAGTGAGGCAAAAAAAGAAAATCTCCCCTTGACCCACTACTGCACAGAAGTCAGAATCACAGTAATGATTGTTCGATCGAACTATTTCCCGCATGGGGGATAATGGCGCAAATTAACTATTAGATTTACTTATCCATTTCTTGGAACCCAATATTCTCATGAGCCTAGAAAATAATACCAAAAAAGAAGAAACATACGACTCCTCAAAGATACAGAAACTCGAGGGATTGGAGGGGGTTAGAAAGAGACCGGATATGTACATTGGTGACACCAACGAAAGGGGTTTACACCATTGCGTTTTTGAGATCGTGGATAATTCGATCGATGAGAGTCTTGCTGGGTATTGCTCTGAAATTATAGTTAGCCTGCACGGAGATGGCTCATGTACGATTCAGGACAACGGTCGGGGTATACCCGTTGATGTGCACCCTAAGCACAATATGCCTGCACTTGAATTGGTGCTTACCAACCTGCATGCAGGCGGGAAGTTTGGGAAAGGGGCATATCAGGTTTCTGGCGGGCTTCATGGCGTCGGCGCAAAATGCGTGAATGCCGTATCAGAGTGGTTCACTGCAGAAGTTCGCAGGGATGGCAAAATACATCAAATGGAGTTTTCTAGGGGAATTACTACGAGCCCTTTAAAAGTTATTGGTGACTCACAGGCAACTGGAACCAAAATCACATTTCTACCGGATTTGCAGATTTTTACCGAAACACGCGAATTTAAGTTCGAAATCCTTGCCAAAAGACTTCGCGAACTAGCATTCTTGAACCCGGGAGTTAAAATTGATTTGTGCGATGAAAAGGAAAGCCGCAAAGAATCCTTCTATTTTGAGAACGGAATTACTGAGTATGTCCTCTACCTCAATAAAAATAAGAATTGTCTTACCGAACAGCCCATTTCATTTGCAGGAGAGGCACCGGCTGAAACAGGTGATGGAACTATCAAACTAGAGGTATCGATGATTTACAATGATTCCTTTAACGATCAACTCTACGCCTATGCAAATTCGATACACAATGTTGAGGGAGGAACCCATCTCTCTGGATATAGGACAGCTCTAACTCGAGTGATCAATGCATATGCGAGACAAAACGACCTACTTAAAGAGAAAGAACTTTCATTAACAGGTGATGATGTAAGGGAAGGATTAACTGCAATTATCTCCGTAAAAGTCCCAGAGCCTAGATTTGAAGGACAAACAAAAACAAAATTGTCGAACCGGGAAGTGGATGGAATTGTGCAAAAAATTGTAGGGGAAAATCTCAAGCACTATTTTGAGGTGCAGCCCGATGAAGCCAAAATTATAATTCAGAAAGTTATTCATGCCGCAAGAGCAAGGGAAGCCGCACGGAAAGCGAGAGAAACTGTGCGTAAGGGGGCCCTCTCTGGGGGAGGCCTTCCTGGTAAATTAGCAGATTGCTCGGAGAAGGATCCATCCAAAAGCGAATTGTACATTGTGGAAGGGGATTCAGCAGGCGGTTCCGCTAAGCAAGGAAGGGACCGACTGACTCAGGCAATCCTTCCATTGCGTGGTAAGCTTTTAAATGTCGAAAAGGCGAGGTTGGATAAGGTTTTGAACAATGCTGAGATTAGGAGCCTCATTACTGCCGTTGGTACTGGTATCGGAGATCACGAAGGTGAGGGCTCGTTTGATGCGGACAAGGCTCGATACCATAAAATTATAATTATGACTGATGCGGATGTTGATGGTGCTCATATTCGTACACTATTACTTACCTTCATATTTCGTCAAATGAAGGGCTTAATAGAAAAAGGCTATGTTTATGTAGCAAGACCTCCTTTGTATAAAATTAAACGGAGAAAAACAGAACAATATGTACAAGATGATGCAGAAATGAGTAAGATTCTTATTCAGCTCGGTTGCGAAGATGTAAATCTCTGCAGAATTGAAAATAACGAAATTATTAATCAAGAAACTCTTAAACTTTTGTATGACGATATTCTTAAAATTGAGCAACAAGGAAAGAATTTAAGTAGGTATGGATGCTCACTTAAAAGATTATTGGCTCAATATGACCACCAAACAGGTAAACTACCCAGATTCCTTGCAAGGATTCGAGTAGGTAATGATGAAGAGCTAAGATTCCTCGCCGATATCGATGCAAAGGCGGGCTTTATTCAGGCACAAAACCTAGAAGAGGATGGAAGGGAACTCGATTCAATTACGAGGGAAATTGAACATAATAATCTGATTTTAACTCAGCGAATTTCATTACATGAATTATTTGAGGTTCATGAGATTGAAAAAAGCATTAACCACCTTTTACGACATGGCCTAAACATTGATTTTTTTACAAATAACGACGAAAAATTTACCTACCAACTACAACTATCCGATAATACTAACAATGAAGTTGTTAACATATACAATATAGAACATTTTTTGTCTGAAATTAGAAAGATCGGAAAAAAAGGTCTTCAAATTCAGCGTTACAAGGGTCTCGGTGAGATGAACCCCAAACAATTATTTGAGACAACTATGGATCCAGCAAAACGCACACTTATAAAAGTAGAAATCGAGGATATGGTTTCTGCGGACGAAATGTTTAGTATTCTGATGGGTGAAGAGGTTGCACCAAGGCGTGCGTTTATCGAAGACAATGCGCTCAATGTAAGTTTTCTAGACGCTTAATATTTAAATTCCTTATAATATGAAAGAGAACATTAGTGAAATTATGCAATCTGCATACATCGATTATTCGATGTCCGTGATTGTTAGCCGAGCACTACCCGACGCTAGAGACGGATTCAAACCTGTTCAAAGAAGAGTTTTATACGCTATGCTTAGAGAGGGTCTTTTGCATAATAGAGCGTATGATAAATGTGCTGGTGTCGTCGGTGAAGTACTTAAAAACTATCATCCCCACGGCGACAGTTCTGTTTACGACACCTTAGTCCGGATGGCACAACCGTGGGTCATGCGTTATCCACTAATTGACGGGCAAGGAAATTTTGGTTCCGTTGATGGTGATTCTGCTGCTGCATATCGTTACACTGAGTGTCGCCTAACCAAAATAGCAGAGGAACTGCTCAAGGACATAGACGAAGACACCGTTAATTTCACACCAAATTACAAGGAGAGTGCTACTGAACCTTCTGTTTTACCATCCGCCCTTCCCGCCCTTTTGATGAATGGATCAACAGGAATTGCGGTAGGTATGGCTACAAATATTCCCCCGCACAATCTAACCGAACTAATTAACGCAATTTGCTTACTCATTGAGAGCCCTAACTCTTCTATTGATGAGATAATGGAAGTATTGCCAGGTCCTGATTTTCCAACCGGTGGTAGCATCCCTGGTAGATCAGGTATTGAATCATACATGCGCACGGGTCGCGGTATTGTTAAGATGCGTGGTACCATGCATGTGGAAGATCTTCCCTCCGGAAAGCAACAAATCATTGTTACAGATATACCTTACAATGTTAATCGAGCGACACTTGTCACTAGAATAGCAGATTTAGTGAAAGAAAAGGTCTTGGATGGCGTGAGTGATTTACGGGATGAGTCAACTGAGGAAACTAGGATAGTAGTCGAATTAAAAATGGGAGAAATTGAGCGAGTTACTATGAACAAGCTCTACAAACTCACTGCACTCGAGAGTAGCTTTGGGGTCATTCTGCTGGCATTAGATAGATTGCGCCCACGCCAGCTTAATATAAAGGAAGCGCTGGAATGCTTTATCGAGCATAGAAGAGATGTTGTCCTGCGCAGAACTCAGTTTAGGCTCAGAAAAGCCCAGGATCGAGCACATATTCTCGAGGGCTACAAAATTGCACTAGATAATTTAGATGATTTTGTAAAAATTATTCGTGCTTCATCAAATAGACAAGAAGCGAAAGAAAAGATCATGTCCACTTATGGGACTAGCGAGAGACAAACCAATGCTATCTTAGACTTGAGGCTGTACCAATTAACCGGTATGGAGAGAGAAAAAATTGATTCAGAGTATGAAGAATTAATGAGATTGATTGAGGGTTTACTCAATATTATTAACAATGAGTCTACCTTACTCTCACTCATACGCGATGAACTACTTGAACTGCGGTCTTCCTATGGTGACGAGCGGAAGTGCATTATAACCGAAGCCGAAGGTGAGGTGCGCATGGAGGATCTTATTCCCAACGATGGGTGTGTCGTCACTGTAACCCAATCAGGTTTCATTAAAAGAACCTCTGTTGAAGAATATCGATTACAGAATCGTGGCGGAAAGGGTGTAATAGGAAGTGGGCAAAAAGATGAAGACCCGGTCAATGTTTTACAGACTTGCAACGCCCATGATACGCTGATGTTTATTATGAACAATGGAAGAGTATATGTAGAAAAAGCATATGAAATTCCTGAAGGCAGCCGAACATCAAAAGGAAGAAACATCGTCAATTTCCTTGAATTGCAGAAAGGTGAAACAATTGCAGCACTTATTTCTATCGATTCATTTGAATCAGAGAAATCTTTAATTTTATGCACTAAAAAAGGAGTGGTTAAAAAAACCAAAATTGAAGCATATAAAAATTATCGAAAAGGAGGAATAATAGGTATTAATGTTGATGATGGCGATCTTGTTTTAAAAGCCCTGCTTGCATCTGATGATAACCACTTACTTATTCTCACACGCAAAGGAAAGGGTTTGCGTTTTGACTGCATGCAACTACGAAACCAGGGTAGAGTTACTCGCGGTGTTCGAGGAATTCGTCTCCAAAAAGATGACTCTGTCGTTAATTTGCTTGTTGTTGATGATTCGAAACTCCTACTCATCGCCGGCACTAATGGCTTGGGAATACGCACGAGATTCAGCACTTTTCTCCCCAATGGGGGCAAAGTTGACACTTCTGCAAATGTTGATGATTCTACTCCCAGAAAACGGGGCGGCCAAGGCGTCACTGCCATGAACACAGACTCAGTCTGTGATGCATTGAGCGTAGATCAGGAAAGTGAAATACTTATGATAACACATCGCGGACAGGCTGTAAGATGTCCTGTTACGAACATTCGGGAGACAAATCGTGGCTCAAAGGGGGTTCGGTTGGTGAATTTAGACACTAAGGACTCCTTGGTCGGATTATCAGAAGTTGTTATGCTAGATGAGGATGTAGTAGAGTTGCCTGGAAGAAATGATGAACTAAGCACTGAATCTAATCCTGTAGAAAATCATCTATCCTAATAATTGGTAACACTCTATCCAAAATTAGCATAGTACAAATACAATCATAGGTAGCATTGTGAAATGTGCGTTTGTGTGAATTGCAGAGTTTATTTGAGTAAGTCGTCAGTTCATCTTTAGCGATAAACGACTCAGTCAAAAACCCCAACCTGTAATCATTTAGTTGCGGGTAGAGTGTATTGTAAATTCTGTAGGTATCTACCCATGGTCCCCAGCTTAATATTTTACCGTCATTATGTAAATATGGCAGATATTTCTTTAAAATATTTTTTTCGACATTGTAATTATGAGAAACAATAAAATCATAGTTCGTCTTGCTAAGCTCTGTAATTCCTGCAGTGAGACTTGAAGAGTTCATGTTCTCGATACATTTAGATTGCTCAATTTTGTTCTTCCTTACTATGAGGTATGAAAATTCATTTATCCTCGATAGGTTTCCCTCAAAGTCTAACACGATGTAATTATATGACCTCCTCGCTTTCATTCACTGATTTTGAGCAGTTTTGTATCAGAGTCACTGAAAATCTAAAAAATTTCTTGTCAAAAGATGTCTCTTTATTGAAGTACGAATCCAAAGAGGATGGCTCTCCTGTATCTTCAGCGGACTTTACAATAGAGGATATGATTCGCAGAGAAATTTCCCAAAACTTTCCCGATCACGGCATTCAGGGCGAAGAAAGAGCTGATCACCGGCATGATTCTCCGTTTAACTGGATAATCGACCCAATTGATGGAACGTTCTCTTACTTGCACGGAGTCCCCTTATACGGCTGCTTAATCGGATTTTCTATCAATGAAGAAGTGAAGTATGGTTTTATGAGATTGCCGGCTGTTGCAAATGAATTTCTTTCAGGTGACGGCACTCAAGCAAGACTCAACGGAAAACCAGTGCTCGCCAAACAAGTTGCCGATTTTAAGTCTAGCTTGATTTTAACAACCGATATGCAAACATTGGAAAAGTCCGAATATAGTAAACTTTGGACACATTGCATAGAACAGGGTGCCACAAGTAGAACATGGGGTGACTGTTTTGGCTATTATCTGTTATGTACTGGCAGGGCCGACATGATGGTTGATGTTGGACTTAAGCAACATGACATCCTCCCCATTTATCCTATTTTGAGGGGATCTGGGGTGAAATATGAAAGCAGAAGATATAAAAGCTTGACTGATATTGTTGCAATGACTGCGGCGTTTAAGCAACTGCTCTAGCAATGGAGCGGGCGAAGGGATTCGAACCCTCGACATCCACCTTGGCAAGGTGGTGC
>JAYOXT010000003.1:0-115983 GCA_038152995.1 Opitutales bacterium
GAAAAAGTTGCTTTCTGATGGGATATTCTCATGTCGCCCATGACTGCAGTCTCGGAGAAAGTTGTATACTTGCTAACGGCGCACTACTCGGGGGCCATGTTTCTTTGGGCAAGCGTGTTTTTGTGGGTGGTGGAGCAGCGATTCATCAATTTTCCCGGATTGGGAGCGGAGTGATGGTGGGGGGACTGGCAGAAATTTCCGTGGATATCCCGCCCTTCCTTATGGTGACTGGACGGAATCAATCATCGGGCCTTAATTTAACCGGCTTAAAACGGCAAGGAACTTCACTGGAGAGCATTTCTGAATTAAAACGCTGCTACCTCAACCTAATTAAGAACTATGGCAGTCCGGCGAAACGCTCGCGGCAGATGCAGGAGGAAGGAACCTTTACAAGCTCTGAAGCGAAGGAATTTTTGGACTTTCTGGGGATGGAAAAGAGAAGATATGTCCACCACCGCACCTAGGAGGAACAAGGTATTGTGATTCTACAAGGTATTGTCTAGGTTAAGACTATGTCATCAAGCGTGAAAGAGGAGCCCAATATTTTGTTGGCGAACGAAAAACTCGTCCGTCTAACCAGTCGTGCCTCTGAAAAAATCGCCGAACTCATTCATCGTGAAAAGAAGGGCGATTATCTTAGAATCCGCATCACCGGTGGAGGTTGCAATGGCCTCTCGTACAAGATGAAGTTCGTCGACACTCCTCGGAGCGGGGACCTTTATTTGGAAAGCCAAGGGTCTAAGGTCTTGGTCGATTCCAAAACGGCCCTGTACCTTCGGGGAACCACCTTGGACTATTCAGACAAAATGGTAGCAGGCGGATTTAAGTTTTCCAACCCCAATGCCAAGGCAAGCTGCAGTTGTGGCGAAAGTTTTAACCTTTGAAATATCGGATCTTTGTTGTTTGTCTTCGCTTACTTTAATCCTTGCAAATGGACCTAATTCGATGAATAAATCAGAATTTTATCTACCCTAAATCCGCAAATATGCATAAATCCAAATAACCACATGGCTCCCAAACCTCGTGGTAAAAATAACAAGCGGTATCAAAATAACCGCAATTACATAAGAAAGAACGATAAGATCCGAGCTCGCGAAATACGGGTGATCGGACCAGATGGTCAAATGATTGGGGTAATGCCCCCAGAGGAGGCACTTAAAATTGCCAAGTCCTACGATCTCGATTTGGTCGAAGTTGCAGCGAGTGCCCACCCGCCGGTTTGCCGGATACTTGAATTTGGTAAGTACAAGTATGAACTTAGCAAAAACAAAAAGAACAAGGAGAAGTCGTCCAAGCGGGTCAAGGAAGCAAAGTTCCGGCCCCGCATTGAGGCCCATGATTATATCACCAAGCTCCGTCGTTCAGAAAAATTTCTTCATCAGGGCAACAAGCTCAAGATTACACTAATGTTTCGTGGTCGGGAGATGGAGCACATTGATGTGGGCATGAATGTGGTCCACCAGGCATTGGATGATCTATCCGGAGTGGGCCGTGCGGATGACGAACCCAAATTGAATGGCCGCTTCATCATCGTTAATGTTTCCCCCCTCCCGCTTAACCAGCATGTTTTGAAGTACAATACTGAAGAGGAAGCGAAGGAGGAAGTTCATGAAGATGATGAGGACGAAGAATTTACCTCCGAGGAAGAAGAAGCTGAGGTACATGAATCACAGCAAGCAAGTTCATCCTAATCTTTGTCCCGTTCCCATTTAGATGGGCATTCAGTACTTTGTATTTGTGGGGTTGGGCGGAGCTTTTGGTTCCGTGGCCCGGGCACTTCTTTCTGTCTTCGTACCCAACGCTACCATTTGGAACACAGCCTTGGTCAATTTGACCGGAGCCCTACTCATTGGAGCCCTGCTAAAATATTCTTCCGGTTTGTCGGAGCCAATTTTCTTCCGGGCATTTTGGATGGTTGGAGTTTGCGGAGGATTTACCACCTTTTCTACATTCGGACTTGAACTGGTCGAACTTTTGCAAAACGGGAACCTTTGGCGATCCGCTCTTTATGTGTCGCTCAATTTTTTAGGCACCCTTCTTTTTATTTTGGTTGGTTTTCGGATCGGCGATTATTTTAGTCAAACTTGATAGGCGGGCTTGCTTCTTGCAGACTCGGTGGAGTTTTGAAATATTAGGTTTGCTGTGCGGGTTTTTATTCTCCACTCAATATTTTTTATCTCTTGCTCTTTCGCTTTATATGGCGGAGTTGCGAGTAACCCCTTTTTGCGTCCAGCGGTAGCCCCTCCTCCGAAACCTGTAGTTCCGCCCCCCCCTCCCAAGCCTCAGGTCAATCCATCCTTGGCCAAGGAAGTACAATTTAGGGGGTATTTTTTATTCAAAGGAGTTCCTTATTTTTGCGTGTTTAATACTAAGTCGAATCATGGAGAATGGATTCGCCTGAACGAAAAAACATTTGAGGAATTTCAGGCACATTCCTTTGATCTGGAAGCCGAAAGCCTAACCCTGCATTTTAACGGTCAGGAGATCATTTTATCTCTACAGGAGTCAACAACTGGAGGTACCAATAGTGCTACTCCAACTTCAGTGCCTCGCCCCAATTCAACTAGTCTTTCGACCACTCCCAAAGCATCATCCTCTACGCCCAAAGTAATGCCTCCACGACCCACGGCCCGACCCAAACTCCCAGATTGGTTAGCTAACCGAGTTGCTAATCGGGCATCTTCATCTACCTCCTTCGTATCTTCTTCTCGATCCACTTTTTCGCCTTACGCAGTTTTACCGCCCGGAGGTCAATCTCTCAATAATGGAACCAATTCAGTGCCAGATCCTACCAAAATTCCTCAAGGCCAAATTACGACCAATCAATTCAACCAGTCTAAACCCTCCTTGGGATCGAATCCTTTAGTTGGCAATGGGACGACTTCTGGCAATGAATCGAACAGTGGATTCAGTGAAACTAATTCAGTAGGTCTTTCGGGTAATGCCATTGATGCTGAGCAAGCGGAAAATACTGCAATCAATGATGACTTGGACAATCTTCCACCTCCCCCGCCCCCACCCAATATCTTACCGCCTGGACCTCCTCCCAATATTTTACCTTCTCGAGATGATTAGATATCTTATTTTTTTTCATTTTTGTTTGGTTTTTAAGGTTCATCTATTTGGCGAAGAGCAGCGTCGCATTGGTCGGCTTGAAACTGTTAGTTGGGAGGAGTATTTCGCTTTAGGAAGTAATCAGTTGCGATTTGGGAGTGGTGCAGATTATCCCGATTTGTCTGTGGTTGGTGCTTTAGTGTCGTCGAGCAATGCATTAGGGACCGCCACCCTCATTGCCCCAAATATTTTAATTACAGCTGCTCATATCATTAAAAATTCTTACCACGACCAACCTGATCCTAATGATTGGACTTTCTACTTGGGTGATGAACTTTCACTAGCTTCAACCTACTCTTATTCGGTTCAAGAATTTATCATCCATGAAGGATGGACACTTCGACAGACAATTGATAACCCTTTGGGGGATGGTGATTTCCTTGGGGTCGACCTTGCTTTGGTTGTATTGGATGAAGATGTGATCGGCCATTTTCCCGCTCGGTTACCTAATTTCCAAGATGATCCACTTAATGAAAAGGCGGTTATTGCTGGATATGGAACTTTAGTTGAAGGCAATAATGGAATAGCCAATTCTTTAAATAAAAAAAGAGTAGGTGCAGAAAACACAATTGATCGTTCCGTTCCCACATACTTAGATGACAAGCTTTTTGGAGGTTTGCTTGGTATTGATTTCGATTCTCCTTTCAGTAACTCTAATTCTCTAGAAAGTGGTAAAATCGTCGATAACCTAGGAAATGGCTCGAGCAATTCTTTACCCCTTGAGTTGGAAGGTAGTACTGCACAAGGGGATAGTGGTGGCCCAGCTTTTGTGTATACTGAAAAAACTTGGAGAATACACGGATTAGTCTCATATGGTACCAAAGATTCTACTTATGGGGATGTCACCGTTTACACTCGACTTGCCTCGCATTACGATTGGATTCATGAATGGATGCCTCATTGGCATAACTCAAAGATTTTAGGGGAGGGCGGATGGTTGGAAAACCCTTGGCTAGGGCCCTTATACCCGTATTTAAATAACTGGAATTTCTTTCCTCGCTATGGTTGGATGTTTGTTCCTCGTGCTGTTGGCGAAAAGCTCTGGGCATGGAATCATTTGATGAACGATTGGATTTGGTTTTCATTTTCGGCGTTGCCTTATGTTTACAGCCATAAGGAAGAAAACTGGATTTACATCCTCGACTCTGCTACCAGTGCAAATTCTATCAAGGCTTTCAGTTATGCTCAGAAAAAGTGGCTTTTATTTTGATCAAACAGCTTGATTGATTACCGAATGAATCTATTTCTCACCTTGATATACAAGAGAGAACTCCTCTGGCAGTTTTTACTTCGCAATGTGAAGGCAAGGCACCGAGGCAGTATGTTAGGAGCCTTTTGGTTGGTGGCGAATCCCTTGCTTATGCTTGGCCTGTATGTGTTTGCATTTGGGGTTATTTTTGGAGGTAGGTTTACTGATTCTCCCGACGAATCCACCATTGATTATGCTTTGGGAGTATTCCTTGGTCTCAATGTGCTTGGATTAGTTTCTGGGATTATTGGGTCTTCACCTGGCATCATCGTAAGCCAGCCAAACTTTGTTAAAAAAGTGGTTTTCCCCTTGGAGATCTTACCAGCAGCCACCATGGGTGCACTCGCTTATGATTTATTGATTAGTTTTGGCCTTTGCCTCGTTGGTGTCCTTTTGGTTGGTCCGGGTCTGTCAATCTCTTGCCTGTATGCACCGATTATCATTTTTCCAGTCTTTATGATCGCACTTGGTCTTGCCTGGTTTTTTTCCGCCCTCGGTGTATTTATACGGGATGTCAGCCAGATTGGGTCCTTTCTGGGACTTGCACTGCTTTATGCAAGCGGGGTTTTCTATTCGGCTGCCAAGGCAGAATCCACCGCTCCCCCGATTTGGACTTTTTTGCAGTGGAATCCGTTGCTGCGTATTATTGACTCTTTGCGGCAGGTCATCCTGTGGGGTGGGCAGCCCGATTGGTTCGGTGTGGGCTATGCCTGGATATTTGGAAGCTTTGTCTTGCTGTTCGGAGCCTGGTTTTTTAATCGCCTACGGCCCGCCTTTGCGGATGTTTTGTAGGAGGCAGAAGAGAACTTACTTCTATTGGTAAAGTGCTTGGACCACTTTCCCCCAACTGTGCTCAGCAGCCCATTGGATACCTGCTTTGCCCATAGCTTCACGTAAGTTCCTATCTTTTATTAAAGTTATAAGATGCTCGGTTACTTCAGATTGGTTTTTTGGGTTGGCGAGTAGGCCAGTCTGCCTGTGTACGACCGCGTCTTCCACTCCTCCTGTTCGATTTGCGACTATGGGTAAACCATGTGCCGAGGCCTCTAAATAAACAAAACCAAACCCTTCCACACTCTTTGCGAAAGGAATGGAGGTAAGGGCAAATAAATCTGCTTTTTCATACTCAGATCTCAATTGCCTATTTGATAAGTCCCCAAGAAATTCCACCTTACATCCTACATTCTTACTAAAATCTCCTAGCCTTTTGGCATATGCATTGTGGTTTGATGGGCCTGCGAAACGACAGGTAACTTTATCCTTTATTGAATCTGGAATTTGTGCAATGGCCTGTAGCAGCTCTAGCTGGCCCTTACGTGGGTGAATTCTTCCCACGCAAAGTAAAATAAGCCCGTTTGCGATTGGCTTGTATACCTTGGCAATCTTTTCGGTGGGTAATACATCACTAGCCGGAGCTCCAGGCTGTAAAAGAATTTTTTCCCCTAGCTCTGGGCATAATTTGATCAATGCCTCTCGGTTGTGCGTGGATAGAAGGTGAATTTTGTCTGCCTGCTGCAAAGCTTTAATAAAACTTCTTCGCTCCAGAAAATGATTAGAAAACTTGGGAATTTCCGATCCATGCAGGGTTATCAGAAGCCACTTGGGCTTGGGTACTCTGTATCCAAACCTAATCCATGCACGCAAAGCACCGGGCTCAGCCAAGTGGAGGGTATGGGTTCTCAGATCGAGATTTTTTAAATAAGAGCATGCTTTCCAGGAACATACCCAGTCCTGCGAACCTTTGACCGGCATCTCAAGGTAGTTCGCATCCTTGGCCTTTTGGGTAGTTTTTGGGCCAATGACTTGTATCCTTATACCTTCTTTTTCAGCAGCTTGGTAGAGTTCTTCGCAATACACACCCGCCCCACCACGCATCGGTGGATATTCCATGGTAAGCATGTAAATGGTGTCCGTTTCGGCCATACTGAGTATCTTTTCTAAAGTTTTGCTTCTCGGCAAAGATCAATTTTCATAGTCTTCAGGTTTTAATGAGCAAAAGAATTGCATTAGTTACTGGAGGGAGCAAAGGGATTGGTAGGGAGTTGTGCCTACGATTAAAGGATGACGGGTATCAGGTATATTCAGCCTCCAGAAGTAAAAGCCTTCCTCAAGGTATGGATGGAATTACTCAAATCTCGATCGATTTTTCCAATTCCCTAGAGACTCGCGCATTTGCTGAGAAATTTTTGGAACAAAATGGTATCCCAGAAGTTTTGATAAACAATGCGGGCTATGGTGTTTTTTATGAATGGTCAGAGTTTCCGTACGAGGAAATCACCCGTCAAATTCAAGTACTCTTTTCCTCGCCCGTAGAATTGTGCAGAATATTTGCCCCGGCTATGGCAGAGGAGAGTAGGGGAGTGATTGTTAATCTCTCTTCGCTGGCCACCCTTTATCCGCTTCCGTTTATGCCACTTTACAATGCTGGCAAAGCTGCTCTTTCCTCTTTTTCTCAAAGTCTCATACTTGAGTACCAACATACGCTTGCAATTATTGATATTCGGATGGGGGATGTCTGTACCGATTTTAACAATACTGCCAGCAAGCAGAAGCATGATTCGCCAATTATGAGAAGATCTTGGCTACAAATTGACAGACAGCTAAAGTCATCTATCTCTCCTGGGGAGGCAGCCAAACAAATTTATACTTCTATCAAGTTGGGTAAGAGTGGTACTTTTTTTGGAGGGGGTTGGTTTCATTCTAAATTTCTTCCGAATCTTTACAGAATTCTACCTTTGTGTTTGTTGAGTCGTTTAATTTTACAGTGGTATAAGTAGACAAAGAAGTTTCATTGATAACGAAACTTCGCTGAAATAAACATTTCTCAATGGTTAGATGTTGATTCAGTAATAACTTGACTCGATGTTTTGATATGAACAAATTTTATTCCACCCTTACTGCTTCATGCCCTCTATTATACCGTTATGAAAAAGTTCTCTAATATTTTTCAGATCACATTTATTTGTGCAATTTTTGTGCCTATTTTTTCTCTGGCCTATGACCAAGCCGATACTTTCCCCATTTATGATGAAACGGATCCCAACGGAGATTATGTGGACACAGGTAATCCCGGCGGTTACGAATCCGGAGAAGTCTTAAGTTTAGAAGAAGCGTTGTTGGAGTTTGATGCTTTGGTTTATTTGGAGCTCAACCCAGACTTGCAGTCTGCTTTTGGACAAGATTATGAACATGCTCGAGCCCACTTTGAGGCATATGGATATAACGAGGGCCGGCAATATAGATATCCCGAGACAGGTGATGGCTACGAACCCGGCGACGATTATGTGGATGATCCGAATTTGCCAGATGGAGAAGGACAGGATCATGAACCAATAGGTGTCGTCACAGTATTTTATCTAAGTACGGTTGAGTTAGAAGATCTCACAGGCGTAGCAGGCTTGCCAGAAGGCAACTATGCGGTGGAAAAATACATGGACTGGGATGAGGAGGCCCAGGAAGATATATCTGGATATTTTATAGAACCAGTTGAGCAGAGTGAGTCAGGAGACTGGGAGTATGCCGGAGGTGACGAGGAAGAAGGTTATGAAATCGTAGGATTTAGTAGTGAGGAGTCATTGAAGGGTTATTTTGAGACAAACAATTTGGTCCAGTCTGGAGAGATATTTGATGATTACTATGATTACTATGACGATAATGGGAGTCACGACGGAGAATATCCTGGAGATGGATACAATCCCGATGATGGATATGCCGGCGATCACAATGAAACAGACGGCTATTTTCCTGATGAAGAGTACAGTTTAGAGGAAGCGTTGGCAGAGTTTGATGCCGAGGTGTACCTTGAATTAAACCCTGATCTAGCTAATGCTTTTGGGGATGATTACGAAGCTGCTCGTGCTCATTTTGAGAGTTTTGGCTATAATGAGGGCAGGCAGTACCAGCATTATGAGTACGACGGAGAATATCCTGGCGAAGGATACGAACCCGGAGATGGCTATAGTCCAGGGGACGGCTATGAAGATCACAATGACAGTCATGGAGGAGCCCCAGTATTTTATTTAGGATCAGAAGAATTGGAAGAGTTGACCGGTGAGACTGGTTTAACGGCGGGTAACTATGCAGTACTGGAAGTAATAGAATGGGATGAAACCACTCAAAATGAGATCGTGTATTTTGAGTTGGAGCGTGTAGAAGAGGTAGGAGACGGGGATTGGGATTTTGTGGATACAGAAACTGAAGTGTATGAGATATTTGATTACACCAGTGAGGAGTCATTGAAGGGTTATTTTGAGACAAACAATTTGGTCCAGTCTGGAGAGATATTTGATGATTACTATGATTACTATGACGATAATGGGAGTCACGACGGAGAATATCCTGGAGATGGATACAATCCCGATGATGGATATGCCGGCGATCACAATGAAACGGATCTTAAAGGAGATTACCACGATGGTGCCCCCATTTACCGCCTGACCGATAGTCAAGTTTCACATCTTTCTGGGTGGCTATGGTCTAAAATTGAAGAGGAAGCTCCAGAATTATTATTAAGACAAGAATTAGAAAATTACTATGCAATCGTACCTAATCCATATTTTGAAGAAGAACCTAATGGTGATGATCTTACCGTAATGCCTCTGCATTCGCATCACTTACTTCCCGTAGTAAAACAAGCTGATGGAGATTGGGTGGAGGAGCTATCTGATTTTGATGGCATTGGAAGCCAGTACGGGCCGGACTATGTGGAAACTGAGTTTGGATTATCTCCTGTTGGCTATCTGCATGAGGATGAACCCAAGCATGAATTCGTTGAAAAAATCTTTGTTTCAGGTGGTTTCTTTGATTATCCGCATTATTCCTTCCAGGATATTTATGGTACCCAGTTGGATATGGAAAAATTTGTATTCCAAGCGGACAAAACATACCGTTTTGTTGCCGATGGAATAAGTCCATCCCATCCGTTTACTCTGGGTGCGAGCATTAGGGACAGCGGAATAATCAAATTATGGAAAACTCCTTCCCTCGATCCAAACGATCTTGAACCAATAACTCTCGAAGAGCATGAATTTAACGGTTCTGCGGAGGACTTCAGTATTTTAAGTGCCAATCTTCTCATGCCTCCCATTGATGAAGGTCCTAATTTAGAAGATTTTATTCTTAATTCAAATGGAGATTATTTCGATTTTGAATATTCGGAAGACGAAAAGGAGACACTAGCCGAGAATGATGTTAAAATTTATTATATTTGCGACATTCATGACTCGATGAATGGGCGGTTAAATTTGTCGATTCCAAAGGACGAAATCGAACAGTATCCCGTATTTTGGTTAAGTCAGTCAATTTTCGAGGACATTACCGGTTATACTTGGGCTTCTACTCCTATTTACAATGAAGAAGGTGGATACTTTGCTATTATGGATGTGGACACTCCACCGGGTGCAGAAATGGTGTATTTTTCTGAACTTATTTTGGTCAGTGAATTAGTACCGGAGGGAGAGGCTGGAGTTTGGTTAGCTATGGATTCACTAACTTATTCAACCCATGATTTCATAGATTCCTTCACATTGGAGGTTGAGCACAACCTAAGCATTGAAGGCTATTATCAACCCCCGACATCTGAAGAAAATGAGCCCAAAGGTGCCCCCATTTACCGCCTGACCGATAGTCAAGTTTCACATCTTTCTGGGTGGCTATGGTCTAAAATTGAAGAGGAAGCTCCAGAATTATTATTAAGACAAGAATTAGAAAATTACTATGCAATCGTACCTAATCCATATTTTGAAGAAGAACCTAATGGTGATGATCTTACCGTAATGCCTCTGCATTCGCATCACTTACTTCCCGTAGTAAAACAAGCTGATGGAGATTGGGTGGAGGAGCTATCTGATTTTGATGGCATTGGAAGCCAGTACGGGCCGGACTATGTGGAAACTGAGTTTGGATTATCTCCTGTTGGCTATCTGCATGAGGATGATACAGACCATGATTCTGATGAACATGGATCGCATTGGGAGCAATATGATGATTTCTCAGCCAATGAATTAGACTTTAACAAATGGGATTCTTGGTGGTGGCCCGGTGCCAATGCTCCTCGCATTGCTGAAGGAGCTTTGGAGTTGAGTGGAAGTGGTAACTTAAATGATTCAGGCAGTCAGACAACACCTGAAATATTTAGCCATCTCGACCTTGGAGATGGATCGAAACACTCTATCGCCCTATTGACCGATTCTAATGTCTACGGATTAGAGGCTGAATTTATGCTACCTAGTGGAACCCAGTATGAAACAGGGCTAAATTTTCTTTGTTTCGACATTCCTGCAGATGGAAACAAATCCAACATTAAACAGTTTGGTCCAGAGCTCGAATACTGGGAAGGTGAAGGATTAGTTCTCGAGTTTAGATATACCGATCCTTTTACCGGAGAGGACATTGAAATATCCCGACCAGCAGAGTTCGGAACATACTATAAGATGTCTCTGATTCACACTGGGTCAACCAACTCAATGTATTTAAACAATGAAAAGATAGCTGAGTTTTCTTCCTTAGGGTTTGATGCCAATGCATTTGGATTTTTTGCATTTAATGATGCAGGGCATTCTTTCTCAACATTTGTAGATAATGTGCGGGTTCTTCGCCACAGCGATAGCGACTTGGATGATTTTGAGGAAATCTATGTCTCAGGAGGCAGCCAAACGGCCCCGTATTATAATTTTAGTAATGAGGAAGGTCCAATCGATCTCTCAACCTATGAGTTTGGGGCAGGTGAGGATTACCGTTTTATCGCAGTCGAGGGCTTTACCCCGCATGCCTTTGCGATTGGTCCCGCTCCTTCCGCCTCATCTTCATATGTGATTGGTGGTCCCCTGGGGGCAGTTGGAGATGAACTTACCCTATCTATCCCACCCGATTACTCTGCCGGTTCAGAATTTTTGGTATTTTACTGCGTGGCTCATCCAACAACAATGAACGGCGATTTGAATGTTGTTGAAGCGGCTCCTGTTGCGGAATCAATTCCTGGAACCAAATTACGTTGGAAATCAATTGAAATTCAAGAAAATGGGGATGAAATCGAAGGTCCTTGGAGGGAAGGTCAGTACAAAGAAACACACTTCGAATGGTTTGATTATGATATAAATGAGTTACAATTAGATCCCTTTGTCTATACCAAGACTGGGCCAAATACAGCCACCGTTGTGATCCAACATGTTGGATCGGTTGCTACGCATAATATCACTTACAATAACCGCTACGAAGGTTCCACGGATTCAACCTCTTTATCGGAATCTGGTGGTACCTATTATTCCCGAATCATTTTCGAAGAAATTGATGAATTTTCGGACGATTATCCAGGTAAGGGCGGAGGGTATAAACAACTTATCCCAGTTCCTGTAGAAGATGTGGTTGGGTTTGTGAACGAGTTGAAGGGACAAGTCAGTGTCTTGGAGGGAGTGGATCCCGTTTGGGCAGAAAAGATCATGGATGTGCTTGTTGGTGATAGATTCGTCTACCAAGTGGGGATGAACAATATGCTCAATCTCTATTTCGACCAAAATGGAAATTATTTACATGCGGCAGAGGATTACTCAGAGTCTCGCATTTATATTTCAAAATCTGAAATAGGGGAGGGCTTAAAATCACTTATTTCATCCCAACTACCAGGTTCTGCAATTATCGATTTTGAATCTGAGCGTTCCTTTATCGAAGTAGCAAACCATGCCAACGAAGTATTTTTTGCCATCGTTGAAAATAATCAGTCTCAAACTTTTGAGGTTGTTTTAAGAGGTGATGGGAGCGGTGTAATCTTGGTGCAGCCATTTGAAGGCACTATCCCTTGGCGTCCTGTTGTGCTTCCACAAAACGCGATTGAATATATGGAGAATAACTATGTTTACGATGACGGTTATCCAATTAATTACTATGTAGACGAACGGCTATCACCTGAAGGTGAAACCATGGAATTAGTCGCCTACCTTGAGGATGATAGAGAAGTTATTTTCAATGAAGATGGGACTTTCAATCGAGAAATTAACCCTTGGGGTAGGCCAGAAGATGCGAAATTAGTTTTCAGCGACAATCACTCTTCTTGGGGAGCCGATCTCTCGTTAAATAATTTCTCTGGTGGGGCAACTATTGGTGACTTCCCGGCTTATGTCCATGTAGAAAAGCTGGATATAACTACATCAGAAGATCCTGCTTTAGTTGATGAGGTTTACACCGATGGAAACTGGGATGATATGGTCTATCGAATTTCCTTGGTTAACACCGATTTATCCGATGGAGATGATATTTCTTTGTCCAATTTAGAGCTGGGGTCCACTGATCTACAAGCGGGGACTTCATTAAGATTAACTTTTAATTACGAAATGGGTGAACCCCGTTACATTCTAGTTAGTGGAGCAAATATTCGTGGTTACAAGAGAAGTTGGCCTGACTGGGATCGTCCTGGTTCGATTACGATTTTAGCCGAAACAGTTGACCCAGTTTCTACATCTTCGGGAGACTTAAATTCCACTTTTGGTATGCTAGTCGTGATGGGAGGTGAGCGTTGGTACAATGGAACAATTTTCCAAGCAAATGTCCCTGTTCTTGATTTGGAGCCCTCCAAAATGTTTTCTCCTCAAGATCCAGTTGCTGCCTTTTCTGTAACCTCAGAACCGACCGGGGATGTCAATATCACTGCGTTTTTACCAAAAGACTTGCTTGAGTGGAATTTTGGTATTTCTGAACCACACCGAATAAAAGCTGGACTCGTTGATATGAGCGGATCCTTACTCTTTATCAATGGAAGTGGTGTCGATGAACAGGACAACGAAACCACCGGTGGCGGTTTTACCAGAATTCTTCACAAAGGGCATGAACCAGCTTTTGCGATTTATCCCCAATATGATGCAGGAAGCGAATTTAATCTTGGTAGTTATCAATCCGATGATTCGTTTATAACTGAAGAGCTTCCTAGTGAAGATGGTATAGTTAAATCAAAGTTTGATTTTAACGCAGATGGATTTGGTGATTCTCTACTCGAAGTTCGATTTTATGCAGATTCATTTCCAGCTGATGTCGGCGTTGGTGACCCTTATGATGATCCTCATGGCCACCATACGCCGGAAAACATGGGTACTGTTTCTGGTACTCTACGAGATGTAAATGGCCAGCTTATTCCTGATTTTGGACTTTGGTTTTTCCATGCACCTGCAGGATTGGATGGTCCGTGGGAACCATCATTCTTTAACCTTGAAGTTGATTTTTCAACCGGTTCTTACACCGCATATTTACCAGCCGGGGAATACTATGCCGAGGCATGGGGCTTTAATCCTAATACGGGCACACCATATAAACCCAAAGTTTCATCTGAGGCATTTGTAATCGCCGATCATTCTAGTGCCCTTTCCGTTGATTTTGTCTTGGAAGAGGATTTTGTAATTTCTAATGAATTTGGACAAATAGACTCTTCCCTTGTGGTATCTGGGCATTCGGAAGGGCAACCGCTTGATGTATCTATCGAATTGTATCCAATAGACGAAAGTAACACTCGAGTTACTGATTATCCGACCGCTTGGCTCTGGATTGAACCAAACGGTCAAGTTAAAGGTGAAGCTCCTGCTGGAAATTACGAAGTCGTACTTTTTTCCTACGATAACTCGATACGGTTAAACAATGGCCCCATGTATTGGGCTGTTCAAGCAGATCAAGTAAATGAATTTGATCCACTTCAAGCTAGCAGAAGTGAGGCACTTACGGTGAGTGGTATAATCGTCGATGCCAGTACAGAATTCGGTATCTGGGCAGATATCGTATTTGTTGATTCCAATGATCAGCATAAGGAGTTTTGGCCAATTTGGGAACCGTTGGCTTTCGAAAACGATGATCCATTTGTTGAGGGCTCTTACGCGGTAAAAATTCCTGCAGGAACATACAAAATAAAAGCAGTACGATGGGACGGATTGTATCAATCGGAATACTACACGGCTGATGGGGAAGGTTCGCCCGACTTTGCAGATGCTCAAGATGTTGAAATCACAAATAATTTAAGCGGTATTAATTTCCGCTTGGATGGAGCTCCCGCTGCAGAAGTTCAACTAAGTGTTATTGATTCAAATAATTCTCTCCCCGTTGAATTTGCGTGGTTTGCATTTTATGATGCCGATGACGAGTACGGTCCGGTTTTATATCCCCATGTTATTGAAAGTGTTGGAAACTACTCCTTAAAGCTCCCAGGAGGTGCCTACAAAGTAATGGTGGAAGCAGCTGGCTATGAACCTGCCTACCTTGTGGCAGATGCATTAGGAGATTATTCATGGGAAGCGGGCGATTGGGCTTCTGCGGCCGCTTTGGTTTTAGAAGATGGAAACCTTGAGACTCTTCCCCAAGCCGAGCTCCATGCCTTTGAGAAAATTATTGGGTTTCCCGAAGGAGGTAGTATTTCTGGTAAGGTAGTCACAAACAAAGGAAATGCGGTTCCCAAAGCTCGAATCGTTGCCCACACAGATGATTATCTATTTTGGTTTGATCACTTTGAATCCAAGGGTGATGGCTCTTTTGTTCTAGACAATTTACCAGCAGGGAATTGGATAGTTTTCGCGGAGCCACCTTTTGAATCTGAGGAATATTTAGGTTACCGCTCCTCAAATCCTAACTGGGATTCACCTATTGCCGTGAACCAAGACGCAACTGAGGAATTAAAACTTACTCTTCTGGGGTCAAATATTTCAGGTCGCATTATGTACCCCCAAAAGGACGAAAATGGGCGAATCAAACTGTCTTCTCTTTCTCATGCCTTTTTGTGGGCCTTCCAAGATGAGGATAAAACCGGTGAACCTAATTATGATATGATCGATGGTGAACCAATTTCATTCAATGAAGCATTTGGGGAAACGAATGAGGACGGCTTCTTCTCCCTCTCTCTTCCAGAGGCGGGTAAATATTCAATTCGGGTGGAGGTGCCTGGAAAACTTTCCAGTCTCGAATTATCTCCGATTCATTTTGAATTAAAAAACCCTGCCAAAGAGATGCGTCTAGGTAATGCAGTTCGCATTGATTGGTCGAAGTCTGATACCCGTGCAAGCTCCTTTAAGGTCGAACGTAAAGCAAGTTCTGAAAGTGTATACACTGAAGTAGACAACAATGTTAGCGGTGCCGAAAAATCATTCATTGACCACACTGTGATCCCTGGTAGTCAATACGATTATAAGGTCACTGCTATAACAACGACTGGATCGATAGTCTTATCTTCGACAGATTATAAAGTCTCCAAACCCTTCATTTATTTAGCACCACCAAGTAAGACAATCACAGGTCAAGTACGTGATGATATGAATGCTTCCATTCGGGGGGCTGAAATTGTTGCCTGGAGGTTGGGCGGTGATGGTTGGGCAAATACTTTTACAGACAATTCTGGAAAGTATGAACTGAGTGTTGGCTCTGGTCAGTGGGAGATAACCGTATACCGACCCTATGACAAAATCGTTAATTGGACATACGATAAAGCTCCAAAGAAGGTAAAGTTTGCCAACAACTCTGATAGAGTATCAAAGACGGTAAACTTCATTGTTAATCGTATGGATGAAGGAAAAATTACGGGTATCATCAATATACCTGAGGGTCTTAGCGATTATGCTTCCTCCATTTGGATTGATGCTTTTAGTCCTGATGGAATTGGAAATTGGGCAAATCCGGAAGCAAACGGATCCTTTACTATCCCATTAGAGTCTGGCCAATACGAATTATCTGTCTGGCTCGACCCTGAACTGTTCAAAGGCTATGGAAGCCCTGAACCCAAATTAGTTCGAGTCGGTAAAACTGAGTCTAATGTAGGTACTATTGAGCTCTCATTATTCAACTCAACGATTTATGGCGTTGTACAAACTTTAACCGGTTCTCCACTCGGTAATGCAGAAGTTTGGGCCTTGAGTGAGAGTGGGGGATGGACAAGCGATATTACCGACACTAACGGCAACTACGAACTAAAGGTAGCCCCTGGTAGATGGGAAGTAGGATTTAATCCCCCAATGCCTGCTGATGGTTCCGAGTCACCTTACCTTTTAGAACCTACAAAGCGCGTCAAAGTTGGAGAAGGTGATAAATCCTTAAACTTTTCTGTCCGCAAAGCTTTGTCTAATGTCGAGGGCGTTGTACTCGGATCCAGTGGAGTTCCAATTGCTGATTTAAACGCTTGGGCCTACGCTCGTGAGGCAGATGATGGAAGTGGGAATGATGAATTCTTCGAAGTCTTGGCAGAAGTACCATTGTCTCCTAGGGGCACATTCACATTTCCCGGAATGCCAGGAACTTATGCCGTTGGATTGTGGTTGCCACCTGGTAGTGCTTATTCATTTCCAGATGAACAGATTCTTACCCTTTCAGAAAGTGGTCAGCTCACTGATCTTGCTGGGACTTCTCTAAGCAAGATTGAATTCCATTTAGAAAAAATTGATTCTTACTTACAAGGCAGCTTGATTGACAAGGATACAAATGAAACCATTTCTGGATTGGTCGGTGAAATCTATGCTATGCGAACTGATAAAGATGGATGGCAATCCTCTGCGATCGAGTCAAATGGCACCTACTCTATGCTCCTTCCTGAGGGTAATTGGATAGTCGACTATTATTTGGAGTACGATGAACTCAATCGAAAATATCCTCAGCACGCACCTGTCTCTCTTGATGTAAATATTGAGCAAGGGCAAATAGCTACTGGGGATTTTGTATTAAGTGCAGCTGCGGCCTCTATCTCTGGAAACATTGTTTATGATTCCAGCGATGAAAATGTCACGGATACGACTCTTTATGTTTGGGCTTATCGGGAGCAAACTGGATCTCTGCCTGCATATTGGAACGAAGTGGAGACGGATGAGAGCGGAGCCTTTAGCATTTCAGTTCTTCAAGGCGGAAATTACGAAGTTGGAGTTATTCTTTCGAACGATCTCAGGGAAAATGGTTACCTTGAGCCAGTTACCCGAAATATTAAAATGACAAATTCGACCAAGTCCGGAGTTGATTTCCGTCTGGCACAACCACCTCAAGAAAATTATCTGAGCGGGGTGGTTCTCGATGATTCAAGCAATCCACTGCCTGGTGCTTTTGTCTATGCCTGGACCTTTGATGGTCGTGAAAGCTCTGCATATGCGGATCCTGATGGAGAATTTAATATGTCGGTTCCAGGAGGCGTAATTTGGAGATTAGGTGCAGAATATAGCGAGTTTGATAGCGAGGATAATGAAATACTCTTCCTTACGACATTTGAAAAAGAGGGGGATTTGCGAAGTAATGATTTCGAATCGAATATATCAATCGTTCTTAAAAGACCCGATTTTATCGTGCCCGGTGGAGTTAGTATCACATTTGATCCTAACAAAGACTTTACTACAACTCTTCCTGATGGGACTGAACTGACCATTCCCGGTGGTGCATCCAATGTTCCATCAGGTGTTGAGGAAGTTCGTATAGTGGTCACTCCGACCGCCAAGGGGCTTGCCAAAAGTGGTAGTGAAAAACCTGCGAACTACGGTTATTCCATTGACTTATTTGATGACAAAGGGAAGAAAGTGGAAGGTAATTTCAAGAAAGATGTGATTCTATCAATTCCCATAGATACGGATGCTGCAAAGGCAAGTGGCTTGGATATCGATAATTTTTCGGGAATGTATTTTTCATCAACAAAAAATGCTTGGGAACAGGCAAAAACCAGCACTTGGAATAAGGATAGTGAGAAACTTGTCCTTACGACGGACCATTTCTCGTTATACGCCGGAGTTGCCCCTCCCGAATTGTCCGACTTAGCCAAAGATGCGAATTCATCTTTGATCGATAGCGAAAATGGAGACTGGTACGATTCAAGTTGGTTTGGAACCTTTTTTGATGCCCAAGATGGATGGATCTATCATTTGGATCTCGAATGGGTGTATGTAACTAGTGACGCTAGTGATGAAGGCGTAGAAAATTATTGGATTTATTCCCCAAGCATTGGTTGGATGTGGACTGGGCCAGAGTTTTTTAACCAAGACGATACTGCGATTTCTTTCCTTTATTCGTTTGAATTAACATCTTGGCTTTACCTTGATTCCGCGAGAGGGTATTTCAATTATACCTCAAATTCCTGGATTGAATGATTATCTAAATCGCTTGTCTTTATTTTAAAAAAAACATTATCTATAAATCAGTATGAAATATAAAATCTCCTACTTTCTTTTTCTAACTTTATTTTTCCCAACCACTCAGACTCTTTTGGGGAACTTTGAATTTTTAAATGATTTATTCTATGACACTTCGAAGTCTTATTCTGTAGGGGACAGTGTTGTGCTTGAGAGCGATCCATCCGAAATTTTCACGGCATTAATCGATGTGCCTCCTGGTAATCCGCCCGCAGTCGGTACTCAATCTCAGTATTGGTCTTCATCTGATGATTACACTAGTGATCTTACATCAAATAACTCAGATGACATCTCTACTGTTCCGTCCAGCAATTTTGATACAACTACACCAGGGACAACACCCAGCGATGGACCTACATTTCCGGAATCGACGGTGAGTGTTAATTTCTCTGAGAATTCTACTGAATCGGTGGCCACAATTTTTGCAAATTTTGCTGATTCTTATCAAATCTCATCGGAAAAAGATGGTAGTCTTTTCATATTAAACTCTTCCGATTTACAACTCACCTTCATCGATTCACCTGATTACGAAACACCTAGCGACGAGGACGGCAACAATGTGTACGAAGTTGTGATTGTTGCGAGCAGCGGTACCAGTGGTAGTACTGACTCCCAAACTATCTCTGTGACGGTTGAAAATGTTATCGAGGCACCGGTCTTCGATGATGGATCCTCTGCCACGGTAGAATTTACTTCTGGAGGAACAGGATCAGTTTATACTGCTTCTGCTACAGATGGAGCAACTTTTTCTATCAGTGGAGGTGCCAATCTAAGTTTGTTTTCAATTAACTCTGCTACTGGTGCTCTTAGCTTTATTTCATCACCTACCTACGCTGAAGGTTCCTCTAATACATACTCCGTAACTATCACTGCAACAAATTCTCAAGGAAGTACTGATTTATCTATCATTGTTGATTTAATACCGGAAGCAACAACCTCTTCTCGGTTTTTGGGCATATCGACCCGCGGATTAGTCAGCAGTACCAAGGCAATGTATGGTAGTATTGCGGTTACTGGTACAGAAAACAAATTAGTCGCCTTCATGGGTAAAGGAAAAACAATGGAAACCCAAGGTATTACTGACTATGTAACTGATCCTGCTTTGATTATCTATAAACTAACAAATGGCGTGTGGGGCGTTTATCGCACTATTGATAATTGGGAAGATGCTACAGGTTCTGAAAGTATTCTATCTGTTAGTGGTAAACAAGGCATTACTTTGCCAGTGGATGCTCTGGAAGCAGCGATTGTTTTAAATTTAGAACCAGGTAATTACTCAGCTATCCTTACTTCTACTGAGTCATCGGAGAAAGAGGCACTTGTCGAGGCATATGAGATTCCTTCCGAAAATGAGGTTTCACGTTTTCTTGGAATATCAACCCGAGGTTTAGTCAGTAGTACGAAGGCAATGTATGGCAGTATTGCAATTACAGGAACCAAGAACAAGAAAGTAGCTTTTATGGGCAAAGGAAAAACAATGGAAGCCCAAGGTATTACTGACTATGTAGCTGACCCAGCTTTGATCATCTATAAGCTTACCAATGGTGTGTGGGGCGTTTATCGCACTATTGATAATTGGACTGAGGCTACAGGTATTGAGAATATTTCAGCATACGCAGGTAAAGAAGGTATTACTCTTCCTGTATCAGATACAGAGGCAGCTATCGTACTTGATTTAGAGCCAGGCAACTATTCAGCCATCCTTACTTCTACAGAAAGTGAAAGTAAGGAGGCATTAGTTGAAGCATACGAGATTGTAGAGTAAACAAAAAATCTTTTGACCAAGAAAAGGGCTAGCGATTTCGCTAGCCCTTTTTTTGTTTTAAATTTTCTGAAGGACAACAAGATCTTGATGATTTCCAATGATTGAATCGAAGTATTTTGTTATTTTGAGATATTTGGTCCATTTCTTTGCGATTTGACCTAAGGTGTTGTATGTATCTCGATAGTCTCGATTCTCAGGAACAGACCCTTTAAGAATAAAATTTTCACCATAGTCGTAAAAACCCTTACATAAAAGCTCTTGAAACCCATCTTCGGAAATCCCTCTCAGAGCACTAGATGCACCGTGAAAGGTAAGTAACAAATATCCTCCCTTTTTAAGGGAGGAAGCTAGTTCGTCTATCCATTCGATTTGCAAGTTTTGATCAAGATGGGTCATGACTGATATTCCGAATATTATATCAAAAAAATCCTGAGGAATTTTCTTCTCAGGTCTAGAATTAATTGAAATTGTTTCTATATTCAAGTTTTCGGCACACCATCTTAAATTTGCTTGATCGATGTCTGCACCCCACAAATCAACTTTGTTAGTATTAAAATATCTACTTACCCTTCCGCATCCACATCCCCAATCTAAAATTTTAGGACATTTTTCCTCATGGAAAAATTTTAATGATTTAATAATGTAATCGATTTTATGATAAGTGGAGAAACCCTCCAGCAAGAATGATGACAATGAATCTGCTCCATGTACACGGTATCTATCATTGGGACTTGGAACAGCATTGAAATCGTTCAATGGATATGCATAAAAATGTAATTTATCAAATGGAATATCTGTTTTTTCCCCATAAGAAAATTTAATCATGTGCTCATGATTTTTAGGAGAAATTTTGAATTTGCATTTGAAGCCAGAAGTTGGTGCTTCCGGCCAATATGGAAAGATTTTTTCTAAATCTGGTCTGTAAATATCGAAAGCAGAGTCAACCATGCTTGCCTGTTCAGAACTTACGGTTAGCTCGCTCCTTGGTGAATTTCCTGAAACTGACCAACCGGAAATCTCAATATCTTCTTTGTCATGGGATATCGAATCAATACACCAAGGCCTCAGTGTATTCAATAACCTCTCTCTTAAGCAATTCATTGCTTTGTTGCAAATAGGGCAGTAGTTGAAGCTAGTTCTTCATTTGCAACATTAGGCAGACTGGTAACAAAGTCCTCATTTAAAAATTCGATTGGGGATGCCATCAAATCTGAAACTTTCTTATTCAGAAATCCTGATTTTGATGAATCTGGTAACGAAGCATACCATCTTTGCAGTATCCAGGTAAGAGAAAAGATCGGCAATCCGCTATGTATAACTTTTTGCTCATCAATTGATAACTTGTTTTCAAAGAGTAATTTCATGCCACCTTTTGTCATATTAAAATAATGATCGGGATATGCGTGAACAGGTTGCAAGAACGCTGCAACACAATAAAGTTTACCTCCTGGTTTGAGTACTCGCGATATTTCTGAAGCACATTTAAAAGGATCTTTCACATGCTCAAGGACATTTAAGGATAGCACAGCATCGAATGAGTTATCTGAAAAAGGAAGGTCTTCACCAATGCCTACAACATCTGTGCTGTCATAGGGAACAATTTCAAAATTGACTACATTATCCAAGTACTCGTCACGCTTTCCCGAACCACAATCCAAAACTAATCCATCTTGGTTACTTTTGATTATTTGCAGTGCGTATTCATCGTAACCATGACTGGAGACATTATCAGTATCCGATAATCCATACACTCTCCTAACTTCTTCATTTAAAAAATTGAGGTGGTATTCATTTTCTAAAAAAGCAATATTGCCATTAAGTAAATCTTTTACTCTATCCAGTTTCTTTTTCTTAAGATTTTTAAAATTTAAATTCATTGGAGTGAAATTAATAATTAATCCGTGGAGGATAAGCCAATGTAAAATCTTCTCGATCCAAAGTGAGGTTTGGGTTGTATGTTGAATCATTTAACAAATTGTCATTCCACCGTTCCTTCATATATGAAACTTCTTTTTGGAACCTTTTTATCTTATCTGGTGTTTCATCACTTCCTCTTGAAGCAGACTCATGGTGGTATAATAGGGCGTATGGAGTCCATAAGTTCCTGTAGCCGGCTTTCCTAACTCGGATACAAAAATCGACATCGTTAAAAGCTACAGCAAGGTTTTTAGCGTCTAACCCTCCCACTTCGTTAAAAACTTCTCTTCTAACAGCTAAGCATGCAGCTGTTACGGCTTCATAATTTTGAGATAACTTCAGTCTTAAGCGCGAGCCAGTATGGTTTTTCTCAAAACCTCGATATGCGTGTCCTGCGACCCCGCCCAATCCGAGAATTACACCCGCGTGCTGAATCGTATCATCGGGGTAAAGAAGTTTAGCACCAACACAACCAATTTCAGGTCTAATTGCATGAGAAACTAATTCTCTTAGCCAACCTCTCTCAATTACTTCGATATCATTGTTCAATAGTATAATAATATCACCCCTTGCTTCTTCGACTCCTTTGTTATTGATAGCGGAGTAATTAAATGGACCTGATATTTTTTTAACTTTTATTCGATAATCTTTTTGAATCTCATCGAAGTACAAAAGGGTTTCAACCAGTTCAGAGTCATTATCTAAAATAATAATTTCAAATTCTTTATAATCCGTTTTTTTAAGCACGCTTTTTAGGCAGACTTTTAGCAGGTTTATCTTGTCTTTTGTTGGGATAAGAATTGAAACGAGCGGTGGTTTAGAGGGTAACCTTCTTATAATTCGCCAATAACTATATTTTTTACTTTCAATGGAAATTTCCGCGTTTATGTGCCTTCTTGCCACTGCATCCTTTAGCGTTTTTCCAGCAGCATCTATTACATAGCTTTTGAATTTAACTGATTTTGCAGTTGAGGTGTCACTTTTTCTCCAATGGTACAAAATCTCTGGTATATGATAAATTTCTTCGTCATGTAACTTTTCCGTGAGTCTTAAAAACAAATCCCAGTCTTGCGCTCCTTCGTATCCTTCTCGAAAGCCTCCTAGTTGATCAAAGATATCTGCATTACAGCAGGTCAGGTGACAAAGATAGTTTTGTGAGAGGAGAAGTTCTGGATTCCAGTCTGGTTTGAAATAGGGGTCGGTCCTGGTGCCCTTTGCATCAATTTTGTCTTCATCTGAATAGAGCAATTTTACTTCTTGGTTTTCTGCAATAACCTCAGCAATTCTAAGAAGACTGTGTGGGCGAAGTAAATCATCGTGATCCAGGAATAAGAAGTATTCGCCAGTTGCCATATTCGCAGCTAAATTGGATGCATAAGAGATATGTCTATTTTGAGATTTGAAAGTTATTTTGATTCTTTCATTTGCATTTGCATATTCCTCAAGGACTTGGATTACGGATTGGTTCGTTGACGCATCGTCCACTATGCATAGCTCCCAGTTATCGTAAATTTGATCGATCACTGAGTCGATGGCACACTTTAAAAAATATGAGGATGGATTGTAGACCGGCATGATCACGGAAAGAAGAGGCTTTCGGCTAAGTGATTCATTCCTTGATTTAAAATTTATAAGGTCAGACGCACTGATTGTGTCATATCTTTTTGTCCAGTCACTGTAGGACCTAAGTGCTATTGGCGGAGCTTGATCATATGAAAAGCATCGTCCTTCTTGTTTCCCAAATGTTAGATAGTGTTGTTTAGCTGCCTCTAGATTATTTCCAAATACTTTTTGTAAATCTGGATTTAGGTCTAGATAGGTAATAGCGTCGAAAGCAACGATAGAGTCTCTTTGAAATGGATCGAATAGTTTCCTCCTAAGAAACCGTAGGAAACTCGTAGACTTCCAGGAAAAAGAATTTTCCATTCTTACAATCTTATCTCTTTGAACATTAAGATCATTTTCATGTTTGAGTCTTAATTGGTTTAAATGTTGATACTTTCCTTGTAGGTCAGAATTGAGTAGTTTTTCAGATGAAAGCTGAGTTTTCGTATCTTGAAGTGTATGCTTAGACTGCAGTAACTCATTCGAAAGCTTGGCTATTTCAGCTTCTTTTGCATGACTTATTCGCTTTTCATTTTGTAGCTCTTCAGTGATGTTCTTTTTAAGTTTTCTTTCTGATACTAATTTTCCCAATACGGATGAGATTTCCCCTTCTTTCTTAATTCTGGCATTTTTTTCGATAATTAGGTCGTTCTGTAACCTTTGAATACTTTTTTTTGTTTCGTCTATTTTCCTTTGAAGTGAAGTTATTTTTTCCTCATCTGTTTTCTTTAACTCTTTAGCTTTTAAAATTTCTGTTTGATAGGAAGAAATGGCATTCTGATTCTCAATGAGCCTCGATTCCTTATTTGCTGAATTAAGCCTTTCTAAAGCTAGCTCCGATTCAAGAGTGGAGCGGTATTCTTTTTCTTTGTCTAAACTTTCGTCTAAAATTTTCTTTTCGACTCTTTCTTTAGCTAGGGCATTGGAAGAATCTTGAAGGGCAGTACTTATTCCTTTTACCAAAAATGGTTTCTTTTCGGAATCTACGACAAAGTATTCCTGAGTATGTAAAATTGCTCTAAGAAGATCGGCCCCGGCGAAGTTTTTATAGGCGGGTCCCGTATGTATATGTTGATTTAAAATGGTTTGCCTGAGTAGGTGATAAACAGTCAAGAATGGTGAAATCGTGCCTAATTTCTCTTTGATTGCCGGTAGGTTTTGGAATTTAGGGTTAGAGAAGTTTGAGAGACGTATCCAATCTTCGTCATGAAAATGAGTTTTGTGGGCAAATTCACAATCGATAATTCTAAAATCATGAGAGTCATTAACCAAAATATTTCTCGCTGCTAAGTCTCCTGTTGACCATCTGATGGTGGGCGAGTGGGATTTAGTTAAATTATCAAGGTTTGAAAAAATGAATTTTTTCAGAAAATCTCTGTCCAAGGTATGGAATCTTTTATTGCTGATAACTTCGTTTTTGAATACTTCCAATTCCTTCTCGCATGCATCTTTTGAGGATTCTTCTTTAGATGAATTTAAATTCTCGTAGAGATTGTTAACAATGTCAGAAACCTGACTTTCCGTGACTTTTCCCAATGCGAATCTTTCATCGATTGGACTACCACTAAAGAATTCTTGACCAAACAAATCAAAATTTTCTGACTTTTTCAAAAAGAGTGGCTTGCAGGTATACCTAGGGAGTATGTCGTTGATAATACTAGTTTTTTTGAAAACTTCATCCAGGTGGGGAGCTAGGGTTAGATGAATTATAGAAGTATTATCAATCACTAGCTTGAAACACCTTTTTCTGGTATCTTCTTGGTTTTCTGAAGTGCTCAGCTCCTGTACATCATCTAATGAAATTGTTTCAATAATCTCATCGGGTAATAGATTGTAAATATCCTCCAAAGAGACGCAATGGATGTGTTTATTCATCTGATGACTTCAGATCACTAAGGTGGATTCTACTGAAGCAGTTAGAAATTCCAAATGATTCATTCTGGTTAAAAATTTCAAACTCCAAGCATTCCCTTAGCCGGTGCACCACTTGAAGTTCGTCGTTTTCGTAGAATGTAAAACCTATGGAGACAAGATATTTTCCAATACCCAAGTTGGCTTCTTGGGTGAATTTGACAGTCAAACAATCTCCTTTCTCTAAGTTTGGGGTGTTGAGATTTTGAAATTTTGTGTTCGTACCATAGATCTCTTGACCCTTAACATCTCGAATACGAAGAGCGAAAATTGGCTTAGCAATTCTGCTCAATGATAGTATATCGAATGTAACGGAGAATTCATTTCCAGATCTGATAATTGCTGACTTTGCATCATTGATCATCACATTTCTAATCTTCCCGAGTGTTCCGCCGTAAGAAATTTGTTTAATGCCATCATCACTTTCATTGAAAATACTTTGCTGTGGATTTTCTTCCGAAGATGAGTTGATCTTTTCTGTTTTTTCGGAACTGCGATCGGATATTATCTTGGAGTACTCATTAATCACATTAATTGACCTGCCTTGACAGACTAGTCTTCCGTGTTGAAGCAAAATTGAGCGATCACATAATTTTGCAATACTGTTTAAATCATGTGATACGAGAATAAGAGTCCCACCACGCTCTTTGAATCTTTCCAGAAATGAAAAGCATTTCATTTGAAATCTTGCATCACCTACTGCGAGTGCTTCATCAATGACTAGGATGTCTGCATCGAGATTTGACGCCACCGCAAAAGCAAGACGAAGATTCATACCACTCGAATAGGTTTTCAAGGGTTGAGTGATATGATCTCCAATATCTGCAAAATCTATAATATTCTGCAGCCTTTGATTGATTTCATTCTTGGAAAGATTATAGAGTGACCCAGTTAGGAATATATTTTCAATGCCACTGAATTCTGGATTGAATCCTGATCCTAGCTCTAGCAAAGCGGTAATTCTCCCATTTGTTTTGATGGTTCCAGAAGTGGGTTGAAGTGTTCCAACAATTATTTGCAGTAAAGTACTTTTACCTGAACCGTTCAATCCGATGATACCCAAGGATTGATGTTGGTTGAGAGAGAAACTAACTTTGTCTAAAGCTTTAAATGAAGAAATTGATCGGTTCTCTCTTGTATTAGTAAACAGGGCATTGATCAGTCCATTCCATCCAGGTTTACTTAAATTTTTTGAGTTTCCAGAAACATCAAATTCTTTTGAAATGTTTGATGCCTCGATGGCGTAATTCGACATTTTAAA
Organism: Opitutales bacterium; assembly: GCA_038152995.1. Taxonomy (GTDB): domain Bacteria; phylum Verrucomicrobiota; class Verrucomicrobiia; order Opitutales; family Seribacteraceae; genus Chordibacter. Next base: position 26,931 of record JAYOXT010000003.1, read on the forward strand.
GGTTTGTGACTGATTTAAGCATGTAATCGGACTTTGTTACCTAGCATTATCATGAGGTTAACTCCACACCATTTTTTAGTCTGAAAAATAGTCTCAAACCGATATTTAATAGTTTAATTATTGAAAATTAAACTAATTATTATATGACAATTATAACTGTATTAGGTAATCAATCCAAAACGATTGACTACTGGTTTTTCTATAAGCAGAAAGTAAATTTTTCTCAAAATTAAGTAAATTCAAAATCAATTTTATGAGCTTTGGAATTTGCTAATTTGGATTAAAGAATTACGACGACTTACACTTCACCATTGAAACATCTGCCAAAGAGATTTGCAAAAAATCTTTTGAACAAGAAAAGGGCTAGCGGTTTTCGCTAGCCCTTTTTTGTTTTAAATTTTCTGAAGGACAACAAGATCTTGATGATTTCCAATGATTGACTCGTAGTATTTTGTTATTTTGAGATCTTTGGTCCATTTCTTTGCGATTTGACCTAAGGTGTTGTATGTATCTCGATAGTAGCGATTCTCAGGAACAGACCCTTTGAGAATAAAATTTTCACTATGGTCGTAAAACCCATACATAAAAGCTCTTGAAACCCATCTTCGGGAATCCCTCTCAGAGCAAATTTGCAAATCTGGCGCGCAAATGTTGCAAACCCTTTTTTACTAGCTTCAAGTCGAGAAAATGTTGATGAATCGACACCTCCAAGATAAACAGATTTGGATGATAATTTTACTTGGTGCCAATGGCTATGTTGGTCAGACGATCACAAATACCCTTGAGCATAATCAAATCTCAATTACATCACTCACAAGGGGTGATTTCGATTATTACGATGCCAAAAGACTGAGAAATTTTTTAGCATCCAACCAATCGAAGTTTTTGATTAACTGTGCTGGGTTTACGGGCAAACCGAATGTGGACGCTTGTGAATCTGCAAAGTATGAGTGTTTGCAAGGAAATGCCGTGTTACCAGGAATTATTCGAGAAGTTTGCGAGGATTTAAAAATTCCTTGGGGGCATGTGTCGAGTGGGTGTATTTATTCAGGTAGGCGAGCGGATGGGGGTGGTTGGAGAGAAGAAGATGAACCGAATTTTTCTTTTCGATCCCCACCATGCAGTTTTTACAGCGGAACAAAAGCCTTAGGCGAAGAAGTTTTGGAAGGGGCAGAGAACTGTTTTGTCTGGCGGTTACGCATTCCATTCAATCATGAGCCCAGTCCGAGGAATTACCTACAAAAGCTTTTGAATTATGAAAATCTACTTGAAGCGGAGAATTCGGTTTCTCATCTCGAAGAGTTTTGCACAAAATGTATCGAATGCTTCACCAAGGATGTCGAACCCGGAATGTACAATATGACCAATCCGGGATCTATAACAACTCGGCAAGTAACCGAATGGATGATCAGGGAAGGACTCACTGACAAAAAATTTAATTTCTTTGAATCGGAGAAAAATTTTATGGCTAAGGCAGCAATTGCTCCCCGTTCCAACTGTGTTTTGGATACTGCCAAGGCTGGCAAAGCAGGAATCGGAATGCGACCAGTAGAGGAGGCGATGATTGACTCAATTCGCAAAATGAAGCAAGGAAGGCATTGATGAAGTGTGTGATTGTTACCGGTGGGCTCGGTTTTATCGGGTCCAATTTTATACGGATTTTACTGGAGCAGACCGAATGCGAACGGGTGATCAACTTGGATAAACAAACCTATGCTGGCAACCCGGAGAATCTGGCTGAATTTGAAGGTGATTCCCGATATGTTTTTGTCCGTGGTGACATTGTGGACGGAGAGTTAGTTACCTCCCTCTTAAATGACCATCAACCCGATGCGTTGATCAACTTCGCGGCAGAAAGCCATGTCGATCGTTCGATCGATGGGCCGGAACCATTTGTGCAAACCAATGTAGTGGGCACCCTCAAGCTTCTAGAGTCCTTTAGAGCGTACCACGACGCTCAATCTGAGCACAGGAGGAGTAATCTTCGGTTTCTCCATGTCTCCACCGATGAAGTGTATGGTTCTCTTAGTGCAGATGATCCAGCTTTTTGCGAGACTACTCCTTATGCACCGAATAGTCCTTACTCGGCATCCAAGGCGGGAGCGGATCATATAGTCCGGTCGTACCACCACACCTACGGGTTGCCGGTTCTCACCACCAACTGCTCCAACAATTATGGTGCCTACCAATTTCCTGAGAAACTGATTCCGCTGATGATTCTCAATGCTTTGGAAGGAAAGAACCTTCCGATCTATGGTGATGGGGCCAATGTGCGCGATTGGTTGCATGTGGAGGATCATTGCTCGGCCATTTGGGCGGTTCTGCTGGGTGGAAGAGTGGGGGAAACCTATTGCATCGGCGGAAATTCGGAACGTACCAACCTGCAGGTTGTGGATACAATCTGCCAGTTGCTCGATGAAGTCCGCCCCGCGGGAGCACCCCACCAGGATTTAAAAACATTTGTGAAGGACCGACCGGGTCACGATCGCAGGTATGCGATTGATTGCAGTAAAATTACTGAAGAGCTTGGTTGGTCACCGAAATACGGATTTAAGGAGGGAATGGCCAACACGGTGAGCTGGTATTTGTCCAATCTTAGTTGGTGTGAGAATGTAACATCTGGGAAATACCAACGGGAAAGGCTGGGAGCTTCATGAAAAAGAGAAAGGGTATTGTCTTGGCGGGTGGGTCGGGTACCCGGTTGTATCCCTTAACCATGGCTGTAAGTAAGCAATTGATGCCCGTCTACGACAAGCCGATGGTCTACTACCCTATATCGATTCTGATGCTTGGTGGCATCAAGGAAATTTTGATTATTTCGACGCCCAGGGATCTTCCTATGTTTCAAGAATTGCTCGGGGATGGTTCAAGATTTGGGGTTTCTTTTTCTTACGCAGAACAACCCAGTCCGGATGGATTGGCCCAGGCCCTTATCATTGCCGAGGCATTCCTTGATGGTTCTTCCTCGACTCTTATTCTTGGGGATAATATTTTTTACAGTAATGAATTAGAGCATATCCTGGCAGAAGCGGATAGCCGGGAAAAAGGAGCAACTATCTTTGGTTATCATGTATCCGATCCTACAAGCTATGGCGTAGTCGAGTTTGATAACAATGGCCGTGCAATTTCTCTCGAAGAAAAACCGCAAGAACCCAAATCCAACTATGCAGTCCCCGGACTCTATTTTTATGACGAGCTTGCCAGTGAGCGAGCCAAGGCATTGGATCCCTCCCCCCGAGGCGAACTCGAAATCACCGATCTTAACCGTGTCTATCTGGATGCGGGTGAATTGTCGGTTGAGGTAATGGGGCGGGGAACAGCCTGGTTAGATACCGGGAACCACGATAGCCTGGCATCTGCGACTGATTTTGTAAAAGTGATCGAAAGAAGGCAGGGGCTGAAAATTGCCTGTCTTGAGGAAATAGCTCTTTATAAAGGTTGGCTGAGCCTGGAAGAATTGAAGGACGCCGCCAACACTCATGGTTCGTCCACCTATGGGAAATACCTCCACGATTTGTACGCTAGAAAATCTAAATAGAGGAAAACATATCAACGCATCATGATGCGTTGATGAATAAACTTGCGCCCTGATCTTGGTTTTGATTCCATAAAGGGATGTCAAAATCATTTATCTTCTCTTCTGAATCCGTCGGTGAAGGCCACCCCGATAAAGTCTCCGATTCAATATCCGATAGCGTATTGGATGCCTGCCTGGAGCAGGACCCGCATAGTCGCGTTGCCTGTGAGACTTTGGTCAAAAGCAACTGTGTAACCATTGCCGGTGAGATTACCACCGCTGCGAAGTTTGACTACGAGAATGTCGTCCGTGAAGCCATTCGCAAAATTGGCTACACCAATGACGACGATGTCTTCCATGCGGACCATGTTTTCATCACCAACCAATTGACTGCCCAGTCCCGCGATATCGGGCAGGGTGTGGACGCAGCCGCCGCTGACGGAAAAGGGACAGCTGAGCAGGGAGCAGGAGATCAAGGCATCATGTTTGGATATGCCTGTAATGAGACCGAGGAATTGATGCCTGCTCCGGTTATGTTCGCCCATCGTATTTTACGCAGAATGGCTGAGATCCGGCATGCCGGTGAAAAAGCTCCCTGGTTGCGTCCTGATTGTAAGTCTCAGGTGGCCCTGCAGTACGAGGACGGCAAGATGGTGGCGATTCAAAATGTGGTGGTTTCCACCCAGCACGCCGCCGATGCTTCCAATAGTTTGATCCGCGAATTTATTACCGAAGAAGTCATCAAGCCGTCCTTGCCCGAAGATCTTCTTGCTCAAGACACGGAATACTTAATCAACCCGACCGGTCGTTTCGTCATAGGCGGACCCCAGGGAGATTCTGGGCTTACCGGTAGAAAAATCATTGTCGATACCTACGGCGGATGGGGCCGGCATGGTGGCGGTGCTTTTTCCGGGAAGGATCCCAGCAAAGTCGACCGCTCTGCAGCTTACATGTGCCGTTGGGTTGCCAAAAATGTGGTTTCCGCAGGCTTAGCTGACCGGGTTGAGATTCAACTCGCCTATGCCATCGGGCACCCCGAACCGACCAGCATTACTCTTGATTGCTTTGGCACGGAGAAAGTGGATGAAAGCAAAATTGAAAAAGCGGTCCGCGAAGTCTTTTCTTTCAAACCAGCTGACATTGTGTCCCAGCTAAACCTGCTTCGTCCCATCTATCGTGATACCACCCACTATGGGCATTTTGGGAAGGCTGGATTACCTTGGGAGGAAACCAGTCGTGCCAATGACCTGAAGCAGATTGCCAGCTAATAGCACAAAAATTGTCATCCGATCTGCCTTACCACTCGTTTTATAACCCATGACTACTATGACAGAAACTATCGCCCCCGCATCCCTCGACTATAAAGTCGCCGATATCACTCTTGCTGAGTTTGGCCGCAAAGAAATTTCCATCGCTGAGCACGAAATGCCAGGTCTCATGGCGACCCGTGCTAAATATGGTCCTTCCAAACCATTGGCTGGGGTTAAAATCATGGGGTCCTTGCACATGACCATCCAAACAGCGGTGTTGATCGAAACGCTGGTTGAACTCGGAGCTGATGTGCGTTGGTGCTCTTGTAATATTTTTTCCACTCAAGATCATGCTGCCGCTGCAATCGCCGCCGCCGGAATTCCCGTTTTTGCCTGGAAGGGTGAGACTTTAGAAGATTATTGGGACTGCACTTGGAATGCATTGACCTGGCCCGACGGGTCCGGGCCCGACCAAATTGTAGATGACGGGGGCGATGCCACCCTCCTCATCCACAAAGGTGTAGAATTGGAGAACGGAAGCGATTGGGTTAACACTTCATCCGATAATCTCGAAGAGCAGGTCATTAAGGACCTGCTCAAGAAGACTCTCTCCGAGAAGCCTGGCCATTGGGCTAAGGTTGCAGATGGAGTGGTCGGTGTATCCGAAGAAACCACCACTGGCGTGCACCGTCTGATTCAAATGCAGGAGGAAGGGAAGCTTCTCTTCCAAGCGATCAATGTAAATGACTCCGTAACCAAATCCAAATTCGATAACAATTATGGATGCCGTCACTCCCTTGTTGATGGAATCAAGCGTGCCATGGATGTCCTCATCTCTGGTAAAGTTGCGATGATCTGCGGTTTTGGGGATGTGGGTAAAGGTTCTGCCGATTCCCTTTTCAACGAGAAAGCCCGAGTGATGGTATCTGAGGTTGACCCCATTTGTGCCCTTCAGGCATGCATGGCTGGTTACCAGGTCACCACCGTTGAGGATGCACTCGCCACGGCCGATATTTTTGTTACCACCACTGGAAACAAGGACATCATCACTGCTGAGCACATGAGCAAGATGAAAGACCAAGCGATTGTTTGTAACATTGGTCACTTCGATAATGAGATTCAAGTTGCCGAATTGGAGAAAATGCCTGGCGTGACCAAAGAAGTCATCAAGGAAGATAGTGTGCCCGGTGGTCCGGTCAGCCGTTTTACTTTTGCTGATGGGAGGAGTATCTATCTCTTGGCTGAGGGTCGCCTTATCAACCTTGGTTGCGCGACTGGTCATCCCAGCTTTGTTATGTCCAACAGTTTCACCAACCAAACCATTGCCCAGATTGATATCCGCAATAACCCGGACCGGGAAATTGGGGTGACCCGCCTGAGCAAGGAATTGGATGAAGAAGTGGCCCGGTTGCATCTGGACAAGCTTGGTGCCAAGCTGACCAAACTGTCTTCCGAGCAGGCCGATTATATCGGAGTCCCTGTGGATGGGCCATATAAGCCCGAGCACTACCGTTATTAAAATCCCGCTGCTCTCTCCTCTTCTTTACCCAGAAGAGTGGTCTTTCAGGAATGCCTCCAATTTCGGAGGCTTTCTTGTTTTGTACAGTTGTTTACTTCTCCGGTATACCATGTATGATTGAGACTTATTTATAACTGTTTGAAACTTCCTAATGTTTTTTGACGAAACGAAAGTCTTTCTAAAAGCCGGTAAAGGTGGGGACGGTTGCATGTCTTTCCTCCGGCAAAAATATATGCCCAAGGGTGGACCCAATGGAGGCAATGGAGGCAAGGGTGGCGAAGTAATCCTGCAGGCAGATGAAAATGTATCTGACCTTCGTGCATACCACTTTAAAAAACAATGGAAGGCAAAAAATGGGGACCCTGGTCGCGGGAGCGATCAAAATGGAAGGGGAGGAGACTCATGCATATTGAAAGTCCCTTTAGGCACCGAGGTGCGTGATCTTGGCACTGGGGAAATCATTTGTGAACTGCTCGAGCATGAGCAGGATGTTTTGCTGCTCGAAGGAGGGAAAGGCGGACGGGGCAATGCCACTTTCAAATCATCCGTCAACCAGACCCCCCGTCAATTTACCGAGGGAAAACCGGGGATGGAGGGTGAGTTTGTTTTTACCCTAAAAACCATCGCCGATGTTGGACTGGTAGGGTTTCCCAACGCCGGGAAGTCGACCCTGCTCAATGTGCTGTCCAATGCGACCCCTAAGGTCGATTCCTATCCATTTACCACCCTCGTGCCCACCGTCGGCGTAATCGACTACCCGGAAGAATTCAAAACGATTACTATGGCGGATGTGCCTGGTTTGATCGAGGGGGCAGCGGAAAACCGGGGGCTCGGACACCGCTTTCTTCGGCATGTGGAGCGCTGTCGTTTGATTCTCTTTCTGATCGATCTGGCTGCTACGGATGGTCGCTCGCCTCTTGATGATTTTATGCACCTTCGAAAAGAGCTTGAGGATTACGATATAGAATTATCACAAAAGGAATTTGTTATCGTAGGAAATAAAATAGATGAGGAAGAGGGAGCGGCAAATCTGGCTCTTTTTAAAAAGCAGTTTCCGGACCTTGAAATCATCGCGATATCGGCAATTTTGGGCGAGGGGTTGGATGAACTGAGAGGCCATCTGCTCTCTCATTTTTCCTAAAAAATCTGCAAAAATGAAAAACAACCAGGACCAACTATTTTCAGCTTGTTTTGCACAAGCGTTTGTGCAAAAAAGAGGAGAATGGAAATGAATAAATTTGTATTCGAAAAATTAGAATCTAGGAGCGAGCCTTTTGAGAGAAGCGAAGAATTGTATTTCAAGGAAAGGGGACTTTTTCTACCTAAAGTTGAAAACGAAACGCCCCAGGAAACGGCCAGTCGTATTCTTGCGATTATGAATGAATCGAACGACCGCTTACATCGGGTACTGGAAATTTTTGACCGAATGAAACGATAACGATGACCTTAAAGGAAAAGTCAGAGATTAATCGAGCCGCCGCCCAGATGGGACGGAAGGGCGGGCAGTCTGGAAAAGGACAGAGTAAGAAGCGCGGAAATGTTTCCTATTACAGGGATATGCAAAGAAAATCTGTGGCCTCCCGGTTGAGGAATGCAGCAAAGCCTGCTGCAGGGGATAAAAAAAGTTAGGCGGCGACCTTTCTTTTTTCGGAACGGAGAAAGACGGGTGTCTCTTCAGTGGACTCTTCTGAGCAGTAATTGTATCCATCAAGTGAAAATGCGGTCAACTCTTCCGCTTTTTCAATTTGGTTGGAAATAATGAAATTAGCCATCAGCCCCCTCGCTCGCTTGGCATAGAAACTGATGATTTTAAATTTCCCGTTCTTTTCGTCCTTGAATACAGGAGAGATAACCCGAGCATCCACTTTATTTAATCTGGCCGCTTTCGAATATTCCAGGGAAGCCAAGTTGATCACGGTAGTGGATGAACTTTTGGAAAGATCCTCACTGATTGCCCCGGCTAGACAGTCTCCCCAGAAGGTGTATAAATCCTTGCCGGCAGGATTGGCGAAAAGAGTACCCATTTCCAAGCGATACGGCTGGATTAAGTCCAATGGCTTAAGCAATCCATAAAGGCCGGAGAGGATGCGCAGGTGAGACTGGGCAAATTTTAGATCATGCTCTTCAAACTCCCATGCTTTCAAGCCTTCGTATACATCACCCTTGAAAGCCAGCACTGCCTGCTTGGAAGATTCGGTGTTGTGCGAAAAAGACCAGGATTGAAATCGCTGGTGATTGAGCTGTGCCAGTTTTGGGCTCAGTTTCATCAGTTCTCCGACCTGTTCAGCAGAGAGTCTTGCCAGGGCGTTAATCAAATCTTGCGAAAGATCCAAAAAGTCAGGTTGGGTGCATATCTCAGTAGATGAGGGATGCTCAAAATCAAGGGTTTTGGCAGGAGAAAGAAGAACTAGCATAGAAAATATCCTATGAGCAAAAGTGACTGAATCAAGAGGAGAAAAAATGGATATATCAGAAAAAGTCGCTCTTTGGACGATTTATAAAAAGGATGTGGAAAGTTCGATCTAGGTTGCTCTCGGCTAAAATTGCCTTTTTCTTTATTGGTTTTGAACTAATACGATTTTCCTGTGTACCCACTCGCAATCTTCATCCTCCTCTTGGCCAACTGGGTCGTTTTTTCAGGGAAGCTGGATTTGTTTCATCTGGGATTGGGGGTGGTGAGCTGCCTGTTTGTAACCTGGATATCTCAGGACTTTCTTTTCCATGACCGCAAGAAAAACTGGGAGGAGAGGATGCGTGAGGCGGGTGCCTTCCTGCAGTACATTCCGTGGCTGACTGTAGAGATTGTTAAGGCGAACCTGCATGTCTTCAGGTTGGCGATGACCCGTCAGGGGGGGCAGGAGATTAAGCCCCGTATCGTTACTATAAAGACGAAGTTAAGAACGGATTTTGCCAAATTTGTTTTTGCCAATTCCATCACCTTAACCCCAGGAACCATAACTATGCTGATTCGTGGCGATGTATTCCATGTGCACACCATGAGTCAGTTTTTGGAGGACGATCTTCTTGAGGGTGCCATCGAGCGGAAGGTGGCTGAGGTCTTTGAGCCCGATGCCTTCAAAAGGAGGAGGGCAAAACGATGAAGGAGTGGTTTGCCATTATCATGGGGGCATCGCTTCTGGTCCTAATGATTCCCATACTCTACCGCATTATTGCAGGGCCCACTGGGTTTGATCGTATCCTCGGGGTCAATGTGATTGGCACCAAAACGGCGGTGATTCTGGTCATCATCGGTACCTTATTTGACCGGGTGGATATGTTTGTGGACTTTGCTATCGCTTATGCATTGCTCAATTTTGTCGGTGCCATCGTGGTATCGCGGTATTTCAACCGCACCGTGCCTTTGCAGGAAATGGAAAAGCCCCAATCCCGCCCCAGGAGGAGGGCTCGCACATGATCGAATGCATTGCATCCACCGTAGCCACAGAATCCGCCAATAGTCCGGGTTGGTTCTTGGTGCACGCTGTGGGCGTGGCGATGGGCACTGTAGGGCTTGTTTTCTTTTTGGGAACAGCTGTGGGCATGGTGAGGTTTCCAGACTTTTACACCCGGATGCATGCGGCAGGAAAGGGAGACACCCTATCCACCATGCTGATGCTTGGGGGGGTCGGATTGGTGATGATAGAAGATTTTTCCCTGGGCAGCTGGTTGTTGCTTCTAAAGATTCTCGGAATTGTCCTCTTTATTTTCATTACTACCCCGACCAGTTCCCATGCGCTCATGCGTGCTGCTTTTGAGGATGATGAGATGCCTCTGGGCGAAAACGACCTCGAAAAACGACGCCGACCCCGCAGCGGATCATCCGCAAAATAACCGATGGGACTGGAACTATTCAATACCCTGATTCTTAGCCTGCTGGTTGTGGTGGCGATTCTTTCTCTCTATGTCCGTGACCTGGTGGTCTCCGCAGTAATCTTCGGGATATACAGCTTTTTAATGTGTTTGCTTTGGGCAGAAATGGGGGCGGTGGATGTTGCCTTTACCGAAGCCACAGTCGGGGCGGGGGTAAGCACCGTGGTTCTGATTGCGACTGTTTTTAACCTCAAGCGGAAGGCCAAGGACTGATGAAGCGTGTAGCCGTGATCGTTGTTCTCCTCATTGGCCTGCTTCTCGCCTGGGCGGTCCGGGACTTTCCTTCGTGGGGGGATCCGCATGCACCTGCCTCTTCTTCCCCTGTTTCCTCGCACTTTATTTCCAGCACCGGAGTGGACACGGAAGTGCCCAACATGGTGACTGCTGTGCTGGCGGACTACCGCGGATTTGACACCATGTTTGAAACAGTGGTGGTGTTTATTGCCGGGCTAGCTGTTGTTTCCATTCTTCGTGGTGGTCCTCGCCGAAGGACTCGTGATCGCGAATTTGTGGTCAATTTTGAACCAGATCTGATCGTGACCAACACGGTTCGGTTGATTGTCCCGGTCATACAGATTTTTGCTTTTTATGTGTTGGCTCATGGGCATGTCAGCCCCGGTGGTGGATTTCAGGGCGGGGTGGCAATGGGTGCTAGTTTTATCCTGATCGCCCTTTCATGGGATCTTAAAACGGCACTTGCCCGATTTCCCTTGGATCGATGTTTCACGGTGGCGGCCCTTGGTATTGTGATCTACGCGGGGATTGGTCTGTTGTCCATGTTCCTTGGCGGAGAGTTTCTCGACTATGCCCACCTTGCCGAGGCTTTCCCTGTCAGCCCGGAAATGGCTCGTTATCATGCCATGCTGGGAGTGGAGATTGGAGTGGGCTTTACCGTAACCGCCATAATGTTTGCCCTTTATGCAAGCCTGTCCACGGACGGACGGATGCGTGATGGGCTGTAATTTTTGGTCATCCGATGTTTGAGGAAGGATCCATATTTACCCAGTTGCTCGTCGAGCGGTTGAACTATTTTATCTATGTGGTTCTTTTACTGATTGGGTTGTGGGCGATGATTGCCAAAAACAACCTGATTAAAAAATTAATCGGGATGTCGATTTTTCAGACCGCCATCATCTTATTCTATGTATCCATCGGGGTGAAGGAGGGGGCCACCATCCCCATCTATTTGCCCGAACACGATCCGCATGCTTCCCATGGCTCCGCTGAGCACAACGACGCTGCGGTATCCGGCCCACAGGTGCTGGAGGTGTCGGAAGTTTCGGGTTACACCAACCCCTTGCCCCATGTGCTCATGCTTACTGCGATTGTCGTCGGGGTGGCCACGCTGGGGCTCGCCCTTTCCATCTGCCTGCGGATTTACCGGGGATATGGCACAGTGGAGGAAGACGATCTATTGCTCAAGTTGGAACAGGAGGATTCACGGAACGCCGGAGGATTTAAGAAACGCCGACCAAGAAAACGCCCCTCTTCGACCAAAGCATCCAGCGGGGCAGCTCAGGCCGTTTCTTCAGAAAAATCGAAATCGGATAGAGCCGGACAGGGAAATCGTCGTTCTCGCTCGAAGTCACCGGCCAAAAAGACCCAGTCCTCTTCAACGAGCGATGGCAAGAAGCCCGCCCGCAGACGACCCCGTCCGAAAAAGCCAAAGGAGCGTGATTCCTGATGAGCGACCCTATCGTGTGGATTGTATTGTTTCCTTTGTTCGGAGCCGTTCTTTGTGCCTTGGCCGGTCCATGGGCCAGGACAATTTGTTACCCCGTATCTATACTTTCGATGATTGCCTCGGTGTGGGCATCGGTGAACACCCTTTTACAGGCAGTAGAAGCCTCCACTCATGAGGTATCTTATATCCTCGGTGGTTGGTCTCTCGACCTTTTCCCGCGTGGTGTGGGAATTGAGTTTCGTGCGGATATCCTTGGCGGCTTGATCACGCTGGTGGTTACCGGGGTAGGCCTAATTGTAACTCTCTATTCCAGGCTACCAGTCCAACGGGAAACTCCGGGCAAGGAATCGATGTATTACGGGCTTTTTCTGCTGCAGATTGCCGGACTTGCTGGCATTGCTCTGACCGGGGATGCCTTCAACCTCTATGTGCTGATCGAGGTGGCGGCTCTGACGGGTTACGGATTGATTGCCCTCGGTTCCAACCGGGCGGCGGCGGCGACTTTTAACTATGTTATCTTAGGTACCATTGGTGCATCTTTCTATCTTCTGGGAGTGGGTTACCTTTATTTAAAGACTGGTACTTTAAACATGGTCGGGATACGCGAGGTCATTGAAGCAAACCAGATGTATGACTCGCCAGCGATGCAGGTGGCCTTTGTATTGGTTCTTCTGGGCATCCTAATCAAGATGGCCTTTTTCCCTTTCCATGCATGGCTTCCCAATGCCTATTGCCATGCTCCCACCACCACATCATGCCTGCTTGCCCCCCTTGTGACCAAGGTGATGATCTATGTCATGATCCGTATGATTCTGACCGTGTTCGGGGTGGAGTTTACTTTTGAATCCACTTTGTGGACCGAGGTGATGCCCTGGTTGGTGGTCGTCGCCATTGTCTGTGCCGCGGTCATGGCCCTTGCCCAGCGGGAAATCAAACGGATGCTTGCCTACCTGATTGTGGCGGAGGTGGGCTATATGGTCGGCGGAGTATGGATTTACAATTACTACGGCCTGATCGGATCGATCTTTCATGTGATCAGCGATGCCTGTATGACCCTTTGCCTCTTCCTTGGGGCGGGAATTATTTTGCAGAAATGCAAGACTACTCATTTTGATGGCTTGCGTGGACTTTTTGCCCGGATGCCCCTGACCATGATTGGTTTTTTCATCGGCGGCTTTTCCATCATCGGACTTCCTCCCACCTGCGGATTTTTCAGCAAGTGGTACCTGATTACTGGGGGGATGGTCTCGGAGAGGTGGGAATACATGGTCACCCTGATGTTTTCCACTATGGTCATGGTCATTCTCTTTTTCCGTTTGATCGAACGGATGCACCTTGCAGTCAGTGAGAGCGGACAGAATTTAGGAAAAGGCCACGGCGATCTTGGGCTTACCGAGCGGCAGACCCGGTTTGATGAGGCACCCCTGAGCATGCTCATTCCCCTGTTGCTGGCGGCATCGGTTGTATTGATCGTGGGCGTGTACAATCAGGAAATCGTCGACCAAATCGAAATCTTTCTTCAACCCTTCGACCTGCCCACTGGGGTGCATTACGAATGAATGACACGGTGATCGTAGAAGATATACGCCCCCTTATTGCGTTGCTTGCACCTTGGGTGGGAATGATCGGAATTATATGGGCGGGAGAAAAACGGCCTAATTTGCGCGAGCTTTTCACTTTCATCTCCGCCTCTGTGCAGGCTGCGGTGGTGCTCTCCCTTGTGCCCCTCATTTTAAGTGGTGCGATTGTGGAGTTTCATATTTGGCAGATTTTCTCCTATGTGCCTATGCTGCTTCGGGTGGATGGCCCCGGCCTCCTCTTTGCCTGTGTCGCATCAGTTCTATGGATTGCCACCACCTTGTATGCAGTTGGGTATATGCGTGGGCTGCACGAGCATGCTCAGACCCGCTTCTATTCCTTCTTCGCCCTCTCGCTTTCGGCCACCATGGGGGTCGCATTTTCTGCAAATTTGCTGACCATCTACTTTTTTTACGAGATGCTCTCGGTGTCCACCTTCCCGCTGGTCACCCATATGCAGGACAGGGAAGCACGCACCGGCGGGCGCACCTATCTGGGATACCTTCTCTTTACCTCGCTCTGCCTCCTGCTTCCTGCCCTGAGTTGGTGCTATGTCTGGTTGGACGGCGGCCACCTGACCATGGACTTCATTGAGGATGTGGGCAAGGTGGGCCACTTTGGAGAAACCACCCAGATCGTACTCCTTTTCCTTTTTACCTTTGGCTTTGCCAAGGCTGGCTTGATGCCTGCCCATTCCTGGTTACCCGGGGCGATGGTGGCGCCCACTCCGGTATCCGCTCTTCTTCATGCGGTGGCGGTGGTTAAGGTGGGGGTCTTTTGTATCTACCGTATTTATGCGGATGTTTTTGGATCAGAAGTCCTTTCCAAGATGGGGGGGGAGGAGTGGACCATGGTTTTGGCTTCCGCCACCATCCTCATATCCTCCTTGATTGCCCTCTCTCAGGATAACCTGAAAAGGCGTCTCGCTTTTTCGACCATTGGTCAGCTCGGCTATGTTGTCCTCGGAGCGGCGATCGCTACGGATCGAGGGCAGGGTGGGGCGGTTCTGCACATTGCCATGCATGCCTGTGGTAAGATCACCCTGTTCTTTTGTGCAGGAGCCATTTTCGTAGCCACGGGCAAGAAGTATGTCAGCGAATTGCGTGGGCTTGGCCGTAAAATGCCCCTGACTATGGGTGCCTTTATGATTGGTGCACTGAGCGTAATTGGGTTACCTCCGCTCGGTGGTTTTATCAGTAAGTGGTACCTCGCCCTTGGTGCTTTGGATCGCGATGCGATGTGGGTGGTGATCGTCCTGCTGGTCAGTTCGCTGCTCAATGTATTCTACCTGCTGCCGGTCGCGGTGACGGCGTTTTTCCGTACCTCTGAAACCGAAAAAGATCCTTCGTTCAAGGAAGCTCCGTGGCCCTGTGTGGTTCCTCTGGTGCTGACCGCACTCGGGTGTTTCTTTCTCTTTTTCTGGTCAGATGTGCTCTTGCATATGGTCGGACTGGAACCCTAAAAGAAGAGCTTTTATTGATGAGTAAACCAGCAGATCAAAAGAATACACAAGAAGAACCGCGTTGGTTGGACAGTGCTGAAAATGTACGCAAAGTCATCCGCTGGTTTTATGGACTCTGCGTTTTGATCATTCTTGCTGATTTGATCTTCAGTTTGGGGTGGCACAAACATGCTGCCCTTGCCGAGGAATCCAGCCTTCATACAATCGAGACCTTGCCTGCCTTTTATGGTATCTACGGATTTCTTGCCTGCGTGGGCTTGGTCTATGTTTCCAAAGTGATGCGCGGTTGGAAGGGCAAAAATATCCTCATGCGCTCCGAGAACTATTGGGAAAAGTAAGATGAGCGTACTGGCATCCACTTTAGAAATGGGGGTACATCCCGCAACTGCCTTGCTCCTTGGTGGATTGGCGACGGTATTTCTTCGGGGCAGGTTTGCATCCATTGTTCTCATCCTGGCTCCTTTGTTCGGATTGGGTTATGTGGCAACCTTGGATGTGGGTGCCTCCTCGGTCCTCCATCTATTTGGATATGAAATCCTCGGCGTGGTGGTTGACCAACAGGCAAAACTTTTTGGATATCTCTTCCATATCGCCGCCCTGGTTGCGGGAATTTATTCCTTTCATCTGCGGGACCCCTGGCAGATTTCCATGTCCCTTCTCTATGCAGCTACGGCGGTGGGGGTAGCCTTTGCCGGGGATATGCTCTCCCTCTTTCTATGGTGGGAAGGACTGGCCATTACCTCGGTTTTTCAAATCTGGGGGAGGCGGACCAAACAGGCAGAGGAAGCAGGATTTCGCTATCTTTTCTTCCATGTTTCTTCCGGGCTTTTGCTCCTGGCGGGAATTCTTCTGCGCTACCATGGTCACGGTCCCGAGGCTCTCTCCCTCGCTCCACTTACCGATGCCCTTGAAGGAGGTGACTTGGGTGCCTTGCTCATTCTTTTGGCAATTGGGATCAAAGCCGCATTTCCCGGTCTCCATGTCTGGTTGAAGGATGGCTATGCAGAGGCTACCCACTCCGGTCCTGTCTGGTTGTGTGCATTTACCACAAAATGTGCGGTTTGTATGCTCGCCCGTCTTTTTCCCGGGGCTGAGGTTTTAATTACTATTGGAGGAGTGATGGCGATGTTCCCCATCTTCTATGCGGTTATTGAAAATGACCTGCGTCGCGTGCTTTGTTACAGTAAAATAAATCAGATTGGCTTTATGGTGGTGGGCATAGGGATAGGTACGGATCTTGCCATTGATGGGGCGATTGCCCATGCCTTTACCCATGTAATTTACAAGGGCTTACTCTTTATGAGCATGGGAGCGGTACTCTTTCGGACCGGTGAGATTCGTGGTTCTCATCTTGGCGGTCTTTACAAGACGATGCCCTGGACCACCGGCTTTTGTATTGTCGGGGCGGCATCCATCTCCGCCTTCCCTCTGTTCAGTGGATTTGTCAGTAAATCGATCATTATTACTGAAGCAGCGCGCAATGGACATTTACTGGTTTGGTTATGCCTGCTCTTTGCTTCGGCAGGTGTCTTCCACCACGCCGGGATAAAGATTCCCTTCTTTGCCTTCTTTGCCCATGATTCAGGTCGGCGCCCGAAAGAGGCACCAATGAATATGCTCATTGCCATGGGTATCTCCTCGTTTCTATGCATCTTTTTGGGGTGCAACCCACAGTGGCTTTACGATCTCCTGCCCAATGGGGCTGCGGGCTACCATCCTTACGATGCTACCCATGTGATCACCCAGTTGGAAATCCTGCTCTTTTCGGCCCTTGCTTTCACCCTGCTCAACCTCTGGGGGAAATACCCTCCGGAACTGCCCTCGGTGAACCTGGATGCCGATTGGATTTATCGCAAGCTGGGCCGAGGTTTCCTTGCCTTTGGTGAGGGTTTTTGGAACGGGCTCAATGATCGAGCTCATGCCTTTTTTGTTATGGGGATAACGGATCGTGTATGTCTTTTTCTGAAAAAGGGCCATGTTCATGGGATGAAGCTATTACACCGGCCCTTTGTTGCTCTTGGCTTGCTCGATGGCAGCAGTGCAAAGAGTCAGGCGGATTTTACAAAGCGGACATCTCTGGGCGTGCACCCAGTGGGCTGGACGGCTCTTTTTTGCATGCTGTTTTTTCTGGGATTTCTTTTCCTGATTTTTATCTAGGTGTGGGAAACATCCTTGCCCCTGTGTCCGGCAGGTGCTTGATTGAAGAGCGTGAAATGGGTGGTTGGAAATAAGGTATTGTTGTGCGTATCCGTGTGTGCAATTTGCCTGCTTGGTGGATGCAAGTATATCGATCCAGATGCCACCTTTATTGAGGACAAAAAAGTCTGGGCGAAGATCAAGCGGGAAGCACCCGCTCTTGGGCTGGAACCGAGCTTCGTCTATGCGATCTGTCATGCAGAAAGTAGTCTTAATGCCAAAGCCGAAACCTCGATTGCCAAGGGTATGATGCAGCTGACCGAGGCAGCGTGGTCCGATGTGACCAAGTTGCATTACCGCACTGCATTTCAATGGGAAACCAATGTGGAGGTGGGCATGCTATACCTCCACCGGCTAAAGGGCATGCTTGAGAGCGTTGATCTTTTTAACTATCCCCGTCTCGCTGCCAGTTACCGCTACGGATATAATGCCCTGAGAAAAGAACAGTTTATGGTCAGTCGAATGAAGACCCCGGTGAACCGTATCTACCGCAAGCTTTTTGCGGGTCAGCTCTCTCCAGTTGCCCCGCCAGAAGATTAAATTCCTACAATCGTTATTTTAGAGTGGGTGCGAAAACGGAGGTAAAGGGAAGAAAGTCAGGTGAGGAACCCCTTCAGCCACCGTTGTCCTATGAACCGGAAATTAGTGCTTTTTTGGCATGGGTACAATTGGAGCGGGGTTTGTCAGAGAACACCATTCAGTCCTACGAGTCCGACCTCGTTCAATGTGCCTGCTTTTTGGGTCAGCAAGGTGCGGAGGGGTGGACTGAGGTATCGCCGGAACAGGTCTCAGCATGGATATCCTCTCTGACTGTGGATGGGTATGCGGTGGCCAGCCTTTCACGCAAGCTATCTGCCCTGCGCATGCTGGCCCGTTTTCTGGTCAGTGAAGGGCGTTTACAAAATGACTTTACCGAACTACTGAGTAACCCTAAGAAGGGTCGTTACCTTCCCCATGCCCTGAGCATAGAGGAAATCGACCGCTTCCTTTGTGCTCCCGATCTCAATACCCCGCTGGGTAAGAGAGACCGAGCAATTTTTGAACTCATGTATGGCAGCGGGTTAAGGGTGTCAGAAGTTTCTTCCGTGATGGTCAATGCGGTGGACTTGGACGATGGATTTGCCCGCATCTTAGGGAAAGGATCCAAGGAGAGAATCGTCCCTGTTGGGGGGCAGGCAATTTTGGCAATCCGTAATTATCTTCATGGTGGGCGCCCCGATCTGGTGAAGGATCATTCCGGTGGGGAATTATTCCTGAGCAAGCGGGGTACACCGATCTCCCGGAAGATGATCTGGGTGCTGGTCAAGGATTATACCCGACGGGCAGGGATAGAAAAAAATCTTACCCCGCACGGACTGAGGCATTCCTTTGCCACCCATTTATTGATGGGCGGAGCGGATGTTCGGGCAGTCCAGGAAATGCTCGGACATGCCGATGTGGGGACGACCCAGATATACACGCATGTCGAATCCCAGCGTCTGCTCGATGAGCATGCAAACTTCCATCCACTCGCCAAAAGCAAGCGAGCTTTGTAGAAGATTGGCTCTACATGATGATATTGCGTGGAACAGGATGTTACTCCTCTGACTTCGAACTAAGGCTTGAATTGACTCCCCTTATCCCCTTATCAACTCTGTTTTCTCACAAAACAATAATACGTGGAAAATCCTGCTCCCAATCTGCATACTCTCCAAAACATCATTCTTTCCCCTGTTAAAAAATGAAAACACTTTCTTCCCTGCTCCTCTTTTCCCTTATCGCCATGTGTATTGCCGGATGTGGCAGGGAGAGCGGTACTACCACTGAGGCAAATGCCGTTAAAAATGAGAATCTACCGGCTGACCTACACGAGCCAAAATATGGCGAAGCAGATCCCATCGCCCTGCCCGATGGCCAACCAGGGGGCACCTTCTCCACATGGGGTGGGTCTTTCCCTAAATCACTTAATATGTTTCTCGACTACAATAGCTTCTCGGCCACGGTGATGGGGTTACTTTATGAACCCTTAATCTCTCTCCATAGCACAGATAACCGGCCCGTTGGCGTGCTCGCAGAGACTTGGGAGATCGGAGAAGATGAGATGACTTTTACCTTCAAGATCCGACCGGATGCTACTTGGAGCGATGGAAAACCTATCACTTCCGCTGATATTCAGTTCTTTTACGATGTGATCCTTGATCCTGCTAACCTGACTTCTTTATTCCGGGTCAGTTTAAAACGTTTCGAACGCCCAGTTGCACTCGATCAAAAGACGGTGCAAATCAAAGCAAACACCAAGCACTGGAATAATTTTTATCAGGCGGGCAATATGGTCGCTTTTCCTTCCCACCTTTGGAAAGGAATGGATTTTAATAAAATCAACTTCGATTTCCCTGTGGTATCTGGACCTTATGGCATAGGAGAGGTGAAGAAGGGGAGGTCGATCAGTCTGCAAAGAAGGCATGACTGGTGGGGTCGGTCCAATCGATATAATTCTGGAAAGTATAACTTTGGTAAAATTGTTTACCGCTCGATGACCGACCGGAATAAAGCCTTGGAAGCTTTTAAAAAAGGAATTTTCGATGCCTATCCAATCTACACCTCTTCTATATGGATGAAACAGACTGAGTTTGAACAGGTGCAGAAAGGGTGGGTGGTCCGCCAGGCGGTGTACAACCAGGAACCCAAGGGCTACCAGGGACTGGCGATCAACCTGCGTAACCCAAAGTTTCAGGATATACGGGTGCGCCAAGCACTTGGGTATTTGCTTAACCGGGAAGCAATGAATGAAAAGTTTATGTACAACCAGTACTTCCTGCTTAATTCCTTTTACCCGGATCTCTATCCAGGCAATACCAACCCCGAAAGAGAAGTCACTCCATTCAATCCAGAAAAGGCGAGGAAGCTCCTAGCGGATGCGGGGTGGACGGTAAATGATCTGGGGAAACTGGAAAAAGATGGAAAGCCATTTGAGATTACCTTCCTTTCTGCAGCCGAAGATTTTCGTCACTTAAACTTGTATATAGAAGATTTAAAATCCGTGGGGATTGTTGCAAAGATTGAGAAAATCAACCGATCAAGCCTGACCAAAAGAATTGATAGTTTTGATTTTGAAATGTTTTGGACTGCGTGGGGTGCTTCCCGGTTACGCGATCCGGAATCTGCCTGGCACAGTTCCACAGCCGATCAAAAAGCCTCCCAAAATTACACTGGGGTAAAGGATGAAGAAGTGGATCGCTTGATTGAATTGCAAAAGGGGGAATACGACATGGATAAGCGGATCGAGATCCTTAAGCAGATCGATAACCGGCTGGCAGAGATCATCCCTTACCTATTTTTATGGCAGGCGGATCATGGCAGGATTCTTTACTGGAATAAGTACCGGACTCCAGAATATGTCTTTGATAAGTTCGGGCAGGAGGATTCCATTATTACTTACTGGTCGGAAGATCCCGAACTGGTGCAGACTCTTGATCAGGCAAAAAAGGAAAATAAGTCTTTGGCGAAGAAACCGTTTAAGGTCGTATACCAGGAATGAGAGTTTATTTATTCCGGCGGTTACTTCTTCTGGTTCCCACACTTCTTGGAATAACCGCAGTCTGTTTTACCCTGATTCAGTTTGTTCCGGGTGGGCCGGTCGAGGAACTCATCGCACGGGTGCGTGCACAATCCAGCATGGAGGGTGGGGGAGGTTCCACCACCCAGCAGCAAATTACCGAGGAAGAAATCGAAAATATCCGGGCTTACTACGGGTTTGATAAACCCGCCCTTACCCGTTACTTCGAATGGCTGGGTAAGGTGGTGCGTTTTGATTTGGGCACATCTTATTTTTATGAGGAACCGGTGTGGGATGTGATCAAATCGAAATTTCCCATATCCCTGTTTTTTGGGTTGGTTTCGTTTATCTTATCTTACTCGGTCTGTATACCCCTTGGGTTATACAAAGCGATGTGGAACCGGACGAGGTTTGATCTGGTTAGCTCAATTCTGATCTTTGCCGGGTACATTATCCCGGGCTATGCCCTCGGTATTTTACTGATTATTTTTTTTAGCGGGGGAAGCTACCTCGATTGGTTTCCCCTGGGAGGCATGGTGAGCGATGATTTTGAGTCGATGGGGTTCTGGGCGGGAACTTTTGATTTTCTTCACCATATGTGCCTGCCCCTCATCTGCTTTATGGCGAGCGAGTTTGCTTTTCTTACTATGCTGATGAAAAATTCTTTGCTGGAGGAGATTCGCAAGGAATATGTCCGCACGGCAATGTTTAAGGGAGCAGGTTTTCAAAAAGCCGTATGGAAGCATGCTTTGCGCAATGCACTCATTCCCTTGGCTACCCGGATGAGCGAGATTTTTACCCTGATGTTTACCTCTGCGCTTTTAATTGAGAAGGTATTCGATATCGATGGCATGGGCTTGTTGGTCTATAACTCCATCCTTAGCCGGGATTACAATGTGGTGCTTGGGGTTATCCTTATATCCAGTATCATGGCCTTACTTGGAAGGTTGTTTTCCGATATGCTCTACATCGCGATTGATCCACGGATCAAATTTAACTGAACACCAGAATGGCGGTTTTTTCCAAACTTACCCAGGATCGGTTTCAGCGGTTTCGCAGGATTAAGAGAGCTTGGTATTCATTTCTGATCTTATCTGCTCTTTTTATTTTATCCTTATTTTCCGAGCTGATTTGCAATGATAAGCCCTATGTCTTGTCCTACCAGGACCGGCTTTATTTTCCGATCTTTCAATTTTATCCCGAGAAGGAGTTTGGAGGGAAGTATCTAACTGAAGCCGATTATGTGTCCTTGCGGGAATCTTCAGATTTTAAGGATGGTAAAAACTGGATGATTCTTCCGCCCATTCCTCATAACCCTTTGCATTCCTATATCGATTTGCCGGGTACGCCCCCGCACCCGCCCTCTGCTAGACACCTGCTGGGTACGGACTCGTCGGCTCGGGATGTTTTTGCCCGTCTCCTTTATGGTTTCCGGATCTGTATGCTTTTTTCACTGATTCTGGCGGCAATCTCTACACTCTTTGGCATTTTGATTGGGGGTGTGCAGGGATATTTTGGAGGAGTGGTCGATATGGTTATGCAAAGATTGATCGAGATTTGGTCCTCCCTCCCTTTTCTCTATGTGGTTATACTTGTGGGCACGATTTATTCCCGTAGTTTCATGATCCTCATCCTGGTGCTATCTCTTTTTCAATGGATTGGGTTGTCCTACTATATGCGTGGAGAGTTTCTTAAAATTCGAAACCTAAATTATGTGAAAGTGGCCAAGACCATGGGGATGTCGAACGGCCACATCTTATTTCGTCAAATTCTACCCAATGGGCTGACCCCAGTGATCACCCTGTTGCCCTTTCAAATTATCGGAGGAATTGGCGCCCTGACCGCTCTGGACTTTCTAGGTTTTGGATTGCAACCACCCACACCATCCTGGGGGGAATTACTCAGTCAGGGGCTTAATAACTTATTTGCCCCGTGGCTCGCCATCTCCACAGTGGTCTGCCTGTTCACCACCCTTCTTCTAGCAACTTTCATTGGGGAGGGTGTACGCGAAGCCTTCGACC
The DNA here is from genome assembly GCA_038152995.1 of Opitutales bacterium. GTDB lineage: Bacteria > Verrucomicrobiota > Verrucomicrobiia > Opitutales > Seribacteraceae > Chordibacter. The sequence goes on from JAYOXT010000003.1 coordinate 49,563, forward strand.
CACGGGCATCCACAAATTGAGGATGGAAGTAAGGAACCAAAATGAAGGGGAGGTAGACTCCCTGCTCGAGGTAAGCGACCTATCCATCGGGATTAATCGATCCAATGGAGTGCTTCCACTTACCGACCGGGTATCCTTTCATTTGAACCAAGGAGAAGTGCTCGGATTAATTGGTGAGTCTGGATGCGGGAAAAGCATTACCTCCCTGGCGATCATGGGCATGCTTCCTGAGCCTGGGGGCACACGGTTATCCGGAAAGATTCAGTTTTTTGAGCAGGATATTTTCAGCCTCGATGAACCAGGGCTTAACCAGTTACGGGGCCAAAAAATATCGATGATCTTTCAGGAACCCTTTGCGGCGATGAACCCATTGATCCGCATAGGAGATCAAATGCTCGAGATTTTTGATTATCATCCAGCCGATTATGATCATCATCAAAAAATCAGACATTTACTGGATGAAGTCGGGCTTACGGATCATCCTAGAATCTTGCAGTCTTATCCACATGAACTGTCCGGGGGTATGCTTCAACGCATCATGATTGCGATGTCTCTGCTTTTGGATCCCGATCTGCTCATTGCGGATGAGCCCACCACCGCCCTTGATGTTACGGTGCAGGCTCAGATCATGAACCTGATTGTGCGGTTGAAGAGGGAAAGAAAAATGTCTGTCCTTTTAATTTCGCATAATATCAGCCTGATGGCTCAATACACCGATCGAATCGCAGTGATGTATGCCGGGCAGATCGTGGAAAGCAATCATACAGAATCCTTTTTGGAAGAGCCTAAGCACCCATATTCCAAAGGCTTAATGCATGCAATTCCCACATTGGATCAACAGCAGAGAAAAATTATATCCATACCCGGTCAGGTCCCAGAACCTGGGAAATACCAGCAAGGGTGCCGATTTAAGTCCAGGTGCATACATGCCACGGATCTATGCCTGAGTGATCCGCCAGAAAAAATCATACCCAAAGAGGGGAGGTATAGATGTCATTACTAAAGGATCCCTCTGTTCAAACTCCGGTAATCGAGGTCAGGGATCTGTGCACTTGGTTTCCAGTGAAGCAAGGATTGTGGGGAAAGACATCTCATTACATTAAAGCGGTTGATGGTGTCAGCCTCCGGGTAAATCCAGGAGAAATCGTTGCCTTGGTGGGAGAGTCCGGCTGTGGGAAAAGTACCCTCGGGAATTCGCTGGCTGGTTTGTTACCGATTCAGGGTGGTGAGCTTTTTTATCAGGGAAATGCAGCCCTGAGAAAGAACCGTCTGCAACGATCCGTTTTTCAAAATAAGGTGCAGGTTATTTTTCAGGATCCCTATTCCTGTCTCAATCCCAAACACACCGTATATGAGATTCTCTCCTTTCCCTTGCTCTATCACAAAATTTGTAATCGTTCAGAGGTAAAGGATATGATTGCCCACCTGCTCCAGCAGGTGGGGATGCCACCCGATTACATGAATCGCTACCCCCACTCTTTTAGCGGAGGGCAGCGCCAAAGGATATCGATTGCCCGGGCAATTGGGATGAAACCAGATTTAATGATCTGCGATGAAATCGTTTCCTCTCTCGATGTATCGATTCAGGCACAAATGGTGGAACTTCTTCTCGAATTGAGAAAAGAGCTAGGCTTGGCCCTGCTGTTTATTGCTCATGACTTGTCCTTGGTAAAAACCTTATCGGACCGGCTCTATGTGATGTATCTCGGTAAAATTGTGGAGTCTGGGAGTACAGAATATGTCTTATCTCACCCCCGCCACCCCTACACCCGTGTCCTGATCGAGGCCGTACCGACGCTCGATCGAAGTAAACCCCCGGCCATCCTTGAGGGTGAAGTCCCCTCCTTTACTAATATGCCCGTGGGTTGCAGTTTTCAAAACCGTTGCCTCCATCGTTCCGATCAATGCCAGCAAATGCCAGGCATTACCGAAAAGCAGGGAAGGGAAGTGCGCTGTTTTCATCCTCTGGATAAATAAAAAATGGCACACCTGGTTCATCGGTTGTCTTTTCAAGTCGGGTAAGTGGGTTATATTTTCTCACGTGCGCAACTAAGGGTTGTAACCATGCCCCTTTCGATGTCTTTAGAATAAGGCGTGAAGGTAACGGTATTTGTTTCCCCCAAAACCACAGTTTTGGACCCCCAGGGCGCGGCAGTTCAGCAAGCGATTAAAAGCTTGGGCTACCATTCAATCGAAGGAGTGCGCGTCGGCAAGACGGTGACCTTTGAAATGGAGGGTTCCGACACTCCAGAAATCCGAGAGGAGATCGATCGGCTTTGCGACGGGTTGCTAAGCAATCCAGTCATCGAAGATTATCGATTCGAGATCTCTGCGGAGTGAAGATCTTCCGTCACCTCGACCAAGCCGGGAAAATGGGCTTTGGTCGGTTCGATGAGGAAGGCCGGACCTTTCTGATCGTCCATAAACCGGATGGGTCCTTTGAGGCGACCGATCAGGCAATCACCCCTTTTCAACTCCTCACCCCCATAGACTTTCGCTGCATCTATGCAGTGGGTCATAATTACCGGGCTCATGCAAAGGAGACCGGTGCGGAGATTCCGAAGCATCCGATGATTTTTATGAAGGCACCCACCACCGTGCAAAACCCGGGAGATCCCATCGTGATCCCGAGGTTTCTTCGCAGTGATAAGGTGGACTACGAGGGAGAGCTTGGAGTGGTCATTGGCAGACCCTGTAAAAATGTCTCTCCAGAAGAAGCCTTATCCTATGTGCTAGGGTTTGTCGCAGCCAATGATGTAAGTGCGCGGGATTGGCAGAAAGAAAAAGGGGGAGGCCAATTTTGCCGGGGAAAAAGCTTTGATACTTTTTGTCCGGTCGGTCCCTGCCTGGTGACCATCGATGAATTGCCTGACCCTTCGAATCTTACTCTGCGTACTTATGTAAATGAAGATAAGATGCAGGACTCTTCCACTTCAGACATGATTTTTGATGTACCCACACTGATCTCCTTTCTAAGCGGCAGTACCACTCTGCTTCCCGGCACTCTCATATTAACGGGCACCCCCAGTGGGGTGGGGGAAGCACGGGATCCCAAAAGGTTCCTGGTTCCTGGAGACGAGGTGACGGTGGAGATCGAAGGGATTGGTCTGTTAACCAATCCCGTTGTGGAAGAAGTTTTTGGGGATGAACCATCCAAGGAGGAAAAAAAATCGTGAAGGTAGCTATTATTCAATTTCCGGGGTCCAATTGTGATTGGGATGCGGAACACTCAGTTAAGGATGTAATCGGTCTGTCCGCCGGGAGAGTCTGGCACAAAGACAAACTGCCAGAAGAGGTGGAAGCAGTCATTGTACCTGGCGGGTTTTCCTTTGGGGATTATTTGCGCTGTGGTGCGATTGCCCGCTTTTCCCCGATCATGAGCGACCTGAAACGCTTTGCCGAGCAGGGTGGCCAGGTACTGGGCATCTGCAATGGATTTCAAATCCTCTGCGAATCGGGCCTCCTGCCAGGGGCATTAGTCCGCAATAACTGCATGGAATTTCGCTGCATCAACCAAGCTCTTAAGGTGGAAAATTCAAACGACCGATTTAACCGGGAGGTCTTGGGCGATCACCTCTCCTTACCCATTGCACATGGAGAAGGAAACTACCGGGCCGATGATTCCGTGTTGGCCGATTTGGAGGCGAACCAACAGGTATTACTCCGCTACCAACCCAACCCCAATGGCTCCCTCAACGATATTGCCGGTATCCGCAACCGGGCTGGGAATGTCTATGGGATGATGCCCCATCCGGAGCGTGCGGTGGAAGACCACCATCCCTGCATGGATGGTCTTCCGGTTCTTCGTGCCTTCCTTCAACCCCTTCTTCATTCTTCCCCAGTCGAACTTTCTGCTTAGTTATGGAAACCACAGCCGCCCCCCTTCCACCCAACCCCGATCCCTGTTTAAATGTAGAAATCACCCCTGAGCTTGTTGCTCAGCATGGACTACTGCCCGAGGAATATGATCAAATCCTGAAGATCCTTGGACGCACGCCCAACCTTACGGAGTTGGGGATTTTCTCGGTGATGTGGTCGGAGCATTGTGCTTATAAGAATACCCGGAAGCTGCTGAAATTATTCCCCACCGAGAAAAAAGATAAAAATGCCATTGGGCAGGTTTTGGTCAAAGCAGGCGAGGAAAATGCTGGAGTGATCGATGTCGGTGAGGGCTGGGGTGTTGCCTTTAAGATCGAGTCCCACAATCACCCCAGTGCGATTGAACCCTTTGAAGGGGCTGCTACCGGAGTGGGGGGCATTGTTCGCGATATTTTCACCATGGGTGCACGCCCCGTTTTACTCACCAATTCCTTGCGCTTTGGCTCCCTCGAGTCCAGCCAGGTCAAACGCCTATTCCGCGGAGTGGTCAGTGGGATTTCCCACTACGGCAATTGTCTCGGTATCCCTAATATGGGGGGAGATGTGTATTTTGATGACTGCTACGAGGGCAACCCGTTGGTTAATGCCCTGTGTGCAGGGATTCTCCGTCACGAGGAGATTCAGAGGGGGGCAGCCACCGGTGTGGGGAATCCAGTTTATTATGTGGGTCCAGGCACGGGTCGTGACGGCCTAGGTGGGGCCAGTTTTGCTTCCCGTGAATTAACCGAGGAAAGTGCGGAGGATCGACCAGCTGTACAAAAAGGAGATCCGTTTATGGAAAAACTCCTTCTCGAAGCCTGCCTGGAAATGATGTCTATTCCCGGTCTGGTTGTGGGTATTCAGGATATGGGTGCAGCTGGGCTAACCTGCTCGACCTGTGAGACCGCATCGCGTGGAGATTCTGGAATCGAAATCGATCTCGACCTCGTGCCTCAGCGCGAAACTGGAATGAATTCTTATGAAATTATGCTCTCGGAGAGCCAGGAGCGTATGTTGGTGATCGTGGCCAAGGGGCGTGAGCGTGAACTCGAGGAAGTATTCGAGAAATGGGATCTGCACGCCGCCCATATTGGTGAAGTCAAAGAAGGGGATCGTATGGTAGTTCGCCACAAGGGTGTGGTGGTGGCGGATTTACCTGCGAAATCCCTGACCGATGAGGCACCGGTTTATGATCAACCCACCAGTGAACCTGCTCACTTGGCAGAAGCTCGTAATTGGAAAGTCGATTCCATTCCTCAATTGCAAACTGGGGGTGTAGAGGAGGCACTGCTCGGTTTGCTGACCCATCCCACCATCGCATCGAAGAGATGGGTATGGCAGCAGTATGATCATATGGTGATGTCTGGGTGTAAGGTCGAGCCAGGCAGTGATGCCGGAGTGGTTAAGCTGAGCATTGCCGGGATTAATAAATTCCTCGCCATTGCCAACGATTGTAACAACCGGTTTTGTTATCTCGACCCCTATGCTGGTGCTCAAATTGCCTTTGCAGAGTGTATGCGTAACCTGGCATGCTCTGGTGCCCGTGCCCTTGCAGTCACCGATAACCTAAATTTTGGGAATCCCAATAAGCCCGAAGCTTATCACATGCTTAAGCATTGTGTGACCGGGTTAGCGGATGCCTGTTCCTATTTTGATGTTCCTGTGGTGGGTGGAAATGTCAGCTTGTATAACGAACACGGAGAGGGTGCGATTGATCCCACTCCTGTGGTATCCATGGTTGGGTTGATTGATCAATCCGACCATGTGACCCGTAGTGCGGTTCAACAAACTGGGGTCGAACTCTTATTGCTTGGGGGGTTACCTCATGAACTGGGAGGTAGTTATTTCTTACAAACTCAGTACGGCAAGAAAGAAGGGACTTGTCCATCGGTGGATTTGGCCGCAGAGAAATCTCTGCAGGATTTCCTCATCGCTCAAATCGAGGATGGTAAGATTCATGCCGCTCATGATATCTCGGAAGGTGGTTTGTTGGTTTGTATAGCTGAGATGCTCTTCGATAAAGAAGGCCTGGGGGCAAACATTTCCTTGGGTGAGCTTGGTCAGTCGGGCCGTTTGGATGCTTTATTATTTGGAGAAAGCCAGGCGAGGGCAGTGGTGGCAGTCCGTTCTGAAGATGTAGAAAGAATTACGGAAGAAGCACAAAAATCGAACCTGCCCATGCATAAGTTAGGACAGATCAATGATTCTGACCAATTGAACATAGAAATTGCGGGTGATTCTGTTCTAAGTGCCAAGGTTTCGGTCTTGAAGGATGCTTGGGAAAGTGCGATTCCTAAACACATGGATCATTCCTAGCCCTTGCATATCCAGGATATTTTTAAATGAGTGACGAAATCGGACATCATTGTGGGATCGCTATGATCCGGCTGAAAAAGTCACTATCCTACTTCAACGAAAAATACGGCACCCCACTCTGGGCATTCAATCAGCTTTTTCTATTGATGGAAAAGCAGCACAACCGTGGGCAGGATGGAGCGGGTATTGGTTCGATGAAACTGGATATGCCAGTTGGGGAATCCTTCATGTTTCGGGAGCGCAGCACCAGTAGCAAAGCCTTGGCCAAAATTTTTGGTGCCCAGCACAAAGCCCTGGGGAAAATGGTGAAAAAAGGTCGTGCATTTTATGAGTTTCCCGAAACCATTAAACAAAACTTTGAATATGGTGGGGAAATCCTCTTGGGCCATTTGCGCTATGGTACTTCAGGAGAATATGGTTCCAATACCTGCCATCCTTATTTTCGTAAAAGTAACTGGCCGAGTAAAAACCTCATGATTGCCGGAAATTTCAATCTTACCAATGTGGAGGAATTGAATAAGCAGTTGGTTCAGCGTGGTCAGCACCCGGTTTTCGATACCGATACGCAGGCAATTTTGGAGGAGTCTGGATATCACCTCGATTGTGCAGTGGATGAATTGGCTAGAAAAGCTTCTACCGAAGGGGTGGAAGGAGAGGAGCATACCCGTTGGATTGCCGATCAAATTAATCCCGTTTCTATTTTTCGGGAAGCGTCCAAAAATTGGGACGGCGGTTATGCACTGGCTGGGATTTTAGGCACGGGAGATTGTTTTGCGATGCGCGATCCCGATGGGATTCGTCCGGGGTATTACTTTGAGGACGACGAGGTATTTGCGGTCGCATCTGAGCGGGCCCCCTTGATGACAGTTTTTGATAAAGGAGTGGATGAGATCTCGGAAATTCAGCCAGGGGGTATACTGGTGATGCGACCAAATGGAACTTTGATCGAAGACCAATTTATTGAATCCCCCAAAAAGACTTCCGGCTGCTCGTTCGAGCGCATTTATTTTTCCCGTGGAAATGACCCCGATATTTATGCCGAGCGAAAAACTCTGGGTGCCCTGCTTGTTCCTCAAGTTGTCCAGTCGGTAGGCAGCGATTTTTCCAAAAGTGTATTCAGTTATGTACCCAATACGGCTGAGAGTGCATATTATGGGTTCATGGAGCAATTGCGCCTGGTTCGTCGGGCCGAGGTAAAGCAAAGATTGATTGATGCCCGCCAATCGGGTGAGTTAACCGATGCCCTGATTGATGAACTGGTGATGGATAATTGGCCCAAGGGCGAAAAAATTGCCAATAAGGATATCAAGCTGCGCACTTTTATCAGCCAAGAATCTGGACGTGCCCAACTGGTTTCCCATGTCTACGATATTACTTATGGGGTCGTGCGAGAAGGGCATGATGCATTGGTATGTATTGATGATTCGATTGTTCGTGGAACCACTCTTAAGAAAAGCATCCTCAAAATTCTGGGCCGGTCCAAGCCAAGAAAGTTGGTAATTACATCGACTGCTCCCCAAATACGCTACCCCGACTGTTATGGGATCGATATGTCCGAGTTGGGCAAATTTATCGCCTTTCAGGCGGCGGTGTCCTTGATTCAGGACCATGGATACCGGGGTCTGCTCAAAGAAGTGGCTGAGCAGTGTAAGGAGGCCCTCAACGCTGAGGTTTCCAAACCGGTTAATCATGTAAAACGGGTCTACGAGAATTTCTCGGTCGATCAAATATCCGAGCGTGTTGCAGAGCTTGTTGCTCCTGAATCCTTGAAAGAGAAAACTAAAGTGGAGATTCTTTATCAAAGCGTGGAGAATTTGCATGAGGCTTTACCGGATCATCCAGGGGACTGGTATTTCACCGGAGATTATCCAACACCAGGCGGATATCGGGTTGCTCACAAAGCATTTCTCAACTTTTACGAGAACAAGGATGGGCGTAGTTATTGATCGGTTACACGACCGTTGAATGACTGAAGCACAAAAAGAGCAAAAAAATCTTTGACGTACCTACTCACTCCGCAGTTATAGTCAGGGTGGATGGATACAGGATATCAAACCCTCGTACTTAATCGTTTATGGCAACCGGTTAATGTGGTCGGTTTTGAGCGGGCCTTCAGTTTGCTCTCCCTGGATCATGCCCAAGTCATTTATGCAGAGGATGAAAGTTTTCGGGTATTTGATTCGATCGCCTGGTTTGAATTTTGTCGGAGTTCTGAAGGTTCCAGGGGTGCCAGGATTGTGCACACGGTAAACCAGTCCGTCATTGTCCCAAGTGTACTGCTCCTTCGTGGATACGATCGGATTTTGCTTCAGGATATGAAGTTTAACCGGCAAAACTTATTGGAACGCGACGATTTCAGGTGCCAGTACTGCGGTAAAGTCTTTGCTCCCAAAGAATTGAATATGGATCATGTTCTCCCCAGAGACCGGGGGGGGGGGACCTCCTGGGAAAATGTGGTTACTTCCTGCATCCGTTGCAATAGTCGAAAAAGCAACCGCTTACCCAATGAAGCAGGTATGAAACTATTGAAAGAACCCAAGCGTCCTGCCCGCCGACCCTTTGTCAGTTCCTTGTACGGAAAACCAGTCGAAAAAACATGGGAACATTTTTTGCAGGCGAAAAATAACCCAGTTTAATTTAAGGCCCCGGTTCTTGTGGGTCCAAATTTCAATCAAGCTTACAAACTTTTCCTCCCTCGCATCTTTACCAAAAGTATTTTATTTCTTGGGCAGTGCAGGATTCGATCACAGAAAAAAAACAACAGACCCGGGCGATTGATGCCCTGTACCGAATCAGTACCCTATCGGGCAAACAGATCAATTCGGTCCGTGCTCTCGAATCGATCCTCGATGAAGTGATGCAGGTTTTTTCTGGTAATTCGGCATCCATTTCCTTACTCAATGCCAGTTCCGATACCTTACTCATCGAGGTTTCCAGAGGGTTACCTGAGGAAAGCCGTGGTTTTGAATTACCCGTGGGTGTGGGCATCACGGGTTGGGTTGCGGCCCAAGGGGAACCCCTGTTATGTCCCGATGTATCCAAAGAGGAAAAATATTTTCAGTTGGATGAACGGGTTCGTGCTGAAATGGCCGCTCCATTAACGGAGGGTGGTCGAACAGTCGGTGCCCTTAATGTGGATTCCTGTGATTTGGGTGCTTTTAACGAAGAGGATCTAAGGCTGCTCGTTTTGATGGCAAATGAGGCCAGCCGGGTACTGGAAAGTATGTGGATGGTGCAACAGCTAAGAAAGAAAGCGGGACAGTTGCAAAGCCTCGTTCTTTTGGGTCAGGATATGTCAGGCAAAAGAAAGATGGATGAAGTGCTCAGAACGATTTCCAGAGAGGGTTTGCTGCTGCTTGATTGCAGGCTTTCGGCCTTTTTCCTCTACGATGCCAAGAAGGACTTGCTTCAACTGCATTGCCTGCACGATGATCAGGGTGCCCGGAGTTATGAAGAGACCTTAAAGCCAGCAGATAGTTTGCTTGGCAGTGCATTGCGTGGCCATAGGCAGGTACAAACCCGAGATCTTTTACGAACGGAGGAGCATCATTTCATGGATTTAATCCGCTCCGAAGGTCTGCATTCCATGCTGGTCACTCCAGTGATTTATGAGGAGGAACCCATTGGTCTGGTTACACATTATTTGGACCGTCCTCATCGCTTTCATGACGATGAGCGTATGATTGCCCGTGCCCTGGCAGACCTTGGGGCGATTGCCATAGAAAATGCCCGTCTCTATGAGCGGGTGTTTGATTCGGAGGAAAGCATGAGAAAGAGTGAGAGGTTGACCACACTTGGTACTCTGGCTGCGGAAATTGCCCATGAGATACGCAACCCGTTGATGGTGGTTCGGTTGCTTTTTGACTCCCTCGAGCTAAGCGATGAGGAGAACGCTCACCAGGCAAAGGACCTCTCGGTTATCCGCGAAAAATTAAATCACCTTGAGCAGATTGCCGGCAGAATTTTGGATTTTGGAAAAAGTAGGGAATCATTTCGTCGAAATTTTTCGATTCAGGAAATTTTGGAGGATGCCCTTTTACTAGTTCGCTTAAAACTGGAGCAGTCTCAGGTATCTCTCACTTTCCATCCATGCCCCGAGCAGTGCCTCGTCTTTGTGGACAAGGGGCAGATTCAGCAGGCCTTGCTGAACCTCATTTTAAACGCACTTTCTGCCATGCCTGAGGGGGGGCAACTGGAGTTGATTGTGAAGAGGGAGGGAGGTCGGACATTGGTCTATCTGCGGGATACAGGAATGGGCATTCCCGAGGAATTCAAGACGCGCATATTCGAATCCTTTCTGACTGGCCGAAAAGACGGATCAGGGCTTGGCTTAACTATATCCAAACGGTTGCTTCGTGCCCATGACGGTGACCTTGAGCTTGTTAAGTCTGACAGTGAAGGGACTACATTCTGCTTATCCCTGCCGCTTGTTTCCACGGTTGCAGAGTAGGGCGGGGTCGGGTCCAGTTTCTACACTTCGTGGTAGTATTTACCGGCGTGCAGGGCTTTACCGATCTGCTCCCGTAATTCGAGAAAGCTTGCGGGGGAGGGCACGGTGCCGTCTCCCTGATATTCAATGTTGAACACATCGGTGGCGATGCCTTGCTCGGTGGCAATCCTGGCGAAGATAATACTGAAACCCGCTTCCGAGATATGCCTAGAGATAAGGTGAAGGAGGCCAATCCGGTCGGCTGCCCGTACTTCCACGATGGTGCGCCCGAGCGAAATATCTCGGTATACATCGACCTGCGGAGGGATCTTTGCCCCAAATTTATCTTTGTTGGTAAAGATGTTGCTTGTTTCTTTTCTCTTCCTGCGTGCCTTGATCTTATCATCTGGCACCGAGTGTCCACTGAGGAACTCACCGAGCATCTGTTCAAATAATTGACGGGTCTCCTCATTCTCAACGATTCCGCCATCTTCGTTCTCCACATAAAATGCATCGATTGCGAGGTGGTCAGTCCGGGTGATTGCCCGTGCACCCAGAATATTCAGTCCAGCCACGGCAAAGGCACCTGACACCTTTTCAAACAGCCCAGGTTGGTCGTTCACCACCAGATCGACAATGGTGAGCCCCCGGCGCAGGTCATTGCGCCAGTTGACGATAGGTCGGTCGTGGGGAGAACCAAGTTTGGCAAAGGTATCGACCATATTTATATGCAGGGAAACCTCTTCCTCATCGGTGTGGGAAAAGTAGCGCAGGGGGACCTGGTCAAGGTGATGAAGGATCGTTTCCTTGTCCACTCCTTCCACTTCCATACCTTTGAAAGCATCCCTTAGCTCGTTGGGGTCTTTTCTGGCCCTTTTTCCTTCGAGCACTCTTAGGGTATTGGAAAATAAGTGGGTGTGTAATTCTTCCTTGTGCGAGTTCCATAGATCGGGAGCAGTTCCATTGGCATCGCAGTAAGTATGAACATAGAGGAAGCGCAACCGTTGTTCGCCTTCGACAAAGCTAGCGAATGAATCAATCACTTCCGGGTCGTCGAGGTCAAACTTGTTGGCAAAGCGAACCATTTCCAAGTGGTTTCTTACCACGAAGAGGATGCGGTCACGCATTTCCTGTGCGATACCCAAACGGTCCATCAGAGGGGTGGCAATTTCCACCCCTCTCTCACAGTGCCCCTTTGGTCCGTGATCTTTACCCAAGTCATGAAGGAACAAAATCAGGTAGAGAAGTCCGGGAACTTCATTTTTACGCAGTGCCTCAAGGTAGTGCAGGGCACTGGTGTCCTTTCCCTGAAATATTTCGTCCAATATTTTAATGCAACGCAGGACATGTACATCGGCGGTGAAGCGATGGTAGAGGTCATGCTGTACTTTGCAGGATAGCCTGCCAAACTCAGGAATGAATCGCCCGAGTACGCCCAAATCATGCATTTCATTAAGGATGGGTGCCACATTGCCCACTTCCTGAAGAAGGGAACGAAAGCAAACATTGGCCGATGGGGAGTTGATCAGGGAACCATCAATTAAAGTTAATCGATTTCTTACCAGGGAACGCAGACTGGGAGAAAGTTTGGCATTGAGCCTCTGCGCATGTCTGAAAATTCGAAGAATCCGCTCGGGTTCCTCATCAAAGATATCGTTGTTTTCAGAGTATAGACATTGGTCTCTTAATTCAAATCCGTCCACTCTCTCAACCGGTGGGGACCGGTATGCCTGGAGTACGGCACGAAAACTTAGGGACGCGGTATTTCCGCTATTTGAGTGAATGAGGCGCTGTTCAAGGATGTTCGAAATTTGATGAATGGTGTTGGCCCGTGCGTAATAATCACCCATGAACTTTTCCACGCGTGGAAACATTTCCGGATCATCATATCCGAGGCCCAGGGCCACCTCGGGTTGTTTTTCAAGATGTAAAATATCGACCGGGCGCTTGCTGCGGAAATGCAGTTCGTTGCGCACCCGCAACAGGAAAGAATAGGCTTCAGTAAAGGACTGTGCCTGCTGGGCGTCGAGGTAGTTTCTTTTGACCAGTCCCTGGAGGGCATCGTCCTCAAATTTCACTTTAGCCATCCAAAGCACGCCCTGGTAGTCGCGCAGTCCACCCACCCCATTTTTAAGGTCCGGTGCCTGAAGAAATACTGTGTTTCCTTTCTCTTCCCTCCTCGCCACCTGGTGCTCAAACAGTTCTTTTAGATACTCTCCGGGCTTTTTCTTTCTGCAGTGCCGGAGAAATTTTTGGATAAATTTGGATGCAACTTTGCGGTCCCCGCATAGGTAACGGGCGTCGAGCATCGAATTTTTGTTACGGATGTCTTTCTGTGCCTCGCTCAGGGCTTCGCCGACTTCCCGTGAGGCGTGGCCTACCTTCATCCCTGTATCCCAAAGCGGGTAGAGGATTTCTTTGGTCATTGTTTCCTTAAGCAAGTCCAGGGGTTTCCCCATGGAACTTCTGGGATAGAGAAACATCAGGTCGATATCGCTGTGCGGGCTGAGTTCACCCCGTCCATATCCTCCCGTGGCAAGAAGTGACATAGGCTTGATCCTGACCAAACTTTCCTCAGCCACTCTCAGGGCATACTCAAAAAGGTTCTGGATGAGCACATCCATGATAATGGAGCGTGCACGGGTCAGGCGGAGTCCGGAATCGCCTTTAAGGTGATACCTTTGGAGCATTTCTTTTTCGAGGCGAACAAAGTCCTTGATCATCTGTAGTCTGCTCGAGTCACTCTGACCCGAATGAAAGACCAATCGTTTCTTTGCATGCTTGCGGGTTCTGCGAAATAAAGGATCGTCCTCCATGATAGTGACATTTTGCATTAGAAGAATCCTAGGTTTTGAGCGAGCCAAATCCTTTCTGATTGATCGATTCTATCGAATTTGCATCATCAAATCCTCTATACATGCGTGTTGTAACTCTTATTTTTTGGGTCCCATTTGCTGCCTATCAATTGATCGCAGAGCCCTACTTATTTCCCAACGATCCATTTATTCGTCACGAGATTCGCCTCCTTGGTGATTCAGGAGAGTTAAGCGGTTTGCAAAATACATGGCCTCTGGATCTGGGTGGGCTTAGTGGGATGCGTGCCGAGAAGTCCTCCTCTCTGCCTCACAGCCTTTTGGATGACAAAATTTCCAATGAATCTAGCTCTGGCTTTTCACCTATTTTTACAACTCTAGGCATATCCGATGACCGTGTGACCGCCCGCGGGTTTGGCCCGGAACCACGCTCCAGTTTTGCCACCAATGCTTCGGTTTCCTGGATGAATGACCGTTTTGCAGCAAAGCTATCCTTGAATGCTTTTTATGGGATGGAAACCGACTGGAAGGGTCGAAAAGATGAAGGCTTTGCTCTGGATGGTTCTTACATTGCCGCACGCCTAGGCAACTGGTCGGCCAGTTTTGGGCAGGTCGAGCGCTGGTGGGGGCCAGGTTGGGATGGCAGTTTAATTCTTTCCACCAATGCCCGTCCTATCCCTGCCATTTCCATCGACCGCCGGGTGCCAGAACCCTTTGAAACCAAGTGGTTGTCATGGGTCGGTCCTTGGAGTTTTCATTCCTTTATCGGGCAGATGGAAGAAGAGAGAACGGTGCCGAATCCATACCTTTGGGGTATGCGAGGGGAGGTTCGCCCCACTTTGATTGATGGTTTGGAAGTTGGTTTCTTTCGTATGATTCAGTTGGGAGGGAAGGGTTATCCATCTAACTTTAGTGTGTGGGTTGATGCTTTTCTTTCGCAGGATAATTTCTCTTCGAATCAAGTTGGTAAAAGCACTGAGCCTGGAAATCAATTAGCTGGAATTGATTTGCGGTGGAAATTGTTAGACGCCCCCTTGGCTTTGTATGCACAAGTTGTTGGAGATGATGAAGATAAATTTTTACCAAATGCTTTAATGTTTCAGTATGGCATAGAAGGATGGAAAAGCTTGGAGAATTCAACCCTAAGAGTTTTTGTTGAGTATGCGGACCTAACCAGTTACTGGTGGACGGGAGATCCTAGAACTCGAAATATTTCTTACGGTCATGGACGATATAGTGACGGCTACCGATACCGGGGGCGTCCCATCGGTCACTGGGCGGATCAGGACTCCCAAATTCTCAGTCTGGGTGGATTGTTACAGAGAAAAGATGGCAACGGTTGGGGTGCAACCTTGCGTACTGGAGAACTCAATGCAGGGCCTTTGCTCAATCCTCCTCCTCACGATTATCCGCGTGATCAAAACGGGCAAAATCCAAATCTTTCTGCACCAAGACTGGGTGCGAGTTCAGTATCCAGCGGCGTTACCACCGACTACTTTTCAATTGATGTTTTCAATGCCCGTCAATATCCACAATACGGTCTTTCAGTTCATACCTCTCTGGGGTGGGAGTCCTTGCAACCGCAAGGAAGCAAAAAAGACGATGGTTTAAGTGGTTTTCTTTCCATGACCCGCACATTTTAATTTGATCAAATTCTAACAATTATCATGAAAAAGATTCGTACAATTTTACTCACCATTCCATGCCTAATTTTGGGTGGTTGGTTGAATGCACAGTTGGATCCAGCGGCCATGGCGACGCTGTCCAAATTATCCCCCGATCAACGCCAGCAATTGATCAAACAATATGGGGCCAGTGGTGGAGGAGTGCCCAAGTCTGCTCCAACTGCGTCAATCCCCAATCGCTCAGTTAAGGTAGAGAAACCTGAAGAGGAGTCTTTCAAGGAACGCTCTGAGTTTCTGGGAGATTTAAATAGTATGGAAAGGATGATATCGGCCGATGTTGCCCGTTTACAGTCCCAAGTAGGAGCGGAAAATTCTTCGGAAGACAATGAATTGTTGGAAGCATTGGAGGAAAGCAAGGCACTTTTGCGTAAAATTAAGGAATTACAGCGGAGGGAAATTGAAAAGCGGGCCGAAGAGTTTGGGAAATCCGAAACCGATGCTATCAAACCTTTTGGTTACGATCTGTTTGCTTCTGATCCTTCCACTTTTGCTCCGGGTAATGAGGTGCCCATTCCATCGGACTACCGGATTGGCCCTGGAGACCTGATCGAGATTCAGTTGTTTGGTCAGCGTAACGATTCTTTTAGTCTGGGTATTTCCCGCGAAGGCATGATTCGCTTTCCCGGTATTGGTCCCATACAAGCGTTTGAAAAAGGCACCAGTTTTATTGAACTTAAAAATCACCTAAAAGAAAAAATACAGGAACATCTTGGGGAGGGTGTCCAAAGTGCGATTACCCTCGGTGCCTTTCGAAGTATTCGAATTTTTTTACTGGGGGAGGTGCGTAAGCAGGGTGCTTACACCGTCAGTGCCTTGTCTACCACGATCAACGCCTTGTTGAGCTGTGGAGGGATTAAGCAGACGGGCAGTCTGAGAAATATTCAGCTGAAGAGAGGTGGGCAGGTAATCTCATCGCTGGACTTGTATGACTTGCTTCTCCGTGGAGATACCAGTGCCGACCAGTCCCTGCAACCGGGCGATGTGATCTTCGTCCCTGTGGTCGAAAAACAAATTTCTATCAGTGGGGCGGTACGGCGACCTGCAAAGTTTGAAATCCGAGGAGGCGAGTCCTTACAAGATGCCTTGGAATTGGCCGGAGGGGTAGAGGGTCGTGCCTATCTATCGAATATTCGGCTTGAAAGGTTGGGTCCAGACTTTCGCCCCATCGTCAAAAACCTCATTATACCCAATGATTCTGCATACAAACTGGTATCGGGTGATGTTATATCTTTGGGCTCTGCAAGTTCTGAAGTCATGAACTCGATTTCCTTATTAGGAAATGTGGAACGCCCGGGCGAGTATGAGTGGAGAAAAGGCCTTAGGCTAAGTGATTTGATTGATGATGCTCAGGACCTACTGCCCAAAACAGATCTGAAATACGGCCTTATCCGTAGGAAGTTAGACAATGGAATGGTCCAAGTCCTTTCTTTTGAGCCGGCTGATTTATTCAAAAAAGGGGGGCAGCCAGCTATTGTGTTAGAGCAAAAAGATGCGATCTATTTCTTTTCCAATGAAGGTGCCCGCACCAATTTGTTAGACGGTGTGTTGGATGACTTACGTAGGCAAAGCAGCAGTGGAAATCGTGCCCTGATTGTGAATGTAAGTGGATTAGTCCGGTTTCCCGGACAATATCCATTGGTGGAGGGGATGAATCTTTCTCAACTGCTGGACGCGGCCGGCGGATTGCGTGATGCAGCTTACACCTTATCCGCTGAGGTTACCCGAATGAGCATAGATCAAGAAGAGAAAGCTACCATTGAGCATGTCAATATTTCCAACCTAGATGATGAAAATTTTTCAAGTTCCTTTAAATTGTATCCTTATGACCATCTACAGATCAAAAAAGTTCCCTATTGGTCAGAAAATTTAACTGTCACATTGTCTGGAGAGGTCGTTTTTCCTGGAACCTATCAAATCCTTCGTGGGGAGACGCTTGCCAATCTTATCGACCGGGCTGGTGGACTGACTGATCGTTCCTATGCAGAAGGTACGGTATTTACTCGTCAGCACATTAAGCAGAAAGAATCTCTGCAAAAGGAGCAGTTTATCAATCGATTGGAGAATTTAATTGCTTATGAGAATCTAGAAAAATCTTCCGGAGATGATGGCGCTTTAGAGCAATCCCGTGCTCTACTCAGCCGCTTACGCTCTATTCCATCCATCGGTCGTTTGATCATCGATCTGAACGCACAAATTAATAACACTGCGGATACTCAAATTACCTTACTTGATGGGGATGTTTTGTATGTTCCCGAGATTCCACAGGAGGTAATCGTAAGCGGGGAGGTGCAATTCCCCTCTAGTCACCTAGCAGATTCTTCTCTCCAGCTTAAGGACTACATCGAGCGCTCTGGTGGGTTCACTGAACGCTCGAATGAAGATCTGATAGCCGTAGTTAAATCAAATGGGATGGTCATTCAGCAAAAAGAAGGCAACAAGTGGTTTTCAAGCACCAAGCAGTTTGGAAATGTTTCTGCGGGCGACATGATTGTTGTGCCCGTGAGAATTGAATTACCAAGTAGATGGTTGGAGAACTTGAGTACAAGCACTCAGATACTATACCAACTATCCATCGCTACTGCTGCTGTTCATTCCTTTTAGATATCCATCCCAAATTTTACAGTATGAGAGTTGAATTCTTGTTTTTGTATTCAAGAATTTGACGGTGGAATTATGAGGGTGTACAATCCACAGAGGCACCCGCTTAATGAGCACACTTTAGTATCCGATACCTACTGCATTCAAATTCTATAGATCGACCGCTTCGATTCATTTTAAAGCCTAAGTCAGTTTGTTCAAAAAAACTTGAACACAGGGTGATATTCTGACAAAAGAAAGATAAATGAATGCATTTTCAGTCGCCGATCCAACAACAAGTAAATCGTTGGATGCTTTGGATGATTGGGAAGTTGCGGTGATTGATCTTTTTCTTAACGCGGCCAATTCCTTTGGGTTGCCCAAGTCCTATGGTCAAATCTACGGGCTCTTATTTTGCCGGGATCAGCCTTTGGCGATGGATGAGGTGATGGAACTTTTGCAAATCAGCAAAGGTTCAGCCAGCCAGGGTCTGCGTGCCTTGCGCCAATTGGGTGCTGTTTCTTCCGTATTTGCTCCAGGTGACCGTAGGGAGAGGTATATGGCAGAGAGTCGCTTGAGGAAACTGGTCGGTGGTTTTCTTCGGGAACAGGCCGATCCTCACCTCGAAAAAGGCACCGCCCGACTCAAGCAAATTGAGAGCCTGGTTAATAACATAGAGGATGTGGGTGCCCGCAAGCGGGGAGCCCGTAGGCATGAGATTTTATCGGGTTGGCACCGGCAAATGAGCCGTTTGCTCCCCTGGGTCAAGATGATCGTTGGAAAGAGCGATCGTCTGCCCCAAAAAAGTTCTGATTAAACAAAAAGTAATGGTTTCCTCCGATTGGCTTTGCTTGTCGCAAACGGCCAAGGGCGGTAGCGTAGTAAGATAAATTCTATGAGCGAAGATCCCAAATCATCCACCAAATATGTTATGGTCGAGTCTGGCCCTCCATCCGATGAGGACGAGATCGACCTTCTTGAACTAATCCGCACCCTTCTGCAGGCATGGAAAACCATCGTGGGTATCACCATTCTTTGCACCGGTTTGGCCGTTGCCTATGCTCTTTATGCCCCGGAGGTCTTCAAGGCGGAAACCTTATTGGCACCCGCTCAGGAAGAAAAATCGGGTGCATCCTCCGCCCTCAGTCAGTTTGGTGGTCTTGCCGCGATGGCAGGGATTTCCATTCCCAGCGATTCCAATGTCGAACAGGTGGTTGCCACCTTAAATTCCCGAAAATTTCTCCGCACCTACATAAATCAAAATAAACTCATCCCCGTTTTATTTGATGAAATTTGGGATGCTGATAAGCAGGCGTGGATGGTTCCATCCGCAGAGGATGAGCCCACCGAACAAAAAGCAATTGAATCTTTTAAAGCCTGTCTTTCCGTCGATGAAGACAAAAAATCAGGTCTCATCACCCTTTCGATTTCCTGGAAAGATCCGGAAGTTGCTGCCCAATGGGCCAATGATTTGGTCAAGCAGTTGAATGAACAACTCCGCGAGCAGGCAATTGCCGATTCCAAAAAACGGGTCGGGTACCTCGAGCAGGAATTAGCCAAGACGACCTTACAGGATATGCGAACCGTCCTCTACAACCTTCTTGAATCCGAGAAGCAAAAAGCCATGCTGGCCAATGTAAACGAAGACTTTGCTTTGGAAGTAATCGACCCCGCTGTCGCCCCCGAAACTCGCGAGAAGCCAAAGCGTAAACTTATTGTCGCCCTTGGTGGAGTATGTGGAGGGTTTCTTGGTATCTTTACTGTTTTCTTTGCTCAGTTCCTGCGAAAGTTAAAATCCACAAATTCTGAAGCAGTCACGCATTCATGAGTAAGCAGTTTTCCAAAATATCGGTCATTGGACTTGGTTATGTCGGCCTTCCCCTGTCGCTGCAGTTCGCCCGATCCGGGGTTTCGGTTCTTGGATTCGATCTCGATCAACAAAAGGTCGATTCGATCAATGCCGGAAAAACTTATCTGAAGCATTTTCCGTCGGAAAGCATCGCCGAGCAGGTCGATGCTAACCGTTTGGAAGCCACGACCGATCCATCCCGACTGTCCGAAGTGGAAGCGATTCTTATTTGTGTGCCCACCCCTCTGGATCATCATCGCGAACCCGATCTCTCCTTCGTATTGGATACCGCAAGAACGATTGCTCCACACCTTTCAAAAGGAGTGTTGGTTACCTTAGAGTCCACCACCTATCCTGGGACCACCGAGGACGAACTTCGCATCGTTTTGGAGGAAGGTTCCGGAATGAAAGCAGGCACGGATTTTCACTTGGCTTACTCCCCTGAACGGGAAGATCCAGGCCGCGATGATGCGTCAGTCAAAACTATACCCAAGGTGGTCGGTGGATACACTGAAAAATGTGCGGAATTGGCTGAAGCTTTATATGGGCAAGCTTTGGATAAAATTCATCGGGTTTCTTCCTGCCGGGCAGCGGAGGCTACGAAACTTTTAGAAAATATTTTTCGCAGTGTAAACATCGCCTTGGTTAATGAGCTCAAGGTGGTTTACGAAGCCATGGGCATCGATGTGCATGAGGTAATCGATGCCGCTGCTACCAAACCCTTTGGCTTTATGGCATTCCGTCCTGGTCCCGGATTGGGCGGGCACTGCATCCCGATTGACCCTTTTTACTTAACCTGGAAAGCAAGAGAGTTTGGCAAGCATACCCGCTTTATTGAACTGGCAGGGGAGATCAATACCGCTATGCCAGACTATGTAATATCAAAAGTCTCAGATGCTCTCAACGACGAGGGTAAAGCAATCAAAGGATCCAAAATTTTGATTCTTGGTCTAGCTTACAAGGCAAATGTCGATGACTGCCGGGAATCTCCCAGTTTTGTATTGATGGAGAAATTGGAAGCTAAGGGTGCCAAAGTAGAATATAATGATTCATTTGTACCCGTTGTCCCGCCAACCAGAGAACATGCCCATTTTACTGGGAAAAAATCCGTGGAAATTGAGGATGCATATGACCTCATTTTGGTGTCCACCGATCATGCCGAATATAAAACTTTTGATTTCAGTGGTTATTCCTGCCCACTTGTCGATTCCCGTAACTGCATCCAGCATAAGCCAAAAAAATATTACCACGCTTGAGTAAAAAATATTTAGTTACTGGTGCCGCGGGGTTTATTGCCTCGCAAGTCAGTATGCAATTGCTTGATCAGGGTGATCATGTCGTAGGCGTGGATAATCTTAACGATTACTACGATGTGCGGCTAAAAAACTGGAGACTCGAGCAACTAAAATCTCACCCCCATGCAGAGAACTTTTCTTTTGCGGATATAGATATCGAAGATCAAGCAAAGCTAAGGGGTCTTTTTAAGGTAGAGGGCCCATTTGATGCCGTGCTTAACTTGGCTGCCCGTGCTGGAGTTCGTTACAGCATGGAAAACCCTCATGTATACCTTTCCACCAATGCCGAAGGTACCCTCAACCTACTCGAGTGTATGCGGGTTCATGGGTGTAAAAAACTTGTCCTTGCTTCCACATCCTCCCTTTATGCCGGTCAAAAAATGCCCTTTACCGAGGACTTGGCTGTGAATGAGCCTCTATCTCCTTATGCTGCCTCCAAGAAAGCCGGCGAACTGATGGCTTACAGCTATCATAAGCTTTACCAGATGGATGTATCCGTGGTGCGCTATTTTACGGTTTTTGGACCCGCCGGTCGTCCAGATATGTCCCCTTATCGATTCATTAAATGGATCGCCGAGGAAGAAACTATTCAAATGTTTGGAGATGGGTCGCAATCCCGTGATTTTACTTATGTGGATGATATAGCTCGGGGAACCATTGCTGCCATTCAGGATGTGGGTTATGAAATTATCAACCTTGGAGGTGGTAGAAATCCTGTTTCCTTAAACACCATTATTTCCAAGCTCGAAGAGCTGCTGGGCAAAAAAGCAAAGATTGATCACAAACCTTTTCATGTGGCTGACCTAATGGAGACTTGGGCAGATATTTCCAAGGCTAAAAATTTATTGGGTTGGGAACCGCAGGTTTCGCTTGATGAAGGGCTCGAGAAATCAGTTCAATGGTATATGGATAACCAACATTGGCTCAAGGAGGTACAGGTCTGAGTAATACACCACAGATTGCTCTCGTAGGCTGCGGGTACTGGGGGAAAAACCTCTGTCGGAATTTTCATGCTTTGGGGGCTCTCTCTTCCGTTGTCGATGCCACGGAGAACGGGCAGACCACTGCCCGATCCATTGGTCCTGATGCACAAATAACCAATAGCTTGGATGATGTACTGAGCGATGATCAAATTCAGGGCGTTGCCCTGGCTACCCCTGCAGAGACCCATGCTGAGTTAGCGATCCAAGCCATGCAGACAGGCAAAGATGTCTTTGTCGAAAAACCTATGGCCCTGACTCTGGAAGATGCCGAAAAGATGAAAATGGTAGCGGAGGAAACAGGACGCATTCTTATGGTCGGTCATCTCCTGGAATACCACCCTGCGGTTCTTAAACTTCGAGAAATGATCGCTTCCGGAGAGTTAGGGACAATCAATTATATATACTCCAACCGTTTGAACTTTGGGAAGGTGCGGACCGAGGAAAATGCCCTCTGGAGTTTCGCTCCCCATGATGTAGCGGTCATTCTTCGTTTGATGGGACAGGCACCCGTTGAGGTTTCCGCATGTGGTGGATCTTACCTGACCAATGGAATTGCAGATACCACTCTGTCCAACCTGAGGTTCAAAAACGAATCCCGGGCTCATATTTTTGTCAGTTGGTTAAACCCATCCAAGGAGCAACGTCTCGTGGTTGTGGGGGATAAAAAGATGGCAATCTTTAATGATGTCGCTCCCTTTGGAGAAAAACTTCAATTATACCCACAAAATGTCGAGTTCGATGGGCCAATGCCCATTCTCAAAAAAGAAGATGCTCAATTTGTCGAACACGCAAATACCGAGCCTCTTCGAGAAGAATGCAACCATTTCCTGGATTGCATCCAATCCAGAAACCAACCGCTAACCAATGCCCAATCAGGAATAGATGTATTAAAAGTTCTGCACGCCTGCCAGCAGAGCATTGAACAAAATGGAGTACCAGTTTCAATAAGGAATTAAAGTTGAAAACTCTAAATGAGATGCTCGGCATGACTTATCATAAGTCGCCTTTGCGTATGAAAATGCTTCGCTTAGGATTACTTGACCCCAAGCAATGGCAGACCCTCGCAGTTCAAAGAGGTTGTGACCACTATCCTGCAGTAACTGATCAAGTAGAAGATCCTGGGACAAGTGTTCTTTCCAATGAAGAGTTAGCACTCTCATTACTCTTAGGAGAACTCCCGTATGACCCGCAAGCTATTCGCGTTTCTGCCCGATTACTTTCTGGTAATGTAAATGTTATCAAAATTCTTCGGATTGCTGAGTTAGAGAGGCTCAAACCATTATTGCACCGTTTAGCCAAAGATATTCTGAGTTTCGGTCTCGAACACAAAAACTGGAAAGAGATTTTCGATGCAACCTTTGAGAAAGATTTTCCTGAAGGCGTTCTTCCGCATCCAACCAGATATGTGGTAGATCAGGGAAATTATGTGCCTGAAAACCAACGCTATCGCATTCTTGCTCCTAAAAGAATTTCATTGCGAGAAGTGTGAAGCCTTACCAATCCTTTGCCTTTATTAATTTTCCTTCGCTAAAGAACCTTGTCTAATTCTTTAAAAATTCATCCATCCGCAGTTGTGGATCAGGGGGCAGTCATTGGTGACGGTACGGCCATCTGGCATTTTTCTCATATTTGTGCGGGTGCAGTAATCGGAAACAACTGTTCGCTCGGTCAAAATGTATTGGTAGCAGACAAAGCACTCCTTGGAAACAATGTGAAGGTACAAAACAATGTTGCGATCTACGGTGGTATAATCGTAGAGGACGATGTCTTCCTCGGACCTTCTTGCGTGCTCACCAATGTGACCAATCCCCGTTCGCAAGTGAGCCGAAAAT
Source organism: Opitutales bacterium (assembly GCA_038152995.1). Lineage (GTDB taxonomy): Bacteria > Verrucomicrobiota > Verrucomicrobiia > Opitutales > Seribacteraceae > Chordibacter. The sequence continues at coordinate 73,200 of JAYOXT010000003.1, forward strand.
CACTTTACGAAAAAACCCTGATCAAGCGAGGAGCAACGATAGGGGCCAATGCCACCATAGTCTGTGGAATTACCCTCGGTCGCTACTGCTTTGTCGGTGCTGGTGCCGTCATCACAAAAGATATTCCAGATTATGGGTTGGTATTAGGCAACCCTGGCAAATTATCTGGTTACATGAGTCGCCATGGGCACAAGCTTACTTTTAATGAGTCGAGTAGGGCAACCTGTCCAGAATCAAAGTTCGTGTACGAAAAAGCAGACTATCAAGTCAGATGTCTTGATCTTGATGAAGAAAAACCACTTCCAGACGAACTTTCAGTAGGCTCTGATACTTATGATTCCTTTAAGAACTAGTTCATTCGGTCGAATGTCGAGCAGTACAACGAAATTTATCTGTATTTTTAATGGAAGATAACGAGGTAACAGGTGAAACTGCTTACCTCTTGCAATCACCCGCAAATACTAGGCATTTACTAGAATCAATCGAAGAAGTTAAAAAAGCCTCTATGAAGGAAGTTTCCATAGATTCACTCTTAAAGTCTCACAAACAAAGAAATTTTGGTCTGCTTAAAGATACTATCAAATTACCCGATGATTTTGGTGAACTTGATGATGAAATTACAGAATTACTTACTGATTAATCAGCTCGAATGTCCTCATGTTAAATTCAGCCTTTATAGATTTAAAACTCTCATTGGTTTTCTTTAATTTATCATCAATTTGAAAATAGCCCTTATCACCGGAATTACCGGGCAGGACGGTTCTTATCTCACAGAATTGCTTTTGGAAAAAGGATACTCTGTGCATGGTGTTGTTCGGCGGTCCAGTTCGATGAACCGTTGGCGGATCGACCACCTAGTCCAAGATGAAAATATTTATGGTAAGTCGCTGTTTTTACATTATGCCGATTTGTCCGATGATGCATCTCTCCGCAGAATTTTCTCCAAAGTAAATCCAGATGAAGTCTATCACTTGGCTGGACAAAGCCATGTGGCCTTGAGCTTTGAGATTCCTGAACTGACTACGCATGAAATCGCCAATGCGACCCTCAAACTTTTGGAGATTTGCCGGGATCAGGAAAAACCGCCCAAAATCTACCTCGCCGGTTCCTCAGAAATCTTTGGTCATGCACAAGAATCCATTCAGACAGAAGAGACTCCGTTTAACCCAACCTCTCCCTACGGGGTATGCAAAGCATTCTGTGTCCAAATGGGTAAGGTTTACCGGTCTGGATATGATATGCATGTATCCAATGGCATACTTTATAATCATGAATCTCCCCGTCGTGGAGAAAACTTTGTTACCCAAAAAATTATTCGGGGAGCGGCATCCATCGCCCAAGGAAAGACGGAATTTTTAGAACTTGGTAATTTGAATATTGAGCGGGACTGGGGATATGCACCGGATTATGTTGAGGGCATGTGGATGATGCTCCAGCAGGAACAAGCAGATGATTATATTTTAGCCACTGGAAAAACGTACAAGCTTTCTGATTTCCTCCAACTTTCTTTCAAATATTTTGGACTCGATCATCAGAAACATATCCGGATTAACCCGAAGTTTGTTCGTCCAAATGAACCCGTTCATCTCTGTGGCGATTCATCCAAGGCTCAAAATATACTTGGATGGAAGCCATCTGTGAGCTTTGAACAAATAATAAAGAGCATGTGCGAGGCCTCCGAAAAAAAGCAATTAACCTTGAAAATCTTAAATCAAAAATAAAATATTCAAGGTATTATGATTAAGCGCGCCGATAAACTAAACCAAATTAAAAGTGGTTTCGATCGGTCCCCGATTGTATCCATCACAGGGCTTAGGCAATCGGGTAAAACTACCTTGGCTAAAGATTTTGCGTCTCAGTACCAAGGTTCCTGTACTCATTTTGACTTAGAGGATCCTCGATCCCTTGCTCGTTTGTCAGAACCAATGACGGCATTGGAGAACTTATCAGGCCTTGTTGTAATTGATGAAGTTCAAAGACTTCCTGCAATCTTTCCAGTTTTACGAGTTCTTGCGGATCGCAAAGAAAAACCTGCCTGCTTTCTGCTTTTGGGAAGTGCCTCCCCACTTTTGATTAAAGAAATTTCTGAATCCTTGGCTGGTCGGGTCGCACTTTTGGAGATGGATGGATTCAATCTTATGGAAGTGGGGAGTGCAGAGTCCAAGGTTTTATGGAATCGGGGTGGATTACCTCCATCCTTTCTTGCTGGTTCAGATACCAGTAGTCTGCAGTGGCGTAAGGATTTCATGACCCTTTTTGTTGAGCGTGACCTTCCGCAGTTTGGAGTTACTTTTCCATCTGCAGCGATGAGGCGATTTTGGGCAATGCTTGCCCATTATCATGCTCAAACATGGAACGCCTCAGAATTGGCAAAATCCTTTGATGTTTCCCAGGCAATAATTCGAAAAAAATTGGATATTCTTACGGGGGCCTTCGCCATCAGGCAACTACCTGCTTGGTATGAGAATTTAGGAAAAAGAACCGTTAAATCTCCCAAGATTTATCTAAGAGATAGTGGACTGCTCCATGCTTTGCTCGATTTATCCACCTTCGATCAACTTGAGTCCCACCCGAAGTTGGGGTCATCCTGGGAGGGTTTCTGTATCGAGCAAGTTCTATCCATCACCGGCTCCTCGAATGCTTATTTTTGGGCTACCCATGCCGGGGCTGAGCTTGATCTGTTTCTTCTCCACAAAGGAAAGCGAATTGGTGTTGAGATTAAATATTCCGATGGACCAAGTACCACACGCTCAATGAGGCAAGCCTTGGAAGATTTATCTTTGGATCATCTCTTCGTGGTCTATCCAGGAAAAGAGGACTATCCATTGGACAAAAACATCACCGTCACCTCCTTGCCCTCTCTTCTATCTAAACTAGGAGGCCTTTAGGGAGCTTCCCGTTTCTCATATGTCCGATAACCAAAAAGACAAAGCCACTCATTCAATGAAGGTGCTCAAAGGACCCAAGCAAATCGAGAGAGAAAAAACAGAAACTATTTGGGATCGGTTCGACCGTTTACAGAGTAGTCTGGCACCCTTACGAAAAGGAAAACATATCAAGAAAGGGGTTCATCGTATCAAAAGAGAGGATGAAACAAAATCTATGGTTACTAAAAAGAAGACCATAACTGGAAAAGAACTAGCAAAACTTTGGAAAGGAAAGCTTCGTATATCCAATGAAAATGCCGAAGATTGGTTAAACATCATTAAAGAAGTTCGTTCCAAACAAAAACTTCCCGACATCAAATGGGATTAGATAAGATCTTCAGAAGTAAAATTTATGCAATTCATTGATTTAAAAACCAGGCACCAATTGATCGGAGACAAGATTAATGCCCGTATTCAAAAGGTGATGGATCATGGCCAATTTATATTGGGTCCAGAAGTCCGAGAGGTAGAGGAAAAACTGGCTCAATACACCGGTTCCAAGCACTGCGTAACTGTATCCAGTGGTACCGATTCCTTGCTTATTGCTTTAATGGCACTGAGCGTGGGGGCAGGGGATGAGGTCATCACGGTTCCCTACACATGGATCTCCACTGCTGAAGTCATTGCACTTCTTGGGGCCAAACCTGTATTTGTGGATATTCGTCCAGACACCTGGAATATGGATGAGGCTCTATTGGAAGCTGCCATTACCGATAAGACCAAAGCAATTATGCCAGTATCCATCTACGGACAATGCCCGGATATGGATGCCATCAACGAGGTGGCAAAGAAATACAACTTACCTGTTATCGAAGATGCCGCACAAAGCTTTGGTGCAACCTACAAAGGTAAAAAATCCTGTAATCTAACAACCATCGGCAGCACATCCTTTTTTCCATCCAAACCACTCGGTTGTTATGGTGATGGGGGTGCCTTATTCACCAATGATGGTGAGTTGGCAGAAAAGTTCCGCTGGATTCGGGTACACGGACAGGAACGCAAGCATCACCACCCCATTTTAGGGATTAATGGACGTATGGACACCATACAGGCAGCCATCCTTTTAGAAATTTTGGAAGTGTTTCCGGATGAAGTCAATAAGCGGGAGAATCTTGGCCAAACTTACTCAGAAGGGCTAGCCGATTTTGAGGGTCTGGAAACCCCGAGCATTGGAGAGCATAACACTTCGGTCTATGCCCAGTATACGATTCTAGCTGAACAACGAGAAAAGATTCAAAAATCTCTCATAGTAAAAGAGATTCCATCGGTTTCCTACTACTCTGTTCCTCTTCACCTACAGCCGGTCTTTGTAAATCTCGGACATAAGGAAGGAGATTTCCCTGTTGCTGAAAAAGTGGCTAACCAATGCCTAAGTTTACCCATGAGTCCCTACCTAACACAGGAAGATCAGTCAAAAGTTATCGAAGTAATTCTAGGGCATCAAGAAACATGAAACCTTTTTAGAATAGGAATATAATAAATTATATAAAATAAATGAAAATTCTAATTGTATTTGGAACAAGGCCTGAAGCCATTAAAATGTGTCCCCTTGTTCATGCTTTAAAAGAAGATTCCTCTTTTGATGTTAAAGTCTGTGTTACCGCACAACACAGAGAAATGTTGGATCAAGTCATGGAGATTTTTGAAATTTTACCTGATTATGATTTGAATCTAATGAAGCCGGGGCAAGGCCTAGAGCAAATCACAAGCTCAGTTCTGACAGGCATGAAAAATGTTTTTGCAGAGTTTTTACCCGATCTTGTTTTGGTTCACGGAGATACAACGACAACCTTCTCGACCTCTTTAGCCTGCTATTATAGTAAAATTTGCCTAGGTCATGTCGAAGCTGGTTTAAGAACGGGTAATCTGTTTTCCCCTTGGCCTGAAGAAGCGAATAGAAAATTAACTGGAGTAATTGCTAATTTACATTTCTGTCCAACTGAAACTTCTCAATTTAATTTGTTGGCTGAGGGAGTACCAAAAAATAACACATTCATTACTGGAAACACCGTGATTGATTCATTATTATGGGTTTCTGATAAACTTGAAAAAGATGTTAATTTGAAATCTAGTTTACTCAAAGGTTTTGAGTTTTTGGATAACGAAAATCGAACAATTTTAGTTACTGGTCATAGACGCGAGAGTTTTGGGAAGGGATTTGAAAATATATGTGAAGGTTTACTAAAAATAGTTACCGAATTTTCTGATACTCAAATACTATATCCTGTACATCTGAATCCCAATGTTCAAGAACCTGTTAATCGTATACTGGGGAATCATTCGCGTATTCATTTGATCGAACCATTAGATTACCTTCCATTCGTATACGCTATGAAGAAGTCATTTCTAATAATTACCGACTCTGGTGGTGTGCAAGAAGAAGCACCTTCTTTGGGAAAGCCTGTTCTTGTTATGAGGGATACTACAGAGAGGCCTGAAGCTGTTGATGCTGGAACTGTGAAATTGGTTGGTTCGAACCCTGAAAAAATATTTCAGGAGGCGTCGAAGTTACTAAATGACAAAAATGAATATGAGAGGATGTCCTATGCTCATAATCCTTATGGTGACGGCAAAGCCTGCCAAAGGATCAAATTCGAAGTCCAAAAAATAGCTAGAAATTTGTAATGAAAAATGAGTATAACAGAATAGCAGTTATAGGCTTAGGCTATATCGGCTTACCTACAGCTGCAGTATTCGCATCTAGAAAAAAGACAGTCATTGGAGTTGATGTCAATGAAACTACCGTAAGGACAATTAATAAAGGAGAGATTCATATTATCGAGCCTCAGCTTGATATTGTAGTAAGGGCTGCCGTATCTGAAGGTTATCTCAAGGCTTCTTTAACTCCGGAGTCTGCGGATGCATTTATTATAGCTGTACCAACACCTTTTAAAGAAGGTCACAAACCAGATTTATCTTACATTATTTCAGCATCAAAGGCTATCGCTCCATATTTGAAAAGCGGCAATTTGGTTATTCTTGAATCAACATCACCAGTGGGGGCAACAAATGAAATGTGTCAGATTCTTTCAGAATGTCGTCCTGATCTTACATTTCCCAATAAAAATACTAGTGAATCTGATATCAGAATTGCACATTGTCCAGAAAGAGTTTTACCAGGTCATGTTCTAAGGGAGTTAGTACAAAATGATCGAGTAATTGGAGGTCTCTCTCCTAAATGTACGGAAGCTGCTATCGATCTATATAAAATTTTTGTTAGTGGCGAATGTGTTGCCACGGATGCAAAAACTGCAGAAATGTGTAAGTTGACTGAAAATGCATGCCGTGATGTACAAATTGCTTTTGCTAATGAACTTTCTATGATTTGCGATAAAAACAATATCAATGTTTGGGAGTTGATTAAATTGGCTAATAGGCATCCTAGAATAAATATATTAGAACCTGGTCCTGGTGTTGGCGGGCATTGCATTGCAGTAGACCCTTGGTTTATCGTATCTAAAGAACAAGAATTGGCTAAATTGATTAAAACTGCGAGACAAGTTAACGAAACCAAACCCGATTGGGTAGTTGACAAAGTAAAAATTGCAATAAGCGATTTCATGCAATCAAACCCAAACAAGAATATCGAAGACATAAAAATAGCCTGTTTTGGACTTACGTATAAACCTAACATTGATGATTTGCGTGAAAGCCCTGCTCTGTACATAACGAGAAAAATTGCAAGTATGCACAAGGGATGCGTAACTGCGATAGAGCCTAATATTAATTCGATAGAGAATGAAATGTTCAGTCTTATTTCAATTGAAGACGCTATAAATAAAGCAAATATTGCAGTAATATTAGTTAATCATAATGAATTTAAAAATATAAAAAGTCTATTTAATGGAGTATTAATAGATACAATAGGAATAAGTTTAGCTTAAGTGTTTCTGCAATCTAAACAACTGTTATATTTATACATTAATAGTGGCGTTGGCGCTAGTGTGCCAATAATTATTTATTTTTATATCGGGAATTCATATCCAGCAGAACAAGTTGCTAACATTGCAGTATCTGAGGCAATTTCATTAATAATTTGTGCGATAGCAATGTATAGTTTTGAAATTGTAGGAATGAAAATGATTGCTGAGGCAGAATCGAATTTAAAAAAAGAGAAAAACATATTTATAAATATACTTATGACAAGAATATTTATTACATTGGCCATATCTGCGATTGTTTTAATAGTATACCTAATTACAAGAATAGAATTATTATTTTTAGTTATATGTTGGATTCCAAATATTTTTGCTATATGTATGCAGAGCCAATATTTTTATTTAGCCAAAAACCAAAACAAAAGATTTGCACTTTATAATTCACTCTCAAGAATATTATCATGCATACTTATCTTGATCACATCTAGTGTTAAAATTGAATATTATTATATCCCATTAATCATTGGTATTTCTCATGTAATATTTATTTTGATGTTAATCAATAATGAGCTTCAGAACATTAGAAGTTTTAAATTTTCTCTTGAAACTCAAAAAAAATTATTTAAAGAAGGTTTCACAATCTTTACTTCAAACATAAGCGTTGTTGTATTAAAGGACATAAATACATTACTAATGAAAGCGATTGGGCTTACATCTACAATGATAGTTTATTATGTGATCGCAGAAAAAATTGTAAAAGGATTACAGGCATTAATTAGACCCTTTAATAAATATTTAGCAAAAGATATAGCCTTTTATAAAGGCAATAAACAGAAAGACTACATAATTAAACAAATTAAAAATTCTTATATTTTACTAATATTTATAATAATAATTGTATTAATTGCTTCTTTTTTAATTTTAAAAATGGGTTTAATAAATGTATCAATAGAGACCATTATAATGACATCAATTATGCTTTTTACTTTGTTTGTAGGTGTAAATAATTTTTTTTTAGGTCCTGTATATGCAAATATGAATAATAAAAGTTTGGTTTTTTTAAAATCAATTTTAATTTCAGCAATAATAAGTTTAATATCAAACTATTTTCTTATAAGTTATTTTACATATGGTCCTGCTTTATCATTCCTTTTTAGTGAATTAGTTTTATTTGTTATATTGTCATATTCATTGAAATTTAAATATGGATTTAGTTCTCAAGTATAGTTTTGTAACTATAATGTTAATAATTTTTTGCATCTGTCATAATAGAACAAAAAATATCTTCTCTCCATCTTCATTTTATTGTTTATTTTGGTTTATAATTACTTTCATATCATTAACATTTGTTCCGATTGAATTAAATTTATCTGGTGTTCTCTATTTATTACTAAATATAACTGCCTTTAGTATATCAATATTCTTTTTTAAATTTAAGCGAAAAACTTTCATTAAGAGTAGTCGATTACAGATTCTTAGATTAAAAAAGTTTACATTTATTTCTACCATTTTATCAATATTTATAACAATCTCACATTTTCAATTACAAGGAGTGTCGATATCTACTTTTTTTCAAGACTACCATAAAACAGTAGGATTTCTTCTCGAGAAAAGATATAATGATGATATTACCACAAACTATATTACATCTTTTATGTATCCTATAATTTATATATCAATTGCTATCACAGGTAATTATACTGCTATAGCTAATAAAAAATTCATTAATATTTCAATGTTAATGGTATTTATAAGTCCTTTATTATTGGTATTATTACAATCTTCAAAAGGTGGGCTTCTTTTAGGTTTTTTTATCTATTTGGCATCATATGTTTTCTCGTTTAAAAATATTCATTTCAAATTTAAAAAGTTTTTAACTTTTAAGAATTTCGTCATAATATTGTTTTTAGTCAGTTCTATTCTTGTATCATTTTATTCTAGAGGCTTATCTAATTACTCAAATGATTATGTAATTTGGAAACTATCAAGTTATTTCTATTCTTATTCAATAGCACAAGTATTTGCATTTTCAGATTGGTTTTCTTTTTACCTTGGGCTTGAACACTCAAATAATTACAAATCTTTAAATTCATACTTCGGTACATATACTTTTCATATCTTGCAGGATTTTTTTAATACTGGAATTGTCATCCCTAACGAATTATATACTGATTATCCTACTTGGGGAAATTTTTTAAAAACCAACATTTTTACAATGTTTAGGGGCTTAATTATTGATTTTGGTTTAGTCGGAAGCCTTATATTTATATTTATAATCGGCTTTATATTTAATCTTTCATATTATCTTTTTATTAATTCTTCTAAAAATATAATTTCTTTTTCATTATTAATATTTTTCTATATCTTTTGTTATCAATCTTATATTGCAAGTCCTTTTAACTATCTAAGTATATATGTTTTTTTATTTTTGTGTTTAGTTTATAGATTTTACACTCAATACATTAAATTATAAGTTATGAAATTCGGTTTATGTTTTGTAAATTACAATAACTGTCAACATAGTATTAATTTATTAGATTCAATTATAAATGCTGATTCATTTGTTGGAAAAGTTATTATTGTTGATAATAATTCATCTAAAATTGACTATCAAAAAATAAAATTATATTCTTCTAAATTTGATTTCGTCAAAATTATTAGACTAAATCGCAATATTGGCTACTTTAGAGCACTCAATATTGGTTTAACTTACCTCTCTAAAAAATCTAATTATGATTTTTATATTGTCGGAAATAACGATCTTATTTTTCCTAATGATATTTTCTTGAAATTACATAATAAAAGCAATTTTCTTAAAGATAAATTTATCATTTCACCAGACATAATTACTGATGATGGTTATCATCAGAATCCTCATGTTATAAATTCTATAACGAAAAAAAGAGAATTTGTTTATGATTTATATTATTCAAACTTTTATCTTTCTCGTTTAATATATTTTACTGCTTCCCTTTTTTCAAAGTACACTATGAGAGGTGATGAGCTTAAATTTAACAATGAAATGTATATCTATCAAGGATATGGGGCTTGTTATATTATCACAGATAAATTCATAAGAACCTATCATTTACTCCCACAAGATACATTTTTAATGTATGAAGAGTTCTTTTTAGCAAAATTACTCAATGATGATGGTGAAAAAATTTATTATTACCCTCATATCACTGTGATTCATAATGCACATGCTACTACAAAATCCTTACCTTCTAAGTCTAAGTGGTTACTAGCCAAGGAAAGTCACAAATTATACAGAAAATATATTCATATCTGGCATTAATTTATGACTATTTGTAGTTTTTGTGTGATGGATGATACTGATTTAAATCTCGGTATTGATTCTTCTGGTTTATGTTCACAATGCAGAAATTTCAAAAATAAAGTACTCCCCACATTAAACATGTGGACTGAATCTCAAACACAGTTATTTTTTGACAAAATTAAGAAAAATAATTCAAAAAAATCTTACGATTGCCTAATTGGTTTGAGTGGTGGATTAGACTCATCATATCTAGCATATAATGCTGTTAGAAAACATGGTTTACGTGCAAAACTTTTTCATGTAGATGCTGGTTGGAATACACCTCAAGCAACTCAAAATATTTTTAAATTGGTCAAATATTTAGGTTGTGATTTTGAAACTAAAGTTATCGACTGGGATTCATTGAGAACTCTACAAATTGCGTTTTTCAAAAGTGGAGTACCTCATATTGATGTACCGCAAGATCATGCATTTCTCTCTTGTGTTTATCAACACGCTCATCACTGTAATATTAATACCATTCTGAATGGAGGTAATTACGCTACGGAGGGCATTAGGAATCCTTTAAGTTGGCTTTACTTTGGTTCAGATACTCGACAACTTAAGGATATTGCAAATAAATTTGGTGGCAACATCCGTAATTATCCAGTTGCTAGTGCATTGAAACATAGAGTTTATTACAAATACATTTGCAGGATTAGTAACCTTAAACCGCTTAATTTTATGCGCTTTAAGAAATCTGATGCTGAAATTGAGTTATCCAACGCCTATGGATATATGCCATATAACCAAAAGCATTTTGAATCTTATTTTACAAAGTTCTTCGAAGGTTATTGGCTTGTGAATCGCTTTGGTTATGATACAAGAAAGCCTCAATTCTCAAGTTTGATATGGTCGGGTGATATGTCACGAAAAGATGCACTCAATAAACTTTCTACTTCACCGCTTTCTGAACTAGAAGTTAATCTACTTAAATCTTATGTTTCTGACAAATTACATATTTCATTACAGACTCTAAATTATTTTGAGTCATTACCAAAGCATAAATACAATGATTATAAAAATATGGGAGAAATTTATCATGTAGGGTCTAAGATATTGTCGGCTATTGGACTCGAGAAAACCATAAAAAAATGATTTGTAAAATAATTAATTATCAAACCGGCAATATTAACTCTGTTATTTCTGCCCTAGATAATCTTGGACTCAAATCTATTGTAATATCTTGTGCTAATGACCTCATGGTAAATGATATTGTCATATTGCCTGGTGTCGGTTCTTTTGATACTGCAGCATCCAATTTACGTGATGGTGGATTTTATGAATATGACTTTATTAGGAATAGAAACAAAGTTATTGGTATTTGCCTAGGATTTCATCTAATGTGTTTAGATTCTGAAGAGGGAAGTTTATCAGGTTTAGGATTGTTGCCAGTCCATGTTGAAGATTTTAAAGGGTGTGTTGAACCAACTCTTCATTTAGGTTGGAGTTCTGTTTCTTCCAATGTTGATGCTTTTAGAGATAAACACTATTTCTGTCATCGTTTTTATGTTACCGAAAACGATTATACTCTGGCTTCTACTAATCGTATTGGAAATAGAGTTTCAAATGTTGTAAGAAAAGATAATTTTTGGGGTATACAAAGTCATCCAGAGAGAAGCGGTACAAAAGGCTTACTTTTGCTTAAAGAAATTTTGCAAAATGAATCGTAAAGTCGTAGTCCTTCAGTTGTTAAATCGGGTCTTTTATAAAACTGTTGGCACTTCGCTTAATCAGTATTTGGGTGACCCGATTAACATACTTGCTCATTTTTCAGAATATGAAGCTAACGAGATTCTGATTATGGATATCTCAGACCATGGATCTCCTGATTTTGAATTCCTTAAACTCTTAGGTAGACATTGTGATATGCCCTTAAGTTATGTCGGTAATGTTAGGACTTTGACGCATATACAAACCATAATTAATCTTGGGTTCGAGAGGGTATTGATTGGTGGGGGGATGTACCAGGACCCAACTCTAGTAAAACGTGCGGTTGATAAATACGGAACTTCAACTATTGGTGTGATTGTTAATTATGAATTTAAGGATGGGAAAAGGTTTATTTGGCATAAGAAAAATTTACCTGGAGAATATCAATTAACTAAGAATTTTCTTTCTCGAATAGCTTCTTTATTAGTTGGTGAGATCATTCTTTATTGTATCTCATTTGATGGGAAGAGAAATGGGTTCGATTTTGATGTCTTATCAATTATTCCAAACTCAGTTAATGTAAATATTTGTGGCGGTTGTAAAAGTATTCAACAAATAGATGAAAGCCTCAAATTATTTCCTATGATTAGCTTTTCCGCTGGCACAGCCTTTTCTCTTTTACCAAATAATTCAGTTTTTTTAAAATACGACAGGGATTTGTTATGAAACAATTAGTGCAATCTTTTAAAAATGGAGAAGTGTCTCTTATTGATGTTCCAGTAAGTAGACCCAAAGCCAATGAGGTACAAATTGAGTCTCGTATCTCTCTAATATCAGCAGGTACTGAGCGAATGCTCGTTAGCTTTGGTCGTTCAAGTATGTTGCAAAAGGCACGGTCTCAACCTGATAAAGTAAGGCAGGTTATTGACAAAATTAAGACCGAGGGGTTGCTTGATACGATTGATGCAGTTACTTCTAAGTTAGATCAACCTGTACCTCTAGGTTACTCAAATGTTGGTGTAGTCAGATCACTTGGTAGCAATGTAACCCAATATTCTATCGGGGACAGAGTCCTGTCGAACGGGCGCCATGCTGAAATTGTTAATGTAGGCGTAAATCTTGTTGACTCAATTCCCGATAATGTGACGGACGAGCTTGCTAGTTATGCGGTTGTGGGTAGCATAGGTTTACAGGGTGTACGACTCTTGAAACCTGAGTTCGGTGAGACTGTACTCGTCTATGGTGTCGGACTCATTGGTTTGTTAGCTGTCCAAATTTTGCTTAAAAATGGTTGTAGAGTTATAGCTGCAGATGTTGATGAAGAAAATTTGAGAGTTGCTCAACTTTATGGTGCGGAGATTATAAATGTAAGAGATGAAAATAATATTGAACATCAGATTAATGCACTAAATCGGGATAATATTATTGATGGGGCTTTAATAACAGCAGCCGCTAAAAATGATTCTATAGTTAAGAACTGTTGCTCAGTACTACGGAAAAGAGGACGTATAGTTCTGACAGGTGTGGTTGATTTGCATTTTGATCGTGCTTGGCTTTATGAAAAAGAAATTTCTTTTCAGGTCTCTTGTTCCTACGGTCCAGGAAGGTATGAGTCGCTCTATGAAGATATGGGTCTTGATTATCCAATTTCTTTCGTTCGGTGGACAGAGCAGCGGAATATATCTGCTATTTTAAGCGCAATGTCCAAAGGTTGGATTAGTGTTAAACACATCAGTAAATTGTCAATTGACTTTGAGAGAGCTGCTGAAGCTTACGACAATTTGGTTAAAAAAGACGATGGTCGTGCGACGATGGCAATTGAACTCCAATACAAAGGTTCGACAGAGAGTAAGAGCACTGTGCAAACCTCTGTGAACCAAATTCAGGATTATAATGATGATCAATCCAAATATATATCAGTAGTTGGAGCGGGGAATTATGCAACGCGACGAATGTTACCAGCATTATCTTCACAAGGTATCAAAATTAAGCACATCGTATCAAGAGGAGGGTTAAGTTCATCTATTGCCGCCCTTAAATTTAATGCCCTGTATTCTTCTGTTGATCTCGACGAAGTAAAGTCATCACCAGAAGTTGCTGGAGTTTGTATTGCTACCAGGCATGATTCCCATGCTGATTTGGCGATTGCAATGGTATCAGTTGGGAAAATGGTTTTTGTAGAAAAGCCATTGGCGATCAATCTCCCTCAACTTGAGCGGATAAGGGCCCTCAGTAATGAAGAAAAGCGTCGTATATTTGTCGGCTTCAATCGAGAATTCTCATCATATGTGAATATAATTAAAGATAATTTCTCAAATGATCGTGCTTCAAAAATAATAACATTGGAAATGAATGCTGGAAAAATACCATCTAATCATTGGACTCAGAGCATTGAAGTAGGTGGTGGCCGACTAATTGGCGAAGCTGTACATTATATCTCTTTAGCACAGAATATTTCTGGGTCCAAAATAAAAGCATTACATATTAGTAGCTTAAAATCTGATTGTAATGTGTCTGATTCATTTTGCTTGTCTTTGAGATTTGTTAATGGGGATTTGGCAAATATCCTTTACTATTCCAATGGTAGCGGAAAATATAAGAAAGAGTCTATTAAGTGTATCGGTGGTGGAAAAGTTCTAGAGATAGATAATTTTAAAAGGTTAGTAGGATACGGGCCAAGTTTTAACATCAAAAAGAGATCACTACGGCAACTTAAAGGACAAGATGAATGCTTTAAAAATTTCGCAAAACATGTTGAGCTAGGAGAGCTTAATTCCTTGGATACTGTGGATAAGTATCTTATTGCTACTGAAGCTTCAATACTCGCTACTCAAATACTACAGGAACAGGGTTTTGGTAGTGCACAACTATTCTAATTTTATTCTAGACAGAATACATACAGCTTTTCGATTGGGTATAATTTCTCTCTTTAGGGTTTTGTCTTATAAGTTACTCGTTAAATACCGTTTCCACAAAGTAGTTAGGATAAGTGAAAGTAATCAAAAATACTGCACCAGTAATCCGAATAAATTATCTCTAAATCAATCTTTAGATCATTTTTTTTTCTTTAACAGAAAAATTACTGATTTAGTTTCTTTTAAAAAGAAAGTTTCTGATAAAAACTTTTTCCTTACTAATTGGTTCGATAACTACATTCATAGTAATAAACTATATTGGTATGAGATAAGTGATTTTAATGTCGAAGCTGGAGATATCAAAGGTGTGTGGGAGTTGTCTAGATGGTACTGGGCTATTAGGATATCTTGTAATCCGAAAATGTCGCTTTCCGAAAAGCGATGTATCATTCATGAAATCGCTAAATTTTGGAAAATTCAAAACCCCTTCTTACGAGGTCCCAATTGGAAATGCGGACAAGAGGTATCGCTACGCTTAATTCACTATTTAATTTCTCTTAGACTGCTTGATTACGGGTATTCGCATATAAATGAAGAACAAAAAGTATTTGTATCCCAGCACCTACAACGGATTGAACCAACTCTCAGCTATGCCAAGGGGCAAAAGAATAACCACTGGATATCAGAGGCTGTTGCATTAATAATAGGTGGCCTTTGGCTTGGTGGTGCCAATGGCCAAAAATATTTTAAAAAAGGAACCACTGAGCTATCTAATGCAATCAACATTTTATTTAATGAAGATGGGTCTTTCGCTCAGTCATCTTTTAATTATTTGAGGCATGCGCTCACCCTTATTGCTATTTCTAGACTTGAGATTTTAAGTTTTGGTGAGGATTCTAATTTTCTAGGATCGAAAAAGCTTTCTAAAGCTTTGTACTTCTATTCACACTTTACTAAAGATCGTGAAAATTGTACCCATAACTGGGGTGCTAATGATGGAAGCAACCCCTTAGCAATATCTGGATTAGATTTCTTAGACCCATTAGCTCAGAAAGGGCTGTATGACTTTACCTTCTTCGGTTCTGACTATTTTGGGGAGAATCAGATTGTAAAAGGAATCGTCGAAAAATATCACACTATGCAACGCTGTTCAACGGTGCTGGATAGTTCCTTATTTGGATCACAACAATTACCTCAATTAGGTTTTTCTGAATTCTCTGATGGTGGATTAATTTTCTATCGTACGTCAGATTATCGAGTACTTATAAGATTGCCAAAATTTAACTTTAAGCCGAGTCAAGACGATGTAGGTCATTTCGATGTTATATACAAGGGTAATAATTGTATTTTGGATGCAGGCACATATTCATATTTTACTCACGAACAAAACTTTAAATATTTTCAGGGTATTCAGTCACATAACACTACTTATCGTGCTACTGAACCATATTCTATGAGTAAGCTTTCTCGGTTTATTTTCGGTTGTTGGTCTTATGGAAATTGGGAAATATTAAGCGAGAATGAGCTTTCACTAACATTTAAAAATTGTTTTGGAGATGTTTTTAATAGATATTTTTTATTTCGTAAGGATTCAATAGAAGTTTCTGATAATGTGATTTCATCTAGTGATGCAGAATTTAAAACAGGGATCACAATTAACAATAATGAAGCTAGTATTTCCCATAATGATCGAGGTCACCAAATTAAAGCCAATAACTTTGAAGGTGAGATGGAAAGCTTGTCTATCTTTTCTACGCTTATCCCGGATATTGTAAAAGCATCAGTCAGTTATTGTTATGGAAGTGTTGATGAAAAAGTCCGTTTGATATTTCCGCTGAAAAATAGGGAGTGTAACTATGCTATCAAATTCCGATAAAGCAAAGAATATAGTGGTATTTACTCATGCTGCTGGTAATTCGTCGGTTGGTCCTAACGCGAGGTGGGCTCGTTTTGCCGAGGGTCTAGCAACCAGAGGAGTAAGTATTACTATTGTAGGCTCTTCTTTTTTTCATAAATATAGAAGTGTAATCAAAACTAGCTTTTTAAGGCCACTTGAATCTGCCGTGGATTATGCAAGATTTATTCATGTTTGGGCGCCAAAATACGGATGTAGTATCCGCAGAGTTTTGAACCAATTCATATTTTCACTGAGCATTTTCATTCTCAGAAAAAAAGACTTAAAATCAGTAAAATTTGATCTTGTGGTAGCAAGTTCTCCGCATCCTTTTGTTGTTCTTGGTGCACTATATTGGGCAAGAAAATTCAAAGCAAAATTCGTATTTGAATCAAGGGATCTTTGGCCTATTTTGTTAATAGAGCATTTTGGTATGTCCATTTTTAGCCCTTATGTTATTTGTGCAAGATTTATGGAGTATATAGCTGTTAAAAAGAGCAGTTTCATTATTACACCTAAGGAGTTAGAGAAAAATTACTATCTCGATAGGTATCAATTTGAAGACGTATTCTGGATCCCTAATACATCAATGCGTAAAGTGCCATTATCCGAACCAAAAGCTAGGGGCGATTTTACTATTTTGTATGCTGGTAGCTTGCAATCGATTTATAAAATTGATGATATTATCTTAGCTGTCAGGGAATCAAATGACAAAAGAATATCCTTGCTTATTTTAGGAGATGGACCCGAAAAAGAAATTTTGAGAGCACTTGTAAATGATGACGATAGGATTCAATTTAGGGATTGGGTGATGGGTGAGGAATATTTTAAAGCCATAAGCACCGCCGATATATGTTATTTTTCTACAGTCAACATGTGTATTAACAGATATGGTTTTTCAAGTAATAAGATTAGTGATTACTTGTCAAATGGGAAGCCAATTTTAGCCCACACATCTAATGGATTACATGGACTAGTTAATGCCGGGGCAGCACTACAAAGCTCTCCAGGCGATATTAAAAGCTTGCAATCAAATATATTGAGATTGATTGATCATCCGAATGAACTGAAATCTATGAAATTTGCTGCCAAAAAATACTACTTGGAACATTATGATTACGATAGTGTCATAGATAATTTAGCTAGGTTAATTTAATACTACAAAATTTGAATTCTAAAAACATAATTATAATAGGAGCTCCGAGATCAGGAACTAATATGCTTCGCGATATACTAACTACCTTTAGAGGTATTTCTACATGGCCTTGTGATGAGGTTAATTATTTATGGCGTTATGGAAATGCAAGTTATCCTTCAGATGAAATTCCTCCTGAACTTGCTACTACTGCTGTAAAAAAATATATTCGAAAAAAGTTTTCAGACATACAAAAAAAATATCACTCTCAAATTGTTGTCGAAAAAACATGTGCTTCATCCTTAAGAATACCTTTCATAAATGTAATTTTTCCTGATGCAAGGTACATATTTATCTATCGCGATGGAATTGATGTAACTGGTTCTGCAAAAGATCGCTGGACAGCTAATCTTAACTTAGCTTATTTGTTAAAAAAGATTCAATTCGTCCCGATAAGGGACCTGCCATATTATGGACTACGCTACTTTTGGGCTAGAATCTATCGATTATTCTCTAAGGAGAACCGGCTCGCATTTTGGGGCCCAGCATTAGACAATATGCAAACTATTTTGAGTAATTTCAACTTAGACGAGGTTTGTGCTCTTCAGTGGAAGTATTGTGTTGATAAAGCTAACAACGCATTAACTGTGCTTCCTCATGAACGTGTATGTAGAGTTAAATACGAATCTTTTGTTCAAGATCCCAAGAATGAGTTGCAAAGAATACTTACTTTTATGGGCGTTGACACATGCGAGCAAGAAATAGAGCGGGCTATCTTAAATGTATCCGATAAGAGTATTGGCAAAGGGTATAGGTTGTTAGAAAAAAAGGAGGTTCAAAATTTGCAAAATTTGATCGGAGATACACTAAATAGTCTTGGATATTTGCCAAAGCAATGAACTAGTATTTAACTATTATTTTATCTTACAGCCATGTCATCCGTTTTGTTAAATAAAGCAGATAATCTGATTGATTTGATTCGCGATACCTATGGGTCTGGGATCATTCCCTTACATAGACCTGTTTTCGAAGGAAATGAGCGCAAGAACCTCGTTAAATGCGTAGATTCAAATTTTGTTTCTTCTGTCGGTGAAAGTGTTAAAAAACTTGAACAAATCACAGCTAATTTCACGGGTATTAATCATGGTGTTGCAACAGTCAATGGAACATCTGCTTTGCATGTTGCTCTTCTTGTTAACGGTGTTAAAAAGAACGATGAAGTAATAAGCCAAGCACTAACTTTTGTGGCTACATGTAACGCGATTTCTTACTGCGGAGCTAGTCCTATTTTTATTGATGTAGATTGCGACACTATGGGTTTAAGTCCAAAAGCTTTAGAAGTTTGGCTTTCTAAAAATATTGAGTTGCGCGACGGCCAATCTTACAATCGACGAACAGGTGCACGGGTTGCTGCCTGTGTGCCAATGCACACTTTTGGTTTTCCTTTGCGAATTGCTGAAGTTGTAGAAATCTGTGAAGCGTTTGGGATTACAGTTATAGAGGATGCTGCTGAATCTCTTGGCAGTTATGTCGGTGATCGCCATACGGGTTCGTTCGGTAAAATAGCTACTCTTAGCTTTAATGGTAATAAAATAATCACTACTGGTGGTGGCGGAATGGTATTGTCCAATGATGATAAATTAGCAAATAAAGCCTTTCACCTTACAACCACCGCCAAGGTGCCACATCCCTATGAATTTGTTCATGACGAAGTAGGATACAATTACCGCCTGCCCAATCTTAATGCCGCATTGGGTTGTGCTCAGATGGAGAATTTGAATACTATGCTTGAGATTAAAGCTAACATCGCAGCCAATTATAGTACTTTCTGTTCGAAACAGGATCTTCATTTCGTTGATGGAATAGAGGGTGCAAAACCTAATTACTGGTTAAATGCAATAATTTTAAAATCATCAAAAGAACGTAATGAATTTCTAAATTACATGAATGAAAAAAAAATTATGACACGTCCTATTTGGCGGTTAATGAATCGATTAGAAATGTTTAAGAGTTGCCAAAAAGACGATTTAAAAAATTCTAAATGGCTCGAAGATAGGGTTGTAAATTTACCGTCAAGCGTCCCTGAAAATTCTTTGCAGGCGAAGTAATGTATGAATGTTCTTAACTTGATTAGTCGTAATGAATTTCTTTTCAAGAATGATTTGAATATGCTTGACGCAAAACTATTCGATATAGTCCATGGATCCCGGTTTTTAGTTATAGGTGGTGCTGGCTCAATTGGTCAGGCAGTAACTTTCGAAATTTTTAAGCGTGATCCAAAGGTTTTGCATGTCGTCGATCTAAGCGAGAACAACATGGTTGAACTTGTTCGAAACATTAGAAGCACTATTGGTTATGGTTCAGGAGATTTTCGAACTTTTACGATTGATTGTGGAAGTAATGGATACGAAGCCTTTTTTAGATATGAAGGGTCTTATGATTACATATTGAACCTTTCGGCTCTCAAGCATGTGAGGAGCGAAAAAGATCCTTATACATTAATGCGTATGATTGATGTGAATATTTTTAACACAATCAAAACGCTGAAGTTAGCAAGAGAAGCGAATGTTCAAAATTATTTCTGTGTTTCTACTGATAAAGCAGCTAATCCAGTGAACATGATGGGCGGGAGTAAAAGAATTATGGAAATGTTTTTGATGCGTGAAAGTTTATTTCAAAATATTTCCATGGCTCGTTTTGCCAATGTGGCATTCTCGGATGGATCACTTTTGCACGGTTTCAATCAGCGTTTTGCCAAGCAACAACCAATAACAGCCCCAAATGATGTTAAACGGTATTTTGTAACTCCACAGGAATCAGGTGAGCTTTGCCTTCTTTCTGCTCTCCTAGGGGAGAATCGTGATATCTTTTTCCCAAAACTAAGTGAAAACCTGCACCTAACAACCTTTTCTGAGATTGCTCAAAAATATCTTTCACAACTTGGATATGAACCCTATGAGTGTGAGTCTGAAGATGAGGCACGTGATCGATCCTCTGAACTAATAGAGCAAAAAAAATGGCCTTGTTATTTCTTTAAAAGTGATACGACCGGAGAGAAAGATTTTGAAGAATTCTACACTGAAAATGAATCACTCGATATGAAACGCTTCTCTTCGATTGGTGTCATTAAAAATGAGCCAGTATTTGAAGAGGAGAAACTTTTATATTTCGAGAAAAGAATAAAAGAAATAAAGAATTCTAGTACTTGGAGCAGGGCAGAGATTGTTGAACTTTTCCATGATATGGTATCAGATTTCGGACATAAAGAAACGGGGAAATATCTTGATAATAAAATGTAATTATATTGAAAATTAAATTAAAAATTATTTTATTTATATTATCTTGTTCTCTTTCGCTTCTTTTAATTGATAATTTATATTCGTTTGTTTTCTTAAAGAATAATGAAAACCGGTACGAGCCAAATAAATTAAAAAAAATAGATCACTTAGAGTTTTCTTACAGTTTTAAAACAAATAAAAATGGTTTGAGGTATAATGATTCTGAATTAGATACTAATTCGAAAAAAGAGTATCGAGTTCTAGTTTGTGGAGATTCGTTTACTGAAGGTTTTGGTGTTGAGAATCGCTATAGATTTAGTGATATTCTTGAAGATGAGTTTATGTATAATTCCAAGATATGTAGATTTATAAATTGTGCTATTTCTGGAACAAATCCACATGAATACCTTTTTGATTTAGAAAAATTAGTAAGTATATATAAACCTCACCTTGTTATGATTTGTATTTATCCGAACGATATAGCTGGTACAACTAGTCGTAAAAATTGGGAACCATATACGAAAAATATAAATCTTAAAAGTTTACTCAGTACATTGTATCCATATTCCTACAAAACTGTTCGAAAATTATTCAAGTCTTATGATAAATTCAAAGATCATGTTAATTTTCCCCAAAATGTTGTAAATTATGCAAAATCAATCGAGCTCGATGAATATTTGATCGATGAATGGGTTACATCCATCCCAGAGAATTTAATTACTGCTGTTAGAAAAGAAATGTTTAACGGTTCTGTTCTCACAAAAGGACTTTTGTATAAGGAATTTTGGAAAGACTCTCTAGATATTGATACCATTGATAGCGTTAATAGATTTAATAATATGATAAAAGTAATAGAATACTGGCGTAAGAAAATAAATATAAAATTTTTGTATGTATTAATTCCCTCACCTTATCAATGCCAATCTTCTTTCCATGATTCGAATGCAATACAAAAGATTACCGGATGTATTTTAAGAAATATTTGGTTGAGAGAACCTACAGAGTTTGAGAATAAGTTTTCTAGTTATGCACATAAAAAAAATCTTCCTTATTTAGATTTAACTCCCTATTTTAGAGACAGTAATAAAACTTTACTTTACCATCCCTTAGATGGACATTTCAACGCTTTAGGGCACAGGCTTGCGGCTAATACTCTAATTAATTATTTTTCTAGCAATGATATATTCGACTTGCAGTTTTGATTTAATAATAAATATTACATTGAACTGACATTTTATTACATATATTCATACGTCTAAACTTATTCAGCTAGTATCATTTCTTAATTAAGTAAATATTTATAAAACATTTTTTTCTTTTCACAGAATTTTCATCTGCTTTGCATACTATCAATTTTAATTTGAACTTTTAAGAGAAAAAATTTATTAATGAAATACTTACTTTTAGGTAAAAACGGTTATGTCGGTCGAAAGTTCTATGTACATTTGAGGGAATCCAATGTATATCCAATTGGAAGAGATGACTTTAATTACTATAATAAAAAAGCTTTATCCGATTTTATTTTCTATAATAAAATCAACTGCGTTATAAATGCTGCTGGTTATACTGGAAAACCTAATGTGGATGCGTGCGAACTGGCTAAAGCAGATTGTTTATCTGGAAATGCAGTTTTACCTGGGATCATTCGAGAGGTTTGTGAAGATTTGAAAATACCATGGGGGCATGTATCGAGTGGTTGCGTCTATTCTGGAAGAAGACCGGATGGAAGTGCTTGGACAGAAGCAGATGCTCCTAATTTTTCATTCCGATCTCCTCCATGTAGTTTTTACAGTGGCACCAAGGCCTTAGGCGAAGAAGTACTGGTAGGGGCAGAAAATTGCTATATCTGGAGGTTACGTATTCCATTCAATGAGGAGAAGAGTCCTAGAAATTACCTTCAGAAATTGCTGAATTATAATTCTTTATTAGAGGCTGAAAACTCTGTTTCTCACCTAGAGGAATTTGTTAAAAAGTGTGTTAAATGCCTAGAAAAAGAAGTCGAACCTGGGATTTACAATATGACGAATTCTGGATTCGTAACTACCAGTCAAGTTACGGGATGGATGCTGGAAGCGGGGTTGACGGATAAACAATTTCAATTTTTCGACGATGAAGAGCAATTTATGAGTAAAGCGGCAAAAACACCGCGTTCTAATTGTGTTCTAGATACTACAAAAGCTAAAAAGGCTGGTGTCGGAATGAGGTCTGTTGAAGAGGCTATGTGCGTATCTATAAGAAAAATGGCAAAGGGAACATAAGTTTGAAAAATATTCTAGTAACTGGAGGACTTGGATTTATCGGTTCGAATTTTATTCGTTTGCTTTTGAATAGCGGTAAGTTCGATAAGGTTATCAATCTTGACAAGCAGACATATGCGGGGAACCCAGAAAACCTTCTAGATCTGGAAGATGACAAATCCTACTACTTTGTGCATGCTGACATCTGTGACGGAGATGCCGTGCTACATACTTTGGAAAAGTACGAAATTGATTCAGTGGTAAATTTTGCGGCTGAGAGCCATGTAGACAGATCGATAGACGGTCCTGAGCCTTTTGTGCAGACAAATGTTCTGGGTACGCTGCGGTTATTAGAGGCCTTTAAGTCGTATTACAACTCTAAGACTGAGGACCTAAAATCCAGTCTTCGCTTTTTGCATGTTTCTACGGATGAAGTTTATGGTTCGTTAAATATGGATGATCCTGCTTTCTGCGAATCTACGCCATACTCCCCGAATAGTCCGTATTCCGCTTCCAAGGCATCTGCCGATCATTTGGTTCGTGCGTATCATCATACCTTCGGACTGCCGGTTCTAACTACCAACTGCTCCAATAATTACGGCCCTTATCAGTTTCCGGAAAAGTTGATTCCTTTAATGATTTTGAATGCTTGTGAAGGAAAAAGCCTTCCTATTTATGGGGACGGATCAAACATCAGGGATTGGTTGCATGTGGAAGATCATTGCTCCGGAATTTTATCAGTCCTAAGAAAGGGAAGGGTGGGTGACACATATTGCATTGGCGGAGCTTCGGAGAAGACGAATATGCAAGTTATTGATACACTATGCAATATCTTGGACATGCATCATCCTAGCGGTGCACCTCATAATCAATTGAAGACTTTTGTTACGGATCGCCCGGGGCATGACCATCGATATGCGATTGATTTCTCAAAGATTGAAATCGAGCTGGGTTGGCAACCTTCCTATTCCTTTGAAGAAGGTATGGAGCAAACAGTACAGTGGTATCTCAACCATCAAGAATGGTGTGAGAATGTGACTTCAGGGAAGTATCAGCGAGAAAGGCTGGGCATCTAATGAGCAACCGAAAAGGAATTGTATTGGCTGGCGGATCAGGAACCCGCCTCTACCCACTGACGATGGCGGTAAGCAAGCAGTTGATGCCGGTTTATGATAAACCAATGATTTATTATCCAATATCCATATTAATGCTTTCGGGTATTCGCGAAATCTTAATCATTTCCACGCCACGAGATTTACCTATGTTCAGGGAACTATTGGGCGATGGATCTCGATTTGGGGTTTCTTTTTCCTACGAGGAACAACCGAGTCCGGATGGATTAGCTCAGGCTTTTCTCATCGGAGAACAGTTTCTTGGGAATTCTTCATCAACTTTAATATTAGGGGATAATGTCTTTTACGGTCATGAATTGGAGAAGACGCTCTTCGATGCCAACGCAAAGGATTCGGGGGCCACGATCTTTGGCTACCATGTCTCTGATCCCCAAAATTACGGAGTTGTTGAGTTTGATAAATCCGGAAAAGCGGTGTCGCTTGAAGAAAAGCCCAAAGTACCCAAATCAAAATATGCGGTACCTGGACTTTATTTTTACGACCAGCAAGTCTGTTCCATCGCCAAAGAACTAAAACCATCTCCCCGTGGAGAACTCGAGATTACGGATCTTAACCGGGTTTATTTAGAGGTAGGAAATCTATCAGTTGAGGTAATGGGAAGGGGTACAGCTTGGCTGGATACGGGAAGTCATGACAACCTGGCATCCGCTACGGATTTCGTTAAGGTGATTGAGCGACGCCAGGGATTGAAGATCGCCTGTCTAGAGGAAATCGCTCTTTATAAAAATTGGATGTCGGTTGATGAGCTGGAAACAGCAGTTACTGCCCACGGTTCCTCAAGTTATGGGTTATATTTAAAAGGGATTTTGAATAATGCACTTATAGGTTATTAAGATTCTCAGCAATCTACAAAAATTGGCTAGAATACCTATTATTTCTTTAAAAGTGATACGACCGGAGAAAAGGATTTTGAAGAATTCTATACTGAAAATGAATTACTCGATATGAAACGCTTCTCTTCGGTTGGTGTAATAAAAAATGAGCCAGTATTTGAAGGGGAGAAACTTCGATATTTCGAGCAAAGAATAAAAGAAATTAAAAATTCTGGTGCCTGGAGTAGGCAAGAGATTGTGAGACTTTTTCATGAAATGATACCGAATTTTTGGCCACAAGGAAACTGGTAAGTTTCTAGATCAAAGAATGTAAATGGTTATCAGGCTTTTAGACATTCTGTTCTCCACCTTAGCACTGAGCTTGCTTCTTCCGCTATTTATTCCAGTGGCTCTTATTTTGAGACTGACTGGCGAAGGAGAAATTTTCTTTTCTCAGAAAAGAGTGGGTGAGGGCGGTAATATTTTCAAATTACTTAAGTTTGCAACGATGTTGAAAGATAGTCCGAGTATTGGCTCAGGCACAGTTACTCTGAAAAATGATCCCCGTGTCTTACCGTTTGGTAAATTTCTAAGAAAAACTAAAATAAACGAGTTGCCGCAGCTTATAAATATATTGGTTGGGGACATGAGCGTGGTTGGTCCGCGCCCGCAAACTCCCAGGTGTTTTGAAGTTTTCCCAAAGGATCTCCAACCGATTATATCCTCAGTCCGTCCTGGATTGTCTGGACTGGGTCCAGTTGTATTTCGAGATGAAGAAAACATACTTTCTGAAAATAGTAAGTCTGTAGATTTTTACGATCAAGTAATCGCTCCTTACAAGGGCGATGTGGAAGCTTATTACATAAAAGTCATTGGTATATTCAGTTACTTTAAGATCATCTTTCTTACCTTATGGGTAGTGCTTTTTCCTAAATCTAGTCTTGTTTGGAAGGTTTTTCCATCCCTTCCTTCCCCTCCCGCTGAACTTAAAAAACAACTTAATTTCCCTGATGACTAGGATACTTTGCAAAAGGGTAGCGGGAATAAATGATATTTTTCATCCAACCACTCGATCATTTCGCCGTTGTGTACGACCCAACCTATCTTACAGTTTCTTATTTGGGTAAAATCATTAATAGCTCTTAAATCTCGTCCGTTTATTTTTTGGGTGAACTTTATTTCGATTGTTAGAACACCTTTGGAAGATTCATTAATCAAATCAATTTCTGCCCCAGCTTCAGTTCGTTAATAATATGGATGGAAGATCGGTCCGGTTTGTTGAAATTCTTGAATGAGGCAAATAACTTCGAAAACATTCACATGCGTTCACCTGTATTTCTTTTTATTCTTTTTTAATGACTAAAACAATCACATTGAGATTACAGGAGAATAAGTTACAGAGATTTAAGCAGTTGGCGGAATGCGATAACCGCTCAATTTCCAATTTTATAGAAAATGCAGCTTTGAGATTTATTGAGGAAGAGTAGTATCTAGACGATTTCGAAAATGATGAAATATTGTCAAATAAAGAAATAATGGATTCCATCCAACGAGGGTACGAAGAGTCGATTGAAGGGAATGGGAAGTTGGTTGAGTTATAAGATCATCGAAACTCCTAAATTTTCAAAATGCTATTTATAATTCGTAGTTTTATAAGAAAATTTTCACCAAAACCTTCTGCTGATAGTCTAAGCAAAACTCCCAAAACTAATCCTTCTTTTCCCATTAAAGGCAGACCAAATACCGCCCTCGTTGATGCTCCCAGTATTATTGAAAACAACCAAAGAAACCGGTTAGGGTTTGTGGAAGGGAAGGGGAGGGTTCCTGGTGATTTTAACACAATGGGTGCGAGTGAGATTGAAAGTATGTTTTACGATAACAAGTGAACATTTCTTGGAATTCTTTCTTACAAGATTTGGGCTGCAATTTCACCTCTCACGATCAGCTATCTTTCAGAAAGCTTTTCAAAGCTTTTGAAGTTTAGATCAAAAATAAATCATAAACAGGTGGCTGGAATACCTAATATTTTATCATCCAACCATTCTACTCTTTCGCAATTATGTACGACCCATCCGATCGGGCAGTTTCTTTCTTTGATAAAATCTTTAAGAGCTCGTAAATCTCGTCCGTTTATCTTTTGAGTGAATTTTATTTCAATGGGCAGAATACCTTTGGTGGATTCGATAATCAGATCAATTTCTGCCCCTGCACCAGTACGATAATAATACGGTTGGAAGATCAGTCCAGTTTGCTGAAATCCTTGAATAATATTTTCGATTATCATCGATTCCC
Organism: Opitutales bacterium; assembly: GCA_038152995.1. Lineage (GTDB taxonomy): Bacteria > Verrucomicrobiota > Verrucomicrobiia > Opitutales > Seribacteraceae > Chordibacter. The sequence goes on from JAYOXT010000003.1 coordinate 100,613, forward strand.
AGGATCTTCCCATCAGGGGGTGCGATAGCAGATCGCGTTGATCGTTAATATGCCACAAATGATGAAGCAGTCCACAATCCCGAAAATGTCCTTTGGGATGCTTGACAATTCGTTTGGTCGCATTTTTTTCGTATGCAGGTAGTGAACGCCATACGAATGTACCATGGGCAATTTCCAGATATTCTCGGGAAGTCGGTGCGGAAAGCCCCAAGTTTCTGCCTAAGTCAGAATAATTAATTATGGTACCACTGAGTTGGGATAAGGACTGTAAAAACAAACGATATTTATCGCGGTTAAGCCTTGGGAAAAGCCCAGCTAAATCTCTGTTTAAGTAATTCTCAAAGTAATTGGACATCCATAGTTCATGAAAGCGATCATTCTTTTTAATCCATGGTTCGGGATATCCTCCTTTTTCCCAATAGGTAAGGATTTGCTGGAGAGTTATGCGCGATGGATCCAAGTTTGGGTCCATTGCTTCGTGCTTTGTAAATGACTGCAGAAAAAGATCCGAAACTGGATGATTATATGCTTCTGCGATTGAAAAAGGACTTAGTTCCAGTATTGCAATTCTTCCGGCCAATGTTTCCGAAATTTTACGGGATAAATCAGGGGAGCTTGAACCTGTGATGATAAACCTTGCAGGGCTCGTGCGATCGTTGTCAATGGCAACACGGAGGGCAGGAAACAATTCCGGCACCATCTGTGCCTCATCAATCGCGACTTGCAGCGGATTCATCCGGAAAAATAAATCAGGATCACGCAGCACTAATTCACGATCGCTGGCTCTCTCCATATCATACTGTTTCCAGTTCTTCGGTAAATTATTGATAAGAGTAGTCTTGCCACATTGGCGTACGCCTAAAAGAGCTACGCATGGGAATAGAGAAAGGGCTTCATCAATTCTTGCTTGAATATGGCGATTCATACCTTGCAAAATAAATGTAACACTTTTAAAATACAAGATAAAAAACAGTCTATTTTTTAATCCAATGTATAAAAAAGCATGATTTACAAAAGTATTTTAAAAATGACTTTAGCAAAACTTTTCTTCGGTAGTACTAGCAAAACTCCAGAGACTCATTTTTCTTTGAGTGCAAATACCCAGAACTATATTGCTCCTTAAATGTTCCCAGCGGTATCGATGCCAAGCAGATCAACCGGTTAGGGTTTATTGACGGTGAAGGGCGGGTTCCCGATGATTTTAACACAATGGGTTCCAGCGAAATCGAAAACTTATTTTTGAATGATCGATAAGATGGAGTCGGACCTATGTAGAGCAAACTCCTTAAAACACGCACTCGATATGGCAAGTTGGCGAACCATTTGACAAAGTGTATGTCATTTTGGAAAATGATTGGACAAATTGTCGGTTTCCAATGAGCTCTCGTTTGAATTATTTTCGAAACTTAGAACTAATGAATCCATCTAAGTAATTGTTTGCTTGATGAAATTTCGGGGACTTAAAAAGCTATTTCCAAAATTGACGATTTTGTAATTTTCTGTCATTTTAATCTTTAATTCTGTGACACCATCCATTTACAGTTTATTTGTTTTAGGAGCAATTTTGACTTGTATACTTACCCCAGTCGTTAGGTATCTGGCTTTACAAAAGGGGTTTGTGGATTGCCCCCAACGTGCCCGTAAAGTTCATCAACAAGCGACTCCAAGACTTGGCGGTGCCGCGATCCTTATTTCTTTTCTTGCCGTGACGGGCTTGGCAGGACTTTCTGTTCCTCAAGTTCGTGAAATGTTGTGGGGCAACAATCCAATTCTCGGATTCATCCTACTTGGGTCGTTAGGAATCTTTGCCATCGGGTTTTTGGATGATCTTGCCAGGCTTGCACCAAAAACCAAGTTGCTGGGGGAATTTGTGGTTGCTGGATTGGTGGTATGGGGAGCCAATTTATCTTTCACTGAGATTCAGTTTTTGGGTCTAGGATCAGTTAGCATCCCGGCATGGATTGGAATTGGATTGGCGACTTTTTGGATTGTTGGCATGGCCAATGCCGTAAACCTGATCGATGGTTTGGATGGTCTAGCTTCGGGGATTACTCTAGCTGGATTGGTTGCGGTTTCCGTGGTGGGTTACCTCGGAGGGATTACCAGTGTTACCTGGATGTCGACCCTTCTCATTGGGTGCTTGCTTGGTTTTTTGGTATATAATAGCCGCCCAGCCTCTATCTTTCTGGGGGATTGTGGCAGTCTAACACTGGGTTACCTTGCGGGCTGTTTAACATTATTGGCGAGCTTCCGCGAGGGTGGGGTACTGGATGGTATCTTCCCAGTGATTGCATTTGCCATACCCATATTGGACTGCGTCTTCGCCATTTTTAGAAGAACAATGCGTGGTAGGTCTCCTTTTTCTCCAGATATGGAGCATTTCCACCATCGCTTAATGGCAAAAGGGTTATCTCATGGTAAAGCAGTGCTTGCTATGTGGGCGATGGCAGGAAGTTGTTCATTGGTTGCCATCGCCGCTGCCTTCGGCAAGGGGGATCAATTATTTGCGGTTTTTGTTTTCTTTGGAATGGGTGGTTTTATTCTTCTTCGATATTTAGGTTACTTCCGATTTGAGTTTTTCGGGGAAGGTTTGTCCACGCTTATGGACGATCGTAAAAGCACTAAATCTATCGAGCAGGCAATTAAAGAGGTAGAACAATTGGTGGCTAATTCCGTTGATCTTGAATCTTTGGAAGATTGTTTAAGTAAGGCGGCAGAGGGTATGCAATTTCAGCAAGCTACCATTCGATTATTCCATGATGAGGGTAGGCTTGGCTCGGATTTAAATTTCGAAAATCCATCTGTTGGCAAAGTCATTACTTGGCGGGATCAAGAGCAGTCTGGATATTTCTCAAGGGACAAGGAATTTGTGGTAGAGTTCCCAATTTCCGGAAGAAACTTTGCCTACGGCAAAATAGAGTACCGTTTTATGGATGGACGCAGTTCATTGTCCGTCCAAGACGAAGTACTGCTCGAGCGCATCCACGACTCGCTTGCCAACCTGGCCGGTCGGTTACGCAAACAGGATTTTATTCTTTCTTAAATCCAGCATTTTCAAAGTTTTTGGATCGTTTAAATTCGATCGGTTTACTCATTACTTGTGGCTAAATTCTTTAGGGCATTTACCATTTTAAGCCCAAAGGCAAAAAGAAGAATGCTTCTTCTTTTTCCTGTAATCATTGTGGGTATGGCTTTAGAGACCTTGAGTATTGGGATGGTTCTGCCCGCTCTCGGGATTCTGATGAGCGAAACCTACTTTGAGAAATTTCCCTCTCTGATTCCCTTACTAGATTATTTAGGGAACCCAAGCCATAAGGAGCTTATTATATTGGGGCTATCTGGGCTTGCGGGTATCTACTTGATAAAAAACCTGTTCTTATTTTTCCAAGTTCAATGCCAAGGCACTTTCGTTTACAGTTCACAGCGAGAAATCTCTCTAAATTTATTTAGAATTTACCTGCATCGAGGTTATTCTTTTCATTTACAAACAAACAGTGCCAAACTCATCCGAAATTTAACCAGCGAAGTTTTATCATATTGCAGCTTTTTTCTGATGCCTTGTTTAAATCTTTTGACAGAGACTTTGGTGATTTTGGCAATTTTATCTCTGCTTCTTTGGATTGAACCACAAGGAACTCTTTTCTTGGTTTTTATATTAGGTGTTCTAGTTTTTTTATTTGTTCGTGCCACAAATAAAATAGTCGGAAAGTGGGGGCAGAAAAGATTGGAAGCAGAAGAACAAAAATTAAAACATCTCCAGCAAGGATTTGGTGGAATAAAAGAAATTTTATTATCAGGCAGATTAGAATATTTCTTAAGAAGGTATCACCATCCTAACCAGGTTGCTGGTTTGATGCTTAAGAGAGAATATATTTTTCAGTATGTGCCGAAGCTTGGCGTTGAGGTAATCGCAATTTTCGGACTTGTATCCATGTGTCTTTATTTAATTTTCCAGGGTAAACCTCACCAAGAGGTGACTCATATGCTCGGGTTAATGGCAACTGCCGGCTTTCGTATGATTCCGAGTTTTAGTCGAATTCTCAATAATTTACAGTCGATACGCTATGGATGGGCAAGCGTGGACGCGTTAACTGATGAGTTTAATAGACCCTCTTCCTCTAGCTTGTCTGAACAAAACTCATTTGATCAGAATGCACAAAAATCGGCACTTTCTTTTGAAAAAGAAATTATTTTTTCCCAAATTTCCTTTACCTATCCTGAATCTAAAAATTTTGTATTAGATAAGGTCAACTTAACCATACATAAGGGCGAAGTCGTGGGGGTGGTCGGAGAAAGCGGTTCAGGGAAGAGTACTATGCTTAATTTATTGCTTGGTCTATTTAATCCAACAAGCGGTGTAATCCTGATTGATGGTAAAGAGTTGAATCCATCCAATCATAAAGACTGGCATAAAATGATTGGCTATGTACCCCAGGAAATTTACCTGCTCGATGATACAATTAGACGAAATATTGCTTTTGGACTCGATGATGCAGATATCAATGAGGATCGAATCCGTGAGGTTTTAAAAATGGCTCAGTTAGATAAATTTATTCAGGAATCTGATGACGGACTTAATTTATTACTTGGGGAAAGAGGGGCTCGACTGAGTGGAGGACAAAAGCAAAGAATTGGAATCGCCAGAGCTTTATATCATAACCCTCAGTTGATTGTTTTAGATGAAGCGACCAGTGCATTAGACGAAAAAACAGAGAAAGAAATACTTGAGATGCTCGAACCTATGATAGATAATAAGACTTTTTTAATGATTTCCCATCAAAAATCATCTCTTTCCATATGTTCCAAAATTTTTCGCCTTACCGATGGATCAATTGATATAATCTGAATTCTTGGGCTTTAAAATTTTCATTTTTGTAAAACCCTTTTCAACATGAATTTAAAAAACAAAAATGTTTTAGTTATTGGAGGTGCAGGCTTTATTGGAAGTTTTGTGGTTTCTGAATTACTTAAATCCAATGTCGGTAAGGTTATAATTTATGATAATTTTGCCCGAGGGAAGGAGAGCAACCTGATGGATTCTCTGACTGATCCACGTTGCGAAATTTATCCCAATGGGGGAGATGTTCGCGATATCGATACTTTAAACGACGCGATGAAGGGATGTGACGCGGTAGTTCATCTCGCGGCTATGTGGTTACTGCACTGCAAGGATTTCCCTCGGACTGCCTTTCATGTAAATATCGAGGGTACCTTTAATGTTCTTGAAGCCTGCGTCCAAAACAACATCAAACGCCTGGTCTATTCCTCCTCTGCTTCGGTTTACGGAGATGCCGCCGAAGTGCCGATGACTGAGAGCCATCCATTCAATAACAAAAACTTTTACGGAGCCACCAAGATTGCTGGGGAGGCGATGTGCCGGGCATACTATGATCGCTATGGTCTTAGCTATGTTGGATTGAGGTACATGAATGTTTACGGCCCCCATCAGGACCAAACCGCAGCTTATACTGGTGTTATTCCAATCATGCTCAACAAAATCGATGCCAACGAAGCACCGACGATCAATGGCGATGGTACGCAGGCCTACGACTTCATCGATGTCGAGGATGTCGCCCGCTGTAATGTCCTTGCCTTGGAAGCAGATGCTGTCGATGAGTTTTACAATGTGGGCACGGGACTCCAGACATCCATCAAGGAGTTGTGCGACACCATCCTCGATTTAAAGCAATCCGACCTTAAGGTTACCTACAACCCCTACAGCGAAGACGATGCCCGCCGATTGGTGCAAAATCGAATCGGGTGCCCGAAGAAGGCTTCCACCGACCTTGGTTTCACCTACAAGTATGATTTGAGAACAGGTTTACAGAGGTTGATCGATTGGCGGGATAATAACGGTCATTCCTAGAATAGTTTTTGATTTGCTTACTATAGTTTACTTTTCCAAATGTGTGGAATAGCTGGCCAGGTTAATTTCGATGGCTCAGCGGTCAGTCCTAAAGTACTCAAAAATATGACTGACAGAATTGCTCACAGAGGCCCGGATGGAGAAGGTCATTGGTTTTGTGGTGAAGTGGGGCTAGGTCATAGAAGACTTTCAATTATTGATCCCTCTTCTGCGGGTCATCAACCTATGGTTTCACATGAGGGGCAATATGTTCTCTCCTATAATGGTGAAATTTATAACTTCATGGAGTTAAGAGAAGAGCTCGTTGCCAAAGGGTATTTATTTAACTCTCAAACAGATTCTGAGGTTGTACTACACGCCCTTAGTGAGTGGGGTACGGACGCTTTTTTAAAATTTAATGGCATGTTTGCCCTGGCATTCTGGGATCAAAAAGAGAAAACCCTTCTTTTGGCTAGAGATAGGTATGGCATAAAGCCCCTTTACTATCACCAAAATGCAAGGATGATCTGTTTTGGCTCTGAGCAAAAAGCCATTTTGGAGCAACCTGCATTTGATCGACAGGTTAATAAAAAGGCTTTCCTTGAATATTTTACATTCCAAAATATTTTTACCGATCAGACCTTGATCGAAGGAGTGAATTTACTTCCGGCAGGTACCTATGGAAAAGTAGATCTTCTTAACCAGAAGAAAGAATTATCAATATTTAGGTATTGGGACTATCATTTTGAGGAACCTAACGGTAAGGCTGACCCACGGGAATACCTTGAGGAACTCGATCGCCTTTTTCAACAAGCTGTGAAGCGTCAATTAGTAAGTGATGTTGAGTTAGGTAGCTATTTGAGCGGTGGAATGGATTCTGGCTCAATCTCTGCAATCGCATCTTCTCATTTCCCCAACCTTAAAACATTCACCTGTGGCTTTGATCTTAGTTCAGCAAGTGGGATTGAGCTTGCTTTTGATGAAAGAGATAAAGCTGAGGCGATGTCTGCTGCGTTTAAGACCGAGCACTATGAAATGGTGCTAAAGTCTGGTGATATGGAGCGTTGTCTAGATCGACTCACCTGGCATCTTGAGGAACCAAGGGTGGGGCAAAGTTATCCAAACTTTTACGCCGCCAAACTTGCCAGTAGTTTTGTAAAAGTCGTTCTTTCTGGAACCGGTGGCGATGAATTGTTTGGTGGTTACCCATGGCGTTATTACCGAACAGTTGGGGCAAATAATTTTAAGGAATATATTGCAGAGTATTATCGTTATTGGCAGAGGCTCATTCCCAACAAAGATATACGAAGGGTATTTTCTCCTATTTGGCAGGATGTTCATGATGTATGGACTGAGGATATTTTTGAGAGAGTCTTCCTGAATCATTCGAATGAACTAAGTGAGCCTAAAGATTATATAAATCACTCCCTCTATTTTGAGGCCAAAACCTTTCTTCATGGACTTTTTGTTGTCGAAGATAAATTAAGTATGGCTCATTCCTTGGAAACAAGAGTTCCTTTCATGGACAATGATCTGGTAGATTTTGCCATGAAATGCCCTGTATCATTAAAAGTGAACAAATTGAGCGAAGTTTTGAGGATCAACGAGAATCTTCCTGGTCAAAAACCGAGTATGTATTTTCAAAAAACCAATGATGGGAAACAAATTCTGCGTGAAATGATGAAGCGTTATTTACCGAAAGAAGTTGTGTCTGCAGAAAAACAGGGATTCTCTTCCCCGGATGCCAGTTGGTTTAAAGGTGAGAGTATTGATTTTGTCAAAAGGGCAATCTTCGATCCAAATGCTCCCATCTACTCATTTTTGGATTACAAATCTGTGACAGAACTTGTGAGTCAGCATTTGGATGGAAAAGAGAACCGAAGACTTTTTATATGGTCACTTTTGAATGTTAATAAGTACTTCAGTAAATTTTAATGTGCCATGAATTATATATGTATTAATTGTAAAAAAAATATAGACTTAAAGTTTACTGGAAATGAACAGTGCAAGAGTTGTGGAGAATTATTTGAAACTTCTAAAAATTATTTAAAAACATTTCCAGATCGTCTCCTATTCAGAGATTATAAAAAACGTTACTTAGAAAATAAAGTTCTCAACAATAACGCAATTTTAAGCTATCAGCACTTACCTGAAGGAAGTATTTCACTTGAAAGTAGAAAAGATGTCCAAAGGTTCTCTTTATTTTTAAGTGAAAATATTAGAGGGGAGAATGTCCTTGATCTGGGGTGTGGAATTATGCAAATGCCAGGGTACTTTGCATCCGTACATGCTAAGAATTATAAATTTTACGGTTTAGATCCACTTGATTCACCTGATTTCTTTGGGACTCGAATAGTAGGAGCCTCTGAGTATTTGCCATTTGCTAACAATACAATGGATAATGTTATCTATGCTACAAGTCTTGACCATGTAGTTAATATTGACGCTAGCCTTAGAGAGACAACCAGAGTGTTATCCTCTGATGGTCGCGTTGTACTTTGGATAAGCGATCGTTCAAAAACGATTAAGGAAAGATTGAGAAACTTTTTGGCGACGACTCGTGCGTCTTTTAGGAAAGGTTATAATGTTAATAAATATTTTGTTTATGATAACTACACTGTTTTGGGTGTTCCTCGAGGTGCAGTTGATCCATTCCATTCCTTTAATGAATCACCTAAAATCATTGAAAAATATTTCAAAAGAAATAATTTTTCTATGATAAATAAAAAAGTTTTTTCAAAGAATGAAATCTTTTACTCTTTTAGAAAAAATTAATTATCCTCGTGCTTAAATTATTCCTTTTACTTCTTGAACTTGTTCAAATTTTATTTCTCTTTCCTATTGCTTTTATAACAAGGATTTATCCTCGAAGAATCGATGTAGGGATTGGGCCGGATCCTCTAATAAATAATATCTTTCACAAAAAGGCATTGGTTCAATTTGGATATTCAGCGGAAACTTTTTGTTTAAAGCCTTATTATATCACAAATGATTTTGATTATATTTTTGGTAGTCAGAGCCTCATAAACAGAATTTATCAATGTTTATTCAGACCGGTATTTATTTTCTCCTGTTTAAGATACAGATCTTTATTAATCTATTTTAATGGAGGCCCGTTATACCCATACAGCGTCTTTCTTTGGAAGTTAGAACCGCTACTTTTAAAGGTCGCTGGAATCCCAGTTGTTGTCCTCGCTTACGGAGGGGATGTGCAAGACCTACTGCGGACACCAAACCTCTATTTTAGGCACACTGTGATGCAGGACTACCCGAGGCATAAAACACGCACTCTGCTTATTCGAAAAAAAATCGAACTATGGACCCAACACGCTTCTCATATTGTGGGAGGATGTGACTGGGTTGACTACTTGTATCACTGGGACTCGTTAATGATTTCCCATTTTGCAATCGATACAGAAGCAATTGAAAATTCTCCCAAATCAAGTGCTGATAAAAAGTCATTTTCTGTTCTGCATGCTCCTAATCATAGGCAAATCAAAGGAACTCAGCATATTATTGATGCAGTCCACAGCCTGAAGAACAAGGGTTATGATATTGAATTAACTTTAATTGAAAAGTGTTCAAATCAAGAAGTCCTTGAAAAGATTAGCCAAGCCGACCTGATCGTCGATCAATTAGTGATCGGATGGTATGCAATGTTTGCCATAGAAGCCATGTCTAGAGGAAAACCAGTCATTTGTTATCTGCGAGAGGACCTTATTCGGTTGTACGAAAATGCAAATCTTTTGAACCGCAATGAAATTCCCATGATCAATAGTGATTGTGCAAGGATCGAAGAAACCCTGGAATCTTTACTTTTAAATAGGGAAATTCTTAAATTAAAAGGAGAGGATGGTATCGATTATGTAACTAAGCACCACTCCTTAGAATTTATTGGGAAAAGTTTTAGAGAGATTTTGAAGTCTCTTAACATACTTCCTTCCCAAAAGATTCATGAATAGAATTCTTCTTACTGGCGGGTCAGGATTGTTAGGTAAAGCCCTGATTTCCAAACTGATTGATAGTCATTATGAAGTCTTTTGTTTAACCAAGTCCGTTCAGTCTTATTATTCCGAAGGGCTAAATTATATCCCAATCGATTTATCTACAAACTGGCATACAGATGATTTGCCTTCGAATATTTCTGCAATCATCCATTTAGCTCAGTCGAGGCATTTCAGGGAATTCCCACAGCACTCTGATGATGTATTTCGGGTGAATATAGAATCAACTTTTAAACTGTTAAATTTTGCAAGAGAGACGGGGGTACAAAGGTTTGTTTATGCTTCTTCAGGAGGTGTGTATCAGCCAGGCTCGTTATTAAATGAAAATGCTCCCTTGCTTCCTCTCAAAGCTAATCTCGGTTTTTATGCAGGTTCCAAAATGTGTTCCGAAATATTGGCACAGGCATATACCAACTATTACCCCATAACTACTCTGAGACCTTTTTTTATTTATGGAAAAGAACAGCAAAGATCTATGCTTATTCCTAGGCTGTTTGACTCTGTTAAAAATAACACTCCTATTGTCCTTAACGGGGAGAACGGGATAACCATCAATCCTATTCATGTCTCGGATGCATCCGATGCTCTTCTTTGTGCGTTAAGCCTAGAGGATAGCTGGACCATAAATATAGCTGGACCAGAGCTTCTTTCTATCCGAGATATTTGTGACTCTTTTGGAAACTACTTGGGGATGGAGCCAAAATACAGTTTAACAGAAAATTCTTCATCTGACTTGGTGGGTGATATTTCTGTAATGAAAGAGTTGCTCATGAATCCCCAAAGAAAGCTCGCTGACCATTTAGAGGATATAGAAAATTAAAATTTCTCCTAGATCAATGAAGCAAACTTTCGAACAAAAGTAATTAAGTCCAGAATTCTTAAAGTCCTTCATTGTCCTGAGTTAGTAGGTGGAAACCCCCAGGTTTTGTCAAAATATGAGAACCTACTGGGTCTAGAGAGTACCCTCACTTGTGAAAGTCCTAATTTATACACAAATTTTCATGAAGGGACTTCTTGTTTTCAGAGTAGTTCCACTTGGAAAACAGAACTGAACCGAATAAATCTCATTAAAAAAAGTGTATGTTTTGACGGCGTTGTTCATTTGAATAACGGTCGTTTCATAACCCCCTATTTTGGGGAGAGATTACATCCAAAAGAATTAGCTTATTCTAATTGGATGAGAAAACTAATTCGTTTCTATGCGAGAAGCCTCTTGGGTGTAGAATACTCCCTGAGTCGATTAAAGAATACATCCAAAGCCATTTTCCTGACCTTTCAGGGATCGGATGCCCGAGAGACCCAATGTTTTGTCGAAAAGCACCAGCAAAGCAGCTTGGCGGAAGAAGTGATCGGAAGATCGGGAAAATCCAATGATTCGATCAGACGAAAAAAGAAGTTGTTGGCGGGAATCGCAGACAAGATTTACTCCCTCAATCCCGACTTGCTCGAGGTTCTGCCCAAGGGTTCCGAATTTCTTCCTTATGCTACTGAAGCAGGTTTGAATCCTAAAATTCTTCCATTTAATCAAAGCAGCGAATTTGTGGTGGGCCATGCTCCCACCCATCGAATGGTTAAGGGCACGGATGAAATTATTCGAGCTGTCCAGAATTTGAGGTCAAAAGGATATAAGGTTCGTTTGGAGCTAATCGAAGGTTTGAGCAGGGAAGATGCCCAGAAGAAATACCAGGAAATCGATCTTTTCGTCGATCAGTTGGTCATTGGCTGGTATGGAGTGGTTTCACTTGAGGTCATGGCTTTGGGTAAGCCAGTCCTTTGCTTCATCAAGGGTAGGGGCTTGCGCTTCGTGCCGGCCCGGATGCTCTCGGACTTGCCCATCATCAACGCCGACGAAAATTCACTGGAGGAAAAATTGGTTGGTGTTATGCAAATGAGCTCAGAAGAACGGCAATCTTTGGCAGAGCGAGGGTTAGCTTATTTGAGAGAGTGGCATGATCCGACAAAGATTGCCCAACGAGTGATTGGGGATTATCGAAAAGTCCTCTCATCTAAAGACCATGGTATAATTTGAAGGAATTAATGCTCATCGTTTCCTCCGAGTATGCTCCAATGCCAGCTGCAGCTGCTTCGCGGGTAAAGCCTTGGGTGGAGGTACTGGATGGAATTGGAACTGTCGTTAGGGTTTTAACCTCTAAATCAGCCGATGCCAACAGCCCGCTTGTCAAAAGATCCTTCTTTTCAGCCCCTTGTAATCGAGCTAGCCTAATTTTTCGGCTATTTCAGGAAATTTTTCTGGGGCTTGATCTAGGGCTAAGGATTTTTTTGAAACGCCGAAAGGCAAAGCTTTGCCTCATTACCTCTCCTCCTTTTTTCATGGCTTGCATTTGCTCGGCCTTTGCCCGATGCAGTGGGGTTCCATATTTTATGGATGTGCGCGACCGCTATCCTCGGGTTTTGGTAGATCTTGGAGTGCTTAATGCATCAGGCATTTTGCACAAAAGTTTTAGTGCTCTGGAACGCTGGGTCTGTTCGGGTGCGATTTCGCTTACCACTGTGACTCAGGGACTAAAGCTGGAGATTGGTGAAGCGTTTCCAGCGAAGGAAACGCACTTCCTTCCCAATGGTTACGACGAGGAAGTCTTTACTGAAGATTTGCTTTCTGTGGACAAGGCCACGGAGTTTACGGTGGTATACCATGGAAGGCTTGGGCGTTTTTATGATCTCCAAGTCTACCTGGAGGTAATGAAGCTGGTCGAAAGAGCAGATCCGTCGATTCGTTTTCTTATGATCGGTGATCTTCCAGAGGAGCTAGGCCGAGCCGGTTGTAGTAACTTGACCATTTTGCCTGCGATGCAACTAGAGGACCTGGCGAGGCAGTTGGCGTCCTGCCACCTCGGGCTCTGCCTCCTTAGGGAATTACCTGCCATGAAAAAAGCTTTCCCTGCCAAGGCCTACGATTTTCTCGGAGCTGGGTTGCCCATGCTCGTTGGTCCCGAGGGGGAACTCGCGGATGCGATTAAGAGGATGGGGTGCGGGGTTTCCTTTACCAAGGTTTCTCCGCAGGAAGTTGCCCAATCCATCGTCGAATTGAAACAAGATTCTGCCCGATGGTCTCTTCTGCGAGATCAAGCTCTCCAGCACCGGAGGGATTTTGGCCGGCGTAAGCTCGCTTCCTTGCATTTTTCCTCCATTCTTGGAGAATTGAAAAAAGGATGATCGCAAAACCAGAGCATTGGAACCTTAGCAAAGTAGCCAAATTGGCAGTTTGCCAATTGATCGCCATGGGGGTGTGCCTATTCGTCACCCTCTATCTTTCGCCGACCAGTGAGACCTTGCTGCAGGTAAATCGGGAACGATTGCTTTTCTACGCCGCATCTTTCGGGGTCTTCTTTTTACTGGCCGGAGAAGTCAGCGGTCTTTTCGTCGATCAGCGAAGAAGCGGAGAATGGAAAAGGGTCTTTCTTGCCTTGGTCTCTTCTGGTTTTGCTGTCTTGGCCCTCATCATTTTGGTTTGGACGATCGAGTTTGCTTTCGTGGGTCGTTTTGCCGCCCTCAAGATGCTGGGCGGGCTTGGGTTGCTTGCTCACCTCTTTCTATCATCCCAAGGGTTCTTATCTCAGGGAAATCCTTGGAGAACCCTGGTCTTGGCATCGGGTGAGCGAAAGGAGCAAATTCGCGATTACCTCGGACCGGAGGCGGCAAAGGTTGCCTGGGTGGATTTGGAAGGTGATGCAATGGACAAGGACTCCCTGCTTCAAGGATGCGATTCCCAAGCGGTGGAATTGCTCCTGATTGAGGAGGAGCAGGAAAGTGAAGTGCCGGTCATGCCGCTGCTTGCATCCGGGGTGCGGGTCATGGGCATTGCGGCCTTCGTGGAAACCTTTTGTCAAAGGATTCCTCCGGCGGAAGTGGACGCCGCTTGGCTAACCAAGCTCAACCTCCGTCAACGCGATCCTATCGTTCGAAGGGTCAAGCGATTGAACGACCTTTTATTTGCCTCCCTTGGATTGGTGCTTTCTCTTCCCATTTTGTTGCTCGCCAGTCTCGCCATCCTCCTAGATTCGGGTTTTCCTATATTTTTCCATCAAACAAGAACAGGTTATCTTGGCCGTCCTTACACTCTGTTTAAGTTGCGCACTATGAGGCAAGATGCCGAAGGAGGAGGAGGGGCTCAGTGGGCTCAGCAGCAGGATCATCGCGTGACTTTTGTGGGTCGCTTTCTGCGCAAGACCAGAATCGACGAAATCCCCCAGCTTTGGAATGTCATCAAAGGAGAGATGTCACTCGTCGGCCCTCGTCCCGAAAGACCGGAACTGGATGAAGAGATCGAGCGAATCTCCCCTTTCTGGAAAAGCCGCTACCTGCTCAAGCCCGGAATTACTGGTTGGGCCCAGATCAAATACCAATACGCATCGGATCTGGAGACGTCGGAGAAAAAATTATCCTATGACTTGTTCTATGTCAAAAATGCCTCCTTCTTCCTCGACTTGGAAATTATTTTGTCGACCTTACGATCGATTATGAAGGGAAGCCGATGAAGAAGATTTTGGTCACAGGGGGAGCCGGATATATCGGTAGTCACACCACTCTGGTCTTATTGGAAGCCGGTTACGAGGTGGTGGTGCTGGACAACTTTTCCAACTCATTTCCTGAGTCTTTGGTTCGGGTGGGAAAGCTTGCGGGTAGGAAACCCATTGTGGTGGAAGGAGATTTAAATGACCAGGAACTGCTGAAGAGCATCTTCACCGAGCATGCAGGTATCGATGCAGTCATTCACTTTGCCGCCCTCAAGGCGGTGGGTGAGTCCACCGCATACCCTCTCAAATATTATCGTAACAATGTATCTGGTTCCATTTCCCTGCTACAGGCGATGGAGGATGCGGGTGTGTGCGACCTGGTTTTCAGTTCATCCTGCACGGTGTATGGTGAGCCAACCCATGTGCCCTTGGACGAATCCCATCCTACCGGTGGCGTATCGAGCCCCTATGGGCGTACCAAGTACCAGATGGAGGAAATTATCCGAGACCATGCCGATTCCCAACCCAACTTCCGGTCGGCAGTTTTACGCTACTTCAATCCGGTCGGGGCTCATCCGAGCGGAGAAATTGGCGAGGACCCGCAGGGAATTCCCGACAACCTCGTTCCGTTCGTCTGTCAGGTGGCTACGGGAAAACTTGAAAAATTAAAAGTTTTTGGAAACGATTATCCCACCCGAGACGGTACTGCGGTGCGTGACTATTTGCATGTAGTCGATTTGGCAGAAGCTCATTTAAAAGCCTTGCAGGCAATAGAACGAAGAGGGGAAGGCTTTACCTGTAATCTGGGCACGGGCAGGGGATCGAGTGTGCTTGAGGTGATCGCTTCGTTTGAGGAGGCCACCGGTAAAAATATTCCCTATGAATTTGCCCAGAGAAGGGCAGGGGATGTCACCGAGGCATGGGCCGATCCCTCCTATGCCCATGAAATACTCGGGTGGAAAACGACCCGGGGGTTAAAGGAGATGCTTGCCGATGCCTGGAACTGGCAGAGCAAAAACCCTCAGGGGTACCGGGGTTAGTCGCCCA
>JAYOXT010000004.1:0-101301 GCA_038152995.1 Opitutales bacterium
GATGCATCAAACCATGCGGTAAGTTCAGGCAAAATCTCAGGAAAAAAGTTCGGCTGATTAATTATTGAAGCTACTGTAAAGGTAAATTCCCCCTCCCCGTCTGGATCGGTGGCATTGAACTCGCCAATTATAGTACCGATTGCTGAATTCTCAGCGATGGTCAGGTTGCTAGTAGTGTTGATATCGCTGGGTGGGCGATTGCTGGAGCTCGCATCCCATGGGTCGGAATTATACGCCAGTTCCTCCGCATTGGTCAGCCCATCGCCGTCTATATCATCATCGTAGTAGTCTTCCGTACCATCCCCATCCAGATCCTCCACCACATTGGCTACGGTTACTGTGAAATTTTTATCAAAGGATATGTTGTGATCGTCGGTTACACGGACGGTGATGGTGTAATTCAAATCATCCGTTTCGAAGTCGAAGGTTTGGTTTGCTGTAAGGGTGCCGTTTTCATCGAAAGAGAATGAGAATGAATTTAGGACATCACTAGATAAATGATCAAGCAAGGCCCACTTTTGAGCAAGATAACCTTCGACATGATATCTTTTCTCCTCGTTGTGAACTTCACTTGAAACCAAAATTTCACGAATTTCATTCTTACCGTAGTATGCAAGATTAGAATAAGCACCTAATGTAAGGGGTCCGTTAGCATGGGATGAATTGACCCTAGCACTGAATACAACTTTCTGGTTAAAGTTCAGGTTCTTACTTTCTTCGCCGGAAGTTTGAGTTCCGTTCAAGAAGGTCTTACTAGATGTGCCAACGCCGTAAAGATACAATCGGCGAAGTGACCGCGTGCCCCAAGTATTATAGCTCTCTATTGTCCATCCAGATCCGCTAGATGGTCCAATTGCAGCTACTACATCAACAACACCTCCAGAACTTGCTAATGTTTCTCTTTCATTGGAAAATACTATGTAAATTGAAAATTCTCCATGAGGATTAAATCCGGGAATTGTCATGTAATCATTACTGCCATCGAACATAAATGAATTTGCAACTTCTGAGTATAGAGGTTTTTGGGCATCCGTTATCTGAATTGCGTGCCTATTATTTCCACTTTTGTCCGCCCATTTACTTACGAATCCATTGGAATGAGTAATGGTCGATGCATCCGATGCATCCAACCATAAAGAGATGTTCAAATCGCTTGGTAATTGAGGTACCAATGAGTAGGTAAAGTTGCCCTCCCCGTCCGGATCGGTGGCATTGAAATCACCAATCACTGTACCAATTGCGGAGTTCTCTGCGATGGTCAGGTTACTGGCATTGATATCGCTGGGTGGGCGGTTGCTGGAGCTCGCATCCCAAGGGTCGGAATTATACGCCAGTTCCTCCGCATTACTCAGCCCGTCCCCATCGATGTCGAGATCGTAGTGATCCTCAGTACCGTCACTATCCATGTCCTCCACCACATTGGTTAGAGTAATATTAAAGTCTTCGTAGTAACTGGCATTCCAGTCATCCAATACCTCTACGCGGACGGTGTAATTGTGCTCATCCACTTCGTAGTCAAGGGAACGAACGGTTCGTAAACTTCCGTTAACATCAAATGAAAACAAATGGTTTGGAGAATATAGATGCGAGTCTGGTAATTGATCAGCTAATCCCCACTTACTCGCAAGATAGCCCTCAATTTTCTGGCGATCGTTATCCGAAATAACCTCATCAACAACGAGGATTTCCCCTAAGGTGTAATCAGCTTTACCCCATGGATTAGGAGTATTATCAGGATGATGAGAGTTGGGGAAATTGAATTGCTCAGCGTCTCTAATAGAAACATTTGAGGAACTGGCTTTAAGGGTGCCATTGTGATAAATTGCCCTTTCTGACTTGGTATTGGAGTAATTGATAGAAACAACTTGAGTACTACCAGCAGAGGATAATTCCATGTTAATTCGACTGGGTGTATCTAAATAAAAAGAACCAACTGTACCAACCCCGCCTCCTCCCCCATTGGATCCCCAACTAAAATGACCATTCCAGCCAAATCCAAATGGCATCGCATTAGGATAAAAGTGATCGATTTGATACAGAATAAATACGGCAACATCCTGATAAGTACCGGATACATTACCATCCAGACTAACCGCACTCCATGGACTAGTTAAATTTTTGTATGCGAACATTCGTTCGTACCCACTTGAATTAAAATCAAAATTTAAGGCATTTAATCCATTGATTGACGCACCAGTATTGGGCTTTTGCGTACTACCATGCATCTTGACAGAGGAATCTAACTTATTTGCCCAAGTGACGACATCGCTTGACCCTTCTTCGGTCACTATGGTGGATAGATCAGATGCATCAAACCAGGCAGCCAAACCACTAATATTGGATGGGTCGGCGAACACCGACTTAACAGAAAAGCTGAAATTCAAATCCCCGTCCGGATCGGTGGCATTGAATTCGCCGATCACGGTGCCGATTGCAGAGTTCTCAGCGATGGTCAGGTTGCTGGCATTGATATCGCTGGGCGGGCGGTTGATGGAGCTCGCATCCCAGGGGTCAGAATTGTAAGCCAACTCATCCGCATTGCTTAAGCCGTCCCCATCGATGTCGAGATCGTAGTGATCCTCAGTACCATCCCCGTCCAGATCTTCTACGATGTTGGTAATTTGAATCGTAAAATTTTTATCGAAGGAGGCACCAAGTTGATCCGTTGCCCAAACTGTGACGGTGTAGTTCAAGTCATCCGTTTCGTAGTCGTAGCTGTGGGTAGTGGTAAGTGTACCGTTGGCATCCATGCTGAATAATGCATTGGTAGAATTTTGCATCGTCAGCGGGAGCTTCCATTTTCCGATCAAATAATTTTCGGCCCGAGCAATTTCCGAAGCATCAAGGACACGATCAAAAACGATTAATTCTGCAACCTCTGCTTTCGACATTTCTGCGAAACCAGAAGTAGTACTCCACCGACCACCTCCCAAAGCTAATAGTTTAGGTTGATGTGGCGACCCTGCACCAGTTGGAGTATCGACCATATTGGTTTGGTCCACCCATCCCTGGGCATAGTCGCTATCGTTGATCGTACCCACATGAAGGTGCCAATTCTGATCTGCTTTTCTAGAGCTATTGTTGGTTAGCCATCCCCAAGCATAAAAAGTATCAAAGTAACCACCTGTTTTTTCTGCACCAGGTCCCTCATGGTAACCAAATAACCAATTATTTGCATCAACATCGGAAATAACTCGATTGTTAGCACCACCCGTGTATCGGGAAACGGACAGAATGGTATAATTGCTGAAATCCGGATAGAGGGATTTACCCGTCCAGATGATGGATTGTCCGTCAAACTTAACAACACCCTGACCATCCTTATTTGAATAAGTTGGTTGGCCGTGGGTTTCATTGAAGTCGTAACCATTACCACTTTTGTCTACCCACAGGGATACATTGTCTTCCACTTGAAGACCATCAGCTAAGTTGTCGCCATCAATATCAGTACCATCCAACCAAAGGGAGGGTTTGCCTGGCAAGAGGGGATAGAGTGTAAAAGTAAAATTCCCCTCCCCGTCCGGATCGGTGGCATTGAACTCACCAATTACCGTACCGATGGCGGAGTTCTCCGCGATGGTCAGGTTACTGGCATTGATATCGCTGGGCGGGCGGTTGACGGAGCTCGCATCCCACGGGTCGGAATTGTAGAGGAGTTCATCCGCATTGCTTAAACCGTCCCCATCGATGTCCAGATCGTAGTGGTCTTCGATCCCGTCACTATCCAAGTCCTCCACCACATTGGTTACACTGATGGTGAAGTTTTTGTCGAAGGTAATGTTGTGATCGTCGGTTGCACGGACGGTGATGGTGTAATTCAAGTCATCCGTTTCGTAGTCGAAGGATTGGTTGGCGGTGAGTGTACCGTTAGCATCGATAGAAAAAGTCTTGGCTGGATGTTCGCTTGGCAAGTTGCTTTGTAGTCCCCATTTGTGTGCAAGGTAGCCTTCTATTTTTTGACGATCAAGTATCGCATCTGAATTTGTAACTATAATTTCTCCATACTTTCCATTTAGGTTATTGGAATTATTTTTTGAATTGAGACTAATATGAAATGATTGGCTAATATTTGTGGGTTGGAAATTATCGTTGTGCCCACCGGTACGTATTTGCTCTGTACCATTATGATAAAATTTTGAGCTAGAATAGTTACCGCCTGCTGGACGAACAAATACCAGTAGATTGGGTGAATTCCTAGTAACAGTTCCGTAAATCTCACTTCCATTATTATGCCTCCATGACCACCCGCCAGTTCCAGAAGCAACCATCAAGCAGGCATCTGAAGTACCAATTTGAAAAAGAATCTCAGAATCCCTGACCAACGAGACAATATCACAGACAACGAAAATAGTAATTGCTGGATTCGCTACTAAACCTAGACGGGAATTTCCGGACAGGCTATCATCTGAACCATCAAAGTAGATCGCAGATTTTCCGTTGATTGTATTTTGCTGAAGCGTTGGTTGCTTAGATGTATTTGACTGATATGCATCGTGTTCATTACCACTCTTGTCTGCCCATTGACTTACCAATCCATTGGAATGAGTAATGGTCGAGGCATCCGATGCATCTAACCAAAGAGATAAATTTAAATCGCTAGGTAGTTGTGGAACCAACTCATAAGAAAAATTTCCATACCCATCCGGATCAGTCGCATTGAACTCGCCGATAATCGTACCGATTGCAGAGTTCTCCGCGATTGTCAGGTTGCTGGCATTGATGTCAGTGGGTGCAGAATTTGCAGAGAGAACACATGGAAACAGGCACAGCGAAACCACGAAAGATAAGCAGGAAAATGAAAACCCTGCTCGCGTGCGAGTGAGCACACGCGTCTTTATTAAATGCGCGATACAGAAGAATTAAATTTACCCGACCAATATGTCTAGAAAGAAATGAAACATAAAAATATAAAAGTACAAAAATAATCAAAGAAAGGAGTGAGGTTAAGAAGGGTGAGGTTAAAGATTCTTGCTTCGCGCTTTATTTAGTACTTTATTAAATACTATTATGAATACTTTATTAAGTACGCTTTCTGCAAGTGTTTCGGAGTTAAAGAAAAACCCGAGCCAATTAATTGATCAAGCCAATGGAGAGGCAATTGCTATCCTAAACCACAACAAACCAACGGCTTACCTTGTGCCAGCCAGTAAGTATGAAGAATTAATCGAAGCCATGGATGACCAATTTCTAACTAAGCTCATTAAAAGTAAAAAGAAAGAGAAAAAAGACGCTATTGAAGTAAGTCTTGATGAAATATAAGCTCAAGTTTTTACCCTCCGCATTAAAAGAGTGGGAAAAACTAGGTGCTACGCTAAAAGAGCAATTCAAAAAGAAATTGGCAGAGCGTCTGGATAATCCGTTTGTACCTGCAGACCGCTTGAGAGGCCTAAAGAATCACTTCAAGGTAAAGCTCAGGCCCGCTGGTTATCGATTGGTTTATGAAGTCGAAGAGAAAACAATTACGGTCTATGTAATTGCCGTGGGTAAAAGAGAAAAGGGTGCAGTCTACAGAAAAGCATTCCGTTCACAGAAAAAAAAGAATTAACATTCTTAGGCCAAAAGTTCTGGATGGCCGGCTCCGCCGCCGCCAGGGGTGCGAAGGATGAGGCGGTCGCCGGGTTTGGCCGAAATACTGTCGATGGAGCCAAGTTTTATTTCCTCTCCATTTTTGCGAATAAGGATCTGCTCACCAGGAAGGCCGGGCCGTCCATCGGCCATGCCTTCGGGTCCGCTTGCACGGCGCTGGGTAAGCAAAGAAATCGTCACTTCCTCCTCAAACAAGTACTCCCGCTCGATGCCCTCGCCCCCTTGCCAACTGCCTGCACCGCCAGAGCCCACTCGTTTACGAAAGCTAAGCAGGCGGACGGGAAAGCGGGCTTCCAAGACCTCGGGATCGGTAATCGCCGTATTGGTCATGTGTACCTGCACAGCAGACTCGCCATCCTGCCCGATGGTAGCCCCTGCCCCACCCCCAATGGTTTCGTAGTGGCTGAATTGATCATTTCCAAAAGTAAGATTGTTCATCGTACCCTGGGAACAGGCAACCTGACCGAAAGCAGAAAAGATGAGGTCGACCACCCGCTGGCTGATCTCCACATTGCCCCCCGCCACACCGGGGGAGTTTTCGGGATCATCAGAGAAGTCGGGATTAAGCAAGGATCCGCTGGGTATGTGAATATCCACGGGTTGGACCAGACCCTCGTTAAGGGGTAATTCTTTCCCGATCAAGACACGCAGGCAGTAACAAACCGCACTGGTGACGATGGCGGGGGTGGCATTGAGCCCATCCGTACGCACCTTTGCGGTGCCCGAAAAGTCAAAGTTTGCCCGGCCTTTCTCCACCGAAATGCGAAGTTTGAGAATGTCTCCATCGTCGAGGGTTTGCTCCACTTCTTTGATAAAATTTCCGAGGTCTGAAAAATACTCCGTAGTGCATGCAGAGGAGACCTCAGAAATCGCTTTCATTTGCTCGCTAATCTCCTGAACTCCATATTCTTGCAAAATCGACTGCATGCCATCCAAACCCATACGCAAGGAGGCGACCTGGGCGGATAAATCGGCCAGGTTTTCCGCCGGTTGACGGGAGGGAAAAATACCGCTTTTGAGGAGCTGCTCGACCTCTCCCATTTGCGATGTTCCACCAGCAAATAGAAGCTGGGGAAAAAGTACCACACCCTCCTCGGCCAAGGAACGGGTCGAAGCAGGCATGGAACCGGGAGATTTGCCCCCGATTTCAGCATGGTGGGCACGGTTGGCTAGATAGGCAATGGGACGATCCCCGCCCTCCACAAAAACGGGTGCAAGCACGGTGACATCGGGCAGGTGGGAGCCACCAAAGGCAGGGTGATTGCTGACCACCACATCGCCGGGCTGAAGGGGCGGAAGAGGACTAAGAATGGTACGGGCACACACACCAAGGGCACCGAGGTGAACGGGCACATGCGGGGCATTGGCGACTAGAAATCCACCTGCATCGAGCACGGCACAGGAAAAATCGAGCCGTTCCCGGACATTGACGGACAGGGCGGTGCGTTCGAGCTGGGCACCCATCTCTTCGGCCAATCCAAGCAGGCGGTTGGCAAAGAGCTCGCGTTTGGCAACTTCAGGAAACTCCGGGGTGGATAGCTGGGATGATTCGGTCTTTTCCAGCAGCAGGCTGCCCCGGTCTCCCTTGGTTGCCCGCCAACCGGCCTCGATCCAGAGGGCACCAAAGGAATCAGTAACCAGGCAGGGCCCAACCAACTGAGCACCCGGTGGCAGATCGTCCCGATAATGGATGTTTTTGCCAGAGACTTCGGACTCACGCGAAACTGCAAAGGATTCGCTGGGGGAATCGGAGCTTGGGCCAACGGCAAGCACACGCAGGGAGTGCACCTCCGCCTGCCGGTTTTCCGGAAAATACCCAAAGACCTGGCGAAAGCGTGCCTCGTAAAGGGAGGCGAGCTCAGAAAGATCTTCGTAAGGTACTTCCAGCGGGGCATCTTGCCCGACCAGGCGGATGAAGGCGAATTTTTGGCAAATCTTGGCATCCTTATGGGGAACCGAGGAAAGAGCATCGGTAAGTAAAACCTGTTCAATCTGGCCAAGGCGGCTATCTCCAACCGGTAATAACACGGACTGTTCCTTCACCCGTTCCAGCCGGGCCTGCATCAACCCATAGGCACTGAGCAGGCCGGAATCTCCGGGCGACAAAATTTTCGATATCCCGAGGCGGGTGGCCACTCCACAGGCATGCTGCCCACCAGCGCCACCAAAGGAGACCAGGGCATGGTCTGCGGGGTCATACCCCTCGGCAACCGAGACTTTGCGGATGGCGGTGGCCATGGCATCATCCGCCACCGCGAGGAAAACATGCAGGAGATCATCCTCTGAGCGACCGGAATCTCCCGCAATTTGCTGCAACCGAGACCGGGAGGCAGAGGGATCGACCGGTGTGGAAAACTGGGAAGGATCGAGCCGACCGAGCAGTAAATTGACATCGGTCAGGCAGAGCGGGCCGCCAAACCCATAGCAGGCCGGCCCGGGGTGAGCCCCAGCACTTTGGGGACCGACCCGCAGGAGCCCGTTTTCCACCCCGCAGATGGAACCACCCCCAGCGGCGACGGTTTCGATACGCAGGGCAACATTGGCCACCCGGGCATCTCCCACCTGGTGGCTGGATTGGTATGCGAAGGAGCCGGAATAGCGGGAAACATCCGAACTGGTGCCCCCCATATCGAGGTTGATGAATTTTTCGAGACCGGCCGAGCGGGCGACTGCAGCCGCTCCCACCACCCCACCAGCAGGTCCGCTGAGCAGGCTGTCGATCGCCCGGTAATCAGCCCGGGGAGAAAGCCCCCCAGCACTGGAGGCGATAAGCAGTTCACTCCCCTGCCCCAGACCGGCTTCCACAGAATCCAAATAACCTGTGAGCACACCCGACAAATAAGCTTCCACCACCGAGGATTCCGAGCGGGGCAACCATTTGCGAAAGCGTCGGATTTCCGCCGAGCAAATAACCGTAGGAAAGCCCCACTCCTTGAGGCAACGGGCGACTTCTAGCTCATGGGCATCGTTTACATAGGAGTGCAAGAAAGAGACCACGGCCACCCGGTTGCCCTGCTCCAGGAGCTCGCGGGCGAGCGGCTCGAGAACGGACAGATCGGGAGCCTGCAAAACCTTGCCATAGCGGTCGAGTCGTTCGCGGACCTCCACTACCGGGCCATGAAGCACGGGGCGTTTGCGGGGGACAAGGTCGAAGAGGCCGAGCCTGCGCTGGTCCCCAATTTCCAAAAGATCTGGAAATCCCTGGGTCACAAAAAAGACAGGCGGGTCGCCCGCCCCTTCCAGCAGGGCATTGGTACAACGGGTGGTGGCCAATCGCATGCTCGCAGAAATTTCTTTGGACGAAAGACCAGCCCGGGCGAGAAGGAGCCGCTGGCCAAGGACTGGGGCTTCCTCCCCGGAGAGCAATTCGATCGCAGTGCCAGGAACAAGGGAAGCTGGTACGGCACCACTGAGCACCAGTTCACCGGATTGCGGAGACCAGCCTTCTACCTGATGTTCATCATCCTTACAGACCAGTCGGAAACCGACCGGAAAATCCTCTGGCCAATCGGGCGGGCCTTGCAGGATCAGGCGATTGGGTCCCGAAATTTGGGAAATCCGGGCGGAAAGGCTACCCCGCGACAATACCTTGGCCCGGTGAACCGTACCGTCGGGGCTACGTGCAAAGCAATCGGTAAAGGTGCCCCCGGTATCGACAAAGAAGGACCACTTAGGCAGACCCGTGCTCATTTTTGGGGACATCCATGAGCCCAGCTTTCAAGAATGGGCAGATAATCTTCCGGTAACCCAACTTGCCGGGCACCCTCCACCACCACCTGCTGGTAGCGGGCGGCAGGCACGCCGTATTTATAATTACAGGAGAGGTAGACCCAGCAGCGGACGGTGGATTGATCCCCAAGTAATTCGAGGTCCATCTCCATGCGTTCGTAATAGCCACCGGCCACACCCTCGTAGTGGTCGAGGGCTTTCCAGTGTTTTTCTTTGAGTGACCATAGGGAACCGAGTACCTCGGAGTTCTCATCCTGCTCGATTCCGGCATAGCCATCGCCATTAATAAAATACTTCCAACCGGAGAGGCGGGCGACCGGGCCGGGTTCGGCTCCGGGGCAACGCATGGCCATTTGATCGAGGTTCATATTGGAACCATAAGCGAAGTAGCGGATGGACATAGGGATTGAAGAGGAATGTGAAAAAGGGAATGATGTTGGGACGCAGGAGCACGGAGGCAAGCGTGGAACTGCTTTCGTGCTTGTAAAAGAGCCCAAAAAAAGCACAATCCTTTTCCCATCGTTAGGAGTCACTCCTTTGGGGTTGCTCCCTTGATCATGCTAGCGACCTGTTCCTCATGGGGTGGGAAGCGAGACGAAAGCGGCGTTGCGGCTTACCCTGCGGCGCGGATTGGCACCCGTCAATCCATCGGATCAGGAAACCAAGTCAGACCAATGTCAGAACAAGTAAATAAAACATCAATCATCGAAGAAAACCGTTCCCACGACAAGGACACCGGGTCCAGCGAGGTGCAAATCGCCCTCCTTACCGCCCGCATTTCCCACCTCACGGAACATCTTAAAACCCACCGCAAGGACTTTCACTCCCGCAGAGGATTGCTGATGATGGCAGCCCGCCGGAGAAAACTTCTCGATTATTTAAAGAAAAATGATTTGAAGCGCTATCAGGCTATCGTTGAAAAGCTTGGTCTTCGTAAATAATTTCATTTTCTGAGCCCTTGCTCTCATTAAACTCGCAGCCACTTGTGGCCCGAGAATTTTTCCTCTCGTCATGCATTCCCGGGCATTTCTGTGTCCATTTGGGATGGTGTGAGGAGGCTTTGCCCGAACAATCCGGTTCAGGCAAAGGATGATGCGATCATAACGCAAAATATACAACCCGTACGAATCAATGAAACAAAAGCATAATGTTACTGCCGAGAAGCTCGGCATTCAGATCTCTTCCGGCACACTTGCTGGATTGGCCAGCGGAGCCGTTACTATAACTCAGGGAGAAACCAGTGTGTTTGTCTCTGCCACCGCAGCCGCTACCTTGCGCCCAGGGCAGGACTTCTTCCCCCTGACTGTGGATTACCGCGAAAAATTTACCGCAGCCGGGCGTTTTCCCGGTGGTTACTTCAAGCGTGAAGGAAAGCCCACCGAAAAGGAAATCCTTACTTCCCGCCTCTGCGACCGCCCCCTGCGCCCCCTCTTTCCGAAGGGATTCCTTAATGAGGTACAGGTAATTGGTTACCTTCTTTCCACCGATCTTGTGAACGAGGGAGACATCCTCATGGTCAACGGTGCATCCGCTGCCCTGATGATTTCCGATATTCCCTGGAATGGACCAATCGGTTGTGTGCGTCTTGGGCAAATTGACGGCGAGTTTGTGGTCAACCCAACCAATGAGCAAATGTACGACTCCACTCTCGACCTCATCTATGTAGGAAACGAGAAGGAGATGATGATGATCGAAGGTTCTGCGGACCAAATCCCTGAAGACCGTTTTGTGGAAGCCCTTGAATATGCTCATGAAGCGATTCAGGACATCATCGCTGCCCAGCGTGAGTTGGCCGCACTCTGCGGAAAGCAAAAGAAGGAGTTTGAACTCGTAAAAGTTCCTGACGATGTGCTCGCTCTTTGCCGCGAAATCACCGGTAACCGCATGGAAGAAGCGATCTTTGCTGATTCCAAGCAGGAGCGCCAGGTGGCTGTGGATGCGATCAAGGAAGAAGCGGACAAGGCATGTGAAGAAAAGTTCGGAGATGATTACGACGCCGACCATGTAAAAATGGCTTTCGAAGTGATCCAGGAAGAAGTCTACCGCGACAATATCCTCGGTAAAGGAAAGCGTGCCGATGGCCGTGGACCCGATGATTTGCGTGAGATCACCTGCGAAACCGGAGTGCTTCCAAGAGTACATGGTTCCTCCATCTTTACCCGTGGCGAAACCCAGTCCCTCGTACTCTCCACCCTTGGCACCAGCCGGGATGTGCAGGACCTCGACGGATTGACCGGTGGACCCACCTCTAAGTCTTTCATTTTGCACTACAACTTCCCCCCATTCTCCGTGGGTGAAGCCGGCCGTTTCGGATTTACCGGACGACGCGAAATCGGGCATGGTGCATTGGCCGAGCGTTCCGTACTTCCTGTGCTTCCTCCTGAGGACGAGTTCCCCTACGCCATCCGTGTGGTTTCCGAAATCATGTCCTCCAATGGTTCGACCTCCATGGCCAGTGTCTGTGGTGGTTCCCTCGCATTGATGGATGCCGGTGTGCCCCTGAGCGGACATGTCGCCGGGATCTCCACCGGTTTGGTAACCGAACACGATGAGAACGGAAATATTTCCAAGCATGTGGTCCTTACCGACATCATCGGTGCGGAAGATCACTTCGGAGATATGGACTTTAAGGTATGTGGTACCCGCCAAGGTGTGACTGGTTTCCAGCTCGACCTTAAGATTCAGGGCCTTCCCTTTGATATCGCTAAGGAAGCAGTGAAGCAGGTCACAGCAGCAAGAATGAAGATTCTTGATGTGATGGAAGCCGCCCTTCCCTCCCACCGCAAGGAATTGCGTGAGCATGCCCCACGCATTGAAACTGTAAAGATCGATCCTGAAAAAATCGGTGCCTTAATCGGGCCAGGAGGAAAGAATATCCGCCGTATCACTGAAGTTACCGGTGCCAATATCGATATCGATGAAGACAACAGCGGAAAAGTACGCATTTATGCGACCAATTCGGAAGCAATGCAACGTGCCCTCGACGAGATCGAACTGGTGACCGGAGAAATCGAGGTCGGTAAGATCTACCGTGGTATCGTTCGCGGAGTGAAGGAATTTGGTGCATTCGTGGAATGTTTGCCAGGCAAGGAAGGACTTTGCCACATTTCTGAACTCGCGGACTTCCGGGTTAATAAGACCGAGGATATTTGCAAACTTGGAGATGAAATCATCGTCAAGTGCATCGGGATCGACGACAAGGGCCGCGTAAAGCTCAGCCGTCGTGCCGCGATGGAGGAAAACAAGCCAGCCGATGAAGGTGAATCTTCCAGCGAAGGAGCGGAAGAGGAAACCGAAGAAGTGGCCGCGCCCGTAGCCTCCTAATTCTTTAAACCCAAAACTTCTTATCCCTAGCGGTCATCCATTCGTGGATGACCGCTTTTTTGTGTCCATGTTTAAGGAATAGTTTGACTTCCTCCAAATCCTCCATTGCCCAGACGGAAAAATATCCATAGGGAGTTATGGATAAATCCTTTCTTTTCTTGATCTCATGAGCACACCAGACAAGCCATTGGCCTTAGTTACGAATGATGATGGTATACGCTCTCATTTTCTCATCGCCCTGGTGGACGCCCTAAGCGAGAACTTCGAGGTAGTTACCTGTGCCCCCAACGGGGAAAGGAGCTGGATTGGCCATGCCATTACCAGGCATGAAATCCTCAAGCCGAAAAAAGAAAAGAAATTCCCTGGCAAGCTTGCCTATTCTCTCAATGGAACCCCTGCGGATTGTGTAAATCTTGCCTGTGGCAATCTGCTCGAACAGGCACCCGACATCGTGATCAGCGGAATAAACCTGGGCTATAATATCACCTTACCGATGGTCTTGTCATCCGGGACGGTCGGCGGTGCCCTGGAAGCCAGTTTACTTGGGTACCCTGCAATCGCAGCCAGTTTTGCTCTTCCCAACGAGCAATTTGATGCGATCCGGGAAAGCGGAGGAAAAGTCGAAGGAGACCTGGCTTCCTCGCTGGAAAAATCTGCCGTGTCCATTTCAGAATACGCCGAAATGGTGGTCAACCTCCCAAAACCAAACAGCCTGGTGGTGCACAACTTGAATTTCCCCGATTCTTATCAAGGGGATCACCCACCCATGCTTACCTTTGCCGACTCCTTGAAACTCAACAGTTTATTTACCCAAACTGATGATAAAAAAGGTTATCAATTGACCTACCGGAGTGAATGGCTTGATCAGGCAGAGGTACAGATCGGATCCGATTTGTGGGCTCTGCGGGAAAACATGGCCAGTGTTTCCCGGCTCGACTTTACCGAAATGTGCGGAAAAAGATACTTAGTCCCCTGATTTCGCCAATATGCTTCATAAAATTTTCCATTATCTTTACCTCAGAAAGCGGTCGGACTACGGAAAAACCTATCGCAAAATATCATCCCGCTCTGAGGACCGTGACTTATTGCACTATTTCCATGATTTTGGGGATGATGGTGCAAACTCACACTCCTCTTATTGGCTAAGAAAACGGATTTTTAAATTTTTGCTTTGGTGCATCGTTTTAGCCATCTCGTTCTGGTTCACCTACTACAGCTACCTGGGCTTGTTAATTTATGACAATTGATATGCATTTGGCTTGATCGTCTGCCCCTAAACGGCTATAGGTCATCCTTTTCCCAAATTTTGATCATGAGAAAGACGCACAAAGGAATAGCCAAACGGTTTAAGGTCACCGGATCCGGTAAAGTCACCCACCGCAAACCTGGGCAACGCCACTTACGCCGCAAAAAGTCCAATAAGCAAGTACAAGCGGGCCGTCAAAACCAGGTTTTGGCCGACGGTATGGCCAAGCGTGTGATCAACGCACTTTCCAGCTAATTTCAACCAAACTATAGAGGAGACCCTTCGTCATGCCACGCGCACGCAATGTTCCCGCCACCCGTAAACGCCGCAAAAAAGTTTTAAAGAAAGCACGCGGATATTTTGGAAACAAGTCCCGTCTCTTCCGCTATGCCAAGGATGCAGTCGATCGCGGGGAAGTCTACGCCTATGCCCACCGCCGCAAGCGCCGTACCGAATTTCGCCAACTCTGGATTGTACGTATCAATGCTGCATGCCGGGCAGAAGGTTTGCGTTATGGTGAATTTATACACGGTCTGAGCAAGGCAAACATCGAGCTTAACCGTAAGATGATGTCTGAAATGGCCATCCACGAACCGGATGCGTTCAAGGAATTGGTGGCTAAGGCGAAAACCGCACTTGCGGCGTAAAGCCCGCCCTTAATTGAATTCTGGCGTGGAGAAGGATCTCCAAGCCATTGTCGCCCAAGCGGAGGCAAGCCAGGCAGAAATTTACAATCGTTCAGATTGGGATCAGGCAAAAGCATCTATCCTTGGACCCAAGGGTTCCCTCACTCAGGCATCCAAGATGATCGGAACCTTACCGAGGGAGGAAAAACCGGCATTCGGACAGGCTCTCAATCAGGCCAAAAAACAGATTGAGTCTCTCTTCGCAGATTCGCTTGCCAAAATTGAAGAGCAGGCAGACCTCGTCGCCCTCGGTGATCCCTACGACCCCACTTTGCCCGCCATTCCCAACCGTTCCGGCTCCCTCCATCCGCTTTCCGCCACCCGCCGAAAAGTGGTCTCCACCTTCCGCAAACTTGGATTTACCGTAACGGAAGCAACGGAGGCTGAAACCGAGTGGTTTTGTTTCGATGCCCTCAATACACCCGAAGACCACCCCGCCCGGGACGAGCAGGACACCCTCTTTTTTAAACCGGACTCAAAATGGGCCAATGTTTCCAAAAAGAATAAGGAGGCTCACCTTTTACGTACTCACACTTCCTCGGTGCAGATACGCACCATGCTTCGGGAAAAACCACCCCTTCGAGTGATTGCACCGGGCCGGTGCTTCCGCCGGGATACAGTGGATGCGACCCATTCGGCCAACTTCCACCAGATTGAGGGCCTGTGCATTGACCGCAAGATTACCCTACTCGACCTCAAGGGCACCCTCGACTACTTTCTCAAGGAAACTTTTGGCAATAAGGTACAGACCCGACTGCGCCCCAGTTTCTTCCCTTTCACCGAGCCCAGCTTTGAGGTGGACCTTAAAGCACCCAACCTCGGAAAACTGAGTGATAAATGGATTGAGATCATGGGCTGTGGACTGGTCGATCCCGAGGTACTCAAACTGGTGAATCTGGACCCTGCAGAATTCAGTGGGTTTGCTTTTGGCGTCGGAATTGAACGGATTACCATGATTCTGCACGGGATTGATGATATCCGCCATTTTTACCAGAACGACCAACGCTTTCTTTCCCAATTTACCGGACCGGCATGAAGATTAGTCTCGAATGGTTGAAGGAATATGTCGAGCTACCCGCCGACCCCGGTGAGCTTGTCGATGCTCTGCCCATGCTTGGCTTGGAAGTCGAGGAAGCAGAAGGTGACCAGACAGTTTCCCTTGACCATGTGGTGGTGGGCGAAGTATTGGACAAGCAACCCCATCCCGAAGCAGACAGGCTAAGTGTATGCCAGGTAAATGTGGGGGCGGAAGCCCCAGCCAACATCGTCTGTGGAGCCACCAATTTTCAAGTGGGTGACCGGGTACCGGTTGCTCTGCCCGGGGCCAAACTTCCCGGTGGTTTTAAAATCAAGAAATCCAAGCTGCGTGGTGTTCCCTCTGAGGGGATGATGTGCAGTGCCAAAGAACTGACCCTGGGCGAGGATGATCATGGACTCATGATCCTCCATGACTCTCCAGCTATTGGCACACCCATTACCGAAGCGGTATCGCCCGACCGGGTGCTGGAACTGGAAATCACCGCCAACCGCGGGGACTGTCTAAGCCATATCGGAGTGGCCCGTGAAATTGCCGCCCGCTACCAAAAAGATTTAAGTATCCCTGCGGTGCAGGCATCCGCTGATGCGGTTGCCCAGGCGGACAGCAATAGTTTGGTGAACGAGGTCCGTCTTGAGGATGATGCCTGTCCCTACTACACCCTTTGGACCATCCGGGGGGTGAAAATTGCACCCAGCCCGGATTGGATGCAAAAACGGCTCGAAGCAGTGGGCTTGCGTCCGATCAATAATGTGGTGGATGTGACCAACTACGTACTTCTTGAAACCGGGCAACCCCTCCATGCCTTTGATGCAGGCAAAATTAAAGGACCCGCCATCATTGTACGCCCAGCCAGGGAAAATGAATCCATCACCACCCTCGATGATGTGAAGCGTGACCTGCAAACCGACATGATGGTGATCGCCGATGCAGAGCGACCGCTGGTCGTAGCCGGAGTGATGGGCAGTGTGGATGCGGAAGTGGATGATTCCACCACCGACCTTATCCTTGAATCGGCTTGGTTTCGTCCGGGTTCCGTCCGTTCGACTGCCCGCCGACTTGGTCTGCACAGCGACAGCTCCCAGCGATTTTCCCGGGATGTCGATCCTGCCGGGGTGGACTATGCCGCCCGCCGTGCGATCGATTTAATTTTGGAAACTGCAGGAGGCGAGCTTGCTCCCACCTATGTATGTGCCGGTTCCGCACCCCGTGGGGCACGGTCGATCGCCATCGATCATGAATTTGTGGAAAAGACCTGTGGATTTTCAGTTACAGCCGAATCTTTGATGGATGCATGGCAGAGACTGGGATTTTCCGTATCAGGCAGTGGCCCCTGGGAAGTGACCGTACCTTCCTTCCGTTCAGAAGTGGACCGCCCGATTGATTTGGTCGAGGAGTACCTCCGTATCCGGGGGACCGATGATTTAAAGGATGCACCGATCGCCTTTTCTGCTTTGGATCGAGAAAATGACACATCCTATGATTTTTGCCAGGGTGCGGTCGACCACCTGCTGGGTCAGGGCTATCAGGAGTGCTGTCACTACAGCTTGCGCTCAGGCGAAGAAGTGGAGTCTTGGTTTGGTAATCTCGCGGTTGAGGAACTCGCTCTGGCCAATCCCCTGACCGCTGATCATACCCATGTGCGCCCCTCGCTTCTTCCCGGATTGGTGGATGCTCTTTCCCATAACCAAAAGAATTTAAATGACCTCACCCGGGTCTGCGAAACGGGTCGGGTTTTCCGGCCAGGTCCCCGTGGAAATGTGGAGTGGATCAGCGTGGCCTTTGCTGCCTTTGCCCGATCCAACGAGCGTGGATGGAAGGAGGAACCATCCCTGGATTTCTTTGCCCTGAAAAATCAGGTCCATACACTGATTGATGCGACCGGACTGTCCCTGCCTAAAGGATTGTGGTGCAATATTTCAGATGAACCTGCCTGGCAGGACGGATATTCGGCCCGTCTTGGAGATGCCCATAAAAACAAGCTGGAAGTGAACCTGGGCATCATCCGCCTTTCCCTGAGTAAGGCCAAGGAAGCCAAGGGACCGATCTTCGCTGCCGAAATCCTGATCGATCCGGTCCTGCTAAGTAAACGGAAGAAAGCCGCCACTTTTCAGTCATTTTCGACTTTTCCACCCGCAATCAAGGATCTTGCCCTAGTGGTGGATTCATCCGAGCCCGCCGAAACCGTGCGGGCAAAAGTGGAGGAAATCGCCAGCGGTGTGGGCAAGGAAAAATTTGCGGTCGATCCCGTGCAAATCTTCGACCTCTTTGAGGGCAAGGGACTCCCCGAGGGCAAGAAAAGCCTCGCCCTTACGCTGCGCTTCCGGGCACCCGATCGCACTCTTGGAGAGAAGGAACTTAACCAGGCCTTTGAGGATGTGATTGCAGGGATCCGTTCCGGAACCGCCTACGAATTAAGAAGTTAATCTTTTGGATATGAGCGAACATGCACCCATGGATGTCGATTATGTGGCCAAACTGGCACGTGTCGAACTGACCGAAGAGGAAAAGAGCACTTACCAGCGCCAGCTCGGGGATGTAATAAAATATTTTGAAAAACTCCAGGAATTGGACGTCGAAGGAGTGGAACCCACCGCCCATGCCTTCCCCCGTTACAATGTTTGGGACGAGGATGAAGCGAAGCCTGGTTTTTCCGCAGAGCAAGCTTTACAAAATGCACCCCAGTCCAGACAGGACCAGGTGGTGGTGCCCAAAGTGATTGAGGAATAAGAAAACCGTTTTTTATGTCCGAGAACTCATCCATTTTTCAGTCTGCCTCCGAGCTTTCCGCATCGCTTGATGCAGGGACAGTTTCTGCCGTTGAATTAGCTCAGGAGATGATTGCCCGGGTAAAGGCAGTCGACGAACGGGTGCATGCCTTTCTCCACCTCGACGAAGAGGATGCCTTATCCCAAGCCAAAGCATCCGACGAGCGTCGGGCGAAAGGTGAAACACGCGGACCCCTCGATGGGATCCCCGTGGGCATGAAGGATGTGATCTCGGTAAAAGACCAGCCCCTCACCGCTGCCAGCAAGATTTTACAGAACTACCGCTCACCCTACGATGCCACGGTTACCCAAAAATTAAGGAATGCCGGTGCGGTGGTGGCCGGACGGTTGAACCTCGATGAATTTGCGATGGGCTCATCCACGGAAAATTCCGCTTATGGACCGACCCGTAACCCATGGAATTTGGACTGCGTACCCGGAGGAAGCAGCGGGGGTAGCTCCGCTGCCGTTGCCGCCCGCGAAGTTCCCTTGAGCCTCGGCTCGGACACGGGAGGATCCATTCGCCAGCCCGCCTCTCTCTGCGGAGTGGTGGGGATGAAACCGACCTACGGGATGGTTTCCCGCTACGGACTAGCCGCCTTTGCCTCCTCCCTCGATCAGATCGGGCCCTTTGCCACCACCGTGGAAGATGCCGCCCTGCTCCTCGAAACCATTTCTGGACACGACCCCCTCGACTCCACCAGTTTCCCCAGCGAGGTGCCCGCCTATTCCCAGGATCTCAAGCAAAGTACCCAACCGGGCGTGCTTGGACTACCCAAAGAATTTTTTGGCCCCGGAATGGACGACGAGGTACGGGCCAGCGTGGAACAGGCGATTGAACATTATCGTTCGATTGGATATGAGACCAAGGAGGTCAGCCTGCCCACCACCGATCTCTCCATCCCGGTTTATTATGTAATCGCCACCGCAGAGGCATCCTCCAACCTCGCCCGCTACGATGGCATACGCTATACATCACGGAGCGAGCGGGCGGAAAACGCCATCGATGTCTATGCCAAGAGCCGGGGAGAAGGATTCGGCCCAGAGGTCAAACGACGCTGTATCCTAGGGGCATACGGTTTGAGCAGTGGGTATTACGATGCCTTTTATTTACGTGCTCAAAAGGCCCGCACCTTGATTCGCCGGGATTTTGAAAAAGCATTTGCGGAAGTCGATGCCATCCTGACCCCGACCTCCCCTACCCCTGCATTTAAATTTGGAGAGAAAAGCGACGACCCCATTTCGATGTATTTGAGCGACATCTACACCATCTCCACCAACCTTGCCGGTCTGCCCGGGATCTCGGTGCCCTGCGGATTTTCCCAGTCTGGCCTGCCCATCGGTCTGCAGCTCATCGGCCAGGCCTTCGAGGAATCAAAACTTTTGCAAATCGCCCACGCCTATGACCGCGACCACCTCCACGGCCGTCAGGCACCCACCCTCTAAGCGGAAGAAGATGGAATACGAAGCAGTCATCGGTCTGGAGGTACATGTTCAATTGGACACCCGTTCAAAAATGTTTACCCGGGTGGGCACAGGCTTTGGACAACCGCCCAATACCCTGACCGACCCTGTCGTTTTGGGTCTGCCAGGTGCCCTGCCGGTGATGAATAAGAAAGCGATCGAGAAATCGATCAAGGTCGGACTGTTACTTGATTGTAAGATTGCTTCGGTCTGCAAATGGGACCGTAAGAACTACTTCTATCCGGACATGCCCAAGAACTACCAGATTTCCCAGTTTGACCAACCCATTTGCGAGGGCGGACAGGTGGAAATCGAGATGCCCGGGGAAAACCCATCCAAGATGGGCCCACACCGCATGGTTGAACTGACCCGCATCCATTTGGAGGAGGATGTGGGCAAACTTACCCACTACGAGCAGGACAGCTTGGTGGACTACAACCGGGCGGGTTCTCCGCTTCTGGAAATTGTCAGCGAACCAGACATGCACAGCCCGGACGAAGTTTTTGCCTACCTCACCTCCCTGCGCAACTCCCTGGTCGCCGCGGGTATTTCCGCCTGTGATATGGAAAAGGGACAATTGCGCTGCGATGCCAACATCAGTGTTCGCCCCAAGGGCACGGAAACCCTTGGCACCAAGGTGGAACTGAAAAATTTAAACACCATCTCGGGCGTACGCAACGGGGTGGAATATGAGATCCGTCGTCAAATCCGTGCAATCGAGGAAGGGGAAACCATTATTCAGGAAACCCGCCGTTGGAACCCAGACCAGAAGTACACCACTCCGATGCGGACCAAGGAAATGGCCCACGACTACCGCTATTTCCCCGATCCCGACCTTATGCCGGTGAAGGTGAACCCGGAATGGATCGAGCGGGTAAGAAAAGAACTGCCCGAAAAACCATTTGATAAACAGAGGCGCTACCAGGCGGAAATGAACCTCCCCTATTCCGCCACCTCCGCACTTTGTGGAGACCACCTGCTCTGTGCTTACTTTGAGGAAGCAGCCAGCCTGTCAAAATCCGCCACTAAGACTGCGAACTGGGTGGTCAACGATCTGTTGCGCGAACTTTCCCAGGCCAACAAGGTCGATGAATTTGCCGAGGAACCCGCCGAACGCATCACCCCGCAGTCCTGCCCAGTATCCCCGCAAATGCTCGCCGAACTGGTCAATTTGATCGAAGACGGCAAACTGACTAACAATGTGGCCAAGGAAATATTTCCGGAAATGTTTGCCAGTGGAAAATCCGCTGCCGACCTGATCAAGGAAAAGGGACTGGAGCAAAAGTCCGACGACGGAGAGATCGAAGGAATCTGTGCCGAAGCGATTGCAAACGACCCCGATGCAGCGGAAAAATTCAGGGGCGGCAAGGAAGGGGCGATCAATGCCCTTAAAGGTGCGGTGATGAAAGCCACCCGTGGGCAGGCCAACCCCAAGGTGGTGGACGAAACTCTGCGTCGCTTATTGTCCTAGACTGTATCTGAGAGGTTTTTTCACCTCTCCATGGTTTTACCTTTGCAGAAGGCAACAGCTTTGGGGTAACAAAATGATCTTCATGAAGGTACATTGCTTATTGGTTTTCACTCTTCTTTTAGCCCGGTTTGGATTTGCTCAGCCCAAGCCCAACATCGTGCATATCATGGTGGATGACCTCGGTTGGCAGGACATTGCCAGTCATAAGATCGATGGCGATGCAGTCTACGAAACCCCAAACCTCGACAAACTGACCCGCCTGGGCAGGCGTTTCACTGAGGCCTACGCCCCCTCTCCGGTATGTGCCCCTTCGCGGGTTTCCTTTCTGCGCGGGCAGTACCCCGTAAACACAGGAGTCTACAGTGTGACCGGTGGGCAGTTGCCCAGGGCCCATCAACCCAATATTCCTTTAATTCCTCCACATTATCTCTATGGACTACCGGTGGAGGAACCAATGATCCCTGAGACGCTGAAAAAAGCAGGCTATTTCAGTGGCCATGTCGGCAAGTGGCATGCTGGTGGGAAGTACCGTGGATTTCCCTTCCCGACCGATCAGGGATTTGACTTTGGATTTTTGGAAGAAAATGGAGGACCTCTTTTTTACAACGATTCCGAATTATGGAACCCCAAGGATGGGAGAAAAAACTCCTTTGGTGGAGCCTGGCAAAGGATGATCCCTCACCGTTTAGGAGACTTTGCCACCAACTCGCCGGATGACCCCTATCAACTGGACGAGGATGGGCGCCCCTTCGACAAACCGACTGATCTGGCGGTAGGGTTTATCCGCAAGCACAAGAACAAGCCCTTCTTTCTGAACTTTTGCCCGCTGTATGTGCACGGCCCCATCGCCACCCGAGACCGCAAGCGACTGGAACACTACTGCAAAAAGATGGGGATTGATTTTCCTACTGATCCTGGACCGCTCAATCCGGAGATGCGGGGCCATACCAACCCCTACTATGCAGCGATGGTCGATGCGGTGGACTGGAGCATAGGCAAGGTGGTTCGTTATTTGGAGAATACCGAGGACCCCAGAAACCCTGGACACAAACTAATCGACAACACCTATGTTATTATTGACTCAGACAACGGCGGTTGGGTCGGCAGCCAACACGAACCCATCACCGACAACAGCCCTTTACGGGGCGGCAAGATGAACAATTATGAGGGTGGACTGCGGGTCCCCTTTATCGTCCGCGGACCAGGTGTGCCTGCCGGTTCGGTCTGTGAGACCCCGATCAACTTGATCGATCTCTACCCCACCTTTATGGAAATGGCAGGCATGGAGCTGGACCCATCCCTTGAGCTTGACGGGTGCAATGTTCTTCCACTGATGCAGGGAACTTCCCCGCAGGTTCTGCAACCCGATGGCAGCGAGCGGGAAGCAATCTACTGGTTCTACCCCATGGAAAGCCACATGGCGATTACGATGAGAAAGGGTCCCTGGAAGCTCGTCCACAACCTCGGGGTTGGATACGCCGGCAGATGGTCGGGTGTGGAAAATAAGGAGTTGGTTGAATTATTCCGGGTCAGGAAAGTTGGCGAGGATACCGAAAATCTCAGCGAAACCATAAACCTCGCCGATCAATTCCCTAAGATCCGGGATGGGATGCTTGCCGAACTTAATGCGTTTCTTCAGGACAGCGGAGTTACCATGCCCTACCGCAACCTTGGATCCCATGCGGTATCCGAGGAGGAACGAGAGGCCTCCCCCAGGGTTATAGAACTGGGGTCAAAAGATAATCGGATATGGGTAAAGATCGAACAGGGTGAAGGTAAAGCCGCCATTGAGAAGGCCCATTTACTTTACACCCTAAACCCTCGGGAGTTCGATAAAACCGGTGGGCACCGTGAGGAATGGCTCAAAACAAAGGCTACAATTTTACCGGGGCGGGTCGAAGCAACCATGCCCCCGGGAGCCACCCATGCGGTATTTTGTCTGCGGGACGCCCAAGGATTCCTGATCACTTCCGAACCTCTGCCCGATTTTCAGACCGTTCCGTACGGCACCCAAGCGGATTCCAGGTTTTTGAAAAACGGATACGCATACAAACCAGGCCTTTATTCCCTGATTCAACTGGGCGAAAAAGCCCTTTCGGCTGCAAGCAACCAGAACCTTGGCACTCAATCTCTGGAAAAAAGCCTGAGTACCGCACGAAAGTTCTACCAGCATGAAAATTGGGAGGTGGATAAAGTATCGGATGCAATCCGTTCCCTGCGTGCGGAAATCCGTCAATTGAAACAGGTTTCCCAGTCCAGGCACTTTACCATTAACCGGTTCCCGACGGAACCTCTATTCTGATTGGTTGGCGGAATATAAAATGGTACGCACCGCCCGTCCAGGAATTGGAGAATCAGCAGAAACGGATTCACAATTCAGATTCTTGTCTGTTTGGTAAGCCCCTCTGGTTTTCATTCCCTCAGGCAAGGTGACATCCAAGGATATTGAATCCGCCGATGGATTGATCGCCACAATTACTCCACTGCTCTTTGAAGTATTAAAATAAGCGGATACCCAGAGAGGGTCAGGCGAATTGATAGAGACCTTCCTAAAATCATCGGTGATGAATCCGGAGTATTGCTTGATCATAAAAAACTTCTTAGTTCGTTCGACAAGTTCCTGCCTGCCACTGGGCCCGAGTTTTTCCTGCACCAAAACAAGGCCTTCATCACGGTGCTTTTGCTGTACTTTTGTGTTTTTGACATGATCTGGAGCAAGCGAATAAACCAGACCCCACCACATAAAGACATTTGCTTGTGCATCCGCTAAGGTCATATGGGCGTACTGAGCGGCAAGTAAAGCTTTGTCAAACTCAGTGAGTTCAGGCATCCAACCATAGGTGTGCCAAATATCATTGTTCCATTGGGCGCCAGTTGTTTCGGTCATCCAAAATTCTTTTTTGGGAAAATTTTCTCTACGGATCTGGCCAATTTTTCGGCTATTTTCCCGGAGTATTGACAAACTACCATCCATGCCATCTTTGTAACTGTCGTACATATGATAGGCCACCACATCGACCGCCTTGGAATTAATGGTGGGAAGAAAACGGGATAATTCACTCCCTTGGTACCCAATATATGCGAGATCGGGTGCGGCGATTTTTACGGATAGTCCAGCTTCTCTGAGTCGGGGGAACAATTTTTCATCAATAAAATTCCTCAATCGTTGGGGATTCCATATACAAGTTTGAGAACCAAGATTGGAATAATTAGTCTCATTCTGTACCCCCAAAGTGGTTACATTAATCCCCCACTCCATATGCTGGCGGGTTCGGCGGACAATCTCTTCGGCCCAGGCATCCTCCATCGAGTCCTTGAGTCTGTATGCTCGTGCTCCACGCCAATCGAAAATATCCAGCCAATCAGATACCTTCAATCTTTGCGGGGAACGAGGTTGCCAAAAAGTGAGCAATACCTCGAGGTCTGGGTTGATTTTCATGGCTCTTTGGAGGACATCTTTGGAGTGTTCGCTATTTCCATTCTTTTTGACCTCCCCTTGAACCCGTAAAATAGATGTCCCCAATTCCTTAAAGGCATATTCCATTGCTTCATCGGAAGGGTTTGTTCCCCAAAAGGCAATGGAACCACCAAATCCACGTATTTTCTGGCCAATTTTCTGATGATCGACGGTAAGCGAAACGACCGGTGGTAAAGATTTTTCATTTTCCTTGGCATAGGAAGATTCAAGGGCCTGATTGATTCGAACTTCTAACCTCTCCTTCGCATAGGCAAGAGCATCCACATGATTCTTTGAATCCTTAACATTGGTTTCTTCCCCCGGGTCTGCGGTAAGATCGGTAAGTACATTGGCTTTTACTACCCCATGTATGTCCCTCCACTCGGTGTATCGATAATTTTTAAAACGTATGCTATGACCCGTGGATTCATGTGCTGGATAGGAGCTGTAGGCATCGTAGCGATGATCAATCTCAGGATCTTTGATCAATTTTGTAAAACTTCTGCCTTGGCAATGGTTGGGAATAGGTAATCCCACCAAGTCGCAAAGGCTCGGATAAAGATCAATCAATTCGACCAAACGGGATGTTCTCTTTCCTCCCTGCTCACGGGGATCAAAAATAATCAGGGGAACGCGGGTATCGCACTCGAAGTTCGTATGTTTGCACCAACTGGAATGATCGCCCAGTTTCCATCCATGATCTCCCCAGAGTACAACGATAGTATTTTTCTCCAATCCGCTATTACGCAAGCCATCAAGTACCTTGCCCACACAGGCATCGACATAACTGGTTGCAGCCGCATAACCGTGGAGAAGCCGGCGGTTGGTCGCATCTGAAAACTCTCTCGGCCCATTGCCTTCGTAATCACTGTATTTTCTCATTTCCATAGGCTTCAAGTTGGCCGCATGGGAAGGATAACCGGGGGGGATCTTCTTATTCGGAGGCATCTTAAACTGCTTCCGGTCATAAAGATCCCAATATTTTTTGGGTGCACAAAAAGGAAGGTGAGGCTTGCTTAGACCCACCGCCAAAAAAAACGGCCGATTTGAGGATCGAGACAATTCTCGAATAACTTGGACTGCTCGGTCTGCCCGCTTGCCATCGAGATAGGCATGATCTGGAACATCGGCACTTTCCGTCATCGGTCCCTTGGGCGAATCTTTAAGGTCACTGATTTTGGTTTCTTCCTGAGCTTTTCGCAGAAGGTCGATGTTTTTTTGCCTGAGGTATTCACCTGATGAATCAACTTTGATCCACTGGCTCCAATTTTTGGGATCTACTCCTTCCCCCGCATCTCCATGATAGATTTTACCCAAGCCAATTGTTTGATAGCCCTGCTCTTTAAAATGCTGATTAAGAGTAAGTAAGTCGGGGTGCCGCTTTCTCCAGTTCTCAACATGGTAGGTCTGTTCCTTGGTTAGGGTGGGATAGAGACCACTCATAATGGACAACCTCGATGCCCCACAAACAGCCTGTTGACAATAGGCACGCTCAAAAAGAGTGCCTTTGGATGCAAGCCTGTCCATATTGGGGGTTTTAAATTTGGACCCATAGGCGCCCAACTCGGGTCTCAAGTCATCCACTGCCAGAAATAAAAGGTTGGGTCTCAGTGCAGAATTCGATCCGACTTTACCCCAAGCAATACCCAAAGTTACCAACGGACAAAAAAGAAAAAATAAAAATTTTTGAAACTGAGCGGGAGTATTAAACTTTATCAAGTGCTTCACTTTCTTTCAGTCTCACTGTTTTTATTATATTATCAACCGAGTTTTATATCATGAAAACCCACGCAGAAAGATCGACAAAGTAAGCAAAGAGCAAAAGGGTTCGGATGAACAAAGAACAGCAAAGCAACCCCAAGGTAAGCCTAAATCACAAAAGACGGAGTGTAATTCGAAAAAAACAAAGCAAAAGAAATAAACTTCTCTTCGGTCTTACTCACCTGATTAATCTATTTTCTCAATACAGGTAAAAGTCTTTATTGAGAATCAGTCTCAAAAAGGCTTTCCAAGCACCCCACTATAAGTTAGGGTAGTGGGTTCCTTTTCGATGAAACTCTTCACCTATCTTTTCCGCCTGCTTGCCGGACTCTGGATTTTTGGATCCTGTGTACTGGCGGAGGTCAAGGAGACCCATAAAATCATCGGCGAATGGGTCGCCACCGAAAAGCTGATTTCCGAGGAAGAAACCGAATGGGAGCTAGAAAAATCCTCTCTGCTCGATCTCCAGCAGGCACTGGGGGCAGAAATTGGTGAACTCGACGGCAAGCTTGCCGAGACCGAAGAGGAAGCCGTGGGTGCGGCGAAGCAGCGTACTGATCTTCTCGCCCGTAAAGATGCGGCCAAGCAGGCCACCCAATCACTCCACCAGGGACTGGACCGGGCGGTGGCCAAAGTGGACCGTGCCTTTTCCCTGCTGCCCACCCCGGTGGCAGACCGCCTTGCCCCCTACCGTAAGAAACTAGTACCGGGAAAGGGAATACCCACCCCTCCCTTACGTCAACGGGTCGATGCCCTCGTCTCCCTGCTGCAGGCCATGCAGAACTTTCACCGATCCGTCACTTTGGAAAGGCAGGAGTTTACCCTGGATGACAACCAGTCCCGCGAATTTCAGGTGATGTACTTTGGGCTGGGAGCCGCGTACTTTGTGAATGAATCCGGCACAGTGGCTGGCTACGGACAGCCTGGAGAGAGCGGTTGGCAATGGACCCGATCCGATGGGCTGGCTAGGGAAATTTCCACTGGGGTGGACATGCTGAACAACCGGGCGATGCCCCGCTTTCTTGAACTTCCCCTGCCCGCACCTGCGGAAGTAAAGAAATGATAAGCTGCGTAAAATACGGATTTTATCTGTCCCTTTTAATCGGGGGTACGATCGCTGCCTCTGCCCAGTCCGTCCAGCAGGTCCGGGCCACTGCCCGCAATGATTTAAAGGATTCGATTGAGCGCCTCACCCTTTTACGCGAGCAGGTGGAACAGGAAAAAATTCCTCTTTCCAAAGCGGTGGCCAAGCTCGAACGGGATGCCCGGGACAAACGGGCGGAAATTGACCGCCGTCTGCGCCAGCGGGACAACCGGGACGCCAGCCTGCTCCAACTCAAGGAAGAGGTGCGGGAAAACGAAGCCGCACTGGAAACCTCCCTACGCCTGCTCAAGGACTATGCCCGTGGCTGGACCCAGTCCATCCCTTCCTCCGAACGAATTCTGCATGCCGATTCCCTTTCCGCGGCCCTATCCAAGGAAAAAGGGGACCGGGCGAGTTCCTTTTCTGCCTACCTCGAAATGGCCGATTTTTCCACCACTGCCCTCCTCAGTCAGGCCGGCGGACTGGCTTATTCGGGGGATGCAATCGTGCCCCCCGAAGGGGTTCGCGAAAGCGGAACTTTTTGGACAATCGGCCCGGTGCTTTACTTCCGCGGGGAAAAG
This sequence comes from Opitutales bacterium, assembly GCA_038152995.1. Lineage (GTDB taxonomy): Bacteria > Verrucomicrobiota > Verrucomicrobiia > Opitutales > Seribacteraceae > Chordibacter. Next base: position 28,194 of record JAYOXT010000004.1, read on the forward strand.
GGAAGCTCGGGCTTTCTGGACAAGAGCTATGAACGGGTGGCGGATTCATCGATGGAACTGACTGCTGACTCGGTCAAGCGAAACACCCCTCCCCGTCTCCTCATCGCCAATGCCGGTACCTCCCAGCAGATCGGCACCGCCCTGGCCTCCCCTCGAGGCAGTTCCGCCCTTCTCCCCATGGATCCAAGCCTCGGCAAGGCCCTGGTGATTGAGGGAAGTGAGCCCACCCTTTGGGAAGAAATGCAAAAAGGTGGAATCTGGATCTACCCCATTCTGTTTTTTGCCCTCGCCTCCGTGCTGATCGCCCTCTTTAAGGCGGTGCAAATTTTACGCATTCCTTTCCCCCATGGCCCGGTTACCCTTGCCGGAAATTTTGGGGGACCCTTTGAACTTTTGCGTAAGACTGCCCAGGGATACCGAGGGAAGAAGCCGGAAATTTTGGAGGAAATTCTTTACGAGATCATCATCGACTGGCAGGCACGTCTGGAAAAAGGTATGCCCCTGATCGCGATCACTGCCGCTACCGCCCCGCTGCTCGGGTTACTCGGTACGGTCACGGGGATGATCGATGTATTTCGTCAGATCACCAATTTTGCCAATCCCGAGAATAGTGAGCTTGCCCGGGGAATTTCCGAGGCCCTGGTCACCACCAAATTCGGATTGATTACCGCTATTCCCTCGCTGATTGCACATGCATTGCTTAGTCGCAGGTTGCAGGGACTTGTTTCCAAGATGGAGGGATTTTCGGCCCGTTTGGTCCATTTAAAGAAGGAAGCTCCCAAAGACCTTGGCTCCTCACCCGAAAAAAAGGATGAACCAACTGGTTGATTTTATGAACCAGGCGGGATTCGTCTGGGAAAAAGGAGGGGTATTGATGCCCGCACTGGGAATCTTAGCCCTCTACCTCTATTACCTGACTTTCGACCTATGGTTACGGCTTCGTAGCGTGATCCCATCCGATCTGCGTGCCTTTCCCCGCGAGCGCTGGGGAGCCTTTAAGGGAGGTGGAAGAGTCGACCGGATTATACGCTACTGTCTCGCCGATCACAGCGACGGTGAGGAAACACGGCGCCGTTTTGATCAGGTCAGGCAGGGGGAAACCTCCTACCTGAACCGTCGATTGCGCTTTTTATTCGTTCTCGCCAGTTCCGCCCCGCTGATCGGCCTGCTCGGCACCGTCGCAGGTATGCTTCGCACATTTGATGGTCTAAGTATGCAGGATAGTTACAAGATGGACCTGGTGGCGGGAGGAATTTCCCAGGCTCTGGTCACGACTCAGGCAGGGTTACTGATCGCCATCCCTGCCATTGCCCTGATCCACTTGCTCAACCGGAGGAAGAAAGACTGGTTGCAGTGCATCAACCGGTTGGAAAGTCTCTCCCTACGCCAGGTACCCACTCCCATTGCCCGATGAGAAGAAGAAATCGATCTATTGAAAACACTGAGGCGGACGCGATCAATGTCTCCCCGCTGATCGATGTGGTCTTCATTCTGCTGATCTTTTTCATTGTCTCCGCCACCTTTGTCACCCTGCCCGGCATTGAGGTTACCCGCCCGCAGGCAGTCACCGGGAAAGCCCTCGAGAAAAATGCGGTCATCTTTGCCCTGTCCGGAGAAAACGAGATCAAGTATGCGGGATCGACCGTGCAACTGGATGAAATTCCGGGACTGGTAGAGCAGGCGAGCAAGGACCGGGGGAAACCCGTTGTTATTCAGGTCGACCAATGGGCGGATGCTTCGGTTCTGGCCAAGATCGTCGCCCAGGCACGGAAAAAGTCCACGGATGTTTCCATCGCCACCCGCAAGCCACGAGCATGAAAAGAAGACTGAACCAGGAACCGGAGCGTACCGAGATCAATGTCTCCCCCCTGATCGACCTGGTCTTTATTCTGCTTATCTTTTTTATTGTCGCCACTTCCTTTGTCAATGAGGTGGGCATCACCCCCAAGCATAAGGACACCGCTTCGTCCTCCTCCAACCTGGAGGAACCTCTCTCCTTTGACTTACCCGCGTCCGGCCAATTATTGCAGGACGGTATGGTGATCGGACTGGAGCAGGTCGCTCCCCTGGTTCGGTCCAATTCTTCGGACAAAGCACCCTCCGTAGTGGTTCGGGTATCGCCCGGTGCCCGTGCGGGACTCGCCACTCAGGTGATGGACCAGGCCATGCTTTCTGGTGCACAGGCAGTCAAACTCAGCCCCCTTGCTCAATGAAGGAAGGTATGGAGATCGAATGGACCCCAGGAGTGGAAACAGAGCCACTGCCTCATCTGCGTACGAAAAGTCTCCTACTCGCTGCCCTGGTCTCGTTCGGGCTTTTCTGCCTGCTCCCCCTCTCCGAATTTGTACGACCCGACGAGTGGATTGTACGCCCTGTCGAAGTACCCACCTATTCTCCTCCCCCTCCGCCGAAGACGGAAATGGAAAAAGAAGTGGTCAAGAAGCTCGACCTGCCCGCCCCCGCCCTCGACACTCCGCAGGTCCGCCTGATCAACGAGCCCAGTGCCGCCACCCTCGAAGTGGGTCCAGGCGACTTCAAAGCCGCTTTCTCCCTTGCCAATTATAACCCTGCAGCCACTGGGCTTGCCGGGGAAATGGTTTTTTCGATGCACGACCTCGACCGCAATCCAGCGGTTCTGAAGCGGGGTTCCCTGGTTTATCCATCCCATCTTCGCCGTAAAGGCCTGGAAGGAGAGGTCAAATTGCTGGTGCAAATCAACGAGCAGGGACGGGTAAAAGTATTGGAAACGGTATCTTCCACTCATCCAGATTTTATTGAACCTTCCCGCAAGGCAGCAGAAGGTTCGGTTTACGAACCACCCACCCGCAACGGCAAAGCAGTGAAGGTGGAGTTCTATCTGCCCGTACGATTTTCTATGCTCAAATGAAAGCAAACTCCTCTTTTCTCATTTTTCTTTCTATTACCTTGCAGGCATTATTTGCCAAGGCTCCCTTACCCGAACTGACGCAGGATTTCTGGAACGACCCTGCCTTTGTCCGCGGATTTATGGGAGACTATGGATTTCGTAGTGAGGTTGAGCCCAGGGTAGACAAGGCAGAACAATTCATTCTCCGGGAAGTGGTGGCCAAGGCAGAAAACCAGATGGAACAGGCGATTGTGTATCTTGAGAAAAAGATCACCAACGAAACGAGTGCTGCCCTCGATTTTGCTCTCGCCACGATGTATTACCAATTGGGAAGGCTCACTCCTTCTGAACAAACCTATGAAAAGGCACTGAAGAAATTTCCTTCTTTTTTACGAGCCCGAAAGAATCTTGGCTTTGTACAACTTAGTCTTGGAAAGTTGGATGCGGCTTCACGCAACCTCGCCCAAGCGATCAGCCTGGGAGAAGCGGATGGTATATCCTATGTGGCCCTAGGTTATTGTCATCTTTCCCTTGGCCGGGTGGTGTCTGCGGAAAATGCTTACCGCATGGGCATTTTACTGCATCCCGAAAGCACAGATGCAAGGAACGGGTTGGTCAACTGTCTGCTGACCACCAACCGCTTTGCCGAAGCCCTCGCCCTGCTCGACGAATTACTGGAAACCAAGCCCAATGATCTCTTTTGTCACAAGGCGAGAGCTTCTGCCCTGCAGGGACTTGGACGGGAAGAGGACGCGGCGGTCGCATTGGAAACTCTCCGACGGATGAACCAGCTGGATGCTGCCGGGACGCTTTCCCTCGGAGACATCTACCACAACCTTGGACTGCACGAACACTCCCTTGCCTCCTACCAGCAGGCCTTGGCTAAAAAAGAAAAGCTCAGCCTCAATCGTTATGCACGGGCAGCCAAAGTTTTGATTAGTCGTGGTTCTTACGGTGCCGGATTTAAATATTTGGAAGAGATCGAGAACACCTTCGGCAAAGGATATACCGAAGGCGATGAGCGGACGATCCGCATGTTACAAGCAGAGGTGCGTATTGCCACTGGTAAAAGAAAAGAGGCCGCTCAAATCCTCGAAGGTGTCATCCAAAAGCGTCCCCTTGATGGAGAAGCTCTGATCCTTTCGGCCCGATTAGCCAGCGAGGAGCTCGATTATGCCCAAGCAGCCCTTCGCTTCGAACGTGCGGCCAAGCTGCCCAACTTCGAAGTGGAAGCACTGATCGGGCATGCCCGCATGCTGGTGGGAGCGAAAGACTACCAACAAGCCGCCGATCTACTCGAGCGCGCCCAGTCCCTGGAGCCACAGCCCCGGGTTGCCCGCTATCTCCAGGCAATCAATAACCTCAACCTCAGTGCCCGCAAGAGCATCTGATCCCCCTCAAAGTTATCTTGTACATATCAACGCATCATGATACGTTGATACGTATATGAGCATAGGCCGGTCCATCAAAGAGCGTTTCGAGCAGGGTAAGCCCCTTTTTTCCGTAGAGTTTTTTCCACCCAAGGATGATGCGGGCGGAGAAAGAATGCTTGAGACAGCGGCACAGATTCAGCCTCACCAACCAGATTTTGTATCCATCACCTATGGGGCGGGCGGAGGCACCCGGGCGACCACCATGCGCTATGCACGGCTGCTCAAGGAAGAGCATGGGTTTGAAGTAATGCCCCACCTGACCTGCGTGGGGCATACCCGCGAAGAACTGCTGGAAATTCTGGAGGAATTTTCGGAGGCCGGTTTTCGTAATGTGATGGCCCTGCGTGGCGATCCTCCAAAGGGTGAGACCACCTTCAAACCGGTACCAGGAGGGCTTTCCTATGGGTCCGATCTGGTTGCCCTGATCCGGGAAAACTTTCCCGACTTTGGCATCGGCGTGGGTGGGTACCCCGAAAAGCACCCGGAAGCGAGCGACTTCGACAGCGACCTCGACCATTTAAAGATCAAAGTGGATGCAGGAGCGGACTTTATTACCACCCAGTTATTTTTCGACAATTCTGTCTACTTCGACTTTGTTAGCCGTTGCCGAAACCGTGGCATCGACATTCCTGTTTTACCGGGCCTACTCCCGGTGCTATCTATCGGACAGGTCCGCCGCTTTTGCACCATGTGCGAGGCTGGACTACCTGTTGCCCTGGAACAGGGGTTGGAAGCCGCTCCAGATGACGAGCAGCCCGTTGTCGGTGCCGACTGGGCCCTCTCACAAACCAAAGCACTCCTGGCCGGAGGAGCTCCTGGCTATCATCTCTACGCCCTCAATAAATCGGACAGCACCCTGCGAATCCTTGAAGGATTGCGGGCAAACGGGTAAATTTAAATTCCCGCCACCTCCTCGATGGTGGCTTCTGCTTTGAGGCGGTCGAGAAAGGCCTCAAAAACCTTGTCTTTCTTTCGTTCGGTCAAGTACTCGATCACTTTTTCTTTTATATCCTCAAAAGGAGTGACCTTGGGTGCAATGCGATCGTGCAACTGAATGAGGTGCCAGCCAAACTGGGTCTTAACCGGCTGGCTCAATTCACCTGGCTTCAAGGCATAGGCGGCCTGTTCAAACTCGGGAACCATGCGGCCCTTACCAAAAGTGCCGAGATTACCGTCATTGCCCTTATCGTCTGACTCCGCCCGGACCAACTCGGTAAAGTCCTCCCCCTTTTCCAGACGCTGGCGGATTGATTTTACTGCCTTGAGAGCCTGGTCAAACTCCTCCTCGGTCTTCCCCATTTTAAGGAAGTGGGAGGCGGTGAGAAGTTCCTCGGTCCGGAAAAGTTCCGGCCTGTCCTGGTAGTATTGTAAAGCTTCGGCTTCCGAGATTTGCTCGCACTGAGACTCCTCTTCGAGCAATTGGTTGAACCTCATCTGATCGGATAGCTCACGCTTGAGGTCGTCGTGGTTACGGATCATGGGGTTCTTGATCTTTTCAAACGCCTTCTTACCCCCGTTTTGCTTCATCCACTGCTTAATTCTTTTTTGCAGATCAACAGAATCGACTTTATATTTTCTTCTCCGGCTCTCCTGTGCCATCAGGGCCTGATCGATCAACCGGTCTTTCGCCAGATCCAAAGCAGACATCATAATGATTTCTCTTGGCTTACCGGGCATTCCCCGGGCTACATTTTCAAAGAGAGCTTCAGCCTGACGCTCGATCGCCCAGTCCGGAATCACTTGATCATTGATCTTAATCGACATCACCTACCCCTACCTTTTTTGGTCTGAACTGCCAAGGTTCAACAGATGAGAAATCAATTCTCAAAATCGTCTCAATACAATTGACCTCGTGGTGGACAACAGCCATAAAAAGGTAATTCTTACAACCATGACCAAGCCCGATCGAGCCAGCTGGGAAAATTTCTCTGATTATTTAATTACCCAGGGCTTGCGCATGACCGGGCAGCGCAAGGCGGTCTTTGATGCCCTCTTCCGCCAGTCCGGCCATTTTACAGCTGACCAATTGTTACAGGACGCCCGCAAGATGGACGATTCCGTCTCCCGGGCCACTGTCTACCGCTGCCTCCCCCTCTTGGTTGAGAGCGGCACGGTGCGCAAGATTGATGTAGGGCAGGACAACAAATTTTACGCCCTCAATGAATCCAGTGCCACCTTCAAGGCCCAGGTAATATGCTCCGATTGCGACCGTATTTTCGATGTCGATGCCCCGTTTATGGAATGGTACGGTCGCACCGTTTCCGAAAAACTTGGGCTTGAGGTTAACGACCAGCGCCTTCAGGTTCATGCGAGCTGCCCGACCTTTACGGATAAAGGGGCCTGTTCCAAAGCCAACTAATATTTGCATTTCATGACCCCGATCACTCCCCCACCCCTGCAAGTTTTCCGCCGAGCGGATGCACCCACCTCTCTCAATGCAGAGCAGGAGGAAATCATCCGTCTTAAGAAAGAAAAAAATGCGGTTTTACTCTGCCACAATTATCAGATTGATCCGATCCAGGAGGTGGCCGACTATGTGGGCGATTCCCTCGGACTCGCCCGACAAGCTGCCCAGACCGATGCAGAAATTATTGTATTTTGCGGGGTACACTTCATGGCGGAAACCGCCAAGATTCTCAATCCATCCAAGACCGTCCTGCTACCTGACCTGGATGCGGGCTGCTCTCTTTCCGACTCCTGTCCTGCCGATCAACTGGCCAAGTATCGGGAGGAGAACCCAGACCTCTATGTTGTCGCCTATGTCAACTGCTCCGCCGCAGTCAAGGGCCTCAGCGATGTCATTTGCACCAGTGGCAACGCGGTCAATATCGTCAATCGGGTACCGCAAGACCGGGAAATTCTCTTTGTACCTGACCAAAATCTCGGACAATGGGTCATGGGACAGACCGGCAGGAAAATGAGACTTTGGCCGGGCAGTTGTTATGCTCATGTGCTCTTTACACAGGAGTCAATCGAGCGCTGTCGGCTGGAATACCCCGATGCCCCGGTGGTTGCCCATCCCGAGTGCATTCAATCGGTGCGGGATCTGGCCGATGAGGTATGCAGCACCGAGAAGATGGTCTCTTACTGCCAAAACCATTCCTCCAATACCTTTATCATTCTGACCGAGTCTGGCATGATGCACCGGCTGACCCGCGAGCTGCCCGACCGGCAATTTGTTGCAGGGCCAACGGGACATTGTGCCTGCAATGACTGCCGCTACATGAAAATGAACACCCTTCCCAAGCTGCTGGCTTGCCTCAAGGAGGAAACTCCAGAAATTTCTCTTTCCGATGATTTGATCGAACGGGCCAAGCAACCAATCGAGCGAATGCTCGAATGGAGCGTCTAAGCTTAGGTTAAAACCTCGATTTCCTCGGGCAGGTTTTCTGCCGAATCCCCACCCGTTGCGATATAACTTCGGACGGTTTGAATGAGGGAAAGGCTAACCATCGAACCCACTGAGCCTAAGAGCTTTTTCCCGATCCGTAAATCTTCCTGCAAGCGCATGCCCGGCTTCAGCTCATCGAGCTTGATTGCCTTGGGGTCGAGCACACCACCGGAAAGCACCCGGGAATTGGCCAGTGCGTCCATTAAGCCCGGTGCAAAGCTCGATTCCTGCTGGCGGAGCTTTTCAAAAATCTCACTTTTGGAGCAACCCGCAGAATCCATTTGATCATAGACCTGAGAAATCCGGATAATGGATGCCAACTTCCGCACTTCATCTTCGTCAGTTCCGCCAACATAGTCCTGCGGAATGTATTCAATGATCTTCCTTACTTTATCAAGGCGCGGAATCCCGCTAAGAATTTCGCTAACAAATTGGGGCAACCCATCGACCAACTCAGAAAGAGATGGGGGTACATTCTCACCAAAAAATACTTTTTCCTGTGCCTCGTCTGGAAGGGTCAGGTGACCGAGATAACAAAAATTCGCAGCCACCTGCAAACGCCATTCGCTAGGCATATTCAGCTCCCGGGAGGTTTCCAAAGCAAGTTGCTTGACCCGCTGAGCCCGTCCATGGAAAAGAGGCATGGCAGCGGACAGAAGGGTGGACATCGCTGAAATTGTCCCGTTAAGGGTCTTTTCGAGCAGGTCTTTCTCGGACCTCATTAAGTGATATTGCCTGAGAGCTTGCTCGAGGTTTTTTCCCAAAGTTTCAGGTGGACACGGCTTACCCAGTAGACGAAAAATTTCGCCACGGCGGACCACCTCGCAAAGATCATCAAAATTTGCCTGACCAGTGAGAAGAATGGTCACCACCTCTTTGTTCTGCTTACGTACTTTCTCGAGGAAATCAGCCCCGTTCATGCCAGGCATGGCGAAGTCGGAAACAATAACCTGAAAAGGGTCGTCCTGGTCTTCGAGCAAATTCAGGGCATCTCTGCCGGAGGAGGCGGTGGAAATATCGTAGGTGCGGCCAAGGTTCAGTTTTACACCTTTGAGTATGGAATCTTCGTCATCGACGAAGAGAATTTTAGGCTTGGGGTTGGGCATATAAAGAATCCTAGGTGATGTCGGAAAGCTTTGTCAAATTACCTTTGGCAAAAATTCAGCACCCTTCGAAACTCAGGTGGGAGCGTAATCCCCCATCTATTTTATCCATCTCAAGTTTCTGAATTTGGGTGGACTGCCCTGCCAGGCAGTGCCAATTTTTACAGGTCTGGTGGAACTCCCACGAGGAGCGGTCAGTTTTTCGGAATCATCGAGGCGTAACTCCCGGATGCCGCTCCAACCTGGAAGGCTCCTCCCTTCTGCATCTTGAAGTGCGGATGCAGGCAAGCTGAATCGTTGCCAAGTATCATTGCCCATTAAATCGAGTTCAACCCCGTGCCCGTCGATCCAAAGTACCATTTTATTGGGAGATTCTGAGCACACTTCAAGGCTAAGTCGGGCAGACGAACTTGGTGCAGCCCAGTAGGGCTCGTACAACTTATTGGTGCGGATGCCCCACTTTTGGGTGTTGTAGGAAAACCAGTCCTTCCTCCAGCTACCGGAAAAGGATTCGACCAATCCTTCACCACCCACCGCGACTTTCACATCACGTTTTTTGAGCTCTCCCTCCGAAAGCACGAGAAGCAGGGAGGAAAGGTTCAATATTTTTGTCTCGTAGGAGCCATAATAATACCCGGCACCGGCAATGGGTGAGTCCAGTTCGTAATGAACATTGGCAAAAGCCCATACGGGACGATTTAAATCGAAGAGCGGGAGTTCCGCCTCCCAGGTTTTACCTACAACCAATGGGGCGGGTTGGACAAATTTCCAGAAACGGTGCTTGGTATTTTGAGAATCATCACTGGCTTTCCCTCGTTCCTGCAAGACACCCTGTTGAGTAAAGTAGACTTCAATTGACTTCACCGGCCTAGATGGATCGGGACGAACAAGCATTTTCGGCAGGCAACCCTGTGTAAGTACCCATTCGGTTTGCGGTGTCTGCGGAACCGGCCATCCCCCCTTAAGGTGCTGGTCAAACCAGACCTGAGTGGCCACCTCATATTCGGCGGTATCCTGGTGATTATGATGTGGGGAACAGGTAATCCGCCACTCCTTCGATTTAATCTCACCAACTGCACTTTCCAGATCGTTAATCCGACCATGAAAATCATTGGCTGGGCTAAGAAAAATGATCGGGCAGGAAATCCGCTCAAGACTCGGTGGATCGCTGACTGTGGCGAGGTGCAGATCACTCTCGGTATAACGGTCGCTAATCCCTCCGCAGGAAGGAGCCCCCGCTTTTACCCGTCGGTCCGCCCCAGCAATCATCACCGTGAGTTTCCCCCCCATGGAATGCCCATATACACCCAAACGACCGCCATCGACCTCCGGTTGCTGCTCGAGAAAGGTCAGCCCACGTCGTCCAGCCAGGGCAACGAGAAACCAGGAGTTATTACGGGGAGAAACCACCGGATCGAGGGTCCATTCGGCCACCGGAATGGAAGGGAAAGCGTCTTTACCGTATCGACTGGGGGCGTGGTAGGCATCGAGGGCACCCCAGTCGGTGGTTATTTTATAGCTTGGGTCATCCGTTTTTGCCTCCCAAAAGAGTTTTACAGCATTGGGGGACACCGTGTACCCAGGAGCCGAAATACGTCCCGCCCAGGCGATCGACAGGGTAGCGTACCCTCGCTTGGCATTGGTTAATACCGCTTTGTGGTCGGCATACTGCCCTCCACCATGAACCTGAAGAAGACCAGGTAACCCCTTCTTCCCCTCAGGATAGCCGTAAACTCCTGCCATCATCGCCTTTTGTCCTTTAAAGATGCCGACGCGGTAGCGGACCACCTGCAAAACCGCCCCATCCTGCACCCACTCCTTCAGCACTTCTTTTTCCAGCGGTTCATTCCGGGGATCAAACCCCTCCCACATAGCAGAAAAGTCTGCTGGAGGTGCCTTCCCAGCCAAAGGTGCGAGAGTTTCTGCATGCAGAAATGTGGACAATTGGAAAAAGGCGGACAACCCCGCACAAAATAGAATTTTCATAATCCGCTCTCTTAGCAATTACACCGAGGGCAGGCAACTTTGTAGATTCCCGCCGGCTAACCTTATTGAAGGGGCACTTCTCAACGTTCATAACTCAAAGTAGACCCGAAGAAAGAAAATTTATACAAATTTGACTATGAATGAAGTGACCATTTCCGGGAAAGTTAAGTTTGTCGATGAGGTGAGAGAGTTTGGAAGCAATGGATTCCGCAAGCACCAGGTTGTAGTGGAGACCGGAGACGGCAGGTGGGACAACCCGATCCCAGTAGAATTCACTAAAGATCATATCGAATTAAGCAAAAACTTAAAGGTGGGTGACCAAGTGCAAATTCAGTCGCGAATCAATGGGCGGGAATGGCAGGGAAAAGACGGCACAACCAAGTGGTTTACCTCGATCAACGGTTTCAAAATTACCAAGGAAGTTACTGGGCTGAACGAAGATCCGAGCTCCTCATATGACACTTTTGACGAATATGAGGAAGACCTCGAAGAGGATGTATTTTAACTTCATTAATTTATTCTAAAAAATCGCATCTCCTGCCGTCTTCGCGAGAATTTTCATTTTTTTGTATTATTTTTGACGGTAGTGCTATTATAGTAGTGCTAACGATAAAGAGATCCCGTGTCATGCAGGCTCCAAAATTTGCCCACTTAAGTTAACTTTAAGGTAAGATAAGTTACTACTAAGCTACCTCTACGATTTTAACTTATAATAATAAACTTACTCACATGTGCAGGTAAGTTTGATTTACGGGCTAAAAATCTGCTATATTATTTGTCGGATGCGCCTTTTGAAACTGAACAACTTTGTTCTCTGCTTAGCACTGCTGAACTTTTCCTCTTTGTGGGGCATAGTTCAGGAGGAACATATTGTTGCCAGGTGGGCTTTTGATGAGAATTCGGAAAACATTGCTTTCGATTCCTACAATTCTGGCATTCCTGTGCTATTGAGCAACAACGCAGTATGGGGATCGGAAACCGACGGCACTGCCCTATCCAAGCATTCGTTAGATTTGAGCAGTGGATTAGCCTACGCAGTAATTGAGCATAACGACCGACTAAATGTTGGTTCCGAATTCGCCCTGCTCGTCTGGTTCAAAACCAACGGCCCACTTACTACCAGTCCCAATCTTTTCAATAAAACGGATGGATTAAACTCTGCCTACTTTTCCAGTCTGACCAGTGACGGTCTCAGCCTCACAGTTAACTACCTCAAACCCAACCTCGCTCACGCCACTACTGGGAGAGCCACCTTTGTACAAAATCAATGGAATTGCCTGATCTCCTCCTACGACGGCCAGCAACTGCAAACATTTATCAACGGAAAAATTGTTGGTCAGATCGAACTCCTTTTACCGCCATTAAACAATCAGGGAGATCTGGGAATCGGAGGGACGCCTCGAGGTGGCAACTTATTTGATGGCTGGCTAGACGAACTTAGAATTTATGATAATGCCCTAGATTATGAAGATTCAGTCCTTGCTTATGGTCAGGGTTATGGAGATTTAGGGGCCGTCCCTGTATTTAATGGAAACCGGGCAACCGACTTGGCTGACTCCAACATCACCCTAAGCTTTGCTGACTCCTCAGGTCAGTTAGTAGGAGTTGACGGACTCGACTTATCTGACCTGAGCATTTCTGGTGGATCCATACTATCCGTCTCCGAAATCCCAGATACCCACTCATTTAATATCGAAGTCCGTGCTTCCGCCAAACCGCAAAGGGTCATCCTTTCCGTCCTCCCTGGCTTGGTCAAGGATGACAATAATGTAACCGTTTCCCCCGGAGCATTTCGAATCAATTACCTCGATCGAATCACGCGAGCAGAGGACCTTGTCGGTTGGTGGAAATTCGATCAAAGCATGGACCAAACCTGGGAAAACAATTCTTCAGAAATTCCGACAGCAAATTTATGGACTCCAAACCAATTGTCCCCCGTGGCATGGTTAGACGCCGGTGACATCAATTCGATATCCAAAAATGCAAGCAACCGCATTATACAGTGGTCTGACAAAAGTGGAAACGCCCACCATGCGAGAGTCCGTGCGGGTAGCCCGACTTATGATGAAAGTGGTTTAAACACCCTCCCTACCATTGTCCTCAATGGAGCCTCCGTTGCCTTGGATGGCTCGGCCTCCGCCTTTGATGGGTGGGATGAGCTGACCGTCTACGCGGTTCTTTATCAAACGGCATTTAATCACTTCTCCAATATTTTTGGAAAATCCAACCACAATGGCTGGGCTAATAATAATTCCTATGATTTTGCCTGGGTACTCAACATGCATCGTGCCGATTTCTCTGGCCACAAGATTTGGGGGCCCGCCCTGAATACTAATACCGGTGGCAACAGTTATATGACAACCAACAATACTGCAATTTGGACTCACGACGGCTTTACCGGAGGACCCAGCTTAATTGGGATAACCTACTCATCCTTTGCAGACTTCCCTAACTTTATTTTCAAAATAAACGGAAATGTAGTTAGTTCATCCGGACTCACAGGCTCGATCAAGGAAGCCCCCCATCTCGACTTCGTTATCGGCAGTAAATCCAACGGACAGAATACTTGGAGAGGTAAGATTTCTGAATTTATCATTTTCGATCAATCGGTCGATGACTGGAACAATTCCCTCATTGAAACCTATCTCACAGGGAAATGGAATATTGGAAGTTCAAACTTGCCCACGGATATCGAGTCGATCAAAAGTTCCCCGATCGCTCAATTTTCTGACCAATCGGGTGGAGATTTACCCCTGCTTTATTATGGCAATCAGTTGGAAACTTCCGCAGAGGGTAAATTTGGTGGCTCTGCTTTATTCGATGGGAGTTCAAATTTCGGTATCCTTCCTGGTACTTCGAGCCAAATCGGCGCAATCAACTCAGACAACATTACCCGCTCCGACGCACTCGTTGCAAGGTGGGCATTTGATGGAAACTCAACATGCCAAGCTCGGGGCAGTAGGTTGGTAAGCCAAGTGCAACTCTTCGATTTTGGCGAGGTGGAGTCCAATTCTTTTACAAATGGTCGCTTTGGTCAGTCCATTGTACTCGAAAATGGAAAAACCCTCTATTTCATGAACGACCAAATTGAAAACTTTCCTTTAGACGATTCACCGAGGGCGGTATCGGCTTGGATAAAAACTTACTCTCGGGGTGGATCGATCATCAAATGGGGTAATGGACAAAACCGCCAGCTTTGGGATTTCCACATTGATTACACCTCGTGGGCAGGGGGCACCCTTTCACTCAATTCCTCGGGGAATTCAGGAAAGCAAACCGGCAGTCATTACTTGGTAGACGACGGCAGATGGCACCATATTGCTGTCACATACGGAACGAGCACTCGTGAACCTTTGGTCAGGCTATTTGTGGATAGCGTTGAAGAAGATGCCTATGCTGATAAAATTAATCATAGTTCTTCCTCTCTGAGCACAGCAGCAGCGGCAATTATCCAGATTGGCGGAACCGGTTTCGACGGACTATTGGATGAAGTAAGAATTTACGCAGAGGAACTTAACCCGGGGGAAATCGTCAATCTTTACCGCGAAGAATTAGTTTCAGATCTACCCTTTCCGCAGGACGATTACACTATTTCAGCATGGGTCAAACCGAGGGTATTGCCCGGGGCAGATAATTTCGAATTTGTCTATGGTCATTTCTTTTGGAGAGATTGGCCCAGTGAGGTAAGGCTGGAAAAATGGCCGTCCGGCAAGAAGATCTCGGGAATACCCAACCTCGACCCGACTGATCCTGACTTTGATGAGATTTTAGTCGAACCCATAGAGTTTTATGCTCTTTCCACCGAGACCTTTAATTCTGCCACATACATTGGCTATGGAGATAATACAAATTCAATTTCGGATATCGGTACTGGCTTTCTCTCGGACATGGATAAAACGGACGACCCCAAATTACTTTCCAGCAAAACAGGGGGTTCCGGATATAGCCCTAACTTGCAAAAAAGCCTAAGCGATTCGCCTAATAACTTCGCCTCGTTCCTCGGCGTATCGTTCCCCCCGAATTCCACCGCTCCTGCTAACATACCCATGGGCTATTTGATTGCCCACGGCCACCTCACCCTACCGAACAAACTTAGTGAACTGAGCGGAGTCGGTGCCTATTTTCTCTCCGCTGGTGGCTATGGGCACAATACCTTTTGGATGGACTTCGACCAAAACCGTTTCTTCGATCACGCGAACGATGGTGAAAAATTGATCAATGCGGATGGATTCACGAACCATCAGGAATTTGTTTTTATGGGACACCAAGTACCGATTGTTACCTATCCGGGTAGTGCCTATGAAAAAGGCCTGACTCTGGGTGCCAATCAAGCCATAGGATCCTGGGAAGGCTACCGAGAAAAAACAACTCACGCGTTCAAGGAGAACTCGATGAGAACCAAAGAATGGCAGCATGTGGCCACCACGGTCAATCGGCAGACTGGTATTATCTCGACCTACCTGAATGGAAAACTGGTCGCATCTTCCGAGCTTGATTTTGTAGAAAGTGAACTGAGGTTAGGCGACTGGACGGTAGGTGGTCCCGGTGCCCTCGGCAGCAATCAATTCTTCTACGGAGAAATGGATGAACTCAGGATTTATGATGTCGCCCTGAATTCCGATGAGATTTTCAGAATACACAACGGTGGCGAGGGGGATATTGGCATTATTGGACAAATTACTTCGCCGGTGGTTAGCCCCGATGAAAATTTTGCCCTTTCCTTGAGCTTTTCCAGGCTTTCCACGGTTCTAGCGATCCCTGACATTACCGAGAATGAGATTAATGCAAGCATCACCAATGGAGCACTCGTCCCTGGTTCGCTTGCTTGGAATCAATCCACCCTATCCTGGGATTTTAATATCACAGCTGAGCCCGGAGATCAGGTTTTTATTCAAATCCCTCCAGGCGTAGGTGAGTGGAACGGGGAACCTACCCTCGGTGTTTCCCACGAGGTCATGGTACTGCCAGATTTGCCTCACAGGGATGAGCTCCTCCACTGGTGGTGGATGGACCGCGGAAGAGGCACTCTCGTTGAAGATAGTATCAACGGCACCTACGGCACCCTTTTCGGAAATACCAGTTGGACCGCAGATGCGATGCACGGGACGGGTCTTTCATTTCGCACCGATGATGATTATGCAAGGCTAGGGCCAGCTCACAGCAATTTTAACAACGAAAAGTTCTCGGTCTCGCTTTGGTTCAAAGGCGAGGCGGATACCATCTACCGAACCCCAGAACTGGTGGGAAATGTCTTGCTTTCGCTGGGTTCCTCTTCGGATTCAAGCCTCCAAATTGGATATGGGGGATTGGCTTTAGAGGTTTACATGGATTCAGAAATCTTCACTGGAACCGTGCGTATCCCTTACAAAATTGATCCCAACAAGTGGAATCACCTTCTGCTTACCTACAACGCTGATTCCCCAGACGGCTACGAGCTTAAACTTTACCTTGATGGAAAATTGATCGGAGAGAGTGGTGATTTTGGAGGTGGCATGCGAAGGCAACCCTCTTTTGATTGGGTCTTAGGTACTTCCCTCACTGGCGAACCACCGGAAGGCCAGTTCAAGGGTAAACTGGATGACCTAAGAGTTTTCTCCAATACGCTTTTGCACGAGGATGCATCCGATTTGTTTAATTTGGGATACGGCGATTTCAGCCTCACCGTGGAAACAGTTGCCTTTGACCCGGTAGTTGACTCCGCCAAGGAGAGCGAAATTGAGGTGGCTATAAAATTCAAAAAGTTTGGCTCCTTCTTAAATCTTGAGAAAGTGGATATTCCGGACACTAATTTTTCGCTTCTCGAGCCATCCGACCTCCCTGGAACAACCCTTTGGGTCGACGCACTGGACTCGGGAACCATCGAAACCGATGAATTTGGACTCGTCGAATCCTGGCAAAACAAAATGGATGCTTCCGTAAAATTGTACAGCACTGAAGACAAGCCTTTCGATGGCGCATCCCTCAATAATCGCAATGCCATAGACTTCAATTTTTATGAGGATGAGAACGGGAATAAATACTACGATCAAGTAATAGCAAAAGGAGATGCCAACGAACCATGGAGTGCATTGAGCGAGGACGGGAAAGTACATTCATCTGAAAGTCCCCGCTCCTATTCTGATGTTTCCATCTTTATCGTATTTCAGGTCGACTCCCTCCAGCGCACTAATTGGCCCTTTGGCGTAAACTGGAACGGTCACTTACCCTGGGAAAACGGCAGTGTCTTCCATGACACACCTGATCGGGTTCACTTTGCTCTCAGCACTGGGCTTGAGCCGATGATATTCAATGCGTATTATTCCAACACCGATTCGGTTAGGAGATTTTACAAGAACGGCATTGAATTGCTCACCGATACTCGGGTCGCACTTGGATCTGCTGGTCAATTTGTCTTCCCTCTCTCCAATTACAGCACTGCAGATTACACGGTGGGGGAAATCATCGTTATACGAGATACAATTTCCGACGATCAAAGGTTACAATTACAGGCCTACCTCGCATTGAAATGGGGCCTCACGGATCTGTTCCCCCGGGGTCATCCTTATTTTAGCCTCTTCCCAAACCTTGAGCTTACTGATGTGAACAACCGAACTGCCTCGGTAACAAATCAATCGCTGACCAAAAGTGAGGACAACCAGACTCTCACTTTCCGATTCGAACCAGTAAGTCAACAGGATCGATTCCAGGTAAGCATTCAACCGGGTCTGGCCACTGATCAAAACAATGCGGTTAACACCGATATGGAAATCGGGCTTGCCTACGGCAGGCCAATCACCGGGCTCGAAAAACTGGTTGCCTGGTGGTCCTTTGACGACAATGGATCAACTGGCCAATCCGGCGAATATTTTGGAAGGTTCCCCGCCTTCTTTATCGGTTCCGAAGAAAATGAGAACTCTGAAAAGACTTATGAAATCGAGCTCATCAGCAATGCATCCAGCGGAGATCCCTCACTCGGTGCTGCACTCGATGCAGGCAGACCTTCTAGTCAGATTGCACTCTCACCTGACAGCCGTTTTCTCTATTCGATTAACGAAAATGATCACTCCGTAAAATGGTACAACACCTTTTCGGATTTCAATCCTCTTAGTTCATCGAACCTAGAAATTTGGTTGAATGCAGATGAACCTCTGAGCGTGAACGAGTTTTCCACTGTGGTTGATACATGGAAAGATCTAAGTGGAAACGGCTATGATTTTACAGAATCGCTCGGAGATCCTTCAATAAAAACAGGTCCATTGGGCAGGGGTGTAATTGCCTTTGATGGAAATGATCAACTATGGACGAGGAAACCATTTAATGGCAGAAACTACTCAGTCTTTGCGGTTTCCAGACAAACTGGTTCCAAAAACCAAAGATTAATCACCAATCTGAACGATAATTGGCTTATCGGTTACACCAGCGGATTTAATGACGGATGGTGGTTATATGACAGCGGGAATGTTGGCGAGCAAGTATCGGATACGAACTGGCATATTCATGTACTGACAGCCAACGAGAGCGACCAGACCAGTTTCTGGATCGACTTTGCTCAAAAGGCCAGCAACTCAACCCTCGGCCATAATACACTAAATTACCCCGGTTTCCTTTCTTTCGGGGCATGGAAAAACTTGGAGCAACCCTCTGCAGGTGAGGTCGCAGAATTTCTTCTTTTCGACAGCGCCCTAAGTGATGAAGACCGCGAATCGGTTGAAGCATACCTAGCACACAGTTGGGGCTTTTATGACCTACTTCCCGCTTCTCACTCAGGCAGAGATCTCATGCTATCGGGAGAAATAAATGGAACCGAATTAGTGAACAGTCCGTCTTCGATTAGTATTTCTAAGGATGGCAATTTTCTGGCTGTAGCATCGAAATTAACGAGTGCACTCTCGATTTTCCAAAGAAATGTAGAAACAGGTGACCTCAACCTGCTTGACAAATTGCCCAGCAATGGAGCGAGTGGACAACATTTATCCGGTATATCGGAAATCAAATTTGGAGAGGGCGATAAATTCTATGCCACCTCCCAAGAGAATAACTCCATTCTTTTCTTTTCCTTTGCCGATTGGACACCTGCTAGTGCAAGCGATCTAGTGACTCTCTGGCTGGATGCATCGGACCCCAGTACCATAGTCACGAGTACCGGCAACGAGGTGAACACTTGGGCCAACAAGATGGATCCCAGCGTAAAAATGCACAGCTTTAATTACAAGCCAGCTACTGGTGCTAATATTAATGGATTGAATGCAATCGATTTTGACAAAAGGTCAACAAACCAGATCGAATACATGTTAGCCAAAAAGAACGGCTCCACAAATTGGACACCCGCCACTGCTGATGGAGTAATATCCGGAAAGGTTCAGGAAGTTGCCATATTTCTTGCCGCTCGCTTGGATACTAAACGGAGAAGTTATTTTCCTTTCGGATTCGGGTGGGGCGATCACCTGCCATGGCAAAATGGCCTCTGCTACTGGAAGCACGAAAGTGGCAGACCTACCTTTCATGTAGGCAATAACGGAGATACTTTCATCCTTACCATGGTTCATTCCAAGAGCCTGGGGAAGCAACTTGCCTACAAAAATGGAAGCAAGGTGTACGATGGTCCGCGCACCAATGATAACCAACTCGGAAATATGGGTGTATTTAAGTGGCCTGACAATAACGCAGGTGGCGGGATGGATGCCAGAGGCTACGGAATTGATTGGACCACTGGCGAGATCATCGTCGTCAGCGGACCCATGGAAGATACTAACCGTGAAAAGCTAGAGGGCTACCTCGCCCACAAGTGGGGCATGCCCAATTCGTTACCTGACTCTCACTCATACAAAGAACAAAAACCAAAATCGACGAGTAGATGGGCATTACAGGATGCAATGGGTAATGGGGATCCTGGTGTTAGCGGACTGGGTGCGGCAAGTGACCTTGCCATCTCCGGGGATGGCACT
Organism: Opitutales bacterium; assembly: GCA_038152995.1. GTDB lineage: Bacteria > Verrucomicrobiota > Verrucomicrobiia > Opitutales > Seribacteraceae > Chordibacter. The sequence goes on from JAYOXT010000004.1 coordinate 47,897, forward strand.
CAACTTTTTGTAGTAGGCAAAACAGATCATTCCCTTTCCTATTTTGACCGGGATACAGGCTCTGGGGAACTTAGCTTTGGGGGCAAAGTCATGCAGGGCGTCAATGGAGTCAGCGGGCTTAGCAACCCGAGCCATCTGGCTCTTTCGCCTGATGGCAGACACATCTATGTGATCTCTGAAACCGGCAACACCCTCACATGGTTTCAACGATATTTAGACCCTGCCGCCTTTTCCAACGACTTGGTTTTATGGCTGGATGCCAAAGATCCAAACACCCTCCAATCCTCCATAGACAAACTCGAACAGTGGTCCGATAAAAGTGGTAACTCGAATCATGCGGTTTCAGTTTCCGCAAAAGAGCCCGTATTAGCTGCAGAAGAGGTTGTCTTTGATGGTGGTCAGATCATGCATCTTAGCAACGACCCGCTCAAAAATCTTTCCACGCCTGCAGTTGTTATCCTCGGATCGTTGAAGCAGCAAGAATCGACACTAATCAGCTGGGCAGGATATCCTGAACAAGCCCACGGCTGGCGATTTTTCGCAAACCCTCAGGATTACTTCCTCAACTTTTCCGCCCCCCTCAATTACGAACTCGAATACAACCAGGCATACACCCTCGACTCCCCCTTCATCGGTGCCTTTTTTCGAGAAGGTAATTCCTTAATCATGAGAATGAATGGAAGTGAGGTGGGCTCCACCGACATTGAATTCAATTCCCTTTCCTACTCAGCCTACAGCAATCGTTCCGCAATTGGCGGATATTTTCAGGCTAATGGTTTTTCCAATCCGTCAGGTCATATGACTGGTTCTCTTCAAGAAGTAATTGTGATGAGCAATGCAAATGGTGAGACCATCGAAAAAATTGAAGGCTACCTTGCCCACAAATGGTACTTACAGGAGCAATTGCCTTACGAGCATCCATTTCTTGAGAACAGACCAAATTCAGCACCTAAGTTCCTTGGGAGCCTCACACAAGCTCAGGTTGGCGTAGATGGTCTCAATCAACCCACCTCTATTGAAATCTCCCAAGATGGTGGGTCTATCTTTCTTACCAGTGCATCGGAGAACTCGATAAGTTGGTTTGATCGGGACCCGCGGACTGGTGATGTAACTTACAGTGATAGTCTTCAGGACAATTCATTGAGTGGAGTGGAACAAATCATTTTCTCCTCTACAGGCAATCGTGCATTCACCGCCTCAAGCTCATCCAGTTCAATCATCTCTTTCGAATACAGTAATGCACTTTCTGAAAAGTACACCGCCCTCGCCGACGGAAACTGGATCGGGGACATCGCCACGGATTTATCCCTCACTGACTGGTCGGGCACCCCGGCCAGCTACATTTTGGTAAGCGGTGCTGGTGCTACCCATAACAATTTATTCTCGCTGGATGCACAAACAGGAACTTTAAGAAACAAATCTCCATTCCCGAGTAGCCTAAGTGGAACCAAGCTCAGCATACGGGTAAGGCAGAGAGTTACCAAATCCTATGATATTTCTTTCGATCAAGGCATCTTTGGCTCGGCTCTTAAGTTTCCCGGTTTTTCCCGTGCAGAAACCAGTGGCTCTGCGGACGAGTTGGAAATTTATGGAAGCCAACCGAGAACGATATCTCTTTGGATGAGGGCCATGCACGGCAATTTAGAGAAAAGTGTGGTTTATGGAATGGGCGATTTCAGCACGAAAAGTGCCTGGGGATTACGCGGCCCATGGAATGGTACAAACTGGGATCGCATGGACTCTTTTCTTTACAATGCGGAGAAAACCTTCGCCTATGACAAAGGATTTTTAGGTAACTGGTCTCATCTTGTTCATGTTTATGACGGACAATCGGTTCGCATCTTTGTGAACGGCGGACTTACCGACTCCTACACTGCAAAAGGGATCAATACACTTAGCAAGTACCCGCTGAGCTTTGGCGGTATGAACATTCGCTCTAGCGATTACAAAGATTTTGTTGGCTTGATCGATGATGTTCGCGTCTACGCAACCGCTCTTGGTCAAAGCGAAGTGGAGGCAATCTACGGATCAGGTGGTGGAGATTTCCGAATCAGACCAAATCTTATTGTTGATCCCGTAATTGAGGGAGATTTTGCGTCCGCGAAACTGGGATTTGTTCTCCAAGATCAGCCCATCGAAGTCCCCTACCTTAGCGAGAGCAACTTCAGCTTGATCAATGGAAGAATTGAACCAGGCACGCTCACTACCGATGATAACTTTACTTGGAGTTTTATTTTTTCCGCGGATAAGGAAAATGAGCATGTTGAGATTTTTCTGCCCTCCGCTATCGTTACGGATTCCTATGGCGAAGAAAGCCTCTCGGTCCAAGCATCTGTTCTGAAGATGTACCGTAATGTCACCCGGGCACAAGATTTGGCGGCGTGGTGGAGTTTTGATCGTGACCCTCTTCACTCAGACAAGGCCAAGGCGGACTTTGGAACTGATAAGCAGGCAATTCTTTACCACGCAAAAATTATCGAGGCAGGAAGATTCGGTCAGGGAATCGCCTTTGATAAAAATAAAAACAGTAGCCGCCTAAAGATCGATCCGAATGGGGTAGAGTTAAATCCGGAAGGATGGTCTCTTTCGGTATGGTGCAAGAACTTGATCCCTCCCCAACCTTCTGGCATCTCCACTCTTTTCCGCGGACAGGACAAACAGTCAGGCTATGATTTTGACCGTTACCTAGTCCTACAGGCAGAGGATCTGAAAATCGGTTTTCTCGATGGGGACGAGGCGGAGGAAGGTCTGCGCTTTAAGACAGGTAATTATGTCCTCGACCCATTTGCGATACAGGACTGGTTTTTGCTGACCGTTGTCCGGGACGAAAAAAATGTGAAGTACTTCCTCAACGGCAACCTCATCGCCCAGTCCGATGTTAAAGATCAGAGTGATGTGTATTATGTGGGAAATTCGAGCGATCAGGAATTATTCGCAGAATATTTGGACGATCTGCGGATATACGATATCCCCCTCACATCCCTCGAAACCGCTGCAATTTATGGAAATGGCTTTGGGGATGGCTTACTCACCGCAAAAATTGAAGACAATTCCAGCGAAACGACTTCCAAGAAGTTAATGAAACTTACATTTGGTAAGGATGGCGAGGAAGTGCATATCGAAAATATCTTGCAAGATGAACACGCACTAGGGTTGGATTTTGGAGAAATTGTCGAACTCAACCAAACGGAAGATCTCTCCACTTACCTTCTTACTCTATCTTTGGATGACTCCAGGGTGTTGCACAATCTTAGCATTCCGGGAAAACCGGTTCGCTTCGATAATGTGAGCCTTTGGTTGGATGCAAGTGACCACCTGGGTCTATCCTCAGACAGAGCTAATCTGATGCTCTGGCTGGACGCTTTTGATCCATCTAGCTTTTCTGAAGATGCGGATGCCCCCCCTCCCACTGATAACCAGCATGTTACCTTTTGGATGGATAAAAGTGGAAGCGGGCACCACGCGGTTCAATCTTCAGGGAACCCCGTCTACCTCTCATCCAATTTCAATGATCTTCTGCCCTGCATAGAACCGCGGGGAGGAAGTTTTGAAATCACAAACAGTACAGCCGAATTTGATGAAATGGAAGCCTTCACATTGATCACTGCGTTCAAATGGACCAATACCAGTATCGGCGATAAATTAATTTATAAAGGAACGACAGGATGGTGGAATAACACTCCAAGTTTTTATGTTGGCAAATTCAACACAGGACAGAACCAAGGAACGGCTTTGTGGGTAGCAAAAGATGGCTCAACCTATAATAAAATGAACGGTAGTTTAGCAACCGATGCACGGTCCGACCCAAAGATATTCTCTATAAAGTACGACGGTTCTATACTTAATACAAAATACTATATTAACGGTGCATTGGTGGGTAACCATAACATGAACAACGCCTTTGATAAAATTCCTTCAAGTGGCACCCCTCTCTACATCGGAGGAAACTATCAAGTCGCGGAAATGATGATGTTAGAAGAAGCGATTCCTGATGATGTTAGATCCATTCTAGAAGGCTACTTGGCACACAAATGGGAATTAACTACGAATCTAGCCAGTAGTAGTCCTTGGAAAGACACTCGACCTATTAAATATAATGGTACTGTCTGGACACCGGCTGACTCATTCCATGAGGAAGAATCGACTGCGAATAATTTTGGGGATAAAAGTTCGCACCGAAGAACTATCTCCACCACCGGTCCCCCAACCCTTGTCTCAAATACTCAAAATGGATTACCTGTTATGAGATACAGTGACACTTTGTGGGATAACCACTCCTTTGAGCCAATCGATAACGCCCGAACCATCTTCTGGGTTGTCTCCGAAGATCCCACTGTCTCTGGTAGTGGTGCTCGCCCCCTCCTTGGGAGTTCGGCGAATCCGGCCGTTGATTTCCTGGCCGAACTGGAAGAAACTACTCTTTGGCTGGATTCTTCCGATTTGACCACCATATCCACCAGTACCGGAAACGAGGTAAATACCTGGACCAACAAAATGGATATGAGTGTAAAAATGCACGGGGACACCAACAAGCCCAGTACCGGTGGGTCGATCAATGGGCTTAATGCCCTTGAGTTTAACGGCGTCGCTAATGGAATTAAAGAGGGCATTTACGCCCGCAAAAATAACAGCACTTCCTGGAGTCCAGCAGGAGAGAACGGTGCTGCGAGCGGAACTTATAATGAATTGATTTTAGCCTTTGTTATGCGCTTCGAAGGGAATGGACAGGTTGCCGACTTTGACACCTTCAACCTTGGCTTCGGCAAACATTTTTATGGTTGGGGAAACACTGGAATCTGGTGGCAATACCCAGGCAACAATATTGACAACATATATTTTGATGCAGGCACATCCCCAAATATACTTATTTTCAAGCACAGCGTATCAACCACCACAAGACAGGTTTGGAAAAATGGTATTAGTGCGGGTATAAAAACTACCTCAAACGTCACAGCACCTACAATTGGCGGCGAGTTTTTCTTTCCAGGTTACCGGTCGGGTGCAGGTTATTACTATGATTTAACTCTGGGCGAAATTATTGCCATAAAAGGCACCATGAGCATCACAGAAAGAGAGAAAATCGAAGGCTACCTTGCCCACAAATGGGGCATTAGCCTTGCTGCTGGCCATACATTCGCAAACGCCCCCCCCTGGGAACCCTCCTCTTCCTGGGCAAATGACTCGAGAGGAAATATTTGGGGTGAAAATTCCAGCCCCCACATCCTGAACGGAATCACCCGATTAAATGGTACGGCGATCGATGGAAATCTAACTGCAAAGCCCACTGAACTTTCCATTATTTCCCTCAAGGCAACTGACAACCTCAGCGTAGATAGTTTTAGCTACGCTCAAGGATATTCATGGAAAGGTGACTTGGCCGAGCTCATTATCTTCGATGCTGAGCTTTCCGATGAAGAGGTGGTATTTATTGAAGGACATTTGGCTCACAAATGGGGACTGGTTAGTCAACTGGACGCCTCACATTCTTACAGGGATACCCGCCCCCCTTATGATTTTGGTGAATTTGCCTACTATGGAGAAAAACAACAATTTGAGCCCGTCCAAAAGAGGATCCTTAACCACTTACCTGTTCACCGCAACGATCAGCTCATAAGCAGGTGGGCCTTTGACGAGGCTTTGACGGACGAGTTTGGAAACTTAAAGAGCCTGGATTACGCCTCTCATGAAAATGATGCTTTTCTCATCGGAGATGCTCGCCTGGAGGCAGGAAGGTTTGCTCAGGCACTCCTACTGGAAGGCAGTGGGGACTTTGCCCAGATGCCCTCTTTCCGTGGAGAAATCGAGTCAGGGAACCTTTCCTTCATGGCATGGATTAAACTGGACTCCACTGGAGACAACGACGATTCCGATGATGGGACCATTTTCTCATCAGACGGCAGTTCAGCCTCACACTTAAGGCTATGGTACGATGTAAGCGCACTGACCAATGGGGACAAGACTTTCTCGTTCGTTGTCGGACCACCGGCAATTACAGCCAATATATCGAGCGGCCCACCCAATATTGGAAATAGCGAAAAATGGCAACTTGTGGTGGGGGTAATGAACGGGCCAACCAGAAGTATTTACATCGATGGTAAATTAGTCTCAACTTCGGAAACCTCTCATTCTTCTCTGGCCCTCGGCGGAAATACTGTCCGAATTGGTTCTTGGAATAATGATCCCAACGGAGATTTCAAAGGCTTGATCGATGAGGTACGTGTGTACGGATTTGCTTTGACCAGTGAAGATGTCGAAAAGCTATGGAATAACGGTTCGGGAGATTTGGGCATTGTTCCTTCCATTGAAATCAACCAGCCAGTGTCGACGGAAGAGGTCGCAGGTATAATTCGTTTTCTCCAGGTGGGGTACGAGGTTCCGGTTGATGACTTCAATTCATCTGACCTCTTCATTACTGGTGCAACCTTGAACTCATTTTCTCAGTCTGCCAATGAGTATCACTTTAGCATATCTCCAACTCGACAGGGACTCCCTATCTCCTTTTTTATCGAAGGGGGAGCCTCAACCAGTTTGGACGGCACCATCCCCACGGTCGCATTCAGCGATCGCTTCGCTCCTTCCCCACCAGTAACTGCAGAGAATGACCTCGTACTTTGGTACGGCTTTGAGGGCAATCAGAGCGATCTTGTTTGGGACCTTTCCCCCAGCCAGTTGGATGCCACCCTGATTGGAGGAAGCCGAGTTTCTGGCAAATTTTCGAAGTCCTTGAGACTTGCTCCGGGTGACCGCCTCTCCCTCAGTGCTGATCGTTTCTCTTTCCCACAACATTTTACCGTTTCAATGTGGGCAAAAATTCTCGACGACGAGGAAGGTGTTCTCTGTGCCAACGGTCAGCTTCAACTTGAATACCTCGATGATTTGAGCATCCGCGGAAAAATCTACCTGAACGGGGACTGGGTTGAGGTGAAGGGACCGGCTTGTCCGGGAAAATGGACTCATTATGCCCTCTCCAGAAACGATTCTGTTCTTTCGCTCCACATCAATGGAACAACCATTGCTGAGGTTGAGGCCGAAGGAACGATTAGTCGGGAACACGACGGTGACTTACTCTGGGGCTCTTCCCCATCCCTGGCTCTTGGAGCAAAAGTAGAATTGGACGAACTAAGAGTATACCAGCGATTCCTAACCTCGTCAGAAATCATGTTACTGTATGGTAATGGAAGCGGTGATACAGGGCTCAGACCTCTGGTAAGTGGCATTTCACCTTTTTTCAAAAATCCATCTCCCCAGACCCTCGAATTCTTGGAAGGGACTTCTTCCATTTCCCTTGCCGAGATCAATGCTTCTTCCTTTCAACAATCAGATTTCAATGTATCGGGCGGGGAAATTTCCAATTTTGATTCCGCAAGCTTCACTTACGATTTAAATGGCACAACTACCCCCTCCACTGTCCGCGTTTCTCTCCCCTTCGGTGCAGTTAGCAAAGATGGGAATTCCAGCCAAGCCGGGGCGTTTGAATTTCTTCATCGCAATATTACGGCGGTGGAGGCAGGAATGGCCGCCTGGTATCCCTTTGACAGGGACAGTGGGTCCAATGTCCTTGATCAGTCAGGAAATCTCCGAAACGGAAAATTCTGGGGAATCGATGCCACCCTACCCGGAGACGCCAATATAAGCACTTCGGAGTCGAGCTCCACAAGTTACCCCAAGTCCAACGCTTTTGATAATAACTTACTCTCTGCCAATGACAAATGGCTTGCCCGTTGGGATGGCGGTAGTGAGATCACCATCCAATATGCCTTTGGTCAAACTACAGAGATTGGGAGTTACGCAGTCTATTCCCAAAATGCAGATGAAGACACGAAGTCCCCGTTGCGTTGGAAATTTTATGGCTCCAACGATCAAGCAAACTGGTCCCTTCTGCATTCGGTTGAAAACCAGACAGATTGGCAGGAATGGGAAGGACGACTTTTCGGGTTAGACCAAGTTGCCAATTATCAATTCTACAAACTACAATTTTTGGAGAGCGTTTCAGATCTGGAATATTTATCAATAGGGGAGATCGAACTCTTCCCTCCGCAATCTCATGAAACCGGAATGATCGATCATGCCCTCAAACTTTCGGGAGAAAGAATTGATCTGCCTTTCCGTATAGATCAGTCAACCGCATCCAGCGGTCTCAGTGCATCGATTTGGATCAAGCCTGACTTGATCAGTCAACCAGACAACAGCCCTACTCTTCTGCTAAGCACCGATAATGGAGGATTGGATTGGTCTTTAGGTTTTCGGTCCGGTTTTCCCTTTGTTCGAACTGGCGTTTCCGAACTCACCACTCCGCAGCAACTATCAGCTGGCAAGTGGATGCATCTGTGTGGGGTTTTTGAACCTAACATTCAACGGACTAAGGTTTATCTGAATGGCAGCCCAGCAACAGTAAACTCTCTTGGCTTCGATCGCTCAACTAATCGTATAAGCCTTGGTGCCGACAGGGATGGTAGCCATCACTTCGAAGGTTTACTTGATGACCTCAGGGTATGGAACCGCCCCCTTTCGCTTAATGAGATTGATCTTCTTTATGGTCAAGGGATGGGAGATATTGGGCTTAAGGGATTCGTTTCAGTGACCTCCCCTACCCGTGAAGAGGAAATCAATGCGACCATCACCTTTAATCAAGTTGTCGGTCAGTTTGACCCGGACAGTCATCTGCAATTCGACGGCTTGCGATTGATTGACTCAAAAACTGAAGATAACCAGACCTTTGTGGTTGCTGTGGCTCCCCTGTCTTTCAATCAGGAAAACCTGGAAATAAAAATTGAGGAGGGCACCCTCGAAAATTCTTTGGGCTTCACCAACCCCCTTATTTCTCAGGCGATTGACTTCCGCCCCCACCGTGTGGCTGAAGCGGACCTCCTTGCCTGGTGGGCCCTCGACAGCAACCTCACGGATTCATCGGGCAATCTCAATCCGGGAAATAGCATGAACCCGGACTGGAATTCCAGCGGGCTCTTCGCCTCTTGTATATCCATAGACTCAATCGACGGAAGAGCCGTTACCCATGAGGGGATAGAAGATTGTGCAGAAATCACTCTTTCGGTTTGGATTTTCCCCAAAAGTGAAGATTTCCTGATCTTTCAATCCGACGATCCATCTCACTCCCTCTTTTGGAGTCTCGACCAAAGACGTGCCGTTTTTGAACTGAACGGACTACAACAGTCCTATTTGCCAGGAACTTCTGGAAATCAGGTACACTCACGCAGATACCTCCCACTTCACACTTGGTCTCACCTCGCCCTGACCTATGATCTTCCCAATCGTAGAGTCAGGCTGTTCATCCATGGTAATCTCGACCTAGAATCTAGCTTTTCTGGAAATGCCAATTTCCCACTCGGCGGAGCGTTCCGTCTTGGCCCTCCTGATGAAATCAATGATTCACTTGGAGAACTGGATGAATTCCGCATTTACCAACGCGCCCTTTCTCCACAGGAAATTTCTGCCATTTATGGCTTAGGTCAAGGAGACTTCCATAATCACACCATCTCTCTTTCCACATCCCAGAAGTTCGCCCTTCCTATCCAGGTAGCTATTGATTTCAACCGGGATGGTTTTCCGGTGGAGTTAAGTGAGCCTCTTGTTGCCTCCGACATCTCAGTAACGGCTGACCATGGCACCGCCGTTGTTTCGGTCGCGTCAATCTCAGCCGGAAAATATGAAATTCAAATTATTCCTGAAAATAATGCCTCCAATAACCAATTCACCTTGTCGATTGACGGCTCCTCCTTCTCTACCAAGTCCTTTCTCGAAACCTTTTCCAGTCCGTCTCCACTCGAAATTTCCTACATTCCGCCAACCCCGGAGATCGTAACTCCAGATAAATCGCATTGGACGCGTGGGAAATATTCGGAATTTAAAATCGAATGCCTGGGATCCCTTTCCGTGAGTGCGTCAGGAATACCAGACTGGATGGAGTTTGACCCGACAACTTTCTTACTGAAAGGTACCCCAAACGATGGCAAATCAGCCAATATAACCCTGACTGCCTCGAATCCTGCCCGGTCCACTTCGCAAGTTCACCGCATTGAAGTTTTCGACCCCACCCAATTTGCCGCTCATCTGGAATTATCCCCCCAAGGCATCCTCTCCCCTGATACCCCTTTTTCCCTGCCTGGATTGGCTCTAAGATTGGATGCGTCCTCACTGCAAGATGTAAACGGCAGCTCGCTCGTTGCCTGGCCGGACTCATCTGGACAAGACCGAGACCTTGACCAAGTTCGTGGACTACCCTTGGTGGTGAGGAATGACAAATTGGGCGATCAAAAAGTAGTTAGGTTTGATGGATATTCCCAACTCTACTCCAGTACCGACTATAGCTTAATTTTACCTCAATACTCTATAGTCGCACTTATCCGTCACCATGGAGAGAAGAATCAAGCCGTGATCTCTTCTGTGGGTTCAAATTGGACATTCGGTCTCGGGGAAAACAAATCTGCTTTTTGGAACATGGATGGAGACTTATTGGGGAATGGACCAAGTGCAGACTCGCAATGGCACCTTTTTACTGGAACCTTGGATTCATCAAATCGGGTAAGCCTTTGGCGAGACGGTTATCTCATTTTTGAAGACACAGTTACACCATCTTCAGATAACCGTCCCAGGTATCTGTCTCTGGGAGGAAGCCAGGCCAACCAGTCCTTTTCGGAGTCGGAAGTTGCCGAGGTCTTGATCTACAATCGTGCCCTCAAGAAAACCGAAGTGTTGGATTTGGAAGATCACTTGAGGCTGAAATGGTTCAGCGAAGGCCTAGAGAGCTTCCCTCTTCTGGTAAGGCTGGGTAATTCGCAGCATCCCGACTTTTCTCTCGCTACCTTTGCGGATCAGACAAGTGCGGGAGATCTTAGAATCTACGATCAGGATGGGCATACTCTTCCCTTTGAACTGGATCATTGGGACGAACAAAGCGGGGAGTCAACATTATGGGTTAGAGTGAACCAAGTTTCACCCGATCTTCGATTATTTTGCTACTGGGGGAATGATGGAAATGTCAGCCTACCCAACTACCGTACAAACGGTTCAGTTTGGACTGCCTATGATGGGGTTTGGCATTTCTCCGACTACTCGGATTCATCTCCCGGTTCCCGCTCTGCCGTTGCCATGGGTTCTCCGGAAACCAATCAGACTGGGGTCAGTGGCTATGCCATGAGATTAGATGGAGAGAACGACTTTCTTGAGATCGACAACTACAATTCACTTACTGGCGATCAAGCTCGTTCAATTGAAGCATGGATTAAATCAGAGCAGAACAGTTCCGCCATCATGGGATGGGGGTCCGCAGGCAACCTTTGGAATTTTGGGTGGAATAACCAAGGACCTTACATCGTCACGGACAACAATGAGGGAAAACGTCAGGCTACCGGAAGACTGGGCACATCCGGATGGGCACACTTACTGGTCAGCTACCCTGGTGAAGGAAAGAGCTTAAGTAGCACTCAAATTTTCCTTAACGGAACCTTGGTGGATGCTCCCTCCTTTTCGACCGACGGGACTGTCAGCACCCATTCTGGAACCGATTTGATTATAGGAGCGTTTGCCAATCGAGACTCCCCCTTGGATGGTCTCATCGATGAAACACGAATTTCCACCATTGCTAGGAGTCATGCCTGGGCACGCCTCTCTTTTGAGACACAGAGACCGGATAATGACTTCCTCGGACAAGATTTAATCTACCAGGAGGTACCCTCATTAATCGGTGACCTCAACTTCACCATCCTTACCAACACTCAAGTTTCATTTGCGATTACCAGCAAGCCCACCGCGACCTTCTATGAATTAAACGATGCCCCTCCGAGCGGGCTAAGCTTCAATCAGGCAACCGGAATTTTTACTGGCGTCGCCGACACCGTTGGTACTAAAAGCCTGCAAATAACGGCTCAAAATGGAAAAGGATCTGCGACAGGAACTCTTTTTATTCATACTAGGGATGAAGTCGAAGCACCCATTCTTTCCTCTGGCCGCATTATTGAGGTTCTTGGAAGAAGTGCCCATCTACAAGGGGAGTTAACCTTCAGCGGTGGTTCATTCTGTGCGGTCACTGTCTTCTATGGATCAATCGACCGCAATCAAGACAGTGGTGCCTGGGATCATAGCTTGTTATTAGGCTCCCTACACGAGGGGGCTTTTCCTGTGAAATTAAACGATTTGGATAGTGGGCAAACTTACTATTATCGCTTCAGGGGCGACAATGGGCTGGAATCGTGGTCCGACTCGGGTTCCTTCAGTACATCCCCGTACGATCAGGGAATTTTACGCATCAATACCGGTTATGACGAAAGCGGTTTGGGAGCCGGCTGGTTTTGGGACCGTGGAGACGGTCAGGGAGAACAGTTAATGCTTGAGCCCACTCTTTCCCAACGCCTTTATTTCGCACCGGACGGCAGTTCCTGGACTCTCACCAAAGCAACCTTCTCTTTTGATTCCAATCTGTCTCTGGGACCCAACCTGGAAGAAATTATTTTAGAAGGCACCCATGCTTTATCCATTCAGGCAGAAGGTAACATTATTGTTGGTAAAAGTTTAATCGGTGAACTTTCTCCCATCTCCCCCCACGTTCCCGGAGGAACTTTATCGGACGGATATGACGCATATTATGCGGATACGGGCTCAAGTGGATATCGTCTTCCCCGTGGTCACCTTGGGGGATTTGGAGGTGGTCAGGGCCCTGGCAAAGGATACTCCATCGGCAAACTTCAAGTTGGGGGCCACTCTGGCGGTGGAGGCTCCTATGGTGGGGAAGGCGGGGCGGGGGCGTCGGGATCTGCCGGAAGCATTTATGGCTCTCCTGCCCTGGATTACCTGCTAGGCGGATCCGGTGGCGGGATGGGTACTTTGGGTGAAGCAGGTGCGGGCGGTGGAGCGCTCGAAATAATTGCCCAAGGAGAACTTTATATTAGCCAGGGCACTTCGCTTACTATGCGGGGAGGTTCAATCTTTGTTCATCCGGAAGTGGGTGCCAATTTCTCTGGGGGAGCCGGCTCGGGTGGTGCGGTTCGCCTGGTTGGCTCAAAGATTACCAACCACGGAGTCATTAATGTAGAAGGTGGGCATGCTTCCGGTGCCGACCCCCGCGAACCAGGTGCTCGATACCTCCGTCATCCTGGCGGAGCGGGAGCCGGTGGTAGGGTTGCCCTGTTATCGGATGGTGAAATTATTGCAGGCACGACCCGATTGGAAGGCGGTAACGGCATTGCAGATGCAATGCCTGGAATGCCTGGCACCCTTTATCTTGGGAAGCTCACCCTTTCTGAACCAAGCACACTTTCCCTTTCTACGGGCACATTGGAATTCGACACCTCAGGCTCGTGGAAACACAGCTCGGGAATGCAGGGAAAAGGAAATGTGCAATACTCTACTTTTCAGGTGGAAGGTACCCCCTACGGTTATGGAGTGTGCGAATTTCGTTTTTCTAATTTTGAAATCGGGAAAGATGTCTCAGTTGTCGTAAAAGGAAACAATTCCCTCAAACTTATTGTCGATGGCAATGCTTCCATATCCACCAGCTTCCAGCTCGATGGTGGTACTGGCGTTGGAGGAACTTATTCCGGGACACCCGGCCCTGGAGGTTGGTTTTCCGGTCGAACCCTCAGCCATGCGGATTTGGGTAATTTATCCCAAATACCGCTGAGCGGAATGGGACCTGGGGGCGGCAAAGGATTTGACAGTTCCAACCTTAGCAGTGCGGGAGGAAGCCATGGCGGCCTGGGTTCGATTGGTGGCTCCAATGGAGTGAGGGGATTGAGGTATGGCGATGATAACATCACCCATTTAGTCGGTGGTTCAGGCGGCGGAAGGTCGGGTGGTAAATCATCCAACGCGGGAGGTGGCGGAGGTGCACTCTCTTTCCTCGTCACAGATTCTTTTACCCTGGAAGGCAACGCGACTCTTTCGGCAAACGGCGGAGATGGGAACTCGTTCAATACATTTTCCGCAGGTGGCGGTGCGGGAGGTGCCATCCGGATCGAAGCCAGTCATATATTCAACTATGGCAGAATAGAGGCTTTGGGAGGCGACAGCAACGGAAGCGGTGGCCCTGGTGGAGGTGGAAGGATTGCGTTCATTACCCCGGGCTCATTGGTGGAGGGAAATACAAGTGTCTCGGGAGGGCATAACTTAGATCTCTCATCTTCATCCGATGGCGGGCAGGGAGTATTCAGTCGTATTGTCAGTCCAAGCGTTCCTTCTATCGCCAGCCAAACTTTCACCTATGCGGAAGAAATTGTTCCCCTCACCCTTGATCTCCCAAGCGGGCAAACATATGAGATCTTTGGTTTACCCCAAGGTCTTACATTCAACGGTCAATCCATTAGAGGAACGCCCTTCCAGGCAGGTAACTTCTCTCCATTACTTACCGCGAGCAATCGGTTTGGGGAGGCAAATGCCTCCCTCGAGATTACCATCCCTCCTCAATCCCCCTCCATTCGAAACTTGCCTGCCAGTTATGTAGGGTCCACCTCAGCTGTGCTTAATTTCAATGTTTTGAGTACGGGCGGTGAAGATGCTAATGTAACTTTTCGATATGGGCAGGATGCTGAAGACCTTGGTGCGATTTCGGGAAGCATTATTGTAAGTGAAAACAAGGAATCCTCCTTTCTCCTTTCTGGTCTCGAAAGTAACAAGACCTACTCCTACCAAGTACAAGTCTCCAACTCTGTTTCCACTGAAACGGACAGCACAGTTTATTCTTTCACTACTCTAAGTCACGAGGTTCCACCGGTTGTACGCATCAACGAGTTCACCGAAGTGGGTCCCACTTCAGCGACCATCAATTATGAGCTGGTTTCTTACGACTCCACCGCCCCTCCTCTGCTCACCCTCTTCTGGGGAGAGACCGATCAGGGAGAACGGGACGGACTCTGGGATTTCAGGCAAAACTTAAGCTCACCCACTCCACTTGGCCCTGGCAGTATGGGGATTTCCCAACTTGAACCCGGACGAAAAATTTATGCACGTATTCGTGCGACTTCCACCAACTACTCGGTTTGGTCTGAAAGCACCGCGGAGATTCACACCATTGGCTTAGCCGAACTAAGACTGCTGAGCCAGACTAACCAAGAGGTGGATTCGGTCACTCTAAATGGTTTTTTAACCTCCAATGGGGGAGTAAGTTCGAGAGTGGAAAAATCACTACCGGGGGTTAGTAAAAATTTAACTGCACACTGGCGTTTTGATGAGGGAATAGGCACACAAAGCAAGGATTCAATGGGGCAATCGGAGGATGCCTGGGTACGTGGAGGTGTAAGCTGGCAATCTTCTCATCAAGCAGATTATGGAACCGCTGTTTCTCTGGATGGGAAGGCGGCTTCATACATTGAGCTTGGGGGAACTTCGTCCAGTGGTATTACTTCCCAAAGCGACCTTCTTGCCTGGTTTACTTTTGACGAAGAAAGCGGGGAGATTGCCAAGAATCTTGGCAGAGAAGGTTCCGATGCCACCCTCATGAATGGAGCCATCTTTTCCACTACGGAGAAAAAGTTTGGTTTCTCCTCACTTCATATCCCAGAAAGTTCGCAAAATGCCTATGCCCGAATTGATACACCCGTCGAACTAGGACCGAACGACAACTCACACCCCTACTCTTTATCGGTCTGGTTCAAAGGACTTTATGACTACAGCGAAAACACCCAGGGATGGCGCACATTGACGAGGGGGTCCGGAGCAAACCATCATGTAATTCTTAAAGACAATAGTAATGAACTTGGGACTCATACTGGTTGGGTTGGTTCCGGTTTCAACTTAAGTCCAATTAGCTCCGCCAATACATGGCAACAAATTGTTGCTACCTTTGATGGCTCCTTTACTAAGTTCTACATTGATGGTAATTCAGTTGGTCAACTCAACGCCTCCGAGGGGAACAACATCTACGCCATCGGGAATTATCAGGGAGGCAAGCAACGGTTTGCCCGCTACCTCGACGACTTCAGGATCTATGGTAAAACTCTTACCGATCAAGATGCCGCGACCATATATAACGGTGGTCTCGGAGACCACCCTTCTCCGACCGACCCACTTGCCCTCGGAGAAGATGTAACTTTATCCGGTTGGTTTAAGGTCAGAAAACTTAAGGACAACTTAAGGGTACTTGATTTTGGCACCTATGCAGAAGATGGAGAATTTAATTCATTTATACTTTCCACATCCGGGGGAGGGAACGATGCAAACCTTACCCTTTCCAATGGGCTCAATCAAGCCAGCCTACAGATGGACTCTGTTTTTGAACTTAATCAATGGGTACACCTTGCTATTACTATCAAAAACGATGGTGAAACGCGTTTTTACACAAACGGCGAGTTTCGTAATTCATTGGAAGGTATAAGTCCCGTAAAAATTAAAAGATCTCATCATATTCTTGGAGGTAACCGTTTTTGGATGGATACTTTTGAGCCCGGACACCTTGAAGAAATCAAACTTTGGTTGGATGCAGAAGATATTTACTCTATCGATCAAGGAAACTCACTCGGAGAAATTGGACTGCCAGAAGACGGAAACCCCATATCCTTTTGGGCAGATAAAAGTGGTAACGCTCACCATGCAAAAAAGCTAGCAGGCACTCCTAAATGGAGTAATAGCGGATTTAATTCAAAACCTGCGGTCGTTCTCGAAGGTGCTAGCCTAACCATTGAGAATAGTGCGGACCAATTTGACGGATGGTCTGCCCTTACAGTTGTCGGTGCTTTTTATCAACCGAGCAGAGGTCATTTTGCTGCTCTATTCGGCAAGATTAATTATTCAGGGTGGATGAGTAATGATCGTGACCTAGCCTGGGGGGTCATTGCTCACCGTCAAGATGGAGGTTATAACCTTTGGGGACCTGTATTCATTACTGATACGCCTTCAAATTATTATGAAAACCAACTTAATAAATCCTTGCAGGGAGATGAACCAGAAGGAGGCCCCGGGCTTTTCACCCTTAGTTACTCATCGGGAAGACTAATTACCCGCATCAACGGAGGTGAATTAAGCCGAGTTCGAAATTCACCAACTGGAACTATTCAAACAAAGCCGAATCTTAATTTTACGATTGGCGGATTTAGCGACGGAGGCGGGCGACTCAATCTAAATGTGGGAGAATTCATTGTTTATCAAAGTGCACTTTCCGACTTCCAGAGAGAACAATTGGAGGGATATCTTGCCCACAAGTGGGAACTTACTGAAAAACTACCTTCCAGCCACCCCTTTGCCGAAAGCTCTCCCACAATGCCCCAGCTTAGCTTCGAATTCTTCGATGGCTTGATTGATGATTTCAGATTATATGACCGGGCACTTGATCTCGAGGAAATTGGACAAATCTATGCCGGTGACATGTTTGAGGAGCAAAATATTGGCGGAGACGATCCTGAGGTCACGATCTTCTGGGGAGATGAGGACGGGGGGGAATCCGTCGTTTTGGATGCAACTTCTACAGAGCATTGGGACTTCAAGTTCGAACTTGGAAAAATCGGGATCGGTTCTTTTTCCAAGGATCTCAGCGGTTTGGAACTTGGTAAAACATACTACTATAGAATCATGGCAAAAAATCTCGCGGGAGAGTCATGGGCTCCTGAACTGGGCTCCTTTTCCAATGGGAATTTTGGCCTCACTCCTGATTCATTACCTGATTCATCGATGTTACTCTGGCTCGATGCCTCAGACATTAATGGAGACGGGAATTTCAGTAATGAACCCTACGGTGGTATCGTGGATCAGTGGCGCGATAAGTCAGGTGGTTATCGTCATGCTGAAAATGGCAGCGGGCCCTCGATCGAATTTGCATCCCTCCATCAAAAATCGACGCTTAAGTTCGATGGGGCACAGCAGTTTCTGCGGATCGATGACTTTGCGGAAGATCGGCCGGAGGATTTGGATTTTGGGGAAGAAGGCACTTTGTTTTTGCTTATTAATGGTGAATCGCTTGTATCCGGCAGCACCATTCTCAGCAAGGGATGGGACGAATTATCTGGTTGGGTTCTGCAACCCACCGGAACTCAGGGCCTAGAATTTGGTCTACGGGGAATCACTGCGAATGACATCACCCAATCTTCGGTTCTATGGGCAGGAGACTTTAAAATACTCGCCTTTCGTAAAAGTGATTCGCGCAGACTTCACCGAATTAACGGTACTTTATCCTACGATATTCTTGATTTAGGTTCGGTCGCCCCTTCCTTTCAGTCTGATTTAATCCTTGGCGGGATGGACCAACAGGGAATCAGCAGATTTGCCGCGTTTGAGTTGGCTGAGTTGCTTTACTTTGATAACTCACTTGCGGACGACGATCTCAAGAAAGTGGAAGGTTTCCTGGCCCACAAGTGGGGATTGCAGGTCTCGCTTCCCCTAGCCCACCCCTATTCTTTGTACCAACCTGCTTTTGAGAATCGACCGGAAATTCTCCTCCCCGACCCTCTCTTTCTTGCCCTTGACCTAGAGCAAAACTTAACCATTCCCACTTCTCTGCCGGCCTCTCATTTCGCAGCCACTGAGCTGCCGCCTGGAATGCAAATCGATCCAGTGACAGGACAACTTTCTGGAACTCCTACTGCTTCGGGGAGTTACTTACCCCAACTCGAAGCAACCAACCAGGCGGGCACTTTCTCCATAATAAGCGAATTTGTAGTACAAGATTATTCGCCATGGAAATATCAACTCAGAATTGAGGCGAGTGGATACGACCTGCCCGAAAAGATTTACAACATCCCACTTTACCTGGAATTCAACTCCTCTATCGATGGTTTCCATATCGATCAGTTCGCCGACCCATCTGGGTCTGACCTGCGATTCATCTTGGAGGACCAAGCCACCGAAATTCCATACGAAATTGTGCATTGGAATGAGAATGACCGTTTTGCTTTCTGGTTACTTTTGCCCGTCCTTGAGCAAAATACGACTTTCTTTGCCCGTTGGGGAAATACCAACATCCTCTCAAGACCTTCCTATTGTTCAGATGGCACGGTATGGAAAAACTACCGCGGAGTGTTCCACATGGATGAAATGTCTGGGAACCTCTTTAAGGAATCGTCATCTGGCCTGCATGCACTTCCCCGAAATTTCTCTTCATTAAATTCATTTGGAGTCATCGGGAAAAGTGTACGTTTGGATGGAATGGACGACTCCCTGGAACTGCCATCTACCGCTCATTTTGATTTTGAAAGCAGACAGGCAAGTATTTCGTTTTGGTCATTAAGCGAAGGGGACTCTGGTACTCTTCTCCATTCGAGTTCTGAGCTCGGAACCCACCTGAAGGTTGAAATGCCGGGACAAGACTCCCTCATTCACTTCATGACGGGGAGTGGCACCCTTGATGATACAAGCCTCTCCCTTTCAGCGGCACAAAGCATACAAAATTGGAACTTTTGGAATTTGCTCATAGATTTGGAAACTGAAACCTCTAAAATTTACCAAAATGGAAACCTGCTGGTTGAAAAAAAGGCGGTCAGCACACCGTTTGGCGGCGAAGTGCAGTCGATGCTCTTGGGTTCATCCTCATCCAATACTGGTCATTGGCGAGGATGGATCGACGAGTTCAGGCTGTCCACAAACCTGCCATCCGAGACATACATTGTGGCATCCTTTAAAAATCAACAACCCGACCAGGAAAGTTTCTTTTCCTTTGGCAGTGTGGAAGGCCCCCCTGTAGTGTTCAAGGGTCAACAGGTTAGCGGATTTGTTGATCATCCTTTCGAATATGCAATCCGAACCTTCCCGAACTCCTCCAGCTTCACAGTATCTGCCCTTCCCGTCGGACTAACGATGAACAGTGCCACTGGCGATATTAGTGGCACCTCTCTTCAATCGGGTAAATACCAAGCCTCAGTTACCGCTGAAAATGATTGGGGATCAAGCTCAGGACAAATCGAATTACTGATCTACAACGACCTTGCATTTTTACAAAAAGTAAAAATCACCTGCAGTGAATTTGCTGGGGAAAGCACACTTTATGATTTCCCCATGGCTTTGGAAATTAATTCTTCGATTGATGGCTTTAGTCTACGAAACTTTGCCTCGAACAAAGGCTACGATCTGAGGTTTTTTGACCCGGTTGGAAATGAGTTTGAATATGAACTTGAAACTTTTGACTGGGCAACAAATCGACTCATTGCCTGGGTAAAAGTACCAGAGCTTAATGCATCGACTGAATTTTATGCCCACTGGGGTAACCCTGACCTGGCACAAGCACCTCCCTCCTATTCAATTGATGGTAGCGTTTGGAGTAACGGGTATCGGGGAGTTTGGCACATGACGCCTACCCTTAATTCTTTTGTGGTCTCGGACTCTACCAGTTTCCGGAATCATCTTCTCGATGAATATGGGGAGACCCGCATGCAAGGAATCATTGGTACAGGCAGAAACTTAATCGGGCGACCAAGCCAAAGCCTTTCCACACCACTATCTGATTCGCTGGCCCTGCTTACCGAGGGCAGTCGTTCTTTTTCAATTTCTACATTCTTGGAACGCAGACCCGAAAATCGAGTCAATGATGCGTTTCTTGCCATGGGCTATGATGTTTTACCAACCGATGAATATTTCATCGATGCTCAATCCCTGCTAGACCTCAAACCAGAAGGCTCCAACATTCTAGGTAGTGCGTCCAAATCAAGCAGGCTGTCCTTTGAGTCGGTTGAAGATTTCCAGTCTCTCCAGATTGGCCTGACCCGTACCAATGGTTTCATGGTCGGATTACTGAGTCGTTTTACTCCTACCGCCACTGGAAACTACCAATTCAGAACATTCATTAACGATCAGGAATACTGTGCCATATGGATTGATTTAAATCAGGATGGAGAATTTCAATTTGCCGAAAGAATTCTCCACGCCGATTCCACCACTTCCTCCAATTACTCATTGGATACGGAAGCATCATATGATCTACTTGCAGTTTACGGTTCTCCTTCTCTTGAGCAGCTCACCAACTTTACTCCTCAAGAAATTTCCGGAATCACTCTTTGGCTGGATGCCTCGGATCCAAAGACTATCACAACTAGCGGTGAATCTTTGGAGGTAGAAAGTTGGGACAACAAAATGGATTCGGAGGTAAAAATGTACGGCACGACCGTAAACAAACCCAGAACTAAAGAGAAAACCATCAACGCAAAGAATGCGATAAGCTTTAAAAAACGACGGGACCACAATATGGAATACCTGTTAGCCAAGAAAGACGACGAGAACTGGAACCCTGCGGGTCTGGAAGGTGCAGCCAACGGGCAAGTTTCCGATATTTATGTCCTATTCCTAGCCCGAATGGACAATCTAGCACGCAACACATTTCCTTTTAACTTTGGTTGGGGGGATCATCTTCCCTGGGACAATGGTTCCATATTCTGGAATTTCTCAGACAATCGAAAGGCAGTTCAAATTTTTAACAATTTGGAAACCTCTCTCATAGGGCTGGAATTTTCAGTTACTAAAGGGGTGCAAAATATTTTCAAAAATGGACAAAATATAAAGACTGGACCGCGAAGCAGCCCAACTGATATAGGAGGTCCTTTTTTCTTTCCCGCTAACTGGGCACCCAGAAGGTGGGGGTCTGACTGGAGCCTTGGGGAAATGATCGTTGTGAATGGTGAGATTTCTGAATCCGACCGTCAAAAGGCGGAGGGCTACATTGCTCACAAGTGGGAATTTACCAGCAAACTACCAAATTCCCACCCCTATAAGTCCGATTATCCAAAAAAATCGGCTAACTCCGCAAATAACCCTACTTATAATCCACGATTTAGTATCGAAATGCTTTCTGTTGAGGCTGGGTTTTCCGAGTGGACCGAGGTCGACCCTCGCGAACCCAGCCAAAATAAACAATTTCACCTCACTTTTGATGGCACTCTCTCAGATGAACTCAACCCCCTGACCTTTTTCGAATCGGGCAGCAGAGAAAAACTTAGCTTGCAGGAGATGTCTCCCAAGCTCGATTTTACGACAGAACAATCTTCCCTTTCTCTGGAGGGCAACGAGACCGTAACCGAGAGACAGTGGTTTAATCTTTTCTCTCAGATAAATCATCAATCCGAAAAAATTGAACTCTTCCTGAATGGTATGCCTGCGGGTGAACTCCCCTTTGACTCAAGTGCTCTTCAGGAATACGACCCACTTGCACAGTGGACCCTCCTGAAAAGTACCCTTGCTATTGGTTTTGATGAAGTCCGTCTTGCCAATCAGGCAAGAAGTGGAGACTGGGTTTTGGCAGAGCACCAAAATACGAAACCTGGAAGTATTTTCCCTCGAATTGATAATAATATAACCGGGGCTCCCACTTTCACCTCAGCTGCACAGTTTACTCTCGATGCAGGAAGCTATTTTGAGACTGAAATTTCTGCCACTGGAGAGCCCCTTGCCTTGCTCGCATCAGGATTGCCAGGGGGGCTCATCCTCAACCCCATCGATGGAAATCTATCAGGCACTCCAATCAATGCAGGAACTTACCTTGTATCCATGACGGCCTACTATTATGATCAGAATACCCAACTCGAGCAGAATGCTACAGACACGGTAACGATTGTGGTAAATTCGGCTCCTCCGGGCGTAGTCATTCATTCAGTCAATATCGACGGCAATACCAGTTTACTGATCAATTACGAGATTACCTCAACTGGGGGAGACGAACCGGATTTAATCTTATTTGCGGACACCGAGGACCACGGCAAAAGCCTTCACGACTGGGCTTACCGTCTAGAGTTAGGTGAGCAGGGATTCGGGCACGCCTCGACAATCCTGGGAGGATTAGATACTGAACAGAGTTATTATATCAGGTTGTTTGCCCAAAATAACGCAGGAGAGACATGGACGGGGAAGGAGTCCAAAATTAAAACTCAGCCCGAAATCGATGACCTACCCCGAACTTTATTCCTCTGGTTTGATGCCACTGACCTTCTGGGAAGTAATTCCTTGAATCCACCGATTTTTGATTCCGGTTATCCCGTTGATGCCTGGAAAAATAAAAAGAGAGACAGCAACCAAAAAGAGGCGGCAAAGAAAGATTTAGTCCGCCCGGACATAGACGATCTAAGCAACGATCCGGTCATTCGACATGATGGTCACCTGGGTAAGCAAGTTGTGGATTTGGATGGAAATGACCGCCTCGAAACCGTTTTTGAGCTAGGAACCTCGGCAAACGGCTCCTTGGCAGACTGGCAAGAATCGGGCTATTCCTTATTCGTAGTTTCCCGTTATACCGGTGATTATAATGAAAAATTAATCCAGTCCACTAACAATTGGTTTGTTGGTCACCACCAAAATCGGCTGGGTGTCTACTACCTGAATGGTTCTGTGGATGAGGGCTTTGAATCAGATACCAATTTCCACATCTTCGAATTAGCCCACCAAGGAGTGGACCCCGGATCCGGTGACGATCCTATTTGTAGAATTTGGAATGATGGCGTAACTGGTTCTTATGCTGGTGGAAGTCCAACTGCATCGCATAATGACAACTTCCTGCCTCACGCAATTGTCTTTGGTGGAGGCTCCGGACAGGTGGCAGAATTTATTGTATTTATTGGTGAACTTGAGGAGCAGAACCGCTTGTTGGTCGAGGGATATCTTGGATACAAGTGGGGCATTGAGCTTCCCTCTTCTCATCCCTGGTCTCTGGAAGCTCCCGCTTTTGGGGAAATTGTTATTTCCGGAGCCACCCATGTGGGCACGACTGGAATGACTTTTGCCCCGGTTGCAATTAATCATTCGCCCGCAAACCTCACCAAGAATTCCGCTAATTTATCCGGCCAACTTGTCAATGCCGGGATTGGCTATCCTTCAGATAATGCTTTTTCTCCCCTTGATTACCCTGGCTTGAAACTCTGGTTGGATGCCAATTACACAGACAAGATCAACCTAGGTTTCTTGGACGAGGAAGGTTCAGGTGCATCCGCTTATCTGCTCCTTAAAAATAGATCTTCTCCCATGGAATTCGAACTATTCATCACCGACCCAGGGAATAGTTACACCCCAGACACAAGCATCCTTATTCCATCCGATTCAGAACGGGAGCTTTTGGAGCTTCTCTTTTCCGGATTTGACCCATCCACTTGGTTACTTCCAGATTTCGATGAGAATGGTGAATTAAGGGGTGTAACATTGAATGACAGTATCAGTTACCCTGAAGTTGTCAGGTTAGTTGACCGATCCGGAAATGCGAACGATGCGGTTCAATCATCCTCCTCAAACTTACCCAAATTCCTGCCCTCTTCCTTGAACGGACTCACCACTCTTGACTTCAACGAATCGGACTTCTTGATGTTTGATGAGGCGGTTGAAGATGTCAGGACAATCTTTCTGGTTACCGAAAGAAACGAGGGCAATCGTGGTTTCCTTCTAGGCCACGACCCCAGACCCGCGTTTTATCCGGGATTAGATACAATCTGGGATGTAGATAATTTGACCACGAATGTGTTCTTAATGAATGGAATTTTCCGGGAAAACGGCAATCCACGAAATGGAGGGACAGACGACTACTCAGCAGGCACACCTGTGATCATTAGCTTGGTCACGGATGGTGTGGTCCAGGCATCTAATTTTTCCCGTAATCTTGAGACCGAGGACTATTGGCACGGGCAACTTGCCGAACTGCTTCTTTACAACACGGAGCTTTCCAGTTCTCAGGTTCGGTTAGTGGAAGGATACCTCGCTCACAAGTGGGGTCTAAAAAGTGAGCTTTCCCTCACGCATCCCTATCGATACCTCGATCCTGTCACCACAGATTCATCGGCAAAGGTCATTGTTTACTGGGGGGGCAACGACGGTGGCACCAATACTGCACTCTGGCAAAACCAGTTTTCTATTGAAGGCGTAAAGTTGGGGCTCCGAAAGCTAAAGAGCAATGAATTGTCTGTTCTCTCCGAGCCGTCCCCCAATGACCTAGGTAGAACCTATTCCGCCTCCAGGCTGATCGATGGCAAACTCCCCTCGGATGGATGGCGCTCGAGCTGGACAGCTTGGTATGGATTGGACCCCCAACTCACCTTTACTTTCGATCGGAAAAGACCGGTTGAAAAAATCAGAATATACTACCAGCCATTTGCCAGAGCCGATGAGCTCGATGAACTGGAAATACTCATCGCTGATGATGAATTGAATTTTGAGGTTCACCAAGTCATCGATCAGATCGTATCCTTACGAGAACAAGGTGGATATTTGGAAATTGAAATGGAAGGAGTTGAAACTAAGGCCGTGCGCCTCCTTCCCAAACACCGCGGCTGGGGACACCAATGGGGAGAAGTTGAATTCTGGATCTTCGATGATGGAAGGTTTGAAGAGGAAGTAACTGGACTGGCCCCGGGAGAAACCTATTATTATCGTGCCTTTGCTTCCAATGAGGGAGGCTCCTACTGGTCTCCCAATACAGAAATATTTGTAGCCGAAGAAAATGTTCAGTACGACCAAGGACTTCTGCAAATTAACACAAACCTGGGCACCTGGAATCATTCCAATGGAGATTCAAGGGTGGGAGAAGTTTCTCAACGAAATTTTATCGATGACTTTGGGAACTCCCATACCCTGAAAATTTGTGAATTCAATTTCGACCGGCTTCACTTTACCGGAAACCTCAAAGTGGATATTTCCGGGGATGCCTCTCTTTTAATATCGATTTCAGGAGATGCCACCATTGGCGTCCCCATCCTCCTTAACGGGGAGAGTGGAAACTTCAGTCAACCAGGCAGTGCGGGCCCAGGCGGTTTTAAGGGTGGAATGGTTGGTGAACGGGGACTTGGACCAGGGGGTGGATTATCCGGAACCACTCAGGGCGGCGGGGGCTATGGTGGTACCGGGGCAAGATCGACTACCAACTCCGGAAGACCCTATGGTAATGGTCAAATTACCGATCTCATCGGAGGAAGTGGTGGCGGCGGCTATATCGTCGACCATGCTGGAGGCAGTGGGGGTGGAGCCCTTGGCCTTGATGTCAATGGTACCCTGCGAATTGAAAATCGGATCCTGGCAATTGGAGGAAACGGAGTCACTGGAAGTGCCGGCGGTGCAGGCGGAGCCATTAGGCTGACCGCCGACACCCTGATCCTCACCCGAGATGCACTATTGGATGTTTCCGGTGGAGGAAATGGCGGAGCCGGGGGCCGGATTTACCTCAACGGTAAATCCTTTTTACAAAACCAGGGTGAGGATAACATTGTTGCTGAAGGCGGATCAGGTGCGATACCGGGCGGTGCGGGCACCATTCGCTACAACAGACCGATCGAGGAGACCGACCTTCAATATTACAGCGGAACTCTCATTATCAATACAACGGATGCGACCATTCTTCACAGCGATGGCAGAATCTACTACGGCATAATTGAAGAGGATACCTACCGACACACCGATGGCTCGATATGGCCTTTTGCGGTGTGCCGGTTCACTTTCGAAGAAATCAGACTTGGAGGAAACCTGATTATCGAAACAACGGGAAAAAACGCCCTGCTCCTTGAGGCCGCAAGCGGAGATTTCATTTTGGGGACAAACCTCAATGCCAATGGTGGGAACCCGAACCAGGAAAACCAAAGTGG
This sequence comes from Opitutales bacterium, assembly GCA_038152995.1. GTDB lineage: Bacteria > Verrucomicrobiota > Verrucomicrobiia > Opitutales > Seribacteraceae > Chordibacter. The sequence goes on from JAYOXT010000004.1 coordinate 74,362, forward strand.
TGGAGCAGCAAAACTTGGTGGATATTCCGGCACCAGTTCCGGTCCGAAGAGAGGGCTTGGCCCCGGTTCATCGCCAATCGTATCTACCGAGGGCATGGGAGCAGCCTATGGTGGACATGGTTCAGATGATGCAGAAACCTATGGAAACGCAGACCTGGCCAGCTTACTGGGGGGCAGCTCCGGTGGTTCGTCTGCCAATCATGGATCCGGGGCAGGCGGCGGTGCAATTTGGCTGAAGGCTGCAGAAGAACTAATCATTGAACCCAATGTGGTGCTTTCGGCCAATGGAGGGAATGGGAGATCCCTCTCCGCTTCCGGTTCAGGTGGCTCCATTCGCCTCGATGCTAAATCTGTTGAAAATAAAGGTAGGGTAGAAGCAAAGGCGGGTTCTGGCGTGCGCATTTCCGGGCAAAATCAAAACCGCGGTTCCGGTGGTGGCCGGGTGGCGATTCATGCCACAAAGGAAGCGTTAGTTGGCGATATTGATGTGACAGGGGAATGGCTTACGAGTGCCGGAACTGTGTATGTAGGAGGCCAATTTAATGCCTCCGGTTTGGTTCTCGACCGCGGGCAAGTTACCTTCGATACCACAACGGGATGTTTTTTTACGAGTGAGGGTACTCATGGAATCGGATCCTTCAGCGAGCAGAGCATGACCACAACCAGCGGGAAAATATGGCACTGGCAAGTCTGCACCTTCGATTTCGCGAGAGTAGAGCTTGGGGCAGAGGTGGAGGTTATCCTTCGGGGGGACAAACCACTGGTCATTCGCACGCTCGCCGGAGGAGACTTTATTACCTCAGCTGACTTTATTTTAAACGGTCAGGACGCCTCCATTGCCGACGGGTATGGTGGGGCTGGAATTCTCAATCCCTGGAACGGTAGCAGTGCCCAGGCACAACCGGGATCCGGGCCAGGCGGCACCCTCCCCTTTGAAGGCCTTGGTAAATCGGCACCCTATGATAACCCAGCAAAACTCCTGTTACCAGGAAGCAGTGGTTCAAGTGGTAGTTCCTTTCAAGGTTCCGGTGCAGGCGGAGGTGCACTATCCATTATGGCCGATGGGAATATTTATCTTCTTGGCGGTGCCCAATTCAGTGCATCAGGAGGAACCGGTCGGTCCGATGCCAATTCTCTGTTTGCGGGAGGCAGTGGTTCCGCTGGAACCCTGCAGTTCTCTGGTAAAAACATCTACAACCGGGGCATGATTCGGTGTCTTGGTGGCAGTGATGATGCTGGAGACGGATTGATTCTCTTTGCCACATCAGGTGAACTGGAAATGGGCACACTGGAAATCGGCAGCGGGGTTGTGCACAAAGTGGTTCCCCCGACCATCGAAGTGAGTGAGGAAGTACAGCTTTCATATCGTAATGCACAAGAATTGGAAGTCAGGCAAATGCCCACAGTCAGACCATCCAACCTTGTTGCCTATTGGCCAATGAACGAGAGCGGGGGGAACCTTGTCATTGACACCCAAAACCAATGGGCGGGAACCCTCTTAAGCGGTGCATCTCTTACCGATGGAAAATTTGGAAACGCGGTGGTATTGGACGGTTCATCCGCCTACATCAAAACGGAACTATCCGCTAGCACCCTGGGTATCGCTTCGAAACAACCCCGAACAATAAGTTTCTGGCTTTGGGTAGATGCGGGACAAAAATCCGGACTTGGCGGTGCCTATGGGTATGGTGATTTGAATGATGCTTCCACCAATGACCATTACTGGGGACTTCGTAGCTTCAATCAAAATGGATTTTCCTCTCTGGTGAGCGATCATTTTTCATGGAATATAAGTGCGAGCCATGCGATCGAGATCAGAGATAGGTGGTGTCACTTTGCCCACGGTTATGATGGAACAAACATCTTTCTCTTTCTTAACGGACAAAAGATTCTTTCCGAATCCCGCCCACAAATTGACACCACCAACGGGCAGACTCTCCAACTTGGCAGGCTTTATGACAACCCAAGCTCATACCTGAAAGGCCTAATCGATGACTTCAGGATCTACAACGCCGAGTTAAATGAGGATGAGATTGCTTTGCTCAGTGAAGGAAGCGATCTCATTGAAGAGAGTCTCCAGCACCAGTTTAGGATTAATATTTCCGGAGAACTCGAAAGTTCTTCAGTGGAAGGACTTCCTGCCGGTCTTCACTACAATCATAAAACTGGTGAGGTCACTGGCGTCCCTCTTGAGGTGGGTGCTTTTGAAGTCAATATTTTGGCAACCAATCGTGCGGGCTCCACTCGTGAAAGCGTGCGCTTGCTTGTCAATAAATCGATGCCCTCCCTCACCAGTATAGCCCCAAGAAACCTCAGTTCTTCCGGGGCTCAGGCTGCCGTACAGATAGATTCAGACGGGGGCGACCCTTTGCAACTGACTCTTTTTTGGGGAGAAGTAAACGGAGAGAACCGTGTGGATATGTGGGAAAATAGCACCCAAATAGATGAGGCCGCAACAGAAGGCCTGTTCTTTTACCCAATGCTTGGGCTCGATAGAAATAAAACTTACTACTATCGATGGATGGGTAGCAACTCGGTTTCCGACCGTGTCTGGAGTCAACCGGCCATAGAGGGACTCGTTCACTGGTGGAGCTTTGATTTTACTCGAGGAGAAACCGTTGTGGATAGTGCAGGGAAAAACCATGGAACCCTGAATAATATATCTCCTGAATCTCGAACTTTTGGCATAGATGGACTAGGTCTACCTTTTACAGGCAGTGCGAATGAGCAAGTAACCATTTCTGGCTACAAAGGGATTCCTGAAAACGATGCGAGGACAGTATCCCTATGGATTCACACCTCCAGTACCGATACTACCCTCTTGGATTGGGGGGGAGATGGATCAGGCAGGAGCTGGACCTTGTTTTCCAAAGATGGAAAACCTGGACTACAGTTAGACCAAAATGTGGCCTTGATTGCAGATCGTATGATTAATGATTCGAGTTGGCATCATCTCGCCGTAAGTTTCCCAGCAGGATCTGAAGAACTTTCTGATGTTTCCTTTTATGTGGATGGAGAACCATCCTCTACTTCAATTTCTTTTACCGCAGACCCCTCCATTTACGGACCTTCTATTTGGTTGGATGCCACCGATATCGATGGGGACGGAACGGTTGACCTGCCATCATCTGGTCCAATCTCTTCGTGGAGTGACACGAGTGGAAATGGAAATTCCTTGTCCGCTAGTGGTGATCCCAGTACCGGAACCCGCACATTGAACGGCTTAAACGTGATCGATTTTGACGGGAATGACTACTTTGAAAGTTCCTCAGCCTATGCCACCGGAAACAGCTTTTCTTTCTTCTTAGTAGCCGGCATAGATTCAATCGAAGCAAGCTATAATTCTCTTTTTGCAATTAGGCAAAAAGTGGGTGAACCCAGTTTTCAAATCGATGCATCTGATAATTCAGCTTTCCACATTAGATTTTGGAATACGGATATGGGTGCAGTTAAGACTTTTACTTCGAGTGCACAGCACGGACCGGGCATCTATGAGTTTATTTTCAATGGTGAAACCAATAAACTGACCGTTTTTCTCAATGGCAGCAATCTAGGCGAAACTGCATACACATCCCCACCTAATCAGGGAAATTCACTCACCCTATTTTCAAATAGGGGCTACGGATCCCATATTGATGGATTCGTGGGAGAGGTCATCGGCCTGAGTTCTCTTACAGATACCGAGACTCGCCATAAAATCGAGGGCTACCTCGCCCACAAATGGGGTCTCACCTCCAACCTCGACGAAACCCACCCATCCTCACTAGTCAGTTTGGCAGAAACTCAGATTAATACATCGGCAGATCGTGATTTAACCATTGGCAATGCATTAAGAGGAGACCCATTTGAGGGTACAATCGATGAAGTTAAAATCTATTCCCGCGGGCTCTCATCAGAAGACATCTCCCTACTCTATCTGGATGGTAGTGTCCGTTTTCAGACTAATTCGACTGCACAACCGCCTCTGGTCGAACTCACAGATGTGGTACCCCTCTCCGGAAGTACTGTTCGGGTATCGGGGATACTGGAGTCGTACGATGAAAACCCACCAAGCATTGAAATCTATTACGGTCTACGAGATTCAGGATTTACAACGGACGGGTGGGAGTACAATCAGACCGTCCTCAGCGGACAGCCCGTTGGCACCGGCAATTTCGAAGCAACCATATCCGGGCTCATCCCTGGACAAAAATACTATTTCCGGGCACTTGCTGAAAGTGCCGATGGTTCGGACTGGTCGAGCGGACAACCGGATGTGCAAAATGATATTATTGGCTTTTGGAGAATGGATGAAGAAAATGGGACCCGCGTCTATGATTCCACCTCCCCCACTCACGACGCCCTCATTGAATTCAACTCCTCGGAGGAGTTACCATCTCGTCTCGCCGGCAAGCAAAATAATGCTCTGGGCTTTGATGGTTCCAAGTTATCCTTAAATCTGGACCCAGACAGCAACGGGTATCTAAACAACTCATACAATGCCCGAACCATATCCGCATGGATAAGCGTAGATTCCAAAATTTATACGGGCACCAAGGTAGTTCGCTACGAAGATATTTTCTCCTACTTCCCACTGGATTCATTATCCGGCAACACCGCTTATGATGTCAGTTCCGAACAAAGAAAAGGCTTACTGGGGTCCGGAATATCATGGAAGACCGGCAAGGATGGAAACTCGCTTCATTTCGAGGAAGATGAGGCAGAATTTCAATTTGAAGCCTCCACCAATCTTGAATATCTGCATGAGAATTCATTTTCCATTTCCATGTGGGTAAAACCAGAACTGGATGTTGCCGAGTCCTTTATCGAGGGAAGGATCGATGTTTTTGAATTCCATAGCGCTCCCAATGATTACTACTTTAACGATATCGAAAACCTGCTGGCACGCGTGCCGGATGAGCATGCAGTCATCGATGGTGGTACGCTTAATTTTTCTCCCCTTCGTATAGAAGGATTGCAGACTTGGTTTGATGCAAGTGACCTAGATGCGGATGGTACAACGGATAGCACTTTATCAGGTAACATAACTTCCTGGATGGATAAAAGCCCCAACGAGTTTCATGCGAATGCAACCGGCACTCCCTACCTCAATGTAACGAGTGGACCCAACGGAGGAAGAGCTATTGAAATTAGAAGTGGAGATTACTTGAAAATAACGAATTCATTCTTCGCCAAGGATCATTTCTATGTCTTTCGCTCCCCCCCTGAAAATTCGGTTTGGTCCGGTTACGGAGGAGTGCTAGGTCATAATCCTTCTTCTGGGAATAACCAAAGAAATTCAAATTATATAACTCAACATAATCAGACCTACTTCCACTCGAATCAATACCCCGCTGCGGTATGGAGATTTGGTACCGCCCTATCCGGTAATTTCAACCTCGCTCCCATTACTGAATATATGGTGGTAAGACTGCAGGTAAACGACAACAACACCGGTCCTTATGATAGCTATCAAATCGGTAGGCTAACTGGATTACAGTGTAATCTCGACATTGCCGAAATCGTTGCTTTCGATCAATCAGTGAGCGACTCCCAAGCGGATATGATCGAGGGTTATCTTGCCCACAAGTGGGGATTAGATCAAGGATTAGGAGAAAATCACCCCTACTATCTGCAGACCGAACTGGATGCATTGAGCATCAAAAAGAACCTGAGTCTAATAGGTAAGGAAAGCTTTGCTAGCCTTGGCCTTACAGGCACCTCAACGGGAAGTTCAATGAACCTTTTCAAAGGAAAGTTTCGTGCGATCGAAAGTGGAGTTTACAGCTGGCAGTTTGGAGAAATCTCAGATGAAGCCGCACTCTGGATCGACCTCGATCAAAACGGCAGGTATGCACAAAATGAGAGAATATTAAGAAGCTCGATTCTATCTCCTGAGCTGAATCTTGAATCTACCACCCTACTCATCGAACCTGGTAGATATGATTTTACCGTCTACCATGGACAACGAGGCAGCTCACCTGCTTTGGAGGTTAGGTTTTCTGCACCCAGTTCAGCGTCTGGACCAACTATCCTCACTCCCATTGACCCCGGTGCCGAAAACCAGTCTGCAGTGTTTGGTGTGGAACCCAGAAAAACCCTCTTAAAACGGGGGCCTTTACAACTTGGTATTTATGAAGATGGAACTCCTTTTTACAGACACTTCTTTGTCGACCAATCGGTTCTACTGGTCGGCAATGACTCGCTCACCGATGCCGAATGGTCACACCTTGCCTTGGTCTTCAATCAAGATGACCGCTCGATTCAACTCTATCTCGATGGAAATGAGGTTGCCAATCAACTCCTTCCAGAAGACACCGCTCTTGACCTCGAAGAGTTCCAGCAGTGGACCGCTGGGGGAAGCAATCAAATCGATCAGGATTTCTTCAGGGGATACATCGATGATATCCGGATTTATGGCACACCACTCTCTGCAGCAGAGGTACAAGAAATCGCCCAAGGGGATATTTCAGCAGATGAGATGGGAGGTTTCCGTAAGCAGGTCATCTACGATGGTGGGGATGAGCAAAACGGTCTCTTTTTGATGAGTGATAATGGAATCATCCGGGCACAAGTCTGGGAAGATGGTTCTTTTGCAGAAGTTAAAAGCTCCAAACTTGTGGAGGATGATAGCCTGAGGTTTTCTCCATCTGATGATCCAGATTCCGGGTTGGTGCTTTGGCTCGATGCAAGTGACTTAAGTACCGCAGATCAAGTCTGGGTGGATAAAAGCGAGAGTAGAAATCACGCCAAGAAAATTGGTTCACCTTCGATTATCATGAACGCTCAGAATGGATTATCCCTGATGCGATACTCCGGTGAGGACGGCGAATATCATTTATGGGAAAAAATAACCGACATCCGTACTGTTTTCTGGGTAGTCAAAAAAACCGGTACTGATTCGAATCGATTTCTTCTCGGGGACTCCGGGACATACAACTTTCATGCAAATGGAAATAACTATTTTCATAGCGGATATGCTACCTCAACTTACAACTCAAGAATTCGAGAAAATGGAACTTTAGTTTCCGACCCTGGATCTACTCCACTACCCCAAGACCTCAGCATTATTTCTTTGCGGTCTGATACCCAGCTAACTGCGTCGAATTTCACCAATGATCGAAATATCGGCAGCAGAACCTGGAAGGGAGACCTAGGTGAGTTATTAATTTACAACACTGGTCTGGCAGATGATGAGATCGATCAAGTCGAAGGGTACCTAGCTCACAAGTGGGGACTAAGTGAGTTATTGAGCCAAAGCCACCCCTATCGTGACACCCCCCCCGGCAAGGCCGGAACCAACCAAATTGACAGCTCATGGAATCACTGGACCGTCAGCTATGGAGAAAACCCAAAGGCACTGAAGTTGTACATGAATGGCAAGTTGCTGGACGGGTCCAACCTACTTTATGCCACCGGTACGGTACCTTCCCATTCTGATACCCCAGTGCTAGGAAAACCGGACGGTGAGTTTCCTGAAAATGAATTTGGCCCCTTCAAAGGAGCCATTGATGAACTTCGAATTTACAACCGTGGACTCTCCGCTAATGAAGTAGAGCAAATCCATCTCGGTGATTTCAACAACTCCGGCGTGCTCGAATTCCGAGCCATTGAACAACCCATCGTTCAGACTTACACTGCAACAGACACCCGTCCAGATTCGGTAACATTTCGTGCTGATGTGCTTTCAATTGGGGGAGAAATCGCCACCCAGAACTCGGTGGTTGACCTGAGTTTCTCATCGACAAGCTTTACTGGCATGCAGGCATGGTACTCGGCATCGACCATTCCTCTTTCAAATGGGCAGACCATTACCAAGTGGAGTGATGACTCCAGCAAAGGCCGAGATTTCATTTTTAACTCGGGCAATCCAAGGCTTCTTACTTTTGGCTTAAAAGGCAAACCAGTTGCCAGTTTTGGCGGGAATGATTTACTTTGGACGGGTCATGACTTTGAGCATCTTGCCCAAACCGGATACACCCTAATTTCGCTTGCCCGCTATACTGGCAGTATCAGTAATCAGATCATCTCCTCCAGGAATCAGGATTTCTACTTCGGATTCGATGCCTCTGGCGTAGGCCTTTGGAAAGCCGGCGGAGAAATCTCATCCCTGGGCCAAAATAAGGATAACAACTGGCATTTGCATATTGGTAAAATCGAAAGAAAAGGCGGGGACCCCGCGGCCTCGTTGTGGATGAATGGTGTTCTAATCGTTGATGGTTCCAGAGGTTCTGATAACGAGAATTTCACTCCCGGTGTGCTCCAAATTGGAGGAGGAACCAACTTCGGCCAAGGCTCTGCCTGCGAAGTGGCGGAACTTATCATCTACAGCGGTGAGCTCAACGATATGGCACGAAGTAAAATTGAGGGCTACCTGGCTCACAAATGGAACTTAAGGGATGAAATCCTGCCCTTCTCTCACCCGTATTACAACATCTCCCCATTTGGTGGAAAAATTAATCTCACCGAGACGGTTAGCTTGGGCGGAGATCCCGTGAAAATAAAATTCTACTGGGGAGATGAAAAGATCCTTAGCGACTCCACCGAAGTGAACCCTAGGGATAACACTTTGTGGGATTTTGTCAGCGAAGTTCCTGGTAAATCAAATTTGGGACCAGTGGAACTTGTGCAAACTGAAAACTTAGCAGAGAATAAAACCTACTATTTCCGTGCCCATGCAGAAAATGTTGCCGGTTCAGTCTTCGCAGATGAAATTCAATCTTTTCGCACGATTGATACAGAGTTCACAAAGCATACCTTCGATGGCCTATTGCTTTGGCTGGACGCCAGCGATATCGATGGGGATGGAATCAGGGATAATTTGACCGACCAGTCGAGAATTTCTTTGTGGGCAGATAAGTCCAACTCACGCAAGGACGCTAAGCAGGGAATTGTCTCGCAAATGCCCACCTACCTGATCAAAGAGATTGGTAACAAACCTTCCATCTCATTCCAGGCAAATCATTCGATGGAGATAGGTACACTGACCGAATATTCTGGACCAATCAGTGTTTTTGCTGTCGCGGAAGGAGATGGGGTTATCATTGGGGCCGATAATGGATTCTCCTCATGGACACTGGATGCCAAAACGAGTACAAAACTCAACTCCATGAATGGAGAAAATGACCCGCTCAAACAGGTCACTCTCGGCATTAATCCAAGAACCGGATTTGGGGCACTTTCCGGAAAAATTTCCGAACTCATGGTATTTGACCGAATGCTTGAAGCCACCGAAAGGGAAATGATCGAAGGGTACCTTGCCCACAAGTGGGATCTCAAAGATGATCTTGCAGAATCAGGCTTTGCTGTAAGGCAAGGCTTAGTTCTCTATTATCCATTTAACGAGACGGATGGTTCAATCACCGAGGATTACACCCGAGATTTGCGGCACGGAGTCGTCATTGATGCTGACCTTGGCGAGCCTGGGAAATTTTCTTCGGGTATCGGGTTCGATGAAATTGATCCTTCCAATGCCAAAATCGATCTCGAATACAACGAGTTAAGCCTGCTCCAACCAAGTTGGACTATCTCCACCTGGTTCCGCACTCCCATCTACCAAGAAGAGATCATAGATAATGGCTACAACTTATTCTACGCAGATGAATTGCCCAGGCTCAAATTTTCCAGCTACGATGAATATCTACTCATTACCAACCGTAATGACCCACAGCCGCTCTACCCATTTTCCAGGATACCTTCAGGCTGGAATCATTTGGCCATGGTTGCTGATTTTGAGGAAGTTCGAATTTTCATCAATGGTTCGAAGGTTTCGACAAGCAATCAGTCCGTAGAGCGGTTAGGAATAAGAACGATCGGAAACATACCTTCAGGTGCAGGAAGATTCGCCAATGCCCTCGATGATTTCCGGGTCTACAACCGAACATTAAGCACCATGGAAGTGAGCTCTCTTTTTGGTGACGGAGAAGGAGATTTTGGCACTCACGCTTACCTAGAATACCCCCCAGTTTTTGAGAATGTCCCGGAACTATTGCTTCCCCGACCCGCTGTGCTGCAATGGAAATTTGATGATTTAAGTGGAGTTTCTTTAACCGATCACTCGGGAATGGAAAACAATGCATCAGTCATTGATGTTAATGAGAGTGAATTTCAACTCTTCGAGTACTCAACAGCAGGAAAAGACGGAAAAGCCCTCAGTTTCGTGGATGATTTCACGATCGGGCTGCCTTACAGTAAGCAGAAGTTTGAATTTTCAAATGAATTTACTTTATCATTTTGGTTCAAAACCGATCAAGGGGAAGGCGACATTATCGATTCCGGAAGGTTCAAAGTCTACCTTTCAAACAGTCACCTGCATGCCGAACTGTTCACCAGCTCAAGGTGGCGGGCCACCGACCCGGCACTTTTTCCCTCCGGAACCTGGGTTCATGTCATCGTTTTGTGGGACGGTATCAAATTAAAGTTGTTTTTAAACAACGAAGAAGCAGTTGAACCCGTTAACGCCAATGGACTCCTCAGTGGCTCCAGGGATATTTATGTCGGAGGACGGGAGGGAATTGGACTGGGGAACTTTGAGGGTGCAATTGATGATTTCCGTCTTTATGCCCACGCCCTAAGCCCCAGAGAGAGGGAAGAAGCATACCTTCTTTTGGATTCACAGCTCATTACCTACTTTGGGGAAGATTACAATTTCTTACCCGAAACATTGCGAGGTCCGACCGATTTTAACGCCACAGGATTACCACAAGGCTTATCGATTGATCCCTCGAATGGGCTTATATTTGGCAAAAGTGAAGAAACGGGTGAGTTTGAAGTCAATATTCTGGCTAGCAATTCTTCTGGCTCGAATGAAAAAAATATGAGTATTCAGGTGTTACCCGGAAAACAAACAATTGAAGTGGAGGATGTGGGAATCATGAGGTACGGAGACCCACCGGTAAACTTAAACTTCAGAGCCACTTCTGATTTGCCTGTCGATGTGTCGATCTACAATGGAGAGGATATTATTGAACTGAACGCATCCACGATGCCGGTAAGCATGAAAATTCTTAAGACAGGTTTTGCCCAGCTTATGCTCTCACAACCTGGCACAACCGATGGATCTTACGGTAAGGCTCCCAGTATAATCTGGGATGTTCAGATCTTTAAGCGGGAACTGATTATTAGACCTTATGATCAATTCAAAAAACCAGATGACCCTCTACCTGAATTGACCTACGAGATCATCGGGTTGGTCGGTGAAGACAACGCGTCTGAATTCAATTCATCAATTGTTACTCAAATCTACCCACCCATCCCAGAAGGCTCTGTTCCCTCATCTAACTATCCCTCAATTGAAGGAGAATATGCCATCCAGGCAAGTGGCGCTGAAGCAATGAATTACTTTTTTACCTACATTAATGGAAGACTGACCGTGGGAGAAAAGGATGTTCAAAAAATAGTTTTTGATCAAAACCTTACCGATTTTTCTTCCACCTTTGAATCGATTAAGTTGCTAGGATATTCGATTGATAGCCAAACTCAATTGGATACTAACCTTACGCTTTACTACGAGTCTTTTGATGAAGATGTTGCCCAGATCCAGGTAACCAGAGAAGAGGACCTTATTTCTCATTGGAAACTTAATGAAACTCTTTATTCCGAAGCGTCGGACTCCTACAAAAAAAATCCAGGCACCGTCAGAAACCTAGCTACTACTGGTGTTACAAATTCCTGGCGTGAGGGACTGTTCGGTAATTCAATTGATATCAATCAGACATCTGGGCATATCGATTTTGGTCCACTTCGTATAGATGGTAGTTTCACGATTTCCTTATGGATTAAACCGAAGGTCGGTTCCTCTGCTTCATCGGAAATGACCATCCTTGCCAAAGATGCGATTGAGGGAATGAAGCATTTCCGCCTCTTCAAGCATGACTCTAATGGATCCCTTGGACTAGAAGTATCAATGGATGGACACGAGGTGACAAGCTTCAAGACGGACGGGATTATCTTAACCGATGGTGCCTGGACACACCTTGCCCTGGTTTACCAGGCACAGAGTAGTCAATTTACCCTACGGGCCAATGGCAGCACGACTGGCATCGAGGAGAGAGTGGTGTATGCCGCCAACAATCCCGTCAAATTAAGGTTCAGCAATTTAAAATTAGGCTCTTCCTCAAACTCTTTTATCGGGCAGGCGGACGATATCCGACTTTATGGCACTGCGATGGATACCGGGGATATCTTGGAGATCTATGGTCAAGGAGGAGGAGATTTCGATGAAGTCAAAATCGTGGGTGGTGGAACTACCCTCCTTGCGGCTTATCAGAATGGCAATTTCGAATATGCGAAAGCTTCGCCTGTTTTTAATTATTTAAAAGTGAATAAACTCGATCAAATCATTGAGTTTCATGCCTTGGAGGATATGGCGGTGGGGGATTTTCCCGTTCCTTTGAGTGCTTTTTCTTCATCCGGGTTACCCATAAAATTCACCCTCTCCGATTACTCCTTGGCCAAACTGGAAAATGATCAACTCTTTGCTAAAGAAGCGGGCACACTTGAGGTGACCGCTACCCAAACCGGCAATTCAATCTATTTACCCGCTCCGCCAGTGACCCAGAAGATTTCGATTACCTATGCAAATCTATTTGCTGACTCTTTCCCAGGGCTTTCGATTTGGCTCGATGCCACGGATACAAATTTTGATGGTGCACCCGACCGTGAACAAGATTTTTGGCTTGGCCAAAGATTAAGTCAGTGGGCGGACAAGTCAGGCAATAACAATAGTCCTTCCCAAGTTGATGCAGAAAAAATGCCCACTCTCAAAGAGAACGGCTTGGCCAACAAACCGGTAATTCAATTTTCATCAACCAATAATCAGGTCTTAGAATCAAACCTCTATTTAACCAACCCCCGATTGGTATATTTTGTGGCTAGACAAAATACAAGCGGGGTAAGCAAGCTGATCGGGGCAGACTTGCTTACATCAGATGAGAATGGATTTTTCTCTCTTACTTCTAGCGATGGCCTTTCCAGTATTTCCTCTGTAACGCCTTCCCTAAATTGGTCGGTTTGCTTATTCGACTTCGGAGAGGATTTGCAGAGCCTCAGAATTAATGGTGAATTGATAGGTTCGGATGCCTCTTCCTATTTACCTTCTGGACTTGTCTCGATTGGCAAGGATTGGGACGGCGATATTGCCGAGGTCTTAATCTTTTCAGAACAAATTGCTTTTAGCGATCGTGTAAGGATTGAAGGCTATCTGGCTCATAAATGGATGTTGGAAGATGAACTACCAACCCTTCACCCCTATTCGGAGAACCCACCATCATTTGGGGGCAACCAAACCATAACTTGGTACGGAACCACGGCAAGCGGTGCTTCCAACACGAATGCTTTGCCTTTAAAGTCAACCAATGATGAACCCTTTACGCTCATCGCAACAACCTCTTCTGGTTTGCCAGTTCAGTTTGGTAGCAGCGACCCATCCGTTGCCTCGATAGTCGATTCTACCGTTTACATCAACGGTGCCGGTATCACCACCATCACTGCTTATCAGTTGGGAAATGATAGGTTTTTCCCCGCACAACCTGTAAGCGTTCAACTAGAGGTGGAAAATTTCACTCTCGTTGATTTGGTCAAAGACGAACAAAATATCACTTTTGGGCAAATTCCTTTGAAGGTTCAGGAAGATCCCCCTTTCAGGGTGATTGCCCATGCCCAATCGACAGGCAATAATAATCCTATCTTCCGACTGCCTGTAACCATGGAAATTGTTTCTGGGCCCGCATCAATTGACTCCAAAGGGATTGTTACCTTAAACGGAACTCCCGGAACCGTTGTAATCCGTGCCAGCCAAGATGGGAATGCTTTCGTGGAAAAAGCTTTACCAGAGAGCACTTCATTTGAAGTAACCACCCTAAAAAGGCCCAAAGTTATCTTCTCCCAATCCTTGCCAAACAACCGACTGAATGACCTTTTGCTAGCTAATGGCTTACAGCACATCCCGAATGTCTACTCGAGTAATGGTGAGCCCATTATGATTGAAAGTTCTAATAGAGATGTGCTCGAAATTGTCGGCAATAACTCCATTATTACCAAAAACTTTGGCTCCGCTACTCTCTCCTTCAATGTTTCCCCAAAATCAGGTTTCGCACCAAGCAACCCGGCAACCAAGGTAATCGAAGTTGTCCCGCCTTCAAAAAACTACTGGTTGGAAAATAGAAGGAACGACCCAAGATATACTCAGGTCAAAGAGCGATTCGTGCAAAGAATGCTTAATTTCAAGCCCCACCTCAGCAGGCAAAGCATCGAATCGGAGTTCGATCAGGATCAGACCGATTCGGACGGGGATGGATTCAGCAACCTCTACGAACGCGCACTGGGCATGGATTCTCTCGCTTCGCAAAGACCTGACTCAATTGTCTCAAACCCACCCTCCACTGATGGGCTCAACCGAATAACTTTCATTCGCTTTACCGACCCCCAAACAACCCTTGGTCAGAATATAAGGTACATAGTAGAAATGAGTCATGACTTAAGAACTTGGAGTGAAGCAAGTGTGACCCTGGAAAATACAGTTACAATGGGCGGTTCTCGCGAGCGGGTCACCTATGTTTCTTCCATTCGTCCTTCTGTTACCAAACCTATTTTTCTAAGATTAAAAATTAGTTCATCCGACTAAGTATTCTTCCAACCAGTAAAACGAAAACATAACATGAAAAAAGCCTCGCTTATCTCTCTTGTCCTTCTCTTTACCCAATGCATTCTTTGGGCAGATCCAATTCCAGACATTTCGGTTGCTGACCTCAAACTTGCAATCGATCAGGGTAAAGTGGCAATCATTGATGTGAACGGTCCCCAATCTTTTCAAAAAGGCCACATACCCACTGCCATTGAATTCTCCAGCTCCAAAAACAAACTCGATTCCCTCCTGCCAAGCAATAAGGAAACACTCGTCGTCGCCTACTGCGGAGGTCCATCTTGTGGTGCCTACCTCAAGGGAGCAAAGGCTGCAAAGGAATTAGGTTACAAAAATGTGCGCCACCTTTCTGCGGGCATTTCGGGATGGCGAAAAGCCGGAGGTAAAATTGAGAAACCTTAACCCATCCAAAAAAGAGAAAGGGTTGGATGAATAAGTTTTTTCTTCGCTTGGGCGGTCTATGTCTACTCAGCTTGGCTGGGTTATTGGATAATCTTTATTCCATAAGCCAAAGCAGTCCTTTCTCCTCCCTTGAAATTTCTTTGAGTGGGGGCAGTCCGGAGAGCCCGAGCTATCATGTTTTTTCGCCAAACTATACCGGAGCCGTTGTGTACCGGGGACCAGTTGAAAAAGTATACCCGCAAACCAATGATGTTTTTCTCTACAAATCTGTAAACCCTTCCAACCCAGCGGAGGATATTGGGGTTTTAAAGGACGGTCTACTGGCATCGACAAAAGCAAGGGTCGTGGTTTCATCCCTGGATGCCAATGGTTCGATTTCAGGTCTGGAATTATTAAATAAGGGAGCTGGTTACCGATCAAAACCCGAGATCCACCTTGCCCCTCCAGCCATAGTTTCAACGGATTTTGAAGAGGCCTTCCTCAGCGTTGACTGGAATTCCAGTACCGAAGAGATTGATGATGCCCAAATAGAAAGACCTGGAAAGGGCTACCCTTCTTCCCCTCATCTTCCACTTGTCCGGGTTGAAGGAGGACCCCATTTCGTCCGGATTTCAGACCCTGAATCAAACCATACTGGCCGTTCTTTTTTGATAAGCGAAAACAACGAAACCGCATTTACCCTCGAAAATCCATATGGTTTTGATTTAGCGAATATTTTATCTGTCAATTCCATGATCGAAATTTTTGAAGGCTGGACTCTCGGTTCGGTTCTTGGCCATGAAAATACTCCTTTGACATCCAACGAGGATCCACAATTGGCTGATTGGGTATACTTGATGAAGGACCCGCTGGAACAAGATGGTTCCCCTGATGACTTTGTTCCACATTTCCATAACGGACAGTCATGGAAAGAAGTATTTTCTCCCTCCACAGATTCTTCTAATCTAATTATTTCCCCCGACAGTTCGCTAATGATTGCTCGACGGTCAACCCAGTCCATCTTTCTCAAAAACAATGGCAGGGTCTCCTACAGCGATACCTATCTCACCCTGCCCGAGTCAGGAAAGAGAAGGCTTCTGAACAATCCCTTTCCCGGAGGTGTTATGCTATCCGATTTGTTTCAGGGCAATATCTCGCTCACTCAGGATAATGAATCTGCAAATCATAGTAAGCAGTGGCTGGTTCATCCAAACCAGGAGATCGCAGACAACCTTCTCATCCTTACTAATTCATCCTGGCAAACTTATTGGCATGATGGAACGAACTATTCCGTCTCCCAAAAAGCAGAGGTCAGTGTTAGGGCAGGCTCAGGCATTGGTGCTGCCCTGACTTCCCGGGATTTCTCGATGAGCCAAGGTACCATCTTGGCCATAACCAATACATACCAGTCACCTGTCTCTGTCACTTCTGAGAATCACGGGTTAAGGGATGGGTTTATGGCAAAAATCAGCGGTGTGTACGGCTACAAAACTAACCAAAATAAAGATCAAATTGATGAGAATGGGAACATCGTCCCCGACGGTAACGGACTGGTAATTGAATCTGCACTTAACCAGAAATGGAAAGTCCAGGTCGTCGATGAGGATACCTTTATTCTTTTAGGGTCTCTGGGTGATTGTGACTTTGACTCCTCCCTTTCCACCGCCAACTGGTATACGGGGAATCCCGGAGCGGGCTATACTTCGAATGCTTCAGTTACAATTTCTGGAGGCGGGGGCACTGGTGCCAAAGCGATTGCTCGGGTGGGACCAGATGGGAGCATCACTTCCATTCGGATTTTAAGTGGAGGCTTTGGATATACGGGCATTCCCACTGCCCAAATTCATGCTGGTGGATGGAGGAATTTAACATCAGGCAATGCACCCTACAGCGATGTTTTTATTCCCCCATGTTCTGGACTCCTCATGGTACGGAATCATCCTTTTGGTGTGGCGACTCAAATTAAGGTTTCAAGCCCCTTTGATGCGGATTAACTTTTTTATCCTAAAAGCTCAACTCACCTGGTGGGCATCGACATCGAGGATATCGATTATCTCTTTATCGATAGGAAAGTCCTGTCGGATTTTTTGCACCTGAGCCAGTCCCTTGCTCACCGATCCGGTCAGGTAAAACAAGTGATAGCGGTAAAAGCCCTTAATTTTTGCAAGAGGGGTGGCTGCGGGGCCTTTCACTTCCACACCCTGTAACTTTGCCCCGTCCAGTGCCTTACGCCACTGATCGGCATAAAAGCGGGTTTTCTCCTCGCTCCGCCCGCGAAAGACATGGCGGATGAGGTGGCGGTACGGGGGATAATTTAGCTCCTTTCTCATCGCCAGTTCCTCCTCAAGAAACTCTTCCAATTCTGCCCGCCTGGCAAATTGGATACAGCTCTCGTGGGGAGCATAGGTCTGAACATAGACCTCACCCGCCCGGTCTCCCCTGCCCGCCCGGCCGGCCACCTGTACCAGGATCTGAAAGGCACGCTCCGATGCCCGAAAATCTTCCATTCGCAAAGGTAGGTCCGCATCGACTACCCCCACCAGAGTGACCTTCGGAAAGTCCAACCCCTTGGCAATCATTTGCGTGCCGACCAGCACATCGATTTTGCCCTGTCGGAAATCGCTAAGGATTTCCCGAAAGAGGTTTTTCTTGGTCATTACATCCGCATCTACCCGCACAACCCGGGCCCGCCTAGGCATCACCGCCTCGACCACATCCTCGATCCGCTGGGTGCCGTGCCCTTTTTTGCGGATTTCCAGGGATTGGCAGTTTCCGCAAATTTGCGGGGCCGGCTTGCGGTACCCGCAGAGGTGGCAGTGCAAATAGTGATCGGTGCGGTGATAAGTCATGGCAATACTGCAATCCCGGCACTGCTCTACTTCCCCGCACTCGGTGCAGAACATGGTGGTATTAAACCCCCTCCTGTTTAAAAAAAGAATGCTTTGCTCTCTGTCCTCATAACGTTGCCTCAGTGCTTCGATCAGGGGCTGGGAAAGAATCGGTGGAGACTTTTGCTTGAGGGCCTCCCGGCGCATATCAATCAGATGAACCAGGGGTAGCTCACGCCCGTCAATCCGCTGACTGAGGATGGACTTCCGGTACTTCCCGCATTCCACATTCCTAACCGTCTCCAACGAGGGTGTGGCCGATCCCAGCAGGCAGACCGCCCCGTTCAGAAAAGCACGGTACACCGCCACATCTCGCCCATGATACCTCGGTGAATCCTCCTGCTTGTAGGCGGGCTCATGCTCCTCGTCCACTACCACCAGGCGTAAATTCTTAACTGGGGCAAAAACCGCGGACCGTGCCCCCACCACAATCCTGGCCTTTCCCCGGGCGAGGCTACGCCAGGCATCGAGGCGTTCGCCCGCAGAGAGGTGACTGTGCCAGACCACCACCCGCTCCCCATGCTTGCCAAACCTCGCCCGCAACCGGTCAACGGTCTGCGGAGCCAGGGTCACCTCCGGCACCAGAAAAAGTACACCCCCACCCTCGGCGAGAACCTCCTCCATCGCCTGGCAGTATACCTCGGTTTTACCCGAACCGGTCACTCCCTGAAGCAGACGGGTCCGAAATTCGCCCGCCTGTAAATCACCGGAAATTTCGGCGGTGGCCTTCTTTTGCTCCGCTGTCAGTTCACGCAGGGATTCCACCGTCTCATTTTCCGGTTCACTCCACTCGTCACCATAAGCATCGCGGCCGACTTCGGCCATGGTCTGCCTGGCCAGTCCTTTCGCCACTAAACCATCAAGAACAGCCGGTGAGACCTTCCATTTTTTTGTCCACTCCACCGCATCCACTTTTTTTCCGGCACTGTCCTTGAGCCGGGCATAAGCCTCAACCTGCTTGGGCGAACGGGAAAGCAATTTACCTACCTCATCATCAGGTAGCAGCACCGCCTCGATCATTCTTCGGGTCTTGGCACTCATCCCATCACGAACGGAGGCCGGAATCATCGCCCCCAGGGTATTTTCCAGGGAACATGCATAGTAACTCGACACCCACTTGGCCAGCCCCACCAGTTCCGGGCTGAGCACCGGTTCGGGTTGCACTAGGGCAGAAATAAACCGGAGTCTGTCCCGGGGAGGAGAGTGGGCGGGTTGCAGCGAAGAAACCACTCCAATTACCCGGCGCACACCCAGGGGAATCCGCACGAGGGAGCCAACCGAGAGGGTTTCATAAATCGATTCTTTGGACCCGTAGGTAAGGGGTTGATCAAATCCACCAAGGGGGAGTACCTCCACCAAACTAGGCATTGCAGAATCAAGCCTGCTCATTTCCCACGGTAGTCATAGCAGAGCATCCGGCTGGGCTGCCCGCTCATCCGGTCGGTATCGTTTTGCATCACATAGAGCAATCCATGGCTCAAGGCGGGGAGTGTCCAGGTCTCAGGAGCAAAAAAGAGCTGGGTACGCTCTTCGATTGTCCACCCTTTGGGAGATAGGTCCATGCGTAGAAGGGAACCAAATTCCGAAAGACAGAGAAACCGCCCTCCAGCCCACAACATACTTGCCCGGAAAAGTTGCAGGTTGATTTCCCGTCCCGCTATATCCTCCGTCCAGCCCACCGCTTCCTTCCAAAGAACCTCGCCCGTTTTCCACTTCAGACAAAATACTTCAGCTCCCTGCTGGTGCCGGCCTGATACACCAAACAAATAGTCATCCCTTTTAACCGGCGTCATCCAGTGAATTCCAATTTCGGGTTTTTCCCAGACCACATCAAAGGAAAAATCGGAAGCCACCCGCAAGAGCACCGATCCCTTGTCATAGCACTCTGATAAGAAGACATAGCCTCCGCCCAGGTGAATGGGCGGGCACGCCGTGGCCGATTCGTACTTGCGTGAGCGCCAAGGAAAGCGCAGGTGTCTTTTTCCGCTATCAGGGTCAAAAATCAAGAGTCCACCGGTGGCCGGTCGGCTTTCTCCACCGGCCATGGCCAGGCAAACGCTACGGCCATGCATCCGGGCAAGAGTGGGAGAAGAGTAACTTGCCCCCCACTCATCTTCCAAGATCCAGACTGTCTTTCCGGTCTTGCGGTCAAATCCGGCCATGCACTGCCCCTCCCCCCCGCCAAGATTGAGCACCAGGACATCGCCATGGAGAATGGGGTTGGACCCCTTGCCAAAAAAATACCTCGGCACATCGTAGTCCTTGGTCAGGTCTCTTTGCCAAATCAGTTCACCGGTTTCCAGATCGAGACAGGTCAGCCAGGCCGTGACCCCGTGCACATAGACCCGTCCCTTCCCCAATACTGGACTGGCCCGCGGACCGGCGGAATATCCATAGCGGTCTCTGTACTCCACCGGGTAGGAATAATCCCATACCGGCTCACCGGTGCGGGCATTTCTGCACTCCACCACTTCCCTGCCCTCCATGCGGTGAAAAAGCACCAGCTTGTCTCCGGCCACCGCCGGCGAGGCATAGCCCTCCCCTTTTTGGAGGGACCATAGCAGGGTGGGTCCGGAGGGCGACCAGTTGTTGAGGAAAGGAGATTCGTTGGAAATGGGCTGGTCTTTTGGCCCATTAAATCTCGGCCAGTCTTCCACCACAGCACTCTCTGCAAGGGGCCGGGGCAAGGCAAATTGCTGCCATCTCTCTTCCGCATGGGCAGGAAAGTTCAAAACGAGCAAAAGGAGTATGGTGGAGATTTTTGTCACTGCTCAAGCATTCTTCGATTCAGCGATACTCTTCAACACGAAAGCAACTTATTCATCTGCAGATTGAATTGGGCGCAAAACATTCTCGCCCCCACGCACGATTATATCTAATGAGAGAGGAACAGTCATGAAAGATTCCCTCCATTTCATGCCCTCCGTCTTCAAGGAGCGCAACCGCCGCAAGAATGCCACGCGGTTGCTCCGCTTCTTTGTGGTGCTGACGGTCTTTGTCATCATCTACATGAACCTGTACCGTTCCTTTATGGGGGCGGAACGCGAAGGTGAGTTCATCGGGTGGGTCGAGGCCTTCTACTGGGTGCTCACCACCATGTCCACCCTCGGCTACGGAGATATTACCTTTTCAGGGGATACCGGCAGGCTCTTTTCCATGGCGGTGATGTTTACCGGAGTGTTTTACCTCTTCATTGTGCTTCCCTTTGCCTTCATGGAATTTCTCTACAAGCCCTTTGTGGAGTACCAGTCGGGTGCCCGGGTGCCCAAGCGCTATGAACCCGGCGAGCAAAAACATGTTATCCTGACCCACTACGACTCCATCAGCCATGCCCTGATGGAAAAACTCACTCACTTTGGATACCCCTTCGTGTTGGTGGTCGACAAAATTAAGGAGGCCCAAAAGTACCATGATATGGGCATTCCGGTGATGTTTGGATCGATTGAGGACCGTGACACCTTTTACGCAGCAGGTATAAAAAATGCCGCCATGGTGGTGGCGACCGACGACGATATTCGCAATGTCAATGTCGCCTTCCGGGCCCGCGACCTCGACCCAAATCTTCCCATCGTCGGCACCTGCAACAACCCCAGTTCAGAGGACATTATAGAACTTGCCGGGGCCAACCATGTCATTCGCTTCGCCAAGCAAATGGGCAGCTTTCTTGCCCGCCGCATATCCTGCACCGATAACAACACCCATGTCATCGGTTCCTTTGGTGAGGTCCTGATCGCAGAGGCTACTGTTCATGGTACGCCGTTGGTGGGTAAGCAGTTGCAGGAAACCACCCTACGGGAGGAATACGGGGTCAATGTGGTGGGGATCTGGGAACGGGGGAAATTCGAGACGCCCTCCCCCACCACCATGCTCAATAACCACACTGTCCTCTTGCTCGCCGGCACCCAGAGCAGTTTTGACAAGTACGATCACGACTTCCGCAACTTTTCCAGCAACTCCGCTCCCGTCATTATCATCGGGGCTGGCCGGGTGGGGCGGGAGACCGCTAAAACCCTGCACGAGATGAATGTCCCCTACCGGGTGATTGAAACGGATCAGAAGAAGGCCGGCATGGTCGACAACTCCATCCTTGGGGACGCCTCCGAAAAAACCGTTCTTGAACGGGCGGGCATCAACAAGGCACCTGCGGTGGTTATCACCAGTCACAATGATGAGAGCAATATGTACCTCACCATTTACTGCCGGAAATTACGCCCTGATATTCAGATCGTTAGCCGGGCCTTTCTTCACCGCAATGTCGAGCCCTTGCACCGGGCTGGGGCGGACTTCGTCATGTCTCAGGACTGGATGGGGGCCAACACCATCTTCAACCTGCTCAACCGGGCGGAAATCCTCATGATCACCGAAGGTCTCGATGTTTTTAGTCAGAAAACCCCCAAGTGTCTTGCTGGTGTATCGGTCAAGGATTCCAAAATCCGTGAAAAAACCGGTTGTAGCATCGTGGCAATCAAGGGAGACCAGGGTACCATCATCACCCCTTCCCCAGAGGATCAGTTCTGCCCAAATGGGGAAATCATCCTCATTGGCAGTGAGGTCTCCGAAAAGTCCTTCGAGTCCAAATTCCGCTCCTGATCGATTTCCCCATCCTGGCAAATAGGGGACACGTTTATGGTCCTAGGGGCAAACTTGAAGAGTGGTTCCCGCCAAATCACTTATATCCACTTTGGGGAAACTGACCATGAAGTTATTTTCGTCCACTAGGTTGAACAAATAATGGGTGGTTTTTGGGGGTAAGGTGGCGAGGGCTTTTGCAGGCCTTTTTCCCTTGGCGGCAACCACTTTGGCCGGCAATGGAAACCACTCACTATCTGTGCCCGCACCATTGAGGGAATAAATTACCTGCACCTGAGTTACCTTGGCTCCTCTTTCCTCAAATTCAACCTCTACTTTCCGCTTGTTTCTCTGCTGATCAATCACGACAGGCACCTGCTTCACTCCGGGGAGTTTGACCCGTGTACAGGTGGGATTCAGGTAAGTCATGCCCGCGTCCATGCCCTCCAGGAAGTCCAGCAATTCCCGCTTCATCGAGCTGGCCAGATCCGGGAGTTTTTTGCTCAAGTCCAGGGATTCCTCCCAGTCCACCCGCTTACCCGCGGAGTCATACAATTGATAAAGCTCCACCCGTTGCCGTTCATACACATGATTGTAGATCAGCTTGTATCCGTCTTTGAGATGGGCGGACTGCTGGCAGTGCCCATTGGGGAAATGCCAGAATATTGACTCTCTTGTAAGACCGCTCTTGGCATCGATTACTTTCCCTGGGTCCCGAGGGTCTTCCCTGAGCAAGGCACCGAGATCACATCCATCGAGTATTTGGCCGGCAGAATTCGCGGTTCCTGTCCAACCGAGAATAGTGGGATAAAAGTCCAGTCCGCTGACCACCACCCCGCTCTCGACCGAGGCGGGAATTCCCGGCCCAGCCACGAGAAACGGTACGCGTATTCCCCCCTCCCTGATATGAATTTTTCCTTCATCCAGGGGAAAATTATCGGTGTACACCTCACCTGGGTGCCCCTCCATACCCCCATTATCCGAGCTGAAAATTAGGTAGGTATTCTCGATCAGCTTATGGCCTGGCCAACGCGGATCATCCGTAGTTTCCAAATACCCGATCAACCTTCCCACATAATAGTCGAGCGTCTCCACCATGGCACAATAATACGGATTCCTCTGCCCTTCCAGGGTCCAGCCCTTGGGATCCTTGGGATACTCGACGCCCAATTTCTGACAATACTTCCTCAAAAGAGCCTCGCTTCTTGACTGCAGTGGGGAGTGCACCAGCCAGGTGGAATAATAGAGAAACATCGGATCCTGTTTATTTTCCCGGAGAAAGCGTAAGGCTTCCTCGGTCACATGGTCAGTGGGGTAACCATTTTCATCGAGCCGATAGGGGTCTTTTGCCTGGGTCGTGGCAAATCCTTCCAATCGGTTGGGCATCCCATTCTGCACACCCCTGGCCTGGGAGTTACCGGCCGTGTGGGAGGTAAAATCAAACCCCTCATCCATCGGCTGAGGAAAGGCATAATGATTAACCGCAATGTGCCACTTACCCACATGCCCCGTTTGGTAGCCATTCGACTTGAGGGCCTCGGCAATGGTCACATTCTGGGTATCCATTCCGCCGCGGCACCAAGGTGCGATGAAGGAAAGCTGAGGGTGGAGGGGCCTCGGAGGCTTCCCGGAGGCCACGGTTGTACTCATCGTTCTAGCTGGATGCTTCCCGCTCATTATCGCACAACGGCTCGGGCTACAAACCGGTGACGGGGAATACCCATTCTTAAAAAGAACACCCTTTTTTGCCAAACGGTCGATATTGGGTGTCTCATAGGGGCAAGGTTCATCGAGGTCGTAACAGACCACATCCTGCCAACCCAAATCATCCACCAGCATCAATATGACATTGGGCTTCGAAGGACGGTCCACCTTGCCCAACAGGCCACTGGTTACTCCCAGAAGAAAGATCCAAATAGATAATTTTTTCATTCCACTTATCTCCTCTTATTTCCCATTCTGGATGGGATGAAATCCACCCGGGTAAATTTATTCAATCGCGGGATATCAACCGTCAGTATCCCATCCGACACCCGATAAGGCCCCAACTCATACAATTCCACATCCACATCCTGCCCGGTGAGCGGATCAATGTTCTTGGTACTCACATCCACCTTGTAATAGGATCCATCCCTAAAGCCCTCACCCTGAAACTTCAGGCGGGACCTTTCATGATTGAAGCGCTTCCCCTGCTGAACCCTCGCCGGTATCGAAACTTTGGCCGAACCGATGCCCGATCCACCACTGGAATAGATCAGGTTGGTGAATCTTTTTTGAGTACGGTTCCAGGTGGATACCCGATAGCGCTCATTTCCAGTATATCCCTGACCAGAGACAATGATATCATTCCCCACCTCGCCAGCCAGTGCATGGCGGATGACCTCATCCGTTCCTCCGCCCGCCTGGGCAAACCATTGCCAGACATAGTACATCAAGTGATTCGGGTCTGAAGGAACCTGATAATCCTCGATAGTAAAAATTTCTCCCTGTCCGTCCGCCACCGTAAAATCCTTGTCTCCACCGCGTAAGGACACCTTGCGGGTAAGGATGGCAGGCCCCTCATCGCTTGCCGGAATGACCAGATCGGGACGCAATTCGCCCACCCTCCCATTGTAGTCTCGTCTTTTAGTCAAACCCATGGACCACGGGCTTTCGTTGTCCGTCCAGAGAAAGTTCATTACATTCATGCCCCGCTCCATGCACTTCCCCATCAGGGTAAGAATCTTGAAGTAGCCATCCACTTCATCTCTCTTTCCATCGCCATTAACATCAGCACTCAGCACCATGGTGCCGAGGTTTCCATCATCCCAGTTGACCCATGCCTCCGCCGAAACAATCGGTTTCCACCAATACCCTTCGCGGTCCAGTTTCTGGCGAAACAGATCATAATTCCCCCAGGTCGATGTAACAAAGCTACCATCCATCATGCCGTAGCCATCATGATGGTCAGATACGTTAATATTCAGGCAATCCACTAATTCCATCAATGTTTGGTTCTTTACCTTTTGCTCGAGGTAATCATTGACCGCCCGGCCTCCCCGCCCATCCAGCCCATCGATCACTGGGCATCCCTCGCAGGGAGATGTACCCGAGGTCGAAATCAGTACAGGCAGTGCGGGTTCGGCATTGTAGACACCACGTACTGCTTGGGCTCCTTTGATAAAGATTTCATTGTGCAAAAATTCCACATCCGCACCTGGAAGGATGCTCTTGAGATTGGTCTCGTGCCCAAGCTGCCAGGAGTGCACCCGCCCCTTAAAGTGCGTGGCCAGGCGGGTCATAAATGCACTAAAGTATCCGGGCTTCGGCCGTTTTCCTCCGTTGGGAGCAACTTCAGTGGCCCATCCTGGGGTGCCAAAAAACACGAACTCCACAAACAATCCCTGCTCGTTCGCCATATCCACAACCTGGTCAAACATCCTCAACCCACCCGATGGCTTTTTCTTGTAGTCGCAATTGGCTGCATTGGGCTCCACCTGGGACCATGCAACCCAGAACATTACATAACTGCTATGCTCGGCCAAAATTGGACGGGTAATTTCATAGGCATTGTTGAGTGGCCGGGAAACTGAAGGCTGCCAGCGCACACCCACCTGCATATGGTCCGGTGTCCACTCATAAGCGGGGCGGGCACCAAGACCGCACCCCACAAACAAGGCAACCAATAGGAGGAAAGACAGGACCGGACGGAAAGATACAAGGGAATTAAATTTCATAATTGATAAATTTTCAAAAGGCAGAGATCAGCAAACCCTACATTTTTTAACGAAACAAGGCTTATTCATTCGATCTTCGATACTTTTTGCCTCATTTGTTATCCCTTTTGTACCAAATTTCTGTGCCCCACCCCCATCCATCACAAGCCCTTGCCCGGCGCACCTTTTTATTAGATCTGTTTAACAGTTCAATGGGGGGAATCCTTGAGGTTGGGTTTGGCACCTTTGCCATTCTCATTGCCATCCGCTTTCTCGATGCTCCCAGCACCCTCAAGGCGATCCTTGCCTCAGGTGTTTCCGCTGGCCTCCTCCTTGTTCCTCACATGCAGAGACTGGCCGCCTGGTCGGGTCTGTCGGTCAGCCGGTTTTGTGCCACCCTCATGCTCGTGTCCGCAGGCTGCCTGCTTGGATCCAGTTATCTAGTAAACCCATGGTTGCTCGCCAGTGCCCTCTTTCTCGCTCAGGTCTGCTTCTCCCAGTTACCCGGCTTTATGATCCAGGTATATGCTCGGAATTATGGATCCCATGAGAGAGGAAAGCGGCTTTCATGGAATTTCATTCTCTCCGCTTCTATCGGCATAATTTTATCCTATGGCGGGGGAAGTTACCTCGATGCGGATGCCGCTGAACCCGGGTGGGTTTTTCGGGCAATGGCCTTGTTTTCCCTCGGCTCCGCCGTTGCCCTCTTTCTCATTCCCTCCCAGCCAATCGAACGCGGACAACGCACCCAAGGGCTCTTTGATAGCTTCAATTTATTGAGGGAGGA
>JAYOXT010000005.1:0-87966 GCA_038152995.1 Opitutales bacterium
GGCTCAGGAGCAGGAGGCTCGGGAGCGAGGGGAGGAAGGTCCAAGGACGGTGCCGGTGGTAAATCTAAAGAGGGAGCAGGTGGAGGAGCCAAGGGTGCAGGCTCTGCGGTTGCTTCGGGTTCAGGGGCTGGCTCTTCTGCCACGGGCTCAGGAGCAGGAGGCTCGGGAGCGAGGGGAGGAAGGTCCAAGGAAGGTGCCGGTGGTAAATCTAGAGAGGGAGCAGGTGGAGGAGCCAAAGGTGCGGGCTCTGCGATTGCTTCGGGTTCAGGTGCTGGCTCTTCTGCCACGGGCTCAGGAGCGGGAGGCTCGGGAGCGAGGGGAGGGAGGTCCAAGGACGGTGCGGGTTTCGGAGCCGCTTCCGCTTCCGGTTCAGGCTTTGGCTCGTCTTTGGGTGCAGGAACCGGGGTGGGCAGAGGAGCAACTTCGGGTTTCGGAGCTGGGGCAGTTACTTTGGGTGAAGCAGAGCTGGATGCTCCTCCTCCGAACTTACTATCGAAGCCACCGCTGGCTACCTTTCTAACCTGAACGACACTCGCCCCCGTCTTGCGGGCAATAGCAGCTTTGTTGGGATTTGGTTGGGCAAGCAGAGATTTGATTTCATCATAGATCTCTTGGTTCATCGAAACGGTTATCCGACGGCCGGAGGGAGATGTTTTTGCCACTTTATCACGAACGGCACCCCCTTTGGAATAGGAGGAGAGTGCACGAATGAGGTCGCTCAGTGATTTGTAATTTGTGCCAATTTCCTTGTTCACTACCTCGTGCAAACGGGTGAGGTAGGCATGGGCTTTTTCTTTGGATTCGCGCTTGGCGACTTCCTCGCGTGCTCGTTCCTGAATTTCTTTGAGAATTTCTTCAGGATCTTTGGTAAAGTCTACATCAAAGGTAAGCTTAGTCATAACAATAAAATAAGAGGGTGATTAGGGGCTATGAAAAGAGAATCAAAGGTTCAGCACAGGATGTTGGCAAGAAAATTTAAAGATTTAGCAATTCAGATGGTAGAGGCAGTGAGTTAAAGGATTTTGGAAAGTTCGATGGTGCCCTCATAAAGTGCCCGGCCAATGATGACTCCTTCGATGTTGGGTGTAGATTTGGATAATTCCCTTAGGGCATCAATGTCGCCAGAGGAGGTTACCCCGCCCGATGCAATGATTTGGCAGGATGGGACGGCTTCGGCGATTTTTTGCTGGGCTTCAAGGTTCGGTCCTTTCATTGCCCCGTCGGTGGCCACATCGGTGTGGATGATCCAGCGAACTCCAAGGTCCTGCATCTGGCGGGCGAGCTCGATCGCCCCGATTTCAGTGGTTTCCACCCATCCTTTGGTTGCGACAAGGCCGTCCTTGGCGTCAATGCCAACCACGATTTTATCGGGTCCGAACTCTTTTATAAGCTCACCAACCCATTGCGGGTCCGTGCATGCACGGGTGCCAATGATTACCCGACTGAGTCCGAGAGAGAGAGCTTTTTTTACGGAACTGTTATCGCGCATCCCCCCACCGAGTTGGACGCGAAGTTGGGTTTCCTGAGCGATTTTTTGGACTGCGTCCAGGTTGGCGGATCCTCCGGAAAAGGCACCATCGAGGTCAACCAGGTGCATGTGCTTTGCCCCCTCTTCTATCCACTTCCGGGCGGCATCGAGCGGATCTTCAAAATAAATGGTCTCCTCGGAAGCGAGTCCCTGAAAAAGGCGCACACATTTTCCTCCACGAAGGTCAATTGCTGGATATATCGTCATTGGAGTGATCTTAAACTAAAAGATCCGAATTTTCGCGAGTCCTAAAATTCCTTCCCTTCGTACTCTCCATTCTTGCCAATCTTTATGAGGTTGGCTTGATAGGTGATAATGACTACGAAAAACAAACCCACGGTTTCACCCAAAGTAGTGCCTCCTGTTTTCCTCAAGGAATTGTTGCAGGCACGGTCCCCATCGGGATATGAAGAAGAGGCGAGAGAGGTAGTGCGCAAGCGGGTGGAAAAGGTAGCTGATGAATTTTTTGTCGATCCTCTGGGTAGTTGTCACGCGGTGCTGGGAAAGACGGTCAGTCCCAACCTCATGCTTGCTGGGCACTTGGATGAACTTGGGCTGATTATCAAACATGTAAGCGAGAAGGGCTACCTCTATTTCGATGCGATTGGGGGACATGATAAATCGATCATTTCTGGCCGCAGAGTGGATATCTTGACCCGCAAGGGCGTGATTCGTGGAGTTACCGGGAAGCGGGCAATTCACCTGATGACTCCAGAAGACCGTAAGAGAGTGCCGGAATTTCACCAAATGTGGATTGATATAGGAGCGAAGGATAGAAAGGAAGCCCTGGATAGAGTGACCATTGGGGATGCCGCAGTTTATGATCATGGGTTTGAAGAACTGCACGGTCCGCTGGCAGTTTCCCGTGCATTTGATGACAAGAGTGGTGCCTATGCAGTCAACGAAGCCTTGCTTCGTTTGGCCAAGGGAAAGAAACCTCAATGCAAGGTAACTGCAGTATCCACTTCCCAGGAAGAGATTGGGACGAGAGGAGCGATTTCCTCAGCACACCTCGCAAATCCTGATGTTGCCCTGGTGGTGGATGTCAGTCATGCCACAGATCATCCAGATGCGGATCACCGAAAATACGGCTCTTTCAAGCTCGGCGGTGGACCCATTCTCACCCGCGGGCCCAATGTGCACCCCGGAGTTTTCGAAAGATTGATGAACTGTGCGGAGAAGGAAAAAATAGAGGTGCAGGTTGAGGCGGATCCACGCCCAACGGGTACAGATGCCCGGGCGATTCAGGTGGCCAGAGATGGTGTGCCTACCGGATTGGTGGGCATTCCTTTGCGCTATATGCACACGCCTAGTGAGGTGATTGACTTAAATGACCTAGAAGCGGTGGTTCGTTTGCTGGTGGCCTTTGCCCGCTCCCTTAAAAAAGGAGATGCTTTTTAGCCCACTTTTCAGGACTTTTATAAAGGCACGCTTAAGGGTCTCTTGGTAGCTCTCGAAGCAGGTAGGATAGTGGGCAATTTATGGTATCGGTGATTCTTTTATTTAAGCAGGGATGGGCGAGATGCCGTGAAAACCTCCTGGCGAACCTCCTGACCGGCATAGTTTTGTGGGTCATGGGGGGGGGGATCATAGCGGCTTTTCATTGGCATCCAACCTTCAACGCCGTGCTGGGAGAAGTGGGAGTAAAAAAGGCCGAATGGGGATATGGGTACTCCTGCCTGTCGACTGCTTTTTTTGGCGGACTTGTTCCTTATTGCCTGCTTTTTTTCCAAGGCAAAATTCCCAGCGGTAGAAAGCTGGCCTGGCTGGCCTTTTTTCTGGTTTTTTGGGGAGTGAAGGGAATGGAAGTGGATGCCTTTTACCGATTACAGGGATATTTCTTTGGCTATTCGGCAGATATTCAGACCATTTTGAACAAGGTCCTAGTTGACCAATTCGTTTACTGCATCTTGTGGTCGGCTCCGTGTACTGCCGTCTTCTATGGTTGGAAACGGGCAGGATTTAGCATTAAGAAAGATCGTAACTGGTTGTCGTTTGGATATATTCTCGGAGAGTCGGCTTTCCTATTGGTTTCGACCTGGGTTATTTGGATACCCTCTGTTTCGATCATCTACGCCATGCCGAAAGATTTGCAGATTCCATTGTTTAATCTAACTCTCTGCTTTTTCGTCCTTGTTATCAGTATGCTTGAAAAGCGTAAGGGCGAAGGAGTGGCGGGATAGACGGGACTCGAACCCGCGACCTCCGGCGTGACAGGCCGGCGCTCTAACCAACTGAGCTACTACCCCAATCCGCGAAAAAGCGATATAAAAACATCCTAATGCGAGAAGTCAAGGAGCAAGCAGAGGGGGCGATTCTATTTTAATAAGGCGATCTGACTCTTCATTTATCTTGGAGTATTGAGGGAAGTGCGCAGAGTGGGCGTGATGAGTGAATTGATGATACAAAAAATGGAATTGGGGCCGATTGGGACTAATGCGTTTTTATTGTGGGAAGAGGGAAGGGCGGAGGCAGTTTTGATTGATGTGCCTCCAATGAGTAAGCCAGAAATTGATGCGATGCTAGCTGAGCATAGCCTGAAGATTTCTGAAATTTGGCTGACCCACGGGCACTGGGACCACATGGCGGGGGCATGGGAATATGCCAACAGCGAGGTCAGGGTTGTGGGGCATAAGGCAGACCAAATAATGTTCGAATCTCCCAATGTAATGTCCGGATTTTCCATTCCAGGATTGGAGCTCAAGCCAGTAAGGATTACTCAATGGGTGGAGGGGGGAGATACTCTTGACTTGTGGGGTCGGCGGGTAGATGTAATGCATTGCCCGGGGCACTGCCCCGGAAATGTTACATTTTACATCGGTGCGGAGGGAGTGTGCTTTGTTGGTGATGTCATTTTTTCTGGAAGTATTGGGCGGACGGATTTACCGGGTGGGGATTTTCCCTCTTTGGAAAAATCTATCCGTCAACATATCTTCACCCTTCCCGATGATACCCGATTGGGCGTGGGCCATGGCCCCGACACATCAGTGGCTCAGGAAAAAATGTCCAATCCATTCGTGCGCCCATAGAATGGTAGTCGCTTCTAAGGGCGGAGCTTGGCGATGATTGGCTTTTTGGAAGACCAAGTGGGGGATTATAGTTTCTCCGAGGAACTGAAGCAATCCGTGGGGTCTATCTTTTCGCCCGGTGGGTATTTGCAGCAAATCCTCGACTTTGAACACCGTCCTGAGCAGGAGCAAATGGCCCAAAAAATTTGCTCTTCTCTAACTACACAGTCCCACCTTGTCTTTGAGGCGGGTACGGGAGTGGGGAAGAGCCTAGCCTATCTTATTCCTTCGGTTCTTTTCAGTTTGCTGAGCAGGAAGACCTGTGTGATCGCGACCAATACCATCAGTTTGCAGGAGCAGTTATTGAGTAAGGACATTCCTGCGGTCAGGGATTTACTTTGCCGGGTATCTTCCCTGCAAAAATTTCAGGATTTTCGATGTTCCCTACTGGTGGGGCGGGCAAACTACCTTTGCACCAACCGTTTGTCTCGTGCCCTGAGCGGACAGGGTGATTTATTTGAGGGAAGGCAGAGAGAGGAGCTTCAAAGAATCGCCCAATGGGCAAGCGATGGTCCAGAGGAGGGAATTCGTCAGGAATTATCCCCCTCTCCCAGTTCTGCTGTATGGGACTTGGTCAATGCGGATTCCTCCCTTTGTTCCCCCAAAAATTGCCACCCGGACACTTGTTTTTACCGGCGTGCCCGTGCCCGGGTCGAACAATCCGATGTGGTCATCGTTAATCACAGTCTGCTTTTTTCCCTGCTTGGGGCGGGTATCGTGCCTGACGAAGAGGATGGGGGGGTACTTTTTTCAAATGATTTTGTTATTTTTGATGAGGCTCATGAAATTCCCGATGTTGCCAGTGAGCATCTCGGTGTTTCCCTAAGTTCTTGGGCAATGGAGACTTTTTTTCGCAAACTTTACAACGGAAAGAAGGGAAAGGGCTTGCTCAAACGAATAGGTAGGAGCACTGATTTTGATGCCATTGAAAATGCGGAAATGGCGACTGGTGATTTTTTTCACTACCTTCACACGCAGGTACTTGGTGAACGAGACCGACTGCGCATAAGAGAGCCCAACAGTTTGCCTCTGGAATTATTTCCTCCTTTTAGCCGGGCCCTGCGGTCCATGATCGAACTTTCCGATTTGGTGGATGATGAACCCTCAAAATTAGAACTGAAGGATCAAATCAAGAGGGGGCAGGGATACCTAAGTGCACTTTCTGAAGTAATCGAGCTAAAAGATAATAGCTCAGTTTATTGGCTGGAGAGAGGAGGGAGTGCGAACCAGTTGATTTATTTGCGTAGTGCCCCGATATCAGTCTCTTCTATCCTTGCTGAAGAGCTTTTTTCGAGATCGACATCGGTGGTGATGACCAGTGCCACCCTGACCCGTAGGGACAGTGCGGAAACTTTTAGGCAACAAGTGGGGGCAGGGGAGGTCGAGGAGAGTGTGGTCCGGTCTCCCTTTGATTATGAAAAAAATATGCGAATCAGTATATTTAATGACTGTCCGGAGCCGATGCAGGGAGATCGTTCAAAGTATTTAAATTACATGATTAGAACGATTTATCTCCTGTCATCTTCCTTGGAGGGAGGCACACTAGTACTCTTTACTAATTTTGCAGATTTGCGTTTTTGCTATGAACAACTCCGCCCTCTCTGGGCAAAACATAATCGCTCGATCTATGCTCAGGGCAAGGATTATTCCCGGACGGAACTTAGAAAAAAAATGATTGAGGAAGGGGATGTGCTCTTGCTTGGAGCGGAAAGTTTTTGGAAAGGATTTGATGCAAAGGGGCAATGCCTTTCTCAGGTGATTATCACCCGCCTTCCCTTTGAAAACCCGAACCACCCACTGCACGAAGCAAAAGCGGAACTTTTACAGGCAGAAAATAAAAATTCTTTCCGTGAAATTACTCTTCCGGGTGCAGTGATTCGCTTTCGGCAGGGCATCGGTAGACTGATTCGCTCTCAGGTGGATTGTGGTGAATTAGCTATCCTTGATTCCCGAATTCTAAACAAACCATACGGAAAGGACTTTATCCGCGAATTACCCAAGAAATCCTTTGATACCTTAAGCGTGCTTGACCTTGGTGACAGTTGCGAAGATAGTGAGATAAGTATTTGCTGATATAGATGTCCTTGATATTCTTTGGAAATATTATGCTAGATGATAAACACCGCTACCAATCTTCTCCCCTGTAGGCCCATGATAACAAAATCTCATGGTCACAGTGATGTTGGTTTTGTTCGGGAATCCAACGAAGATTCTTTTTTAAATCACCCTGATCTTGGTCTTTTTGCAGTCGCTGATGGTGTCGGTGGTTTACCCTATGGTGCACTAGCAAGCAGGTTGGCGGTTCAGAATTTTGAAGCTTACTTTAGCCAACCCTCCGCGATTACCGACCTCCAGCAATTCAAGGCAATTTTTTCGAAAATTCACCAAAATATTGTAAATTGTGGCACAATTGTAGGAGGCCAAAATGGGATAGGAACCACTTTTTCCGGGATTAAGTTGGTAGGCGATCGAATTTTCTTTGCCCATGTCGGAGATTCCGCGATTTTTCACTTTCAATCTTCCAGAGGTCTCACTGCGATTACACGCTGTCACACATTGGCCGCAGAATTGATCTCTAAGCATGGTCCAGAATCCGCCAATGATATGCCCGAGCATTACTCGCACACATTGACCAGATGCATGGGGCAAGATATCGATTTTGATGTGGATGTGGGAGAAGTTCTGATTAATTCGGGCGATAAGCTTTTGATTTGCTCAGATGGCGTTACCAATATGGTTGATTTAGAAGAGATAGAGAGGATGTGCGGGCAGTTGGACCCTGAAGCTTTGATTCATACTGTAATTGACTCCGCCAACCAAAATGGTGGCTTAGATAACTCGACTGCGGTCTGCGTCGAATTTGTTTAATCGACTCGCCCAATATGACAGTGCGTATCGCACAGTTAAGGCAAAAGCTCTCTGCTTCGCCTGAAAATGATTTGTTTCGCTTCAGTTTAGCTCAAAGTCTCTTTGAGAATGGTGAATTCGATGAGGCGATCACTCTATTCCTTGAATGTCTCGAGAAAAAACCAGACTGGATGTTGGCTGCTCTCTTCTTAGGGAAAGCTTTTATCGAAAAAGAGAATTTCCAGGAAGCCGCCAGATTTCTTAACCTGACCATCAAGACTGGCTTATCCCAAAATCATGAAGGTCCGGTTGATGAGGCTCGGCAATTGCTCTCTTCGATTGGGAGATCGTCCTGATGAGCTTTAGTTTTCCTTTATTGGAAAGTGTTCAAGAAATTATCAACTTTTAGCGGTGCAACTCTGTTGTCGAGGGTACTCGGACTTGTCCGCGATATTCTCTTTTTTTCTGTTTTTGGTGCCTCTATTTTTGGAGAGGCATTCCTACTGGCCTTCACTTTTCCCAATCTTTTCAGACGTATGCTAGGTGAAGGGACTTTAACTTCCGCTCTCATCCCTATCTATACATCCTGCTTGGAGAAAGCTGGCCATCGACATGCTTTTCTATTGTTAAATCAAGTATTTACTCGATTGGTTTTCTTTTTGGGATTACTAGCAATAGTGATTTGCGGAATTTCTTTGGTATGTTTCTTTTTTGAGGTTTTCTCCGATACAAAATGGGCTTTTGGGGTAGTCTATAACTCAATAACCTTTGGGTATGTAATCTTGATATGTTCCTCTGCAATTCTTGTTGGTGTGCTTAATGTTCACGGATTTTTTTTCGAGGGTGCAATTTCCCCAGTAATTCTAAATGTGTGTATGCTGGGAGCCCTTATGCTGAGCGTTTCAGAAATTATCTGCACTCAGCATACCTGTGCTTTGTACCTTTGCGTAAGTGTTTTATTAGCTGGTGCCCTTCAACTCTGGTTGCCTTGGTGTAAATTAACCAAGGTGAGCTCATGGCGGTGGGTTCCAACAATGGGAAAGTCAGTAGAGTTTATTAACTTAAGTAATCTTTTCTGGGTAGGGGCTTTAGGTGCAGCGGTGACCCAAGTAAATGTATTGATTTCAAGATTTCTTGCTTTCTCTCTTGATGAAGAGGGTTCCCTGACTTTTCTCTACATATCGGCTAGGCTGGTTGAATTACCACTTGGTCTTTTTGCCGTGGCGGTATCCACAGTTATTTTTCCACTCTTATCAAAAGCCTCAGTTAAGAAAAATAACGCTGAATTTGAAGAGTATTTTTTTAAGGGAATCCGCTTAATTGCTGCGATTACAATTCCAGCTGCAGTTGGTTTGTCTTTGTTAGCTGAACCGATCCTTATGTTAATTTTTAAGTGGAATGAATTTAGTCACTCTAATGTCATTAAGGCTGCTTCTGTTTTGCAAGTTGCCGCGTTTACGATCCCAATTTACGCATTTTCTCAATTTTTAGTTAAAGCACATCATTCTAGAGAAAATATGAAAGTGCCTTTGCATGCGGCAATTATTAGCCTGGTATCAAATGCTTTCTTAAGTGTTTTTTTAATGAATTTGTATGGCGTTGTAGGTCTTGCCTGGGCCAATTTGCTGTCTGCAGTATGCCAATCCTGTTTCTTGATCAAAAATATTCCTTTTCTTCGACTTAGTAGTTGTTTTCATCGGGAAAAGTTCGCGTTCCATACCATCTTGATTGCAAGTCTAGCGGTCCTATTTTTGGTTCAATCGAGCCATTCTTTTTTTGATCTCAACGGGGGGAAATTGATTGTGTTGCTCACATTATCTCTAATTATTCTCGTCACCGTCTCTCTTTATCTATTACTTCTGTATGTAATGAAATTTCCCGAGTTGCAGGAACTTTTGGGGAAAAGCTCCAACCATTTTTCGCAATGATTTGAACATGAAAAATGCGGTTTCGCTCAGATGTTCTCTCCCATTATATTTCTCAAATAAATACATACCATGAAACAATATCAGAAGACCGGGTTTACCTTAATTGAACTGCTTGTGGTAATTGTCATATTAGGTGTTTTGATTGGTCTTGTTTTCTCTGTGGGGAAGATCGTTTTTGGCAACCAGGAGGCGAAGCAAGCGAAGGTTCAATTAGATGTGATCAGACTTGCCCTGGATGAATATAAACTGAGTCGAGGAGATTATCCCGAGATCCCCATTGAAAATTTTTCGCTAGAGGATGAATCTTCTCGCGGATTTGAGTTACTCAAGTCATTGTGCAATGCCGAAGATAAGGGTGAAATAACCAGTGTTGGGTCGATAAAATTTCTCCCTGTTGATGATTTTCAGTTAGGTACTTCAGTTGAGAATGAGGAAATTGTATTTCTGCAAGATCCGTGGGGCACTCCTTATGTCTACGCCTACCCAAGGGCAGACATGAAAGCAGGCTATCTTCTTTTTTCTAAAGGGCCTGACTTAGAATGTGCTGATTATACTGCCGAAGATTACACTGCAGATCCCTTGGTTGATGCGGATAATGTGACACCGCTTCCGTTTTAAATTACTATCCGTTAAAATATCATGAAAAAGTTGAAAAAAGGTTTCACACTAATCGAACTTCTCGTAGCAATTTCAATAATTGGGATTTTAATGGGCATTGTCGGTCCAAAAGTCTTTGATCTTTTAACAACTTCAACGAAAACGAAATATTCATCTATTTTTAGTGCTTGGGTTACTCAGTTGACCCAATACAAGTCGCACTACGGGCACTTTCCTCCTTTCCTCTACGAGGAGGAAGAGGGGGTAGCTATTAAGATAGATGACGAAGATTTACATGATTCATTCTTAGCTTCCCTCAAAGGGAAAGTTCGAGATGCTAGTGGTTCTTGGGTGGCATTGGATGAAGATTTGATTAAGCAGAACCGAGAAAATCGTGAATTTCATTCCTTTGGAGATAATGAATTCTTGGGAGACGGCAAAGTCATCGGCTATGATGATTTGTATGTTTTAATCGATCAAGACGGGGATGGGGCAATTGAATTAAGTGATGACTTAGTTGAGGATATACTTGACTCTCTTAAGCAGGACTTTTCATCCGATGAGATCGACGAAATTGATAAAGATGTTTTCGGCGTGGTGAATCATTCAGTTATTATATTTCTGCTTCAAAATACTCTAGATGATGATGATGATGAGAAATATAAGGAAGATGTTTCCAATGTATTTTCGTGGAATGTCGATAAATACTTTGATTAATTATATCTAGCTAGGAATTGTGGAACCATCCGAAATTTCAGCTCAACAGCATGGTTTTACTTTAATTGAGCTCCTGATTGTGCTCGCGGTAGTCGGTTCCTTGATCGGATTGTTCAGTTTTTCTTTTCTTGGTGGAGGTGTTGAGCTTGACGCGGCACAAAGGCAACTGGTGACCTTGGTTCGACAGACTCGAACGATCGCGGTCTCAGAGGGTAGGGAAACAAGATTAATCGTTCAGACCGACTCCGATAACTTAGATTTCTTTTACAGTTATTTGGAAATTATCTCTGAAGGAAATTCTTCCAATGATTGGGTGGTGCAGAAAGAGGGTGAACTTTTACCTAAGGGAGTCAGAGTTTTGCCCGAAGAATCATCATTAGGAGAAATCATTACTCTGCCTGAGGACTGGTACACTTCAGCATTTTCGAAATGGAGTAGCCTTCCTATGACCACCAGTACGGCGAGTGGAAGTTCTGCAAGTGAAGAAAACCTGACGATCAGGACGACTGGTTCTGAGAACGAATTTTGTTTTATATCTTTCGATGCTTCAGGTAGGGTTTTGAATAGCCCAAGGTTGGTACTTTCTTCTGCGGAAGTTGTGCCTAAGCCTGATGGTAGTCTTTCACTCAAATTTTCAAACAGGGACAACATTCGAGGTATTTTAATCCAACCCTATGGAGGTATCATCCCACTGGAGTACGGAGATTTTGCTGATTAGACAAATTATGGTGTTAAAGAAGCGACCATCTTTATATGCTGGTTTTTCCTTGGTGGAAGTGATTATTGCCCTTGCCATTTTTGGCTTTCTGATAGGCGGTCTGATGGCTTTCTTACCTTGGGGAGTAGATGGCGTTTCTAAAATCAAGGACAGGAACACCGCAATGAGCCTAATTGATGCAACCCAAATTGAGCTGGAAAGGTTGGGTTTTTCGGTTGTTGAGGCAGGAACTCATCGACTCGATGGTTTGTATGAACCGACTGGCACTCCAATTGATGCGGCCAAAGTGAATCAACTTATTCTTGTTGCGCGCCGGTCTGGAGGAGTAGTTTCTTTTGAGCAGGTTATCCAGTCTAATCAGTCTGAGGAATCTAATGGATTACTGAAAATTGATAAGGAGAATCCGAATGCTCAGACTGAGTTTCAGAAAGATTCTGGAGGTCGAGTCTATTTTGATTCGGTGGGCAGTGCTAACAGCGATATTCCAGTTTCGCTTAAGGAAATGGAGAAATACAATGATCAAAATACAGAAGAACCATTCATGAATCGATGGATAGAAGAAAAAGATAGGTATTTCAGATTAGTTTGTACTCAATTTGCCTCGTCTTCGAGGCATGTACATGATGTGAGCAATGGATACCTAGCCTTGGAGGTTGAAGTGCAGTGGCCATATAAATTATTTAATGCCGAAAATGCCCCGCCTAAAGAGGATCGTGAAATTAAAGGAGATATTGAAGAGCGTTTTAGGTCATCCTTTGTATTTCCAATTGCCATTTATCGTTAGTTGAATGAGTAGCCCTAAAATTTGGGTTAGAGCGGTTAGGTTAAAGACACTGGTAGCTTCAGTTGCTGCCGTTTTGGTAGGTGCTTCACTAAGTTTTGAGCGTTACGAGCCAATACAACTGCAACCTCTTTTAGGTTGTCTGTTTTTTGCGATTTTTCTTCAAATTGGTACCAACTTTGCCAACGATTATTACGATTTTCTTAGAGGGGCTGACCGTGACCGCAAGCTCGGCCCAAAACGATTTGTTGCAGCCGGAGTTATTTCTCCTAAAAGTATGTTTGTTGCCTATTGGGCTGCGTTCCTTTTGGCCCTTCTAACAGGCGTGTTTACCTTGTGGAGCACTGGAGTAAGTTTTTGGTTTTTTCCGTTTGGCCTTTTGTGCATTTGCTGTGGATACCTTTACACTGGAGGACCTTTCCCTTTGGCATACAATGGATTGGGTGATATTTTTGTGGTTCTTTTTTTTGGTTTTGGGGCAGTGGAGGGAACCCATCTTTTAATGGCACAAGCACATCACCTGGAATGGGCACCATCCTATTCAACCTCACTGGCAATAGGTTTGTTAATTAATAACTTGTTGGTGGTGAACAACTATCGTGACTTCGATTCGGATCTTTTAAGCAGAAAGAGAACATTGGTTACTCTTTGGGGCAAAAGGTCTGGGCTCCTCCTTTATTTTTTATGTTTCTTGGTACCCATCATACTCATTCCAACCTTTGGAAAAGGTACTCCCATCTATTGGGAGTGCTTTCTTTTGGGCGTATTTGGTTTGATAAAACTCACCAGAGCTCGTCAAAGGGAAGATTTCAACTTGTGTTTATCCCTAACCGCGATTCTTGTGCTTATCTTTTCCCTCAGGGTTATCCTGTCGAATATGCTTTAGATAATGTGTACTCTTACCCCGAATTACCCAAGGTTATAGCTTTGGCTATTATTCCATTCTTGTTGGGTCAATTAAGTCCGTCCTTTGTATTTATATCATGTATAGTCCAAATATTGACGAGTTCCCCCCTTTCTCATTGCACAAGTTGTTACACACTTGCTTTGGTTTATCTTCACAAAAGCTCAGACCTTGTATATTGATCGATTTAGATGATCCTACCCTCTTGAAAGACTTCTCTTTCTTGGGATTGGACGGCAACTCTGTTCAAAAAATTGCCATTGAGAAGTTTTTTAATCCCTTGAACGACGGCGTTGGCGAGAAGTTGAATTTCTCCTCATGCTCGATTTACTCTTACCACAAAACTGGGGGCAGTAACCTCGATCCTGATGATACTTTTTACAACATAAACGCCGAACCATGCTCTCTTCGTGGCGATATATGCCCGAATTACGATATCATACTCGCCATTTCTGACTTTTCATTAACTGCTCCACTAACCGCTTTGGCGAAGGAGTTTGATTTTCGAGGAGCCACTCTTCATGGCGTAAATGATATTATCTTAAACAGTGGCTTAAGTGTTGATTACAATGATGTTAGCAAACAGGCTGAAAGTTTTCGCTCTTTATTGGACACGGCCGATTCCTTTAGTATTGATTTCTCATGCTTGGGGAAGAACTATTCCTTAACTGTCGATTGTGGTGGTCAAACTGCACAAAAGAGTCACGGTCTTTGCCCACCAGGCAAACCGGATGTTGCCAACCTTCCTGCGGGTGAGGTTTATTTCGTACCGACGGGTGCTGAAGGATCCTTTCCATTCAGGTTTTCCGATGGTACTTTAGCTGAAATGATTGTCGAAAACGGTTCGATTGTTTCGATTTCAAAAATTTCTGGCGATGATGAGATTATCAAGCAAAGATTTACCCAACTCAAAGAAGATCCAGCTACTGGTATCATTGGCGAACTAGGATTTGGGACCCAGTTGTTGCCATTCTCTGGAAAAGATATTCAAGATGAGAAGATTTTTGGTACCTGCCATGTTGCGACTGGAAGAAGCGATCATCTTGGCGGCAACCTGACTCCACAAAATTTCATATCCAGAGTTAATGCCACTCACGA
This sequence comes from Opitutales bacterium, assembly GCA_038152995.1. Classification (GTDB taxonomy): domain Bacteria; phylum Verrucomicrobiota; class Verrucomicrobiia; order Opitutales; family Seribacteraceae; genus Chordibacter. Next base: position 14,187 of record JAYOXT010000005.1, read on the forward strand.
TGACATCTTGTTCGCACCCACAAAAACCCCTGAGATCGTTGTTGAATCTGTAAAGATGGCTAAAAGCGGAAAAGAGTCTCTAATTTTTGAATCATTCCAACCTTCTGAGTTTCTTGCTGAGCAACTTTATTCACACTATCCGATGCAAAAATTGCTATCCTTGACTCAGTAAGTTGGGGTAACCTGTGTTGATCCGATCCCCTATCTTCAACTTGTGACAATTTTATATTTCTCCTCGGGAAATGTTTTGCAAATAACCGGTTTCTCCTAAAGATTATTGTGAGCAGCTAAGCTTACATGTTGGATATTGATCAAGGGACTGTGCAGGAAGATCAAGGCCTTAATTTCACTCAGGTCTTCAGTAAAATCTATCCGTTTCTATTTACACAACACCTGCGACTATTACTTCTGGTTTTGTCCATATTTCTTGTCCATACATCCGCGGGGGAAATTGCTTACAGGAATTCGATAAACTGGGATGTAAAAGATCAAATTTTCCTCATAAACGGTGTTCCTTACGAAGAAGTTACTCTTTTCAGGGGGGTTCCATATGTATTTACTAATCATTCTCCCTCGGGCATTAGATTAGTTGTCGGCAACACGGACTTATCCGCGTACCAAGGAAATGATCTTTTTAACAATGATCTCAACCGAACTAACGAATACCTCTTTTGGCTGCCTGATGATTCGACCCCCGATCAACTCTATGCCTTCAACCCCGATCATTTAGATAAGAATGTTTCCATTGCAGTCAGATCCTTTATCCGAGACGATCTTCCTGCCCATGACGAATCCTTAGGGTTGTGGGGTAACTCGGTTTGCTTTGATGGGTTTGCCAATCTATTTGTCGGTGAGCCAAGCATGGATGGAACTGCCGGAAGAGTACACTTTTACAAACAGGTAGACTCACAGTATGAATTAAATCAATCCATTGAAGTACCAAATGTAGGGCGATCTCAGTTTGGGAGTCAGATCAATCTTGGTGATAATCAACTGATTGTGTCAGCTCCAGATGAAGCTTCCTTCTCTGGTGCAGTCTACATTTTCCCAATTGAGGAAAACGGCAGCAACCTATCGGGTTCTTACTCCGAAAGATTATCAGATCCTTTCCCCGTGGAGGGTGGTTTGTTTGGTTGGCAAACCTCTATTTACGGAAAATCTTTAGCTGTAAGCTCATTGGATGTGGGCGGGAACCGCGGGGGGAAGGTGATCTTGTTTCATAAATCAGAAGATTGGGAAATAGTGCAAACCATATACTCCCAGACTACCCAAATGGACCAAGAATTTGGCTTTGATTTATCTCAAACTGAGAATTTTCTGGCGGTCAGTTCTCCAGGTTTTGACTCAGATTCCGGAGTGGAAAAAACTGGGGCAGTTTTTATTTACGACCTTAAAAATATAGATTCCGAACCCTATCTCATATCACCTCCAGATTTGGCGTCCGGTGACCGATTTGGTCATGCCGTTTCTTTGTCCGGAGACTTTTTATTCGTTGGGACTTTAATGGGAGATGGTCCGGGAAAGGATACGGGAGTGATTTACATCTATGAACATAACGAGTCATCCTGGAATTTTGTTCAAAAAATCTTTCCTCCCAGTTCAGACTCGGATCAGTTGTTTTCTCAGCAGATCTCTGCGGAAGGGCATACCTTGGTCGCACTTGCACCTAATGCACCCCTTGGTGCGGATGCTTACATCTACAAGAGGTACGAAAGCGGTTGGGACTTAGCATCAACGATCAATCTGTCTGGCTTCTCAGATGAAGACAGAAATTTTCTCTCTTTGGACTTTAAAGACGAACATGTTGTCATTGGGAATCCTAGTCACGATGAATACCGGGGCGGCGTATTTGCATTCCATACACCGGCTTTAGGAACAATGCCAGATATTCAATTGCCACCCGTTATTGCGAAGGGCATTCCAAAGATGTTTAGCGTCGCTGAAGATTCTTTATCAGGTCTAACAATAGATTTCAATGGCAGTCACCCCCTCGAAGACTCAATTCGTTGGAGAATAGTTGAAGACAATGCGAGTCAAGCAAGCTTTTCAATTGAGCCCACTGATGGTGTTTTTACCTATATTCCAGATAGAAATTTTAGTGGCTTACATTCTTTTACTTTAGAACTGAATTCGAGCGGGCAAACCACATTGAGCTTTTTCCAGGTCTCCGTTCAACCGGAACCAGATAAACCAATTTTCATCAATGGTTATCAAGGTGAAATGAACTATGTGGAAGAGGGGGAATTTAATTCCTTTTCTATCGGGGTTTTTGATTCAGATCATGATGTACTTTCCCTCGAAATCACTGAAGGTGCTCTGCCTGCGGGGTTTTCTTTGAATGGTTTTATAATTGAGGGTACAGTCCCGAAGAATACGGCAGCAGGGCAAAGCTTTGAAATCACCCTTCGGGTTGAAGATAGCACATCGAGATTCAGTACTGCCAAGTTTCTCATTCATGTGATTCCATACAACGCCCCTCCCCAAGTTTCCTTCAATGAAGAAATCTTAATTGGCGATTTACTTCTCAGTGCCAATGAGGATTTTACTCTTTCCGAATGGGATGGGCTCATTCAGGGGCTTAACATTACTGACTCCGAAGGGGATACCATTTACATGGAGGTTGTAACCTATCCTGAGAATGGATCTCTCATTTTATCTGATATTTTTACCGGGCTGGGAGATTTAAAGTTTTTCCCTGATACGAACTTTGTGGGCACGAATCGATTCCGCATCAAGTTGTACAATCAAAATAATACGAATAATTTCCAGTACCTTAATTTCAAAGTTAAGACTGCGAGCGTTAATGATATTCCAGTCATCCAATCGCCTCGGCCTCCTGCTGAAGTGTTAGAAAGAGAGCTTTATCTTCACCAATTTAAATTTAGTGATGCTGACTTGGGTGATTTGGTCACGCTGAGCCTTTCTGGGTTGCCTAACTGGTTGAGTTTCGATGGTAACTCAACCATTTATGGCGTCCCTCAACGCAGTGATTACTTGCTGAACGAAACGAGCAATATCATTGCTGAGGTGCGGGATTTGTCTGGAGCAAGCTTTTCCCAAGTTTTTTCCATTAAGATTATTCCTACTAATTATCCTCCCATCATTATCTATGAAGGGAATTCAACCATCAAGTTGGTTGAGGATAGTGATGAGAGTGCGCGGGGTGTTCTCGAAGTTTTGGACGAGGATACCCCTCTTGATTCTCTTGACTGGGCGGTATCAAAATTTCCGGAAAATGGGACTTTAAATTATGTTCTAGGGGAGGGAAATTTTTCTTTCGATTATCAACCGAATGAAGACTATTTTGGCTCGGACGAACTCATCGTAGAAGTATCGGACCCTGCCGATCCTTTGTCTGTTGCCTCCATTCACTTGCAATTGGATGTTTCAAATATACCAGACTATCCCGAGTTTGTCAGTGTCCCATACCCTACCGTATTGAATGGTACACCCTGGCAGTATGACATTCGTGTAAACGATCCAGATGGCGATACCGGTTTGATTCTGGAAGTTTTGACCGAACTTCCCTCATGGCTTACATTAAGAAAAAAAACGAATTTACGATGGACCCTGAGCGGAATTGCTCCAGACGATGTGCCGGAATCGTATGATCTGAACTTGAGCTTAAAGCTTTCTGACCCAGAGGGTCATGAGACTTTTCAATCCTTCTCTCTGCAGTTTGTGGATCAGATCGAAAACCTGCAGATAGTTCAGCTTCAAATCGGCGAACAGGTGATCAACGAAGATCAAAATTGGACAGGTGGTTCTCTTTCCACCAATTCAATTCCTGGTAGAAAAGTGAACTGGGTTATTATTGAGGAACCCGAATTTGGAAAATTTCTGTTCGATGATGCAGCTAACGGAAGCATTCAGAATATCACCTATATGCCAAATGAGAATTTTCATGGTTCTGATTCATTGGTTATTCAGGCATCAGATGGTTTTTCAAGTGATCTGAGATCTTTTAGGTTCAGGGTATTAAGCATTAGCGATCGGCCACAGTTAACTTTTTACGAACAGAATTTAATTTTAGAAGACAGAGATTTTTTGGATACAGAAATTATCTTTGAGGATGGGGACGGAATGGAGAACTTATCCTATTTTTCTTCTGGGATACCAGATTGGGTGTCCGAAGATTTATCTCAATTAGGTTCCGGCATTATTAGATTTTCTGGATACCCTGGTGTTGAAAATGTAGGCGACTACTCTATTCGAGTTCTGCTTGATGGTCGGGATGATGGATTAAGCTTGTCCCATGATTTTAATTTTTCAGTCGTTCTCTTAAATCGCCCTCCGGTGGTTTCCCCTGAATCTTTATCGATTACAATGGAGGAAGATAATCCAGTTAGTTGGGTGGTTCCTAATTTCTCCGCCTTTGACGATGAAACCCCTGATCAGAAAGATCTTTTATGGCAGGTTTCCGCACCTCCAGAGAATGGGGTTGCCACAATTGACTTTTCAGGCGCCAACTTTCGCTATGTCCCGGATGGAAATTTTTCGGGTACCGATTACATCACTGTAAGAGTTAGCGATACCGGAGGAGAGAACGGATCGCCTCCTCGGTTTGTTGAAATTCCTGTTGAAGTTATTGTTACTCCTTCAGACGATCCTCCGGTGATTCTAACAAGTCCTCCTTCTGATCGGCCCGAAAAGATAAGTTGGACGGACGAGTTGCCTTACCTCTATGAATTTACCTCTTATGATTCAGACTGGCCCTGGCAAGGTTACCCTGTCGTTGAACTTTTAACCCCTTTGCCGACTTGGGCAAAGTGGGAAGACAGGGGAGATGGTTCTGTCCTGCTATCAGGGGATCCCAGTTTTTTGGATATTGGTAATTACTCATTTTTAATTGAGGTATCGAGTGGTGGGTTTACTTTGGAACAATCCTTCAATCTCGAAATTAGAGTGGATGATTTTCCTCCTGAGGTTCGATTCTCAAACAGCCAAGAGTATGTTTGGGGAGTTCAAGCTTTCCTAGCTGAGGATTCAATAAATCAAGAGGCTTTTTTTGAAAATTTCAGGTTCACGGCACATAACCCTGATCAAGAAGCTGATGATATAGATTCTCTGCAATGGAGTGTTGGGCAAATGCCCCTTAGTGGTGGTGATTTGAATGTTTCTGGTGAAGGTGACCAGATTGAAGCTCTCTACTATAAGCCTCCCAAGGACTATCACGGAGTAGATGAGTTTTCTGTCCAAGTTTCGGAGGGAGATCGTAAGACCAATATACCGGTTAAAGTCTATATTAGATCTGTACCAGACCCCCCTTACTTTATTACTGATTTTGATGACAGGATGGAAGCCAAACTAGGGGAATTCTTTAGTTTTGAAGTGGAGGTTCGTGATCCAGAAAATGAGGAGATTGAATTTAAAATATTTACCAGCAATGTTGGGCAAACTCCGTGGATTCATTTATTGTCTGAGGACTCTAAACTTGGCTTGGCTAAAATCGGCGGAACTCCCCCTCAAGATACTGCAGTTGATTCAATAACGAAGGTTACGATCGTAGCAACAGATTCCAGTGGCCGTTTTACAACGGCAGAGATTGAAATTTCTTATGTTCAAATAAATCGCCCTCCCCAAATCCTAGCTGGCGATAAATTGACTGTTTTTTTTGACGAAGACTTCTCTACTCGTTCGTCCACATTGTTTCCATTACTCGCCCAAGACCCTGAGCAAGGATTATTAGATTGGAGAGTCTCCGAAACAAATCAGCCAAATTTTGGAGAGATTCTTCTTATTGAAGATAACGGCAGCATTGAAGCTCTTCGATATATTCCCAATAGTGATACTCCGGTGCGGGACGATTTCACCTTGGCCGTCTCGGACGGCGAACTTTCCACTGAAATTCTAATTCATGCTTATTTCAACAACTCTGAATTCTTTATCAATTTCCCTGATCAACTTCCCTTGTTGTTCGAGAATAAAAGTTTTGAAATACAATTCTTTGTTCAAGGTAGTGCAAATCTTGGAGATGATTTTTCGGCCACTTTAATCGAGGGACCGAGTTGGGCATTCGTTGAGCCTCGCGGGTCAAATAATTTTGTGTTGAGAGGGGTGCCTGAGAATTTTGCCGCAGGTAGTCATTCTACCACCATTAAAGTCACTCACCCCAATGGACTTGCCGAGCAAACATTGAAGTTCGACCTTGAAGTCAAGCGGGTCAGTTTGGCAAGACTGAGTTTAGTGGGGAGCAAAATCATGCCAGTGCAAAAGGGATTGATCGAAAGTAATTTTTCAGAACCTGGCTATTTTGCACAAAGTGCCTTTGGCGAAGATGTAACCAATCAGGTGCAAGTCGATTTTCCAAGTGTCATTGAGGCGGGTCTAAACCAAATTTCTTATTCAGTGGATGAATTATCCGTTAAGCGAATTTTGATTGGTCACGAATCAACTCCTTTTTTGGGTTTTCATGAAACAAGGGTAAACAAGAACTTGATCCAGACCTGCCAAGGTGGAACCAAAGAGAAAGCCTATCTTCTTGCAGTCGAATCCAATCCCATTGATCACGAAGAGAATTCCCCGATCCTTTCTGAAGGTTATGAAATTTATACCACTGATATTAGGAGACAGACTTCGGAAATCATTCCTCTCTTTTCTTCCTCAAGGTCAATTATTGATATTTCAGATTTTGTCTTTGTGGATAATCACATTTTGGTAACCGGTGAACATTTGCCTTCTGAGCAAAATCCGGAATCCCTCAAAACATTTTTCGTTGATTGTTATGATTTAGATGGCTCCCAACAGTGGGGTTTTGAATGGTTCGTTAATGGCGTGTTAGATGATCTTCGGGTGACACCTGCTGGCTTGGATGGGATTCTAGTTCATGGAAATCTTGAGGGTGAATTGAAGTTTGGTTCAGTTAGTGTTTCGAGCAATTCTAAGCAGTGTACAGGTTTTATCTTAAACAGAGAAGGCAGTGTCATTCAGAACTTCAACCTAGAACAGCAAGATGTTGACCATGGGGTTAGTGTACACTTCCAAAATGAATGGTTCTTTTTGGTCCGGTCACAAAGTTCAACCAATTCAAAACTCTATAAGATGAACAACTTCGGGGAAGTTTCTTATCTCAGGACTTTTGCTGATTTACGAGTGACTGATTTCACGGCTTTAGGAGATGGAATGCTCTTTTGGGGACGTGTAGAAAACGAAAGCTCAGCAAACGATGGTGATTATCTGTTGGTAAAGATTTTGGATACGGGAGATATTTTATGGGAGGAAAGGTTTATAACCCAATCTGATGAAAGTGAAATTTCTAAGATTATCAGTTTGATGGACGGTTTTGACCGCCTTAATTTTGCATTTGAGTTCAAGGGAAATATTAGCTATCAGGGCAACCAGTTTTCGAGTGCTTCCAAAGGACTTAGCCTGCTTAGTTTAAGTGGTATTGATGGATCTTATTTATGGTCTGATAGTTTTTCCGGGGATGGAGAGGAATCGCTCTTATTTGCCTTTTCAGATGAAGGCGGAATCACACATGTTGGGCTTAGATCTACGGAGAGCACGATAGCAATGAATCAAGCTATAGGGGCACATCTTGGAGCAGAAGCAAGCATCCTAACATTGATCCCTAAGAGTACCGCTCCACAATTACTCAATTCTGAATTACTCGTGTTTGAAGTGGACCGATTTTCTTCCCACTCCATTGAGTTTTTAAACAGTGATCTTACTCAATTGTATCTTGTTGATGCTCCCAGATGGATCAAATTAATCAATAATAGTGGCTCATTCATTTTATCGGGATTTCCTAGCACTGCAGACTATATCGAGGCCAAATCGGTGGGGCAGTCGGTGAAGCTTCGCGTAGTTGGTCCGAATTACAATTCCCAAGTAATTACAATTTCCATTTTAATCAACCACCCCAATGAACAACATGCTAGTTCATCTTTGCTCCCCCCGCTCAGTTCGTTTTCTTATTTATCGGGTAATGGTGATATTATTTCAACAAGTGCTCTGACTACAGGTTATTTAGTTGCGGGAAACTACAATGGTACCATTGGAATTGAAGATCAGACTTTTTCTTCACTGGCACGCTCTGCAGGTTTTGTTTTTTATCTCTCGACTGATTTCCGCTTGTATAAAGGGTTTAATTTCTCTGCTTCCGGATCTTGTTCTATTGTGGAGATGTCGGCATTGTCACAAAGTGAAGTTTTCCTAGTCGGTCAGTTTCGTGGAACTCTAAAAGTGGGGAGTTCTAGCATCAAAAGCAATGGAGCTACTGATGTATTTCTAGCGGTAATTAATTTGAACACCAATTCCGTCAAGCTACATGGTCTAGGAGGTGGAGGTGATGAATTTTCTACTGATGTCTGTATTGGGGATGATTCAGTTTATATCGGGGGTTATTATTATGGAGATACTGAATTCGGATACCACTCCCTTCAATCTTATGGTGGTGGTAAGGAGGCCTTTGTGGCCAAATTGAACAAAAAAAATCTATCCAGAGCTGATTGGTTGTTTTCATTCGGAGGCCAGGGGCAGGACACCTTACAAGATCTAGCCTTTTGTGGGGACCACTTGGTGGCGGTCGCAAATTTTAACAAGCAGATTGATGTTGGCGGAAAAGTTGTTCAATCTGCCGAGACATCGAACTCCCTGATCATCCAGTTTGGTCTAGATGGCAGTTTAAGCAACTACTCTGTATTAAAATCGAAGGGTTCTATCTTTTTGGAATTTGTGGAATTTTTACCGAGCGGTGAGGGGTATATGGTCGCCGGTAATTTTAATGGCGAAATTACATCTAGATCCAAATTACTTCACTCCAACAAGCAAGATATTTTTATCAGTCGTTTCGATAAAGACTTAATCATGATGGATGCAAATAATTATGGCGGTGATGAAGACCAAACCCTATCTTCATTTTATATTACTGAGTACGGTTTGATTTATTTTGGTGGGAGTTTTTCTAAAAGTATCGAACTTTCTCAATCTCAAATTGCTGGGCAAGGTGCTAGTGACGCTTTTTTTGCTATGGTTGATGCTCGAAAGCTTGATGTACAAGATTACAGCTTTTACCAGTCTGAAGGCGAGGATGCCCTTTCTAGTATTAGTTGGATTGATAAGAATCAAATTTTTATTGCCGGAAAAGGCTTGGGCTTGAATGTATCTAATGATGTACAAGGAAGTAATGCTTTTTTTGCTTCTTACTCTCGAGTAGGTGCCGGACCGGTTGGCTCCCTTGCAAACTACGGGAAATTTCGCAATAATTCTCAATTTAAGATTCCCTTTAGCACCTATGGTTGGACAGGTCTCCCGGACTCCTACTCAATTGATCGAACGGGTCTGCCTCCCTGGATATCCGTTACTGTTGACGGAGAAGGTAATGGATTTCTGTCTGGATTCTCACCTCTTTCGGATAACACTTTCCCCGTCTCATTCTTGGTGAAGTCAATGGACGGTCAATCTGCTTTGATTGAAGGTGCAATTGAAACGAGCAATCAATTTGATATTCCCAATGTTCTTTTTCCGCAATCGGTTGAGGTCAAACAATTTGATTTTTCTCGTGTTGAGTTTTCGGTGGAAAACATTTCTCCTGAACGAATTTCTTATGCGGTAGATATACCTGAGTGGGCAGAGTTGAAAATCGACAGATATTCTAACCCCGTTCTAGAACTTTTACCCATGCAGGGGGCTACAGGAAGGCACAATTTCAGAATTCTTGTAAAATCAAAAGATAGTGGTCTCTTTGAGTTGGTGGAGATGCTGGTCAATGTTACTCCAAGCAACGAATATAATTTTGGTGGCTCGCCAATTAGTTTTAATCAATGGGAAAACTACTGGTTAGGAACTCTCAATATTAAGGAAAACGCCTGGGCGTACCACCTCAATCTTGGGTGGATTTATTTACAGCTCGGAATCGATACTTCAGGTGCTTGGATGTGGGTTGATTCTTGGGGCTGGCTTTGGACCGATGAGGAGCATTGGAGTGGGAGCGATGGTTACATCTACTCCAGTGGTTTGAGTTCTTGGATATATTTTACAGATAAATTGAATAGCTCCCCTCTTATCTTTAATTTTTCAGATGAAAAATGGATTAATTTCCGCTAATTCAAGTGCTGGATCTAGTTAGGATGATACTAATGAAGAGGGTAACTTGAGTGCATCCAAGTCAATGCACTTCTCAATCTTGGCGATTATATGCTCAATACCAAGTCCGTGCTTGAGTCGAAGTTCATCTGCTGAACTAGCATGTTCAATAAACTTATCAGGCCATCCAAATCTAAGCACTGGAGTGGTAAGACCGGAATCAGATAAAGTTTCAAGTACAGCGGAACCAAAACCGCCCTGCAAAACATTATCCTCAAGACTAATAATTAACGAATGGCTTCGTGCTTGGGAAAGAAGGCATTCTTGATCGATGGGTTTGATAAATCTAGCATTGACCAAGGTCGGGCGGAATGCGTGGTGCGATTCAATCTCATCGGCGATCTTCTTCGCAAGCGTAAGGAAATCCCCGAGACACCAAAATGACAATACGGCCCCGTTCTCGATGACTTCAGCTTTGCCGATTTCGAGGATACCCGGAGCTTTCTTCAGCGGCGTGCCAATCCCGTTGCCACGAGGGTATCTTACAAAAGAGGGGCGTCCGCAGTGAATGGAGGTTGCGATCATATCTTGCAACTCATCTTCATCTTTGGGTTGCATGACAATGGCGTTGGGCACGCATCTGAGGTAAGATAGATCAAATAACCCGTGGTGGGTGGGGCCATCATTGGGGGATAGACCGGCCCGATCGAGGCAAAAGGTGACGGGTAGTTCTTGTAAACAGACATCGTGGATAATCTGATCGTAAGCACGCTGGAGAAAAGTCGAATAGATGGCACAGACTGGTTTGAGACCTTGGGTTGCCATGCCAGCGGCAAGTAAAACTGCGTGTTCTTCGGCAATCCCCACATCGATAAAACGGTCAGGGATTGTTTGCTCTAAAGCATCCAGGCCGGTTCCGCTGGGCATGGCCGCAGTGATCCCAAAAATCTTTTCATCTTGCTTGGCAAGCTGGGCAAGACAGCATCCAAAGACATCCTGATATTTTGGAGGGGTGCCGACTTTCGAGGGTATGGTAAGACCGGATGATATGTCGAAGGGACCAGACCCATGCCATTTTTCAGGTTCTTCTAGAGCAACAGGGAAGCCCCTTCCTTTTTGGGTTAGAACATGGAGGACAATGGGTTCAGTTGCCTCTTTGGCAAATTCAAGAAAGTGGATAAGTTCTTCTATATTATGGCCATCAATCGGACCTAAATAGCGAATGCCTAGTTTTTCAAAAATACTCGAGGGAGCAAGAAGTTCCTTGGTGTCTCTTTTTGCCTTGGATAGAAAATTGATGAGGGATTGCCCCCCCGGAAACTGGGTGAGGAAGTTTTCAGCCTCCTTGTGAATTTTGGTGTAAACAGGGTTGGTAATAAGCTCATTGAAGTAGCGGGAAAAAGCACCTACATTTTTGGCAATCGACCATTCGTTGTCATTGAGCACCAAAATGAATTTTTTGGTGGTTGATGTAATGTTGTTCAAGGCTTCCAAGGTAATCCCGCAGGTGAAGGCGGCATCACCGGCTATTGCTACAACATGGTTATCTTTTTTTAGTCGGTCGCGAGCCAAGCACATACCAAGGGCAGCAGAAAGGGCAGTTCCCGCGTGACCAGCCCCGTAGGAGTCGTGCTTACTTTCTTCACGTGTGAGGAAACCACTGAGGCCCTCTGATTGACGAATCTTATCAAACTTGGGCCCATTTCTTCCGGTAAGTAATTTGTGCACATAGCCTTGGTGAGACACATCCCAGCAAAAGCAATCCTCTGGGGTGTTGAAGACAAGATGAAGGGCAATGGTAAGCTCGACGACACCCAGGTTTGGACCCACATGTCCGCCATTAATCGAAGTGGATGATATGATGCGATCTCGGATTTCCTTAGCCAAATTCGGAAGTTGATCCAATTCCAGCTTTTTAAGGTCTGATGGATCACTGATTGAATGGAGAAGTTTTTCCTTATTCATTGGAATCTTGATCTAAGTTGCCGACCTTTTGAATAGAGATTTCAGCGGACTTCAACTGCTTGCGGCACGAAGAAACTAGCTTCATCCCATTTTCATATTTTGTGATAACTTTCTCTAGAGAACTTTGACCATTCTCCAACTCGGACACAATAGATTCAAGTTGATTAATCGATTCCTCAAAAGAATTTTCAAGCAAGGTTTCGGATTTAGGCTCAGACATGCGACCCAATCATAGTAAAGTTGAGATTGGAGGCAACTTTGGAAATTTTGTTGGGTATTGTAAAAAAATCTGTACTGATAATTCTTCCATGCTCAGCCTAGTACAGTCCGTTATCTTAGTTTGTGGCTTTATCCGCCTGCTCGCAGATGAAATTCTGAGGTCAAGAAACATTACTCACATCACCTCCTTGTCCCAATCCATCCCCAAGCAAGTCGAAGGTGTAATGAATATCCAAGAGTGGTCTGAGTGCTCTTCTTACACACTGGAGAAGAGTAAGGTTTCCCGGGTAGAAGATTTGTTCTCCTATGTCCTGCTTTCTCTTGTGCTGGTTTTTGTCTTGCCTTGGTTTCACGCTGGCTGGATCCAGGGTGGTGGGGCTAGCCCTTGGACCTGTTCTTTTTTTGCTTCAGTTTTCCTTTTTTTGCTTCAAGTGCCGGATCTCTTTTTTGATTGGTTTCGTCAATTTGGTGTGGAGCAGAAGTACGGATTTAATCAATCAACCAAAAAGCTCTGGATCACAGATAAAATTAAGGGATTTTGCATTGGTTTTCCTTTCCTTTTTGTTCTGATTGGTTTTTTGGATTGGTTGTTTCGGGTACTCAATTCAAATTTTCCCGACTTTTGGTGGATCTTGGCATTTTCCGCATTTTTTTTGATTCAACTACTTATTTTTATTTTGTGGCCCAAATTAATTCTTCCTCTTTTTAACAAATTGACTCCCTTGGATGAAGGGGACCTCAAAGATAGGCTTATGCAACTGGGGACTAAAACGGGTTTCCATACAAAATCGATTGAGGTGATCGATGGTAGTAGGAGGTCGACTCATTCGAACGCATATTTTACCGGTTTCGGGAAGTTTCGCAGAATTGTACTTTTTGATACACTGGTTGAGCAAATGAGTGTCGATGAACTAGAGGCTGTGGTTGCTCACGAAATTGGACATTATCGTCTTGGGCACATTCCTAAGCGTCTTTTTATTTCCTTCCTTATGGGACTGGGTGGTTTCGCTTTTCTCGACTTTCTTAGTAAGAGCGAGTGGTTTTACTTCGGACTGAATCTTCCCCCCGAATCGATGGGGTCCTTGGCACCTTTAGTCATAATTCTATCTCTTTATTCGGGTGCGTTTACCTTTTGGCTTAGTCCAATAAGTAACATTTTTTCTCGAAAACATGAGTATGAAGCGGATAAGTTTGCGGCCGTCTCGACTGGGAAAAGCAGCTTTCTTTCCTCTGCTCTAAGAAAATTATACAAAAAGAATAAAAATTTTCCTTTGCCGGATAAATGGCTGGCGTTCTTTCACCATTCTCACCCCTCACTGCTAGAAAGGGAGCGTGCTCTTGCCGGTTTAAAACTTTAGGATTTCTGCTCATTCCTTGAGTTTAAAAAATTGTACAGGCAAACGCCTGCAATCACACCTAAGATGTTCATTACTAGGTCGCCAATCGATGGAAATCTTTGGGGAATAATTGTCTGGCTTAATTCATTGAAGCAGGCGTAGAACAAGGAAATGTATAATGCGGGGGACCGCCATAATTTCTCTCTGAGACCAAGATACCAGAACCAGGTCCAACTAAATAAAAAAAAAAGGGGTAGGTGACTAAGGTCTTGCAACCAAAAAGGATAAGAGAAGAGTTCCTCGGAAAACTTTACTATTATTTCAGTCGAGTTAAATTCTTTGAGCAGATCAGGTTTGGGTATTCCAGTGAGAAGCTGAAGAAACAAGGTGTAGAGCAACGGAATTATAATCCAAAACTTAGAGACTGTTGGAGGTTTGAAAAAAAGAGGAAATGCGGTCTTGCTTATCATGAGGAATAACAAAAAATTAGATTTTGAATTTATTTGAAACCAAAAATTAAAAAACATGCCGATATACGAGTTTTTCTGTCCTTCCAAAGGTAAAATTTATTCTTTTTTCGCTCGATCTCCTTCTTATGCTGACAGCATTCCACTCTGTCCGGATGGAAAGCATCTAAAAATGGTCAAAATGTTTTCAGGATTTTCAATAAGCGGGAATAATCAGGAAGAAATGAATGCAGAAAGTGATACAGGACACGATGACGATCCATTTTCAAGATTGAATGAGTCTCAGGCTCAAAAGGTCATGCGTGAACTTGAAGGTGCGGTGAGTAAAATGGATGATGATAATCCGGACCCCAAGCAAATGGGTGCACTTATGCGGAGAATGTGTGATTTGACAGGTGAGAAAATGGATGAGGGTATGGAAGAGGTCGTTCGTAAATTGGAAGAGGGCACTGATCCTCAAGCATTAGAGGAAAGAATAGAGGGCATGGATGTACAGGATGATGGTGATTTGGAAACTCCCCATGGGACCTCGATGAGTTCAACTTCTAAGCAACTTCAGAAAAAACTGGTTCGAGATCCCAACCTTTATGAATTCAATGATTTTCTAAGATGAGTAATTACAAAATTTTATTAGTTGTGTTTGCAATCATCTGTCTTTGCACCTTTTCATGTGAATTAGATCACTCATCCTCATCTACCTCTGAATGGAAAGGTTCAGAAAGTGCGTTCGCTGAAGATTTTGATTTAATTGACTCCTCAGAGTTGGGCTTGGTTTTAGTTTCTCGGGCATCCCAGAAAAAGTTCTCCGGGCACATCGAAAGAAACGAAAGTGGCTTAGTTACCGAGCAAAGTTATCTGGAAGGGTTACTTAGCGGTAAAAGCGTCAAGAAATCACCGGATGGTTCTTGGGTGGAAGTCAATTATGTGAAGGGTAAGTTGCATGGGCCTATGACCCTTTACAGTCCATCTGGTAAAGTCCGTTCTGTCATGAACTACTCCAACGGCCAATTGGTTCCGCTAAAGATTGCAATTGATTGAATTCCAATCCAATTTTTTTGGCATGTTATTCTGATAAAGGAAGAAACAAGAAAAAGGTGGTACCTTTGGATATTTTCGAACTAAAGCTAATCTTTCCCTTATGGTCTTCCATGAAAATCTTACAGTTGTAGAGACCAAAACCGGATCCTGTGCTGGTATTTTTTGTGGTGAAGAATGGATCGAAAATTTTTTCGAAAATTTCTTCTTTTATTCCGCATCCATCGTCGCTAATTAAGATCTCTGCTCCGTCCACCGGGGCCTCTGAAAGCGATTCATAAGCACCTTTCATCACCCTTGCACCCTTTTTAACTTTTCGAAGTTTAATTTTAATTTTTCCGTTCTTTGAAATGGCGTCCCGGGCATTGATGATTAGATTGAGGATGACCTGTCTAAAGCCAGTTTCTTCAAGGAAAACAGGTACTTCCTCTGGGCCAAAGTCAGTAATGATTTTCGAGCTTCTTGGTATCAGTATTCCAACCAAATCCATTTGGTCCTTGATTAAAGAACGCAAATCGTGTGTTGCTCGACTTGTCGGTTTATCACGGTGCAGATCAATAATTCTCCTGACTAGCTTTTGCGCCTGCATCGCACTTTTTTTTATTTGACTCAGACCATTTGCCATCGGGTCGTCTCTAGGGATCATCCCAAAATAGAGTTCGCTAATTGAGTAAATCCCTGCCATGAGATTGCTGAAATCGTGCACTAAACCATTGGTCAAGGTGGTCAATCCCTCTCGCCAGACTGAATTGGAAAGCCTGTGCTCGGCAATAGATTGTCTGGTTATATCAATAAGAACTCCGTCATAACCTAAAAGTTTGTTAGTCGCGGTAATAATTGGAGTACGAATATCAAGCATATACATCACCCGATCGTTGGGGGATGAGACAATCCGATAAGAAAAGCTAAATGTTTCCTTGTGGGAGGAATTGCCTTTAATTTCGTGTTGAAAATGCTCCCTATCCTGAACAAGGATTTTTTCTAAGTACAATCCGCTATTTCTAGAAAGTTCGTGGTGATCGAATGGAAAGACATTCTTGATACCTCTAGAGAGATAGCTAAAAGTAAAGTCAGGCCTTTGTGTAAAAAAGATGCCAGGGAAATGACTTATATAATCCGCAAGCCGACTCTCTGCTTTCTGTAATCGGATTAGCGTATTTGCGAGTGCTCTTGGGTCCTGCATTAAGTCGCCCATAAATGCATGCTTCAACTGATCGTGGGGAGCCAAGGCAGGGGATATCGAAACAATGCCCATTGTTGGGTAGATGCAGTGGACTAAAAAAATACCCAAGGAGGATCTTGACTCCATTGGTGAAAGAGGAAGATAGCACTCAAGAGGATGAGAGTGGAAAGAATCTGGTAAGATAGTTTCCCAACTTTTTTCCAAAGAAATCATAAGATCACGAAAGGAATGACCTCTAATTTCGTGGAGCGTGCTACCTACCCACACGCAGAAGGAATTAGAGGCTTGAAGAATAAAGCCTTTGGAATCAATTCCAACTTGGCAATTCTCAAAACCTGGGGCTTTCACAGCTTGCCAATAGCAACTTTCTTGAATCTTTTCGAGTCATTTAAATGATTTTTAATGGAGTTAATCCTCAAAAAACTCCGATGTTATGCTCCAACACATGGTTAGTAATAGCAGGTGAATTGGCATGGGTTATGCATTGCATGGGTGAATGACCGCGATCCTCGACAATCTCTATAGTCAAGAAAACTACATTATTTCCAAGAAGCTTCTTGATGCTACCCATTTGAGACATGAAACACTCGCTAATAACCTAGCGAACGTTGAAACTCCTGGTTTCAAAAGACGTGATTTACCCAAGGCATTCTCCACTGAACTTCGTAGAGCGGTGGACAAAAAGGATTTTTCAAGCGTCAAATCAATGCATCCAATTAGCCAAGTTGATCGGGACGCAAAACCTGTGCGGATGGATGGGAACACGGTTCAAGTTGAAGACGAACTTTTAGCGATGAATAGGAATGCCTTAAATTACGAATACTTAACGGGTGCAGTTAGTGGTTCACTTCATGAACTCCATCTTGCCATTAGGGGAAGGGTTTAAACTATGACCATGAACCTCATACCTGGGATCGAAGCTACAGGTAGTGCTTTGACTGCGGAGAAGATTCGTTTGGAAGTTATCGCCCAAAACATTGCCAACTCTAACACGACACAAGACTCCGATGGAAATGTTTACAAAAGAAAAGAAGTTGCTTTTGAAGAATTCATCAAGAGCCCCGAGAGAAGAGTGGCTGGTTTTGTAGATGAAAATCTTTACCACGGTGTCAAGGTCACTGATGTCTATGACGACCAAACTCCGGGTCCAATGATATTTAACCCAGGTCATCCACATGCCAATGACGACGGGATGGTCGAGATGCCTAATGTGGATGTCTCCCGTGAGATGATAGATTTGATTAGTGCCTCTCGTGCCTACGAGGCGAACTTAACAGTTGTCAAAACCTCGCGCAGGATGGCCCAGCAAGCTTTATCCATCGGAAAATAACCCATAATCCTCAATCACCGTGGACGCCATTTCATCATTGCCTACTCTCAGCGATTTACTTCGTCAAAACCCAAATATTTCTTCGACCCAGACATTGCCTTCTGCTGAAATGCAGGTTAGTGGGGCAACGATTGTCCCCAGTGTATCCAGTATTCAAGGTGTCCGTGCTGCAGGTGTTGGGCAGACTGATCGTGTTGCTCCAAGTGATCGAGTTACTGCTCCCGGCTTTGCTGATATGTTTGAAAAATTTGTCAAGGGAGTTGATCAGAAGAAAAAGATCTCTGCTCAGCAAACCAAGGATCTCATTCTTGGGCGTTCCGATAATATTCACGAAGCCGTTGTTAAGTCTGAAGAAGCTAAGGTCGCATTTAACTTGATGATTGAGGTTAGAAATAAACTTGTAGATTCGTACAAAGAGCTTATGCGGATGCAAGTGTAGGGTAATAATATTTAATTATGAAAGAAAGATTTGATAGATTAAGTGAAATTTGGACTAATTTGCCTGTTGGTCGAAAATTTAGCTTGGTAGGTGCCACTTTGGGAATAATCGCCTTAAGTGCTGCCATACTTGCTTCCTCTGGTGGAAGTAAAAGTATGAGGGTGCTGGTAAGCGGTGCTGATTCCCAAGATTTGGGAGAGGTTGTCGATGTGCTCAAATCAAACAAAGTGGAATTTGAATATGGTGCCAGTGGAGACTCAATCCTTGTGCCTGAAGATCAGTTGCCAAGTTTGCGCATGGAGCTAGCCATGAAGGGTTTACCTAAAAGTGGTGATGTCGGATATGAGATTTTTGATGAAGGCAATTTTGGTGTTAGTGACTTTGTTCAGCGGACTAACCACACTCGTGCACTTCAAGGAGAACTTGCCCGAACCATTTCGATGATGGATGCGATCCGTTCAGCTAAAGTCTTTGTTGTTAAGCCAGAAAACAACCTACTTTTGAGCGATGATCCCAATGACCGACCCAGTGCGTCTGTCTATGTTGACACAGGAGGAAACACTTTGGACAAGTCCAATGTAAATGCCATTCAATTCCTGGTTTCACGAGCTGTGA
Source organism: Opitutales bacterium (assembly GCA_038152995.1). Classification (GTDB taxonomy): domain Bacteria; phylum Verrucomicrobiota; class Verrucomicrobiia; order Opitutales; family Seribacteraceae; genus Chordibacter. The sequence continues at coordinate 32,803 of JAYOXT010000005.1, forward strand.
AAGGTGTCAACAAGAGCAATGTTACAGTCCTTGATAATCAAGGAAATCTACTCTCCGATGAAGAGGGTGAATCAGGGGCTGCTGGAGTGGCTGGACAGATGATGAAGGCTTACCAAGCTCAAGAGAGAAGATTAGAACAAAAGATCGAGACCATGCTTGCCAGGATTGTCGGTCAAAACAATGTCGTGGCTCGAGTTTCCGTCAACCTGAACACCAAATCCTCAACACTTTTGGACGAGCAGTTTGATCCCGAGGGACAGGTTCCTCGTTCGCAAACCACGGATAAAGATCAGGCAACAACAGTTGAGTCCCAACCTCAAAGCAGGGGTACGGGGGTAGGGGCAAATGTTCCCAATGTTAGCCAAGATTCAACAGAGAAAGACCCCATAATGGCCAAAAGTGATGAAGCGAGGGAGTCGAAGACTACCAATTTTGAAATAAGTAGAACATTACGCGAGGAGGTACAAGAACCAGGAACTATTGTCGGCAGAAGTGCTGCCGTTCTTATTGCCAAAGGAGAAACTCCGCGGTCCGCACAGGATATCGAAGGCATTCACCAAGCAGTGGTCAATGCAATCGGTGTGCGTTTCGATCAGGTTGACCTTGCCACGCATGTTACGGTTCATGAAGTTGACTTTCTTCCCGCAACCATAGGTCCGGGGGCTGAGACATTAGATCAGTTTCAGAACTACATTGATAGCTATGGTCCTCATTTAAAGAACCTTATCGGGGTCATTCTTGCGTTGACCATATTTATTGTTTTTCTTCGTATGTTAAAGAAGTTTAAACCAAGTGATGCGGAAGTTCAAATTCTTAGCGAAGATGACCAACAACTTTTAACCGGAAAGAGAGCATTGGGAAGCAGTTTAACTCCGGAATTGCTCAATGATTTAATCCAAGAAAAGCCTGACAATGTGGGCATTGCCTTAAAGCGATATCTAGAAACTGGCTCAACAAGATAAATATCCCAATTTCACCACATCAGACAAGCAAATGGAAGAGGTCGAAGAAGAGGAGAGTGTAGGCGAAAGGTACAGGAAAATGTCGAGGCACGAGAAACTTGCCTTGCTTATGATTGCCCTTGGACCTGATGCGTCTTCTACGCTTTTAAAGCGCTTTGACGCAAAAGATGCTGATAACATATGTAAGAAAATTGGCGATTTTCCCATAGTTAGCCAAGATCTCAAGGATTGCGTCCTTGATGAATTTTCTGAGATTATTGAATCGAGTGTAAATTCTAATTTGGGCGGTTATTCCTTTGCTCACAAGACTTTGGAGCTTGCTCATGGTGATTTTAAGGCAAATAACATCATGAATAGAATTGCCCCATCCCGAGACTCTCTAGATTTCATGGATGACATAAAGGACATGGATTCAGGGCAAATCTACAATGTATTGAGGTTTGAGCAGCCACAAACAATTGCTTTCATGCTATCTAATCTAGATGCAGATAAAGCTTCTGAAGTTTTACAAATGATGGCACCTAATGTTCAAGAACAAGTAATCGAGAGGGTGGGGGCTATGGAAACCACTCCCCTTGCCCAAGTTCGTGTGGTTGCTAACACTCTAGGCAGTCGTATCGGACAAAAAGGGCAATCTCCACAGGTTTTGTCTGGTGGGGTAAAAGTTGCGGCTGATCTGCTTAACTGGTTTGACAGGGATAAAAGTAAGGAACTTCTTAAAAGTATCGAAAAAAGAAATCCCAAATTGGGCGGATCAATTCGCCAAAGAATGTTCCGCTTCGAAGATATTATTCGTCTTAGCCCAGGAGATATATCCAAGATTACCAAAGAGGTAGACCAAGATGATTTGGTAATTGCAATGAAGAATGCTACCGCAGAATTAAAGAAAGCCATTTATGCGACGATGTCTAAGCGTGCCGTGGAGGCTCTGGAGGAGCAGTTAGGGTTTCTCGGTCCCAAGCGTCTTTCGGAAATTGAAGCTGCCCAAGACCGGGTCATCCAGATCGTTCGCGAACTTGAAGAGGACGAAGAAATTATTCTGGATACCGGAGGAAGTGACATTGTTGTTCAATAAAAAAGTTCTCTTTAGCGAACCCCCAGTCGGTTTTTCCGTTAAACACTTTGGTAAGCCTTCGGTTCCTGCAGTAAATGTAGGTGAGGCTTTGGATAAAGGAATCGAGCAAGGTAAAACCCATGCACAAGAGTTTTATCAAAAAGAAATCGTTAAACTCAGAGAAGAATTTGCTCTTCGTCAAGCTAAGCTGCTTGATCAGTTAGGTCTTCGAGTTGACCAGACTTTGGAGGAACTGGATAAGCGATTACCTGACCTGGTGCTCGGGGTAGTTGAACGGGTCCTTCCCGGGATATCTATTGATCGCCATGCAGTTGAACAGATTGTCCGCTCACTTATTAATGAGTTCACAAACGAGGACGAAGCACTAGAGGTTTTTCTATGTCCAGAAGATTTGGCTCTACTCAAAGGATTTAACTCGAAGGCAGATGCATCGACAGATAATGTCGAAGACAGCGGTTTTGCCAGTGCAATTGCTGGAATTTTTGACAACTTGGATGGGGATGACTCTCTTCTTCCTGACTTGCCTAAAGTACGATTTTTTGAGGACGAATCTTTGTCTCAAGGTGACTGCCAGATAAAAAGCCGGTTTGGTCTTTTGGATGGTAGGATTGCCACCAAGTTGCGAAGAATTGAAGAGGAGCTTAAGGGAAATGGTTAGTTCGCTAAGCGATAGGTTGTCCTTCCTCGAGGATGGAATTAGGGGTGTGCGAACTTTCGATAAGGTTGGAACTGTGCAAAAGGTCACCGGGCTTTTAATTGAATCTGAGGGGCCTGAGGCTAGCGTTGGCCAAGTCTGTAGTATCATTTCCGTCAAAAATAATGAGGAAATTGACGCACAGGTTGTTGGTTTTAGAAAAAATGTTGTCCTTCTCATGGCACTAAGCAGTGTTCATTTGATCCATCCTGGCTGCCAAGTTGTATCGAAGAAAAATTCTAATTCTGTACCTTTCGGACCTTCCCTTCTTGGCCGAATTATTGATGGAATGGGCAGACCAATTGATGGTAAAGGGCCATTGCATGCTCCTTTAAGAGATGGCTTCTACGCAGAACCCCCCAACCCTCTTGGTCGTGCTCTGATTAGTGAACCCTTTAGCACGGGAATCAAATCTTTGGACACTTTCGTTCCAATGGGAATCGGTCAAAGAATGGGGATTTTTGCTGGTAGTGGAGTAGGTAAGTCGATTCTTCTTGGCATGATTGCTCGAGGTTCAGAAGCAGAGATCAATGTGATTTCACTCGTCGGTGAGCGGGGACGAGAATTGCGTGAGTTCGTTGAGAAAGACTTGGGCCCTGAGGGAATGAAGAAGTCGGTGATTGTGGTCTCCACTTCGGATCAGCCAGCACCCATGAGAATTCGAGCTTCAATTTTGGCGACAGCTCTTGCAGAAGGCTTTAGGAACGAAGGGAAAAAAGTCTTATTGCTTATGGATTCTTTAACCCGTTTTGCTATGGCTCAGAGAGAGATCGGGCTTGCCTCTGGAGAACCTCCTGCCTCGCGGGGCTATGTGCCCTCTGTTTTCTCTTTACTGCCCAAATTGCTCGAGAGGACAGGCACTAGCGAGGAGGGTGCAATTACGGCAATCTACACAGTACTTGTCGAAGGCGATGACATGAATGAACCAGTCGCAGATGCAGTTCGTGGATTTTTGGACGGGCATATCGTCCTTAGCCGAAGACTAGCAAATGCCAATCATTTTCCTGCTGTTGATGTTTTAAAAAGCGTCAGTAGATTGGACCGTGCTGTCTGTAGCGAAGAAGAAATTGGAACGATTTCGGTGGCTCGTGATTTACTTTCAACATACTCCCAAAATGAGGATATGATCAATGTAGGTGCTTATGTGAAGAAAAGTAACCCTAAGATTGATTTGGCCATTGAGAAATTTGATCAGATTTCCATTTTCCTTAAACAAAAGTATGATTCATTAATCGATCGTGAAGATGCGTTCAAAGAGTTGAATATGATAATGAAATGAAAGCCTTTAAGTTCAAACTTCAAACTCTTTTGAAACTAAGGGAGGCCTCCAGAGAAAGGGCACTTCTTGATTATGCCAAGTCGATACAAGAAAGGCAGCAAATTGAAGCAAAGCTAAATAACGCAATCGCGTATGTTAATTCTCTTGAGAATGTCGTCGCCGATAAACAGAAAACCAACTTCCGGGCGACAGACTTAACCTCTTTAATTGGCTCTATTGATGATGCACGAAGCAAGGTTAAAAGTCTTTCCACTGACTTAAGCCGCCAGAAGACAATAGAGGAATCTCGCCGAAAAATCTTCTTAACTAAGAATACAGACTCAGAAAGCCTACAAAACCTCAAAGACAGGCAGTCCAGTGATCATATTGATCTTGAGATTAAAAAGGAGGAGCACGAACTTGATGATATTATTGGAGCAAGGTATCTTTACGACAGAGTTAACCCCGTAATGTAATTATGAAATTACCACCTGTACTTATTGTTTTGGGAGCTGTGATATTGTCAGTTGCCAGTGCTGGGATCATCTTGTGGATGAATTATGATTCAATTTTCAAACCGCCTGCCCAAGTAAAGGCAGAATTTACAAGTGTCGAATTTGATGCCGATGATACTAGTTATTCTCCAGCAGAGACTCACTCGATGAATGAGCTTTCCAAAGAATTAGCAATGCTCAAAGAAAGATTGTTGGATCGAGAAAGAGAGCTCGATGCCAGAGAGTCTGCCCTCACCCTTGACCTTGAGTCTCTGGAAAAGCAAAAGAAGGAACTGGATCGAATCAAGGAAGATCTATCCGCCCGTTTGACTGATTTTGAGGCCAGGCAGGGAAAAGATATTAGCGATGAAAAAATGAAAGAGTACAAGGATACCGCTAAAAGATGGGTTGAAATGGGGCCCGAAGTTGCAAGCGTTGAGATCCAAAATTGGAGACAAAAGAGAAGGTTCGAAGAAGCTCTCGGTATTTTTGAAATGTTGAAGTCAGAAGATAAGGCTCCCATCATTTCTTTCATGCTCAATAGTGATCAGGATGAGCTCATTGAATTGGCTGACGCTTTAGCAATGAGAGACCGAGGCTTACTCCCAAGTGTAAACCTTGATTAATCTTCATTCCTACACTTTTTTATGACCCACTCTGTCCCCTTATCTTTTACTCCAGCATCCAATATCGGGCATCAATCTATTGGTAAAAATGGGTCATTTTGGCTTCCCCCAAAGATGCAAATGCCCTCATTTCAGTCGCACCTTAACAATTACAAAAGCCCTAATGCAGCTTCACCCCTTGCAAATATTGCCCACAGGGGAGTTGGGCAAAAGTTTGGCAATCAAGCAGCAGACTCAAATTCGAAATCCAATCCCTCTCACAATCTAAAGGCTCCACTACCGCAATCCATTGCCCCTAAACATTTCCTTGACGGCAAAAGATTGGATGCCCCATTTTTACCCAAAGAAGTCTCTAACATTAAGAGCATCAAGACCAATTCAAGATCTTTGAATCCCTTGTTCCCCCAAAAGGGGAGTGGGGTCACTCAAAGTGATGTTACGATCATTTCAAAGAATCAAAACCCCACTTCTCAAAGTATCTTAAACAACCTTCCCGTTTCGGATATTAGAAGGTTGGTTATTCAGGTGGAAGTTGCATTAAAGAAATTACAGGCTCGTTTAAAACACCAAAAGGGTTCAACTTCAGATAAATATCCCTCAGAGGGTGGTAGTGCTGGCACGAAAAATGCTCCTAGCGGTTTTAGTGAGAAATTTTTGGATACTAAGTTCGCTAACAATTCCCCCGACAGGGAATCCTCCGATTTGTCAGATCAACACTTTAGTGATTCATTTTCTGAGATTATTCTTTTTAGATTGCTGCCTAAACTTGGTCATGACTCACTGCCAGAGTCTGAAGTTATCCGTTTTTCATACGATTTACCGAATCAGGAGCAGGTTACTTTTCGTATGGAGTGTTCTAAGCAACAGGTTGATGTATCTGTTATCTGCGAAAGTCACAAAAAATACCCTGGACTCAAGGATTCGCTTTCCGCTTTGTTCGCCAAATTGCAAGTTGGTTTGCCCACCTCATTTAGTCTTCAGTTTTTCAACTCCTTTGAGGAGTTTGATCAAACTAATTTTCTCTAATCAACCCAGATACCATGATTGATTCTATTGCTTCTCTCCCCACCTCAACTGTGCCTTCAACCTCGAATCAAGGTTCAAGTGGTGCATCCTTACAAATGGATGATTTCTTGCAATTGCTGACTAGTCAAATCACCAATCAAGATCCGCTTGAACCTATGAAAGATACCGAGTTTATCTCTCAAATGGCCAATATCGCTTCACTCGAACAGATGGAGCAGTTTTCAAAAGGCTTTTCCAAGTTTGCTGATTCTCATCATGCCATGCTTGCACAGGGTTACCTTGGTCGAGAAGTAACTATTATTCAAGATGATATGGAAATATCTGGGTTGGTTGAATCGATCAACAGTTCTGAGGATGGAACTTCTGAAGTAGTTGTGAACGGGCAGGCTTATTCACCCAGTTCAATCACTAAAGTTCGTTTACCTCTGTAATTTCTGCTAATGATTCCCTCCTTACATAATGGCGTATCTGCTCTCAAATCAGTCACCGAGGGTTTGCAGGTTTTAGGAAACAATATCGCTAATGTGGGGTCGCTAGGTTACAAGTCTGCCAAAGCTCACTATGCAGATAATTTCTACTTGCACGTGAACAAAGCAATCACTGGCACGAATGGAGAATCTGTCAATTCGCTTAAAAGTTCGGGTACGGGTGTTCATGTTGGTTCCATATCGACAGATTTTAACCAAGGTGTTCTTGAGAATACAGGTTTAGATCTCGATCTTGCGATTCAAGGTGAAGCGTTGCCCAACGGGGGCGGTTTCTTCGAGGTCTATGACCCTACTTCTGATCAATTTTTCTACACCCGAGCGGGTGCATTCGAAGCAACTTCAGAAGGGAAGTTGGTTACTCGAGACGCCTTCCGATTTGAATTACAGGATGTTACTGGCGAGCATGTGAAGATTGGTCTTCTGGACGGAGAAAGTCTACTCGCTAGAAGAATTGAAGACGATGGCAAGATTCAATTGATCGTAAGTGTGGATGGGGAAGATAAGATACGCAATTCGGGTCAAGTAAAGTTAGTCAATTTTAGATCACCTCAGTACCTCCGTCGTGCGGGTAATGGGTACTATTCTGATTCAAACGGAGAAGCTTCGATGATTTCTAATGACGATGGTACTGCGGCTTCGATACCTAGTTCAGGATCAAACGGCAAAATTAAGCAGTTTGCACTTGAGCTTTCCAATGTTGATTTGACGAATGAGTTTGCCATGATGATCACTCACCAAAGATCATTCCAGGCAGGATCCAGAATCGTAACTACTTCTGACTCGATTCTATCTGAAGCGGTCAATCTTAAGAGATAATTTTTCTACAACCAATCATTACTTGTTATGTGTGCAGCCCAATTAGACGAGCTTCCGGAAAATAATCCCGAACCCAAACCATCAAGTGGGGGTGGGGGTAATTTATTGCCTGCCTTAATTGCGATTATTCTTGCCCCCCTTCTTACCGCAGGAGCAATGTTTTTCATTATCAAGATGAATAAACCTGCGGAACCTGTTCAAAATCAAATTATTGAAGGTGGTCAGCCACTTGACATGGAACCATCTGGGGACGAGAAATTTTACGAAATTAATCAGTTAATTACTAACCTAGGTGGTCCAATTAAGTCTAGGTATATAAACTTGGAAATCCGCCTCGAGGGTTTAGCCGGTGATTTTGAGAAAGTTCTCGAAATGAATGAGCATCGTATTCGTGACAAAGCTCTATCAATTATGGGTAATTACACTTATGAAGATGCCCAACTAGACGGGTTTCAAGAACGTGTAAGAGTCGACCTCAAAAAAGCGTTTTCACTTGTCTTGAGAAAATACAGGGATGGTGAGAGTGATCTCATTAGGCAGATCTATTTTACTCAGTTCGTAGTTCAATAATTTTACTTTACCACCGGTGATGTCAGAAGAGGAACAACTTAAAGAAGAAAGCTTTGATGTTGATGAGATTCAAGGTACTGGTGACGGAGCTATCTTCCTCTTTGATGGTACCAGGGTAAATGATCACTCCTCAGTACGAATCAAGAAGTACGACTTTACTAATCCAATTGTTCTATCAGATGCTGATTTAACACTTTTGAAAACGAGATGTGAGCAATTCGTTTATTATTTAGGAGGTCATCTTTCGATGTTTTTGAGGACTGAATTCAATTTGGAACTCGAATCATTGGATGCAGATGTTTACAGCTCCTTTGTTTCCTCCATCTCCAGTCCTTCTTGCGTTACCCTTTTTAAGATACAGGAACTTAATGGTGTTGGGTTACTCGATGTAAATGCACACCTTTCGGCTACTGTCGTTGATCGTATTTTAGGTGGACGTGGTTCGACCAATCCCGAGGAGCGCGGACTCACTGATATTGAGAAAGCATTGTTGGAAGACTTCAATATGATCATTCTAGAGGAATGGTGCAAACAATGGGATTCCGTTAAGAAACTTTCGTCTAGCGTTATTGGTACTGAAACCACAGGGAAATTTTTACAAACATCCCCCCCTGATGCGATGATGCTTGTATTGGGTATGGAAGCATCTTTTGGTGATGTTTCTGGTCCGCTTCGTATTGCTGTTCCTTATTACACTCTCGAGCCTGTTTTGAGCACTCTTCTTGCTGCTAATTCCCCGACCAAGAAAGATTTAAAACCTCCCAAAGCACCCAAGTGGCATGAAGTGTATGATCATATACCAGTTGATGTTTCTGCTGAGTGGGATGCATTTGCCCTTACTGTTCGCGATTTGTTCAATTTAGAGGTCAATGATGTGATAGAGATGAGCCCAGAAATCATATCTAAAACCAAGATTCGGATTGAGGGTAGAACCTGCTTTGTGGGAGAAATTGGACTTGAGGGTGATCGTGTAGCCTACCAAGTCAATGAATGCATTTCGGAAGGGTTAAAATTAATTGGAAAAGCAAATGGATAGTAAAAAGATGGACATAGTTATGGATGTGAAGGTTCAAGTCACAGTCCAGTTAGGTACGGCACAACTACCGATGAAAGAGATTGTGGAATTAAGCCCCGGTGCTCAAATTCAACTTCAACAAAATGCCAAAGACCCTGTGTCTTTACTAGTTAATGGAAAGCTGATCGCTCTTGGTGAAGTTGTGGTTATTGATGATAGATTTGGTCTCAAAATTACCGAGATCGTTGATTCATTTGCTTGAGCTATCGATTTCCTTTAAACTCGTGAATTTACTGCAATGGAGTTTTTCACTCCCCTTGTTGCCAGCATTCCGCCCGTGCTCGAGCTAGATGGTTCAAGTTTTGTTTTACAGGTTGTAAGATTAGTCGGTTTTTTGGGTATTCTCTCCGTTGGAGCTTTTATTTTTACGCGCGTCTACAAGGGAAAAAAAATCCTTTCTGCCCAAAGCAATCCGAAGGGTATTCAAATTTCAGATTCTCACTCTTTGGGAAATAGGCAATTTTTGATAGTTGCAGAATACGCCAAGCAAAAGCATCTTCTCGGAGTAAGTCCAGGTTCTATACAGCACCTTACTGCCATACGCGAAGATTCGGATCACTCTGATTCCACTGATTGCTGAGAACTGACAATGTATAGCTGGAGCACGATACGACCTTGTGGCAACATACGACTTTGCCTCGTGTTTTTTGCCCTAATCTCTACCTTCGCACTTTTGCATCAACCTCTTGATGCTCAGACCGGAGGAGGAGGGCCGGGGCTCAGGATTGATGTGACTGGTGCCAATGATGATGGTGATTTCGGGTTAGCGATTCAGCTTGTGGTTGCCATGACCCTTCTAACCTTAGGGCCCTCTATCATTATGATGATGACCTGCTTCACCAGGATGATTATTGTCTTAGGTTTTGTTCGCAACGCTATCGGAGTGAACGCCGCTCCTTCGAGCCAGATCATTATTGGTCTAGCCCTGTTTCTTACCTTTTTTGTTATGGGGCCTGTTTGGAACCGAATTTATGATGATGCAGTGACTCCTTACATTGAGAAAACCATGAAATCTTCAGACGCCCTCATGGTTGCTACCTCGCACATGAAAGATTTTATGATGAATCAAACAAGGCGAGAGGATGTTCAGTTCTTCCTTGAAATATCTAGGCAGGGTGCGATGACTCGTGATCAATTACCTTTAAGTATCGTTGTTCCATCTTTCATTTTGAGTGAATTAAAGACTGCATTCCAAATGGGCTTTTTGATATTCATTCCATTTATTGTTGTCGATTTCATTGTCGCTTCCTCTTTGATGTCTATGGGTATGATGATGATGCCGCCGGTGGTTATCTCCATGCCATTTAAATTACTCCTTTTCGTTCTTGTCGATGGGTGGTATCTGATTGTCCAATCTTTGGTGGAGAGCTTCAATGTGAGCTGAAAATTTCAGGTAATGACAATGGAACTTGCAGTGGATGTCATGAGGCATCTTTTACAGACGGGACTCCTGCTCTCCATTCCTATCCTTGGAACTGCTACTGTGGTGGGTTTGCTCGTAAGTTTTATTCAATCCATTACGAGTCTACAGGAGCAAACTCTTACTTTTGTTCCTAAACTTATCTGTGTATCGCTCGCCATTGTAATTGGAGCGAATTTTATCCTCAAGACACTAACGGATTTTTGTATCTTAATGTTTGATCTTATCCCAACTATGGCTCAATGACAATTGAGGCATCTGAAATAATAGTATGGGTTTTAGTCCTCTTGCGAACGGGTGCTTTTTTTTTGGGTATTCCCTTGTTTGCGGGGAATTTAATTCCAGTTAGATATAGAATTGCATTTGGACTCATTTTGTCTTTGCTGATCAATCCCTCGGTGCCCGCCGACATTACCCTAGCTAAGCACTTTTTTGGAGCCATCCTCTTATCAATGAACGAGGTATGCATAGGTCTGCTTCTCGCTATGATGGTTAGAATGGTTTTTTTTGCGGTTGAGCTCGCGGGTCACTTGATTTCTTACGAGATAGGACTAATGGCGAGTAGTAGCGTCAATCCCTTGCTTGGTTCTTCAGATTCCACGCTTACAAGTCTCTTTTATTATTTTAGCCTCCTCATTTTTTTTGTGGCTAATTTACATCATGAGGTAATTCGTGCCTTTGTGCTATCTTTTGAACTTTTACCCATCGGTAACTACTTTTTGCATGTAAACCCCACATTCGAATTTGTCAGAGAAGTTGCGAATGTTTTTGTTCTAGGCACTTTGATAGCTGCTCCATTTATTGCGTTGAATTTCATAATCAATATTTCATTTGCTGTGTTAGGTAAGGCTGTACCTAAGATGAATGTTTTTATCACCAGTTTTGCTATTAGAATCCTTTGCGGTTTGATCCTTTTGGTGTCCTGTATTCTCCTAATTTCATCCTATGTCCTAGAGCATAGCAGGCGTTCAGTTGAGGTGATGCTGGATGTGATTCAATCTGGATAGCTCTATCTTTCCTCATCGATAAACTCTATGGCAGATGTAGATAAAAGTTCCAAAACGGAACCCCCTACTGAGAAGAAACTCAATGAAGCATACGCTAAAGGTAGTTTTGCAAAAGCTCCGGAAATTGCGATGGCTTCTACTCTGCTTGCCGGGCTCTTAATCATAACATTTTTAGGCCCCTCCAAGGCTATTGATTTATCGGTTTTTACTAGATCTATTTTTGAAAATTTAGATTCGATTGAGGCCAATCAAGCTGGTACTTCTAATTTAGTTGAACAGTCCTTCAAGATTATCGCGATTATTGTTGTCCCTATGCTAGCTTGTTGCTTTGTCGCTGCTCTTTTTGCTGAAGGAATACAGACTGGATTTAGATTCACTCCAAAAGCAATAGAACCTAGTTTCAATAAAATGAATCCTATCAGCGGGATAAAAAGAGTTTTTGGACTTAAAGCACTGAAGGCTTTTTTGATCGATTTCCTCAAATTTCTATGCATCGGAACAGTTGTTTGGCTAACGATTGTCTTTTTTCTTGATGATCCCATCTTTTATGCACCGGTTCCGATTCAGCACATTCCCAGCTTTATATATACCCTGATTGTGGTAATGTTTACGCTTTTATTTTTAATGCTTCTTATTGTGGCTATTATCAACTTCATTATCAAGAAAAGAGAATACAATGAAGATATGAAAATGACCAAGCAGGAGGTCAAAGAAGAGAGAAAAAGTAAGGAAGTCGCTCCTGAAGTTAAGGCTGCTCAGAGAAAAAAAGCGATGGAGCTTGTCATGGGGCAAAATTTGCAAGATGTAGCAACTGCGGATGTAGTGGTAACCAATCCAACTCACTACGCCGTTGCTCTAAAATATGAAAAGGGCACGGATCATGCTCCAGTTGTCGTTGCGAAAGGAGAAAATCAAGTGGCCCGAAGAATTAAAGCAATAGCATATGAATACGATGTACCGATGGTTGAGGACAGATCAACCGCGCGTATGTTGTTTGCAATTGGAATAGTCGGTGAGCCAATTCCCCTTCAACTTTATCGCGTTGTCGCTCAAATTTTGGCTGAGGTCTATCGTTCGCACGCCTACTACTTTCACCGTCTTAAGGCACGTCGGTTGCTTGCTAAGCGAACGACATCAGTGAGGTTTGCATGAGCTTAATTTGGCCCAGACTTTTATCCTTTTTTTCCCGTTTCAAGGGAAATTCTGACTTGGGTTTTATTTTTGGTTTGTTTGCGGCTATTTTTCTTCTTGTTGTTCCGATTCACAAAGATTTGTTAAGCCTCCTACTTGTGTTAAGTATCGGGATTTCCCTTCTGATTCTTCTCACCGTCGTTTACATCAAGGAACCTCCTGAGTTCTCCGTTTTTCCCACCATACTCCTTGCCGTGACATTGTACAGATTGGGGCTTAATGTAGCCTCCACCAGACTGATCCTCCTTGAGGGTGATGCTGGTTCGGTAATCCAATCATTCGGCACATTTGTTGTGGGGGGCAATTATGTTGTTGGTTCTGTCATTTTTCTTATTTTAGTGATAATCAACTTTGTTGTTATCACCAAAGGTGCTGGGCGTATTGCGGAGGTTACTGCTAGGTTTACTTTGGACGCCATGCCTGGTAAGCAGATGTCAATCGACGCAGAGATGAATGCGGGAATGATTACTGAAGCACAGGCACTCAAGCGTCGCGAGCGAATACAAAAAGATGCTGATTTTTATGGTGCCATGGATGGAGCGAGTAAATTTGTAAGAGGTGATGCAGTCGCAGGAATTTTTATTACGGCAGTCAATATTATCGGTGGAATATTGATCGGGTACTTTCAGCGAGACCTCCTCATCACTGACGCTTTGCAAACCTATACCGTTTTGTCCATAGGGGATGGTCTGGTTTCCCAAATTCCCGCGATTATTGTATCGATTGCTGCTGGTATTTTGGTGACCCGCTCCTCTGACGAAGCCAACTTGGGTGAGTTTGTCGGCAGGCAACTTACTATTTATCCTCGAGCGATCGCAATCGCTGGTGCTTTGCTGCTGATGTTCTCTTTCTTCCTGTCTGAGACATTTTGGCCTTTTTTCATCCTTGCTACGGCTTGCTTTGTCCTATCCTTCTATCTTAAAAAGAAAGCTGAATCCGAATCACAAATTGAGGAAATCACAAGCACTCCATCCGCACTCTCTTTGTCTCAATCTCCAAAGAGGGAGTCTTCTGCACCCAATCCAGATATTAGCAATGAAGGCGATCAGCAACCCGTTCTTTCTCCAATGGAGCGTGCAATCGAGCAAGAAGTTTTTGGTCTGGAAATGGGGTATGGGTTGTTAGTTTTGGCCGAAAAATCCAAGGGCGGGGATTTGCTTGAGAGGATTACAGGTGCACGAACCAACTTTGCCCGAGACATGGGAATGCTTCTGCCCACCATAGGTGTTCGAGACAATATCGAGTTAGAGCCAAATGAATATCGTTTTGTTTTAAGGGGTAAGGAAATTGCCCGATCTAGCATTATGCCCGAGCGATTCTTAGCCATGAATATGGGGGGGAGCGACGACTCGAAGTTGTCCGGAGTTTCTACCATTGAGCCAGTCTTTGGAATAAAAGCGAAGTGGATTACAGAAAATGATAAAAGAATGGCTGAAGTAGAAGGTTTCACTGTGGTTGACCCTTCTTCCGTGCTTGTCACTCACTTGTCGGACATTTTGAAGCGCTTTTCTTATTTAATCTTAGAGCGCGAGGGTACCCAAAGGCTCATCGATCTAATTAAAGACAAGAACCCGACATTAGTCAGCGAATTACTCCCGGATTTAGTGAATGTAGGAATTATTCAAAGAACCCTGCAAAATCTCTTGCGTGAGAGAATACCTATAAAAAACCTCACCCTGATTTTGGAGACGATCGCTGATATGGCTCAAATTACGAAAAATCCGGATGATTTGTCCGAGCAGACCCGCAAGCGCTTAGGTATGTATTTTGTCAAGGAATACGAGGCCTCTCCTAACAAATTAATCTCCATGACTTTAGAGCCCAGACTTGAACAGATGCTCATGCAAAGAGTCAAAAGAAGCCAATTTGATGTGGGCTTGGCTATGGATCCTGAAATCACCCAAGGAATCCTGAAAGAAATTGAGCCCAAGATTACCGAAATGGCAAACGAGGGACTTACTCCTCTTCTAGTGACATCTTCAGAATTAAGGCTTGCTCTGAGGAGGTTTATGGAACCCAGTTTTCCGCAATTGGTAATCCTGGCATTCCAAGAAATTCCTAGCGAAACGATTATAGAACCTTATGCGAGCATTACCTTGGAGAAACACGCACTCCCTGATGAGATTTCACGATCGTTACCCAGCCAGTTGGGAGAAGAATCGAATCATACCAACAAAGTGGAAATGTCCGTCTAAAAACTAGTATTTCATGACAATTCAATCTGAAAAAGGTACTTCCACCCAGTCCAAAAGATTTAGGTTGGTGGTTCGGTCGGCTGAGGAAGCGGTTCGCTTGATTAAGGAGAAATTGGGTGACGATGCTAAAGTAGTTTCAGTTAGGCAATTCGGAGGCGAGGGTTTGAAGCGCTTTATTTCTTCTCCTAAATTGGAGGTTATTGCCGAAATGCCGCCCGAAAATCAAAGCGACTCCGATGAAAATACATTCGAGAATGAAGGTATGGTCGAGAGTAAGCCTGTTGAAAAATCTCCAGAGTATGCAGGAAATCAAAAGGAGGAACCCAAAGAAGACGAACCACCTGGTCTTGGGACTAAGAGGTCTGAAGTCCTCACTTCAGACGATGAAATTTATTCCTTGCTTGCGAGGTCAGGTTTTGATGATCACCTTCTCTCACAGATAAAGTCTTGGTCAAATTGGTCAGATATAAAAAAATCTCCCCTTGCTGACGCTTTGAAAAAAATTACCGTCGGGCTTTCTGACAGGTTTAAGTCGAATCCACAACTTTCTCTCTCTAATCGAGTTGCTCTCATTGGAACGCCAGGGTCAGGAAAGACGACCACCCTTTGCAAAGTTTTGGCAAACGAAGTTTTTATTAATAAGAGGGTGCCCATGGTTCTCAAAATAGAGAATGGTGTTCCAAACCCTGATGATTCATTGAGAATTTTCTGTGAGGTGATCGGGGTTACTCTATTCAGGGAATTCTCCATGCTACCACCCACTTCCGAACAAAATCCTCTATATGTTGATTTGCCGGGGCTTTCTCTCGGGAAAGTGGATGATTGGAGTCAAACGAAGGAATCTCTCGATGAATGTTCGATTGATACTCGGGTTCTTGTTATCAACGGAGCCTACGATGTTCGTGTTCTGAATCGCTCCATACAAGCCTCAAAACATTTGGGCATCACTCATTTAGCAATTACTCATTTTGACGAACTTTCTAACGCGACCAAACTTTGGCCAATCATTCTCAACTCGGGACTTACTCCTTTTTGTGTATGCAATGGTCAAAATGTTACCGGCGATTTCTCCAAGGGGGTCTTAAATCAAATGATTTCCAAAACTTTTCCTGAAGAGGTCTATTCCAAAGGATTTTCTTCATATTCTCAGTCTTAATTCATGAAAGACGACGCAAAATTTTTCTTCTTTTTTTGTGGGTTCTTCGGATTTTTACTTTTTTACATAATTTCTTGCTTAATTTATCGGGACTTTGTTTTAGGTCCTTTGCATGGTGCACTAGGATGCGTTTTCTTCTCTATCAGTGGTCGTTTTCTCCTTGGATTTGCACTTTCCTCATCCATGCGACATCCTGAAAGTGCCTCCAAGGCTGGGAAACCTCCTCACCAGATTGATCAGTCAGACTCAGTTCTAAAGAAGATGCCCTTATCCAAAGAAGAACTCGCCGCCGCAACTAACATTGAGGCTCTTAAGAATGCCAAGAAGGTTTCGGCCAATAACTCTTAGATATGATGAATTCTCCAATTCCAAAGGATAGTGCGGATGCGGACAACACTCGCATGACTCTAGCTGCGGAAACCTATCGTCAGGCAATGATGTCTAAGGCTTCTCGGGATGCATGGATTGAGAAGTACCTTCCTTTAGCTAAGTCAATTGTTAGTCGCTTACGACATCACTTCCCTGAAACTTATGAAACAGAGGATATGTATGGAGTGGCCGTTCGATCCTTAATTCTTGCTGTTAACAAGTTTGACCCATCTAAGGGCAAATCATTTGGTAACTACGCGACTCTCCGAATTAAGGGTGGGTTGCTTGATGAGTTGAGAAGAATTGATCATCTTCCAAGAGCTAACCGAGCCAAAGCACGATCTCTACAAGCCACGATTCTTGAACTCGAAATCTCTCTTGGGCGCCCACCAACTGAGGTCGAAATAAGAAAGGCACTAGGCTTATCTCCCAATCAATACACCGAGCTTTTAAGGCAAACTCAGCCAGTTGTCTTTATCCCGATGGAAGGATCTGACTCAGGATACTCAGAAGAGGATGGATCCAACTCACTATCTGAGACTTTGTTTGACCCTACCGAGTCAACTGCTTTTGAGATGGTCGAAAAAAAGGAGAAGTTGCTTCTACTTCGTGAAAAAATTAAAGATTTGCCAAAGCAGAACCAAAAAATACTCCTATTGTATTATGTTGAAGAATTGAGGTTGTCTGAAATTGCTCATCTTTTTAGTTTGTCTGAAGGACGGATAAGTCAGATCATTTCTCAAACTCTTCTCATACTCCGTGCTCACTTCCAAACTTTCGAAAAAATAAAAAATTCTTAGAAATGCTACTGACTATTGGAATTATCATTGTTTTTGTATCTTGTATTGGCGGTTTTGCTGTGGCTGGCGGTAACCCCGTATCCCTTATTCATGCTGGCGAGATCATGATCATTTGTGGAATTGGTTTGGGTATCTTAGTCGTATCTAGTCCGAAAAGTGTATTGCTCAGTCTTAAAAGCGACATCTTAAAAGCGTTCAAAGGTGGAATCAGCAACCAAGGCAAGTTTGTTGATCTCCTCGTTCTCTTGTATGAACTCTTCATGCTTGGAAGGAGGAAGGGTACGCCCGCTTTAGACGAGCATGTTAGTGATCCAACCAACAGTACAATCTTTACCAAGTATCCTTCTTTTCTTAATGATAAACCCTTGGTCGAGTTTCTCTGCAATTCCCTAAGGCCAATTGTCGATGGGCGTTGTAAACCAGGGGAAATAGGCGGAATTCTTAGTTCCGAATTAAGCAGTAGAGAAGCAGAAGCAAGTCGTTCGGTGAAGGCCATAGAAATGATAGCCGACGCTCTTCCTGGTGTCGGAATTGTTGCCGCTGTTCTAGGTATCATCAATACAATGTCTAATCTCGAGGATCCTGAGTCAGTGGGATATAAAGTTGCTGCTGCACTTAGCGGTACATTCTTGGGGATCTTTCTTGCCTATGGCGTTGGTATCCCTCTTGGTCGTCTCGTTTCGCTCAATCAAGGGCAGGAGATGTTGTACTTTAGGATCGTGGAACGTTCAGTTTCTGGCTTTGCTACTGGTCTCTCCCCTATTATGGCGGTTGAAATTGGCCGTCGTTCTCTTGATAAACAAATACAGCCGAGTGCGGACGATTTAGAAGAAAAATGTAAAGAGGCAGCGAAAGGAGGTTGATCCTTCTTGGTTTAATTTTTCCATGATTCAGAAAAGTAAGCGAAATCGTTTGGGTTCTTTTCTTGCTCACGGAGGTGCATGGAAAGTTGCATACGCTGATTTCGTCACTGGAATGATGTCTTTATTCCTCGTTCTTT
Source organism: Opitutales bacterium (assembly GCA_038152995.1). GTDB lineage: Bacteria > Verrucomicrobiota > Verrucomicrobiia > Opitutales > Seribacteraceae > Chordibacter. The sequence continues at coordinate 51,025 of JAYOXT010000005.1, forward strand.
GGATATTATCTCAAGACGAGGAAGTTATCATTGCCACAACTAGGTTTTTTAGGGACCCCTATAAGGCTGGCGTGCCTAAGTCCACTCCTATTGAGCAAAAAGATGCTCGTCCAGGAAGTATGGTTGATCAGATTGTTGGCAGGTCGGATACAACAATGCGAAATACTGATGATTCAACATCGATTGATATCGATGTCCTCCACAGAATTGCTCAGGATTGGTATCAGCGGTTGAAGCTTCATGAAATCGATGATTCCATCATTCAGTTAGAAGTGACATCTGAGGGATTGAAGGTTACCTTGTATTATGGAGATGATAAACCACTTTTTGAACCTACTACTTCTAAACTGTCTTCTCATGGCCGAAAGGTGATGCAAAGAATGGCATGGCTTTTATCTCAGCATGTTTTGGTTTACAGAGTCGACTCCCATTCAATGAGTCTTGATGGTGTTGTTGAAAATCCTATTCTCTCAGAGTGGGAACTGTCTCTTGATCAAGCAGTTGAGGTGACCGAAGCACTTAATCACTATTCCGCTGGAGAGTTGTCTCAAAAGCTGGAACGAATGACTGGTCATGGTGCCACCAAACCCAACCGGATTAGATATCCCAATCAACCCGATAAAAACAGACGCGTTGAACTTAGTTTGGTCTTGGACATATCCGAAGAAGACCTTGTTAGATACAGATAACCCTCGGCATGAATCTTGCTGAAGCAAATTATGGAAAGCTATTTAAAAGGTAAAGATTTCGATCAACCGCACAAAGATGAAGGATTTTCTCCTTATCTGGCATCTAGCACAGTTGAGATAGAAGGTGACAAGAATATTGATTTTCCCTCTCAACCAGAGAATTCCAAGGAAGTCATCTATGAAGTAGAAGGTTCTCCAATTGTTGAAGTTATTTCCCAAGATGGTAAACCAGTCCGCTTACTTGTCCATTTTGATCAAGAAAAAGTTCTTGAGATAGATTGTATCTATTAAACAGCAATCCTTTGCTGCAGCCTTAATTTACTCTGCTTCGCTTGGGGGCTTGAGATAGTGGCACAACATTTGCTTCATTTGTCTCGTGAATCTCTCTTTGTATGAAAACGCCGGTGCACTTCGCAGTCTTGAGCAGTACCAAAATATTATATCTAATAACATAGCCGCAAGCCATGTAGCTGGATACAAGAAAGTTGCCGTTTCTTTTGAAGCTGTGGAAGCTGGAGAAATCCCTCGATCAACCCACGATCGTCTTCGCAATGATATGCCAGGTTCTTTCCCCGTTCTAAAGAACCAATCTGATCTTTTCGAGGGAGAACTTCGAGAAACTAACAACCCTCTTGACATGGCCTTAAGAGGTGATGGTTTTTTTGCTCTCAACAACTCAAAGGGTGAATCAGTCTACACTCGAAACGGACAGTTCTATGTCAATTCTGAGGGCGTTTTAGTGAACAGTATGGGCCACGAATTTTCCGACCCCGCTGGGAATTCCATTTCGACTTCTCCGGATCTCGGGGAAATTACTATCGATAAGGAGGGACAAGTTTTTCAGGGAGAAGAGTTGGTGGGTGAAATTGGAGTTTTCCACTTCGATGACCCACAAGCTCAACTAACTCGAATAGGCGGTGGGTTTATTCCTCAGGATGAAACAATTTTTCCGCAACAATCTGAGGCAGGTTCTTTTACAATCATGCAGGGATTTCTTGAAGGAAGCAATGTATCAACTATTGAGGAAATGATTGAACTAATTGAGGTCTCCCGAGCACATGAGGCAAATAAAAAAATGATCCAAACTTTTGATGAAAATGTAGGTAAGGCAATCGGTACTTTAGGACAAACAACTTAATATTATGAATCTATCACTCTATTCTGGTGCAACGGGAATGCAGGCCCAACAACTTAATCTCAATGTTATTTCGAATAACATAGCGAATGTTAACACAACGGGATATAAAAAGAACAAGATCGAATTTCAGGACCTACTTTACCAAAACCCTAGGCAGTCTGGCGGCCAAACTGGTGCTGGCAATGTCATCCCAACAGGGGTTGAGATGGGAAATGGGACAAAAGTAGTTTCCACCGCCAAAATTTTCACTCAGGGACAATTAACGCAGACCAGTGAAAAGCTTGATGTTGCAATTGATGGCATGGGTTTTTTCGAGGTGGAGAGAGCGGATGGTACATTAGCATATACTCGTGACGGAGCCTTTAAAGTTGGTCCGGAGGGACAGATGACCACCGCTGATGGTTTGGTTATCAATGGCTTACCTGCCATCGATGCAAATGTTACCAATGTTTTTATTTCACCAGATGGTAATATTTCAGTAGAAACACCAGACGGCACTCAAGAACTAGCACCCATTCAATTGTCTCGTTTTCCCAACCCTTCCGGACTCAAATCTATCGGTGGTAACCTCTACATCCAAACCGAAGCAAGTGGTGAGGTGGAGGCTGGTCAACCTGGGCAAAATGGTTTTGGAGTTATCCAACAAGGATATTTGGAGATGTCTAATGTTAATGTGGTGGAGGAGATGGTCAACATGATCATTGCTCAGCGGGCCTATGAAGTTAATTCCAAGTCCATTCAAACTTCCGATGATATGCTCTCCAGAGTCAATCAACTGAAGAGATAGGTATGCAACTATTGTCCACTGGGTTTTTCTTGCTCTTTGCCTGCTCGCTCAACGGAGGAGTGGAGCGTTTTCTACAACCTATTTCCTTGGACTTTTCCCAAGATCAAAAAGTTGAAAAAAAGGTATCTGCCTATGTTTCATCGCCCGCTTTTATTAAGGACAAATTCCATCATGAAGTTGAAGACGATCAAGAAGTACTAGATGCTGGACTGCTCCAAAAGAGACTTGGTGAATTATTGAAGCACAGGTTCCAGGCCAACGGTGAGGTCAAAGTTTACCTTAGTAGAAAGTGGGAGGCTGTCAGTTATTCCTCAAATTTCGTCATCAAACTTAGCACATGCACCCCGGATGAGCTGAATTCGAATTGCTTTGTAAAATTTGATATTTGGGATGATGGGGTGAAAGTTGGAGTTTTTTCCACGCCCATCAAAATTATGCATCTTGAAGATGTTTACTTTACTGATAAATCTATTAGCAACGGAGAAAAGCTTAGCGTTCATTCACTTAAATCCCGCAAAGTAGATACCCTTAAGCAATATGCTAGTTCTGTGCTCGTGGGGGCTAAGCTAGCCGGCTACGAGGTATCTACACAGTTACGCCCTGATACCCCACTCAAGTGGAACCATCTCTCCAAGATTAACCTCATCAGCAAAGGTAAGGTTGTAGATGTTTTTGCTTCGGGCAATGGAATCTTTGTAACTATGAAAGGATTGGCATTGGAAGATGGAGTGGAAGGTTCTTTCGTTCGCGTTAGAAACCTCTCCTCTGAAAAAGAATTTCAGGCAAAGGTATTGAGTGAAAACAGCGTCAAGGTTCACTTGTAAAGCACTCTATGAAATTCATCTACTTTTTGACTTTTATTCTCTTCTCGGTCCAACTTTGCTTGGGGACATCACTTTGGTTAAAAAGTGGCAATGATCAAAGAGGACTTTTTGGTGGTAAAAGAGCCTACTCCGTTGGTGACTTGATTACTATTGATGTTGCGGAGAGTTCTTCCCTCGCCGCTTCCCAAAATTCAGTACGCAGTAGGCAGTCGGAAATCGAAAATGCGGTTTCCCAGTTTCTTTTCGCCAATAGCAAGATGGGGACTCACAATGGTGGGCTGCCCGGCACTCAAATTGAGACCCAGCAGTCCAGCCAAGGGGGAGGTTCTATTGCTAATACGCAGGAGCTTAAGGGCAGAGTAAGTGTTGTTGTTATTGATGTACTTCCTAATGGTGTCCTTGTACTGGAAGGTGCCCGTATGGTGACTTTCTCGGGTGAAAGCTACTATGCAGTTCTCAAAGGTATGGTAAGGACTGAGGATATCGGTTTTGGATTTAAGGATGGCTTGAGATACCGCAATATTGTTTCATCTCAATACATTGCTGATGCCCAGATTGAGTTTGTGGCCAAAGGCAGTCTTAATGATGCACAAAAGCAGTCCTGGTACCAGAAACTCGTATCGGTAGTGAATCCATTTTAATATTTCATTCGCATGATGATTTTGTTTTCCAGAGTCCTCCCTTTTCTTCTTATTCCATTCATTCTGCAAGGGGCTAGAATTAAAGACCTGACCGATGTGAAAGGGAGTCGGAGCAACCAACTCTTCGGTTATGGTATTGTGACCGGTTTGGCAGGGCAGGGTGACTCCAAAATCGAGTATACGGAGTTGGGAATACTCAACGCTCTGGAGACTCTTGGCATTCGTGCGGACAAAGCCGACAAATCAAGAAACATCGCTGCGGTAATGGTGACGGCAGAAATTGGACCTTTTGCTAAGGAAGGATCTCGTTTGGATGTGACGGTTTCTTCTATTGGTAATGCAGACTCTTTGCAGGGAGGAATCCTTTTACAGACTCCCCTTAAAGGTGCGGATGGCCAAGTATATGCAGTTGCCCAAGGACCAGTTTCGATTGGTGGATTATCTGCTGGTAACGCTGGTGGCAATGTACAGGTCAACCACCCAACCGTCGGTTTGGTAAGTAACGGAGCCAGTGTGGAGCGCGAAATTGATACAGTTGTTACCTTTGACAATTCTTTAGACCTCCTGCTCCGTTCACCAGATAGTTTAACTGCGGTGAAGATGGCTGAAGCGATTAATAACTATTATCCTGGAACTTCTTTGGCTACGGATGGCGGCGTGGTCAATGTACGAATCCCATCCCAGTTTGCCGGTCAGACTACCAACTTTATTGCTGCTATCGGTAGCATTGATGTGCGTCCTGATGTGGCGGCAAAAGTAATAATTAACGAGCGAACCGGTACTATTGTAGCCACTCAAAATGTCCGTATCTCTCCTGTAGCGGTTAGCAGTAGTAATGTCACGATTTTCCTCAATCCTACCACTGGTGTTAGCCAGCCTTTACCCTTTTCTCAGGGGGCAACGGCCTTGATTGAGGGAGAAAATGCTGAATTAATTGAAGAAGTTGGACGGTTTGAGGCTCTTGACGAACTTGATCCTCCTGGGGCAACCACGGTCAATGAACTAGCCACTGCTCTTAACAAGCTCGGTTTAACGACCCGAGAAATGACATCGATTCTGCAATCGATTAAGAATGCAGGGGCACTTCAAGCTGAACTCATCATTAACTAATAAAGAGAATGGAATCTTCAGGAATCAGTAACCACTATATGTCTCTTGATTCAAGTTCTCTGCAGGAACTTGTAAAGTCCAAGAACGCCTCAACCAGCCAAAAAAATGCGGTGGTCAGCCAGCAGTTTGAATCTGTAATGATTAAGCAGTTCCTCAACGATGCTCTCAAACCGATGTTCAAAGGTGTCTTTAACGAGGATGGGGAAGGACATCGCTTGTATAGACATTTTTTCACTGATGCGATTTCCGAGAGTATCGCAAAGGGTGGCGGTTTTGGTATTTCCTCTATCCTCCAGCAACAATTAAATGCTCAAGTTCCTTCGAGTACTTCAGGAAAAGAAGAGGACTAAATTATTTCATGGTCAATTTATCTGAAAGTGTCTCATCGAATGCCAATTTTTCTTGGGAAGAATTGCTCGACCTTTTGCGAGACGAGCTCCAAGAATATGGAGGTTTGATTGGTTTGCTTAACGCGCAGCAGCAAAGTATTCTAAATCGTAGGTCAGAAAGCTTGCTCGAGATTAACCAATCCGTGCAAACACAAATGGAAGCTAGCCAAATTCTCCAAAAAAGAAGACAAGGTTTTGTAAGTCACCTCGCCCGTAATTTTGGTGAACCCAACGAGACCAGTCTTTCAGAGTTACTTCCACATTTACCGGAAGTTACCAAACCCATGTTTGAAAGCCTGATTGATGAGATCAACAATCTAATTACCCGAGTTCGGAGAAAGATTGAGCAAAATCAAAGACTCCTTCTTAGATTAGCCGAGGTAACGGATCAGATTCTTGGCATTTCTGACCCCACACATCACTCAAAAACCTACAGCAAAGAGGGAAAGCTTGGTCGCTTGGCAGATCACAGATCCAGTCTTAGCGAACAAGCTTAGTTTGGAGATTTTATGTTAGGCGAAATTGTCAAAAGTACTGAAGCTCTTCGCTACCATGCTAAGTCAGCGGAGATTGCAGGAAAGAATCTCGCTCATGTTAACGATGAGAATTATGCTCGCCAGAGAGTTTTAGCAAAAGAAGGCCTAATGTACAACGGTCAGGGTGGATTACGGACTTCTTCGATAGAGTCTGGTGGTCTTGACCATGCTCGTAATGATCTAATTGACAAGCGCCTTTTCAAGGAATTTGGACAAACTGCTGCACTCGAATCAGAGGAAGAAATATTAAAGCTTCTGCAAGCCGCCTTGGGCGAGAAGATTGATAGGCAAGCCGTGGATGCAGGCTTGGATGATGAGCACGAAAGCAACCTATCAGCTGGGGGTCTTGCCCGTGCCATGGACGATCTATTTAACTCTTTTCAAGAGCTCTCTGCTTCCCCCGATACGAGCGTTGCAGCTCAAGAAATTTTTAATAAGATCAATATCTTAACCAACCGCTTTAATGATGCGGGACTTGCCTTGGATGAAATTGAATCTGATTTAACCGAATCGGTTGATTACGCGGTATCAAAAGTGAATTCTATTCTTGGGCAGATTCAAGAGGTAAATACGCAAATTAGAAGGTTTGAACTACTCGGACAGGGTAAGGCTGTGAGCTATCGTGACCGTAGACAGAGCCTGCTTGAAGACTTATCCAAGCTGATTGACTTTAGAATATCTCCGGAAGTTAATTCCTCGGGATCAGAAACTGGTTTCGTAAACATTTACGCTAAAAGTTCCTCCAATCAGGAAGTTGCTTTATTGGATGCTAAAACTGGAGTTCACCAAATAAGGAAGGATTTTGGAAATGTGCTCTCACCCAGTTCCAGTGGCACTTTGGGGAGCGGTTTGCAGGTTAAGTCCAAAGTGAATGATGATGGCAAACTCGGATTCATCGAAGTGGTGGATGGAGGGTCTCAATATGATGACTCTGCGGGCCCCCTAATTCTTACCTTTACACCGCCGCTGCGTGGTGGCTTTGATGTGTCGATACAACCTCACGAGAGATTTTCTTTTTTCGAGCAAGACGGCAGGTACTTTCAAGCATTAGCGAAAGTTCCTGCTGGGATTTCACTTTCAGATCCGACTTACTTTCTTGAACTCCCGGATGAAGTTACTACGCAGGCTTTTTCCAAAGGCTCATTTTTTAAGTCAGGTGGTGTGTTCTACGAGGCTCTTTTAGATATGCCAGCAGGGAGTGCCTTATCGGATCAATTATCATTCTCCCGATCAGAGGAAGTAAATCTAGTCGATCGAGCAAAAGGTTCATTCTTTAAAGAAGGTGAAAAATTTTATCAAGTTTTCGCCGATCTTCCAGTGGGGGTCCCCCTTTCGGATGCCGGTTCATTCGTAAATACAGATCCAATCAACTTGAAAGATCGTGCAGAAGGAAGCTTTTTTAAGCAAGATACGAAGTATTATCGTGCCTTACAAGATGCGAAAGCAGGCACACTCTTGTCAGATACATCCTCCTTCGCTGAAGTGGCTCCAGTTGCTACTTCAAATCGCGAAGAAGGGAGTCTCTTTTTTGAGAATGAAACTTACTACCAAACTTTAGTCAACAGTGAGGCGGGAACCTTGCTTTCCGATACAGATGCTTTTCTTGAAATTGAGCCTACTTCTTTAACTGATTTTACGGAAGGCACTATTTTTTCCCAAGGTGGTAATTACTACAGGGCCTTAGTGGATATTGGAGCCGGGACCCTTCTTTCTGATACGGACTCTTTCGTTGAAATTGAACCAGTTTCGTTGTCGGATAATCAAGCAGGTGCTGTTTTTAAGCAGGATGGGAATTATTACCGCTCATTAGTTGATACGGAGACAGGTGCATTACTCTCCAATGACTCGCTCTTTGAATTGTTGGATGTTGGTGTGGTGCAACAAGATTACAAGAAGGGAGATTTCTTTGAGCAGGATGGTGTTTATTATGAAGTTTTCTCTTCCTTGCCCAAGGGAACTTTGCTCTCAGGTGTCGCGGATTTCGTTGAAGTTGAACCAGTGAATCTGTCTTCTTATACAAAGGAAGATATTTTTGAACTAGGTGGTAATTATTACAAAACTTTAGAAGATGCACCTATTGGAACTGCTTTATCAAATACCTCAGTATTTCTTGAACTTTCAGAACCTGTCTCGCTTGTGGATTATAGTGCCGGCACTATCTTTAAGCAGAACGGGACTTATTATGAAGCCCTTAAAGATGTACCTAAATGGACTTCCCTTTCAGAAACTAGTGCTTTTGCCGAAAAATCTGAACCTTTTTCCTTGGTTCCCCACGAAACCGGATCTTTTTTTAGTCAAAATGGCAAATTCTACCAGGCTCTGGATGATGTGCCCAAAGGAACGCCACTGTCCCTCAAGGAGTCTTTCTTAGAAATAGACCCTAAGTCACTGCCTTTAAATGGTGCTTTGTCTGCTTATCCTGAAACTTTACGCAGGTATTCAGATCTCGAAACATTTAAATCCGGGGAGCAGGTTTATTTTGATGGAAAGTTATTTCAATCCTCTCGTGATATTTTGCCTGTCTCTTTCCTTGGTGATGGAGCAAATTCAGAGCTAGAATCGAGAGATTATTATGAAGGTGAGGTAATCAAAATTAGGGGCAGTTTTTACCAGTTTTTAGAGAATGTCTCAAAAACTGACGCAGATTTTGATGCAATTCAAGGAAACTCTCTTACTGAAATTGGACCAAATCTACCATCCGAAGTAGATGAATTTTCATATTTTACGACTGTTCTTTCGGATGTCGGGCAAAGACTTTTCTCTTCTAAAAGCTATGACATTGGCGATATTGTAAAAATCAATGACCCAAACACAGGACAACTCCGATACCTTGAGTTTTCAGATCAATTAATCAGGAATGATGAATTAACCTTTAGACTTGATGCACAAGACGAAGAAAAGTGGGTTATAACCAACGCTGATGGAAATGTTTTAGCAAAGGAAACAATATCTGATCCTTCTCTTGGGTTTGGTAAAATCTCCAATATTCCGGGCGATTCGACTGAATTCTTAGTTGAAGGTGTATTTGAAAAGGATGGAGTAGAGATAAACGCAGTTACCGCACAAGCTCAATCCATCGAAGATTTGAAACTAAAGGAATCTCCGATGAGATTCCGACAAAATGAGGTTTATTTCTTCACCGACTCTCAAGGCAAATACAAACACTTTGTTGTTACAGATCCTCCCCCTGATCTCAATTCCCTAAATTTTGACCCTGAGGACACCCAATGGAGTTCAAATTTTAAGTTCTTTTCACCTCAACTTCTTGACGAAGCCCAACCCGATTTGTTTATTAAGCGAACTCAGGCGAAAGGATATGAACAAAACCTAGTTGATGGATCTTTAGTTGAGTTAAATGTTGGCGTGGCAGAGGCTGTTGTTAATGACGGGCAAATCACAGGGTTTAACATTTTGAGTCCAGGAAACAACCTTCCTAAAAGTGATTCGGTTTTTGTGGATGGTGTAGAATTAAGCATAGAGAGTGGTTCTCTCAAGGGTTTACAAGATGCCAAGTCGGATCATATCAGCAAATTCCGCAACGATCTTAACAAACTAGTATCCAGTTTTGTTGATGAAATAAACGGAATTTACAATAAAGATGATTACCCAGGTAACTATCTTTTTGGATTTGATGCTATTTTGACCAGACCAGTAGTTGGACGGAATACCTTGATGGAAGATGAGTATGGTTATTTTGGGCGAGAAGGTGATGGAAACATAACTTTGTACAGGGAAGAGGTTTCGATGCAGCTTCCAACTGCAGATTCAGAAACCTTTAACATCGTCAACGTCACTCCAGTATTCCCAGAAGACTTTGTTGGGCAGCAGTATTATGTGCGAGGGGAAGATGCTGCAGAAATAGACTTTGCCCCAGAATCTACCGCTGCAAGTTTTTCCTTCTATGGTTCTGCCCGCAGGATGCAGAATGTAACGATGGAAAACGATCCTTCCTACTCAGGTGCAGATAAGATTGTGGGTACGGAAGACGATGGTAGGTCTTATATGATGGCATATGAACCGATTCCATTTCGCCTTGATGGACTTGAGGATGGTTCAAGATTGCCTATCATCGGAGATAATTTCTCATTCAGTGCATTGCCTTCCAATCCTTGGAATTTAGCGAGCAGCCTCAGAGTACAGAAAGGTTTGTCTGTAGAGTCAATCATTGCCCACAAGGAAAATAATGAAGGGGCGAATCAAATTGCCCTTAAAATTGCTGAAATGGGGAACGATAACTATATTTCCGATATAGCACTATTGAACTCAGATATTGGGAATTCTCTATCGAGTTTGAGCGATAATTTGGAGCATCAAAAATCGATTGAAAATGTCTTGTTAGATCAGAGGAGAGCCGTTAGTTCTGTCTCGATCGATGAAGAAGTGGCCGATTTGATGAGATTTCAGAGATCCTTTCAAGCATCCTCTCGTGTTCTTAATACATTGGACAAAATGTTGGAAATCGTTGTCATGGGTCTATTACGTTAAACTCTCAGATGCGCATTCCCAATCTCAATGTTTCCGATTCAATTACCCGTACACTACGGGAATTGGAGTCTCAGCGGCTAAAGCTGGATAAACAAATTACAACAGGTCAAAAGCTTACCTTGCCTGAAGACGATGGCATGAGAATGGGACAGGCCATTAAATTGGATTCCGAGAAAGGAAAACTTGCTCAATATCAAAGAAATTCAAGTTATGCTTCTGAGTTTATCAACTCAGGGCATATGAATTTGGATAAATTGAGAGAATTGAATCTTAGAGCACAAGAGATAGCTCGCATGGCAGGAAATACATTGAGTGAACCTGCTATCGATGGTTTTGCCATAGAAACGAACCAACTCATTGAAGAAGCCCTTAACCGTATTAACGGTCGGCAGCGTGGTCATTCTTTGTTTGGTGGCACCGAATTAAAACCGGATTTTGCCAACTCAGATATTATTCTTGGGCAATTCCAAAAAAAGGTTTTGGATTTGGAAAGTAATCAGGTTGGTAGAGAGATATCCGAGGGAGTGCATTATTTAAAGCAAGGAGATGAAATTGTACTGTCCGTAAATGGTTTTGAATATGTTGTGGAAGCCAAGGTGTTGAATCAACAGGAATTTGAGAGTAGTGCTAGTTATTCATTAGGTGATATTGTCAAGGTCACATCTGTTGATGACTATTCTATCAAAACAAATATTTTTGTTGATCCCAACTCCGAATCTGACAATTCACCCACTATTGCTGACTTAGTTAGTAATGTTTTAGAAAATTGGGCACAGCAGGATTGGAGCAAACAAGCTGTTGGAAAGACGTCTTCTGGAGAAGATGTTTATCTTCTTGATCGAAATCAGGTATCTGAAATTTCTGATAATATTGCTCAAAATTCTGCTAAAAGTTTGGCAACAGCTGAAGGTGGTTACTTTAGTCTTATCGAAAAAGAAGGTGTGCTTTATCTTCACCCTGTGGAGGTAGACTCTTCCACTTCATCAGGAATACGCTCATTTAATCTCAAAAAGGAATCATCCACTTCTTATTGGGAACCGACCCGAGATAACCCCGAGGGCAATCCAATAGACTCATCCACCGATTGGGTTGAGGTTAATCCACTCAATCAAACTTCCAATCTTTCCGCTTCGCGAGCACTCGAAATAATCAAAGACCTTGTGAATACATCTGGAGGTTACTTTGATGATTCTATTCACTCAGAATCGACTGACCATTCTGCCTATATCAGGCGATCGAGAGATGGAAATAATTTTCACAATGTAAACTTGGACATCTCCGCACAGATTTCCACAGCCGGTACCTTGGAAATAACTGGTTCAGTTGGTGAAAAATTTCAAGTCAATGCTCAATACCTTTCTGCGTTTGATAGTGAGAGTTATTTTCCAAATCAAATTGATGAAGTTCTCGAAGAAAAGGCTAAAGTCTTGTTTCCTGGAAGGGACTACTCACTTCTATCTCAAGCCGAAAAAGATACTATTTGGAACGCTGCTACTTACAGCAAAGTTGCATGGGATCTGGGCGTGAATGAGTCGATTGAATCAGGTCAATCAACAATGGATATTTACCATTCATCAAATTGGAAGCGTCTTGAACTTTACCAACGTGGAGATATCGTTAATTTTGAAGGTAAATTGTGGGAATCTATTTCAGATGAGAATATCAACCATTTGCCAACTCAATCACAATCTGAGTTTTGGAAGGAACTTGGATCAGGGTATGAGATTGAGCGTGAAGACTGGACAATAAAAAATGTTGGTTTCGAAAATAGATTTTATTTTTCAACCCCAGATGGCAAATTATTTGAGGATAAACGAGAGGCAGAAAATCATACCCTAAATTTACTACTTTCTTCAAGTAATAGGATTTACACTGACAATACCCAACTCTTTGATGACATTGACTCTCTTGTAAACGAGATATCATATGCTGTCGCCCAATACCAATCCCGTGGTTCTGAATCCGAAAGCATTGTCTATTTTGATTCCGCTAGCCAAACCCACCGATTAAGCACATTTGGTGAGGGTGAAAATGCTGTTTCTGGCACCTTTTTTCACGGAGACATAAAAAAAGAGAATGATTCTCTATCTATCGGAGACTTAGTGCTCAAGGAAGGGAAGTTTTTTCTTGTACTCGAAAGTAGTCCTTCGCAAGCAAAACTTGAACGGATTCAATTCAAAAGTGGATTAGATACCTCTCTGAGTAGGGGAACTGAGATTTTTGATCCATCGACAGGGCTTATTTTCATGTCTCTTGGTGATACCCCACCTCGTCAAGGTAAGGAAACTATTCTTAATGATGAGATTGGGCAAAGAATAGCTGCTGGTTCCTACATTTATGATCGCGTCTCGAACGAGTACTATGTTGCCACAAGGAATCTCGACGAGGTGTTTGTTGACGATATTGAATTTAATTTCAAGTTTCTTGGCCAAGACTTTACACCCGAAGACGATCTTTCTGTGATAACACTATCTGATGATATTTCTCAAAGTGTTCAGGCAGGTGCGATCGTTAGGAATTCATCCACCGGGGAGTTCTACGAGGCCTTGAAGACTCATTCTGAAATTCTAAATGAAGATCTTAGCCCCAAATTCGTTGCCACCAAGGCTCACACCTCCGAGCAAGGAAGTGAATGGTCTGCCAACCGATCTTACTTTAAAGGTCAGATCATATCTTACAGAGGCACTTATTATGAGTGTCAGACAAATGGTGAAAATGGTAGGGGATTTACCAACGAAGTTGCGGATAATTCCCAATTATACGCTGTTGAACCCCCTCCTATTTTAGTGCGACCTGACGAGGAGTTTTTCTTTGAGTCCGAGGACACTGTTAGTCGTGAGTATTTAGACCTTCAAAAAGCTAAAGGGGAAAATATTACTAACAATGTCTGGTTGCCTGTAGGTAAATCAACTCAGCATTTGTTTTCTTTTTCGACCGAAAACTCGATTTCTTCGACAGTAAATATAAAATCTGCGGGAGCAAGTGGAGTAGATGCCAAGACATCTGTGATTACAGATTCAAATGGAAAAGTATCTGGCATTCGCGTTTTGGATGGTGGGCGCTACTTTTTCAACATCAATGAGTCGGATGGTTCCGTTCCCGAAGAATATAGCCAAGCTGATGTGCTTTTGCCAGATGGTCAGAATATCAAAGCCAACATCATTTGGGGGGAAAACACCAACGATCCAGGACCATATGTGATTTTGGGTTTTGAATTACTTGAGGAAGCTTTCGTTGATCAGCCAATTGGCTCAAGTCGAGGGGACGATTTTTCTTTTGCGACAGGAAGTAAGACATTCCTTGATCACCGAAATGCTAGTGGTGAGGTAATTGCTGTCACCTACACTGGAGCACAAGCAAATTCCGAACTCTATATAGGTAAGGAAACGAAAATTTCCTCTTTCTTGGATGCTGAAGATGGAAATACAGCAGAGCTTGCAGATGTTGTGGGTTCGCTCATTGAACTTAGGGAGGGATTAAAGGAAGATTCGCCAAGCGAACTTTCTCGTCGCGTGCAGATGGTAGAAAGTGATTTAGTTCATCGCGAAGATCTAGTGGTGGATAAGTTAGGTGAACTATCCTCCCTTCTCGTACGCATGGAATCAGTTCGTGCTTATGACGAAGATTACCACCAACTGCTAGAACAGCGTCTGTCAAAAGACTTGGATACTGACCTTTCTGCAGCGATTATGGAACTTACCCGTGTTTCTACTGCTTACCAAGCGGCTATGCAAGTGAGTGCTCAACTTTTAAACACTTCGTTGCTCAATTATTTGTAATTCTGTAACAGTTGTCATCAACTTAGAATGGTACTTAAAATTGGTCAGGACATGCAGAGTCAGGATGTAACTGGTTCTGAGCACAAGCACACACTGACTTTCCCCCAAGGTCTCTTCGGATTTCCAGAAATCAAAAACATGGATTTGATCTATGATAATGAGGAACTTCCATTCATGTGGCTGCGTGAGGACAAAGGGGATGGATTGGCATTTATTGTGATTGAGCCGGGTGGAATAATACCTAACTACTCGGTTGAGATTTCTGATGGAGATGTGGATCTTCTCGGAATTAGTAGCTCGGAGGATACGATGATCTTAAACATCGTTACGCTTCCCGCTGAGCAATCTTCCAAAATTTCAATTAATTTGGTCGGTCCTGTGATAGTTAACAGAAATACGCTAGTCTCCAAGCAGTGCATTATTAACAATCATGAGAAATATTCGGCTCGATATACACTAGATTTATCGAACCCAGGGTCTTGACGGCCATAATTCCGGAGACTAATGCTCATACTATCCCGAAAAGTCGATCAAGGAATAAGAATTGGTGATGAAATTGAAATTTCCGTTACTAAGATCGAAGGTGATTCCGTTAAAATTGGGATCTCAGCTCCCCGTTCGATATCTATTTTACGAAGGGAAATTCTCGAAGAGATGCAAAGTTCCAATCAAGCTGCTGCGGTTCCAAGTAGTTCGCCTGCAGGAGCATTAAAAAGTACTTTAGCTGCCGGTTCAGCTCTAAAGTTGATCCAGCAAATGAGAGCAAAAAAACTGGCAGAGAAAGAAGTTTAGTCACTTTCTTCTTTCCCTTTCGATTCCGATTTCGCCATTCTTTCTACTATCAAAATGATTGAATTTAAACCATTTCGTGCCTACCGCCCAAAGTCTGAACTCGCCAAATCGGTGGCTTCCCGTCCCTACGATGTTTTGGACTCCAAAGAAGCCAAACTTGAAGCTGGGGATAATCCTCATTCTTACCTCAAAGTAATTAAGGCAGAGATTGATTTGCCCGAAGGAGTCGATCCTTATGACCAGGCTGTTTATGAGAAGGGACGTTCAAATTTCGTCAAAATGGTTCAGGATGGGGTTTTTAGTCAGGATGCCAGTGACTGTTTTTATGTCTATCGCCTGACCATGGATGGCCGTAGCCAGACCGGTATCGTGGGTTGCTGTCATTATCAGCAATATTACGACGGTCTGATCAAGAAGCACGAACTTACTCGCACAGCGAAGGAAAACGATCGTGTTAAACATGTCGAAGTACTGGGTGCTAATGCTGAGCCAGTTTTCTTTTCTTATCGTGGGAAAACCGAAATCGATTCCATTGTTGAGCAAATTCAGGCAACCTCGCCCGTTTACGATTTTTTAGCTGACGATGGGATACGTCACGAACTTTGGATCAGTGAATCCTCTACCACCAATGACCAACTTTCTCAGCTTTTCAAAAGCGTCCCTGCTCTGTATGTGGCAGATGGTCATCATCGTACCGCTGCTGCAGCTAGGGTGGGGCAAAAAAGAAAGGAAAATAACGCAAGTCACGACGGCACAGAACGCTACAATTACTTCATGACAGTTGCTTTTCCTGATCATCAGCTAATGATTTTTGACTACAACCGGGTCGTTCGTGATCTCAATGGTCATACAACTGATTCATTTTTAGATCTTCTCGAAAAAAATTTTACTATCAGTAAAGTTGATTTCGCAAAGGCAAAGCCTTCCAGAATACGGGAGCTCTCTCTTTATGTTTCTGGTCAGTGGTATCTATTGCAATCACACCTACAGGAGAGATTGGATGATCCTGTTAGGGACCTCGATGTTACCGTTCTTTCGGAAAAGGTACTTGAGCCTATCCTCGATATCAAAGATCTGAGAAAAAGTGACCGAATTGATTTTGTTGGCGGAATAAGGGGATTGGAGGAGCTGCAGAGAAGGGTGGATTCTGGAGAAATGGCTGCGGCCTTTGCTCTTTATCCTGTATCCATGGAGCAATTGCTTACAATTGCAGATGAGGGAGAGATTATGCCCCCAAAAACCACTTGGTTTGAACCAAAACTAAGAAGCGGTTTGTTTGTGCATTCCATCGACTAACTCCATGTGGGCATGTCTATGCCCTACATTGATGAGCAATGAAGCTTTGGATCCTTAGTGCTTCAACGGGGGGAGGTCATGATATGCGTGCCTATGCCCTGAGAGATTGGTGGAAGGATAGAGGAGGGGATGCGGAAGTTTATCATCCGCTGGAAAATTCCTTTTGGGCTTACCGCTTGGGCTGTCATTTCTATAATTTGATACAAAAGAAATGTCCCCGTCTCCATTTCTTTTATTTCTTTTTACTGGAGATCTTTTCCATGCACAGAAAAGCCATGTTTATATTCGGGAAAAAAAGATTTGTGACTGCACTGAATCGATTTTCTCCCCAGCTTGTGGTCTCCACCCATGCCCACCTCAACCACGGCTTTTTTGAAATTATAGAACGAGAAAGCAATTCGATAAAACCCAAATTCATCATCTACTGTGGTGAGTTGGCAGATGGGGTTGGATATTCTCGGCATTGGGTGAATCCGAAGGTCGATCTTTTTACCAGTCCTTATGAAGAGGGGTGCCGTGCTGCTCAAAGGCGTGGCATGCCTAAGGAAAAATGCTTTGCGGTGGGTCCTCTATTAAGAACCCCCTTTTATCAAACAAACGATCATCAAAATGAGATTCGGTTGAAGTATAAGCTGCTGGAATCATTACCTATTTATCTTTTGGGAACTGGGGCAAACGGAGTAAATCAACATCTGTCGATCATTCGTGCTTTTAAAAAGGCAGGAATTTGTGCTCAGTTGGTTGCCCTATGCGGAGGCTGTTCAGGAACCCTTTCAAAGTTGGAGAGGGAAGGAGGTTCAGCAAATCTCAGGCTCATTGCCTTGCCGAAGGTAGGTGCAGATGAAATGGTAGCGTTGTTAAAAATTTCAAATTGGATTTTTGCCAGACCAGGGGCTGGATTGACCACCGAAGCAATCGTTTCGGGTTGCCCTGTTATTTTTGATACATCCCGTGGCGTTATGCCACAGGAATATAATAATTTAAACTTTTGGAAAAAGCATGCAAATATGCTGATTTCATGTGCTTCATCGAGAAAACTTGTTGATGTTGTTTTATCGAAGATTAAAGTTCCCAAAATTCACTTTCCTGTAAGCGATTCTCCACGGATACTCTTAGATAAAATGGAGGAATTAATCGAATGAGTGATCCTATTCCTGGTGAAAGGCTTAAAATATGGGCTGCGGCACAGTCTATTTATCGAACGATGGAGTTTCTCTTCCCGGATGCACCGTTGGAAAAAATCAAACCCTCTCTTCTTGCCCTTGATGGAATTTCATTTGGTGCCTGCGGTTTGCTTTTTTCTGATTGTGCGTTTCTCAGGGCATTAACCGGTGGGTTTGCCCTGCCTGATTTTAAAAGATTTCTATGCAACCCTGTTCACTCGGTTGAATGCCTGAGATGGCTCATTCGGGTGAAGTCGTTGCGTGTTTTTTGTACTGGTAGCAAAGAGATTCGTGCCTTGCTAGCTGGTTCAATAGAGGCAATCTTAACTTATGCAAATTTACATCCTTATTCGAAGTCACTTTTAAGTGTGGATCAGCATTCAACCATTAGGATAGGCGTCGTTAACTCGCCGGTTAACTTGTTGGTTTACTTTGACCCGGTGTGGGGATGGAAGCTGAAACAAGATTCAGCAAATGAACCGGTTACCTGCTCTTTGGAATTTAAAAGCGATCAAGTCGCCCGATTGGCATCTTGTGGGCAATTAGATCCATGGCGTGCGGTGGCAGATGGTTCCCTGATTATCGGGGGCCAAGTGCCCCTAGCAGAAAAGTTTGGTTATATTTCAAGAATTGTGCAAAGAGAAGTTCCGCAACCTAGACGATGATTAGAAAGCATTCCGAAGAATGGTTTGACCGTGCTTGCAGTGTAATTCCTGCTGGCATTTATGGTCATGTTTCCCCGGGTTCATCTTTGCCCACGAATTTCCCCTTTTATTGTCAATCAGCAAGAGGGGCTAGGTTTGTGGATGTAGATGGGAATGAGTGGATGGATTTTATGTGCGGTTTTGGGGCGGTTTTACACGGGTATTTAAATCCCAGAATCGAGGATGCTGTTACTCAACAAAAAACCAAAGGTGCCATTTTTAACCAACCATCGACCCAGATGGTTGAGCTTGCCGAACTCTTGGTGGAAAGGGTGGATTTCGCCGACTGGGCAGTTTTCGCAAAAAATGGCTCGGATTTAACTTCATGGGCACTTCGTGTTGCCCGAGAGAAAACCGGGCGGGAGTATGTAATCAAAGCAAGAGGTTCCTACCATGGAGTCGATTCATGGTGCGACCCCGGTTTGGGTGGTCGTATTCCTTCTGACCGTAGTCATATTCTTGAGTTTAGCTGGAATGACCTCGATGAATTAAACTCATTGATCAGCGAGAAATTGGATCAGGTGGCCGCGATTATTCTCACCCCTTATCATCATGCATCCTTTGCCCAATCCGAGTTGCCCGATCCGGGCTTTTGGACTGAAGTAAGGAATTTAGCTCACAGGCATGGGATTGCCCTGATTCTTGATGATGTCCGTTGCGGTGGCAGGCTCCATCTTGGCGGGTCTCATCGATATTTTGGTTTTTCTCCCGATCTTGCGATTTATTCAAAGGCTTTGGGGAATGGCTATGCTATTTCTGCTTGCGTAGGATCCGGCGAATTTCGTCTGCCTGCGGCAGATGTTTTTCTTACGGGCAGTTGTTGGAACGATGCTGTTGCCATGTCCGCTGCTATCGAGTCGCTGAAAATTTCCGCAGACGACCATGTGGCTGAATCGGTCTTAGAAAAGGGGAAGCAATTCTGTTCCCAGATGGAAGCCTTGGCCAGAAGTCGTCAAATTCCGCTCCAGATGACAGGAATCCCCTCCATGCCATATCCTTGGATCGAGGGAGATGAAAATCTCTACCAAATTCAGGCACTCTGCAAATGCTGTGCTTCTCAGGGGCTCTACTTCCACCCTCATCACAATTGGTTTATCAGTAATGCAATGAGTGAGGAGGATATTGCCGCCTCCTTAAAGTGTGCTGGAGTTGCCTTTGATCAATTTGCTGAAAGTCTTGAATATTGAGCCCAATGGATAGTGTGGGGATTGGAAGCAGGCGTTGCATGACTCAAGATGCCCGAAGGTGTTTGGCGTCGACTCTCGCTATGGAATCAGTTAAGCAATTTTTAGCATGATCGATGATTCATCCATTCTAATTACTGGAGGTACTGGCTCTTTTGGGAAGGAATTTGTCAAATCTGTATTAATCAAGTTCCGACCAAAGAGATTGATCATCTACTCAAGGGATGAATGGAAGCAGTCCGAAATGCAGGCAGATCCTGATTTTCAGCATGCTGCTCTAAGGTACTTTCTTGGAGATGTCCGTGATCTGAACCGTTTAACTTTGGCGATGAGGGGTGTGGATTATGTCATTCATGCCGCCGCCCTTAAACAAGTTCCGGCTGCCGAGTATAATCCCCATGAGTTTATTAAGACTAATGTGAATGGTGCCACCAATGTTGTTGAAGCGGCGATCGTTGCCAATGTGAAACGGGTGATCGCTCTGAGTACAGACAAGGCAGTCAATCCGGTTAATTTATACGGAGCAACCAAACTATGTTCAGACAAGGTGTTTATTGCGGCAAATAGCTATGCGGGAACCGAGGGCACGATTTTTTCAGTTGTTCGATACGGCAATGTCATTGGCAGTAGGGGCAGTGTGATTCCCCTTTTTCAGAAACAAAGAGAAGCCGGCAAAATTACCATCACCAATTCAGGTATGACACGATTCCTTATCACTCTTAAGCAAGGGGTTGATTTTGTGCTGAAGAGTTTGGAAACCATGGTGGGTGGGGAGCTTTTGGTTCCCAAAATTCCCGCTTGTAGCGTGGGGGATCTTGCAGATGTTATAGCCCCTGAGGCTGAAAAAGTCCTCGTTGGATTGAGACCCGGCGAGAAAATGCATGAGCTCCTAATCCCTTCGGATGAAGCCCGGAATGTTCTTGAATTTGAGGACCATTTTGTCATCCAGCCCGTAAAGGCATTTTGGGGAAATAAAATTGGGATTCTGGGGGGCGTGCAATGCACCGAAGGTTTTTATTATGCCAGCAATGTTAATTGTGAAACATTAAGCAGAGATGAACTTTCAACTCTGCTTGCAGATTATATTGTTCCCTGATTGTCGGAAGTGTCTTTGGATCTGCTTGCAAAAATTTTAGACCCCGCCACGCCGCCGCTGATTGTAGCGGAAATGTCCGGGAATCATGGCGGAGATTTGAACAAGGCACTCAGTCTTGTATTTGAGGCACACCGTGCCGGTGCAGATGCGATCAAGTTGCAGACCTATACCCCCGAAACTATTACCGTCGCTGGTACTGATCGAAGGTTTCAGTTGCAGTCTGGTTTATGGAAAGGGCAAACGCTCTCTGATCTTTATCAACGCGCAATGACCCCATGGGAGTGGCATCCCTTGATTGCCAAGGAAGCTGCAAAGTTGGGACTGGTTTGCTTCAGCTCGCCTTTTGATGAGTCCGCGGTTGGATTTTTGGAGGACTCGATCAATCCCCCTATTTACAAAGTGGCTTCCTTTGAGCTAAATCACTTTCCCATGCTTCGCAGGATTGGCTGCACGGGAAAACCAGTGCTGGCCAGCACCGGGGTTTCAGAGGGAGATGAAATTAGCCAGGCCATCGAAGTCCTAACCAGTTCTGGATGTCCCCAAGTGATCCTTTTGCATTGTGTAAGTGAGTATCCCGCAAAGCCAAGCGATTTTTGTTTGCAGAAGATGCCCGGAATTCAACGAGAATTTGGAGTGCCCTACGGTTTATCAGATCATTCCTTGGGGCATTTAATCGCCGTTGCAGGGACGGCACTGGGAGCTCGAGTGATTGAGAAGCATTTTTGTCTAGATCGGGAGGATGATACTTCTGTTGATGCAGCGTTCTCGATGACACCGGCAGAATTTTCGGAGATGGTAAAAGCCGTAAAAATGACCCACCTGGCAATTACTGGCCGGCAGGTTCCCCGCGCTCCGGCAGCACACAAGCGATCCATTTTAGTTTCAGCTCCCATTCTTTTAGGGGATTTACTGGGCGTGAATAATATCCGTATTGCCCGGCCTGGAGACGGGTTGTGCCCAAGTCGGTGGGAGGAGGTTCTTGGCACTCGTGCTACCAAAAATATGGATATCGGACACCCCCTTAGCGAAGAGGATTTTAGATCACCGATAGGGTAGTCAAGCTGGCTCTTGGGTTCAGCTTTTTTGCTTTTGCAGCTTTTCGGCGCTACTTTAGAAAGTGGTTTATGCAGGTCAAGAGGCTAGGGATTTCGCCCTGCCGAGCTTTGAGGGAAGCCCAGAAGAGCGTCTCCGCTCTGCATGTGTCTGGGTGGCAGAGAATTCACCTGGACGACAGCTCACTCTTGAGGAAATTGGACAGGTTATGGGAGTCACCCGTGAGAGGGTCAGGCAGATCGAAGCCCACGCGCTCCGTAAGCTGAGGCATCCTTCAAGGATGCGTTTTCTCAGGGAACCTCAAAAAAACTAATCAATCAGCATTTCTTTCGCTGATTTTCCCTGAGGAATCATCGGGAGCACATGCTCGGTGTAGGGGACGATTACTTCCAAAAGGTAGGGCTCATCGGCATCGAGCATTTCCCGCATCGCCTCCCGCAAATCTTCTCTTCTAGAAACCCTTCTAGCCTTCACTCCAAAACCTTCGCACATTTTTATGTAATCTGGATAGATGGCATCTAGGTTGTCAGGACCGCCGATGTTCTCAGGATCACAGAGAATGGTGTGGCCCCGTACGGATTCATAAAATCTGTCCTCCCACTGAACAACCATTCCGAGATGCTGATTATTGAGGAGTAGACATTTCGCATTGATTTTCTCAATTTTTGCGGTGGCCAGTTCCTGCACATTCATCAGAAAAGAACCGTCGCCATCAATATCAATGACTTCTTTGTCCGGTCTGGCCACTTTTGCTCCCACTGCGGCGGGATAGCCAAACCCCATCGTCCCCAGACCAAGCGATGAAATGTAGGTCCTTGGTTCCTTAAAACGATAGTACTGTGCGGCCCACATTTGATGCTGTCCAACCCCAGTGGTGATGATTGCATCTCCTTTGGACTCCTGATAGAGAATATCAACAGCTTCTTGGGAAGTGATATGCTCACCCTTGTCATATTTGAAAGGATACTTTTTCTTCCACCCACTGATTGTTTCACTCCAAGTAGATAGGTCCGGCTTGTCGAATCCCTTCTTTTTGATCAGCTCAGATAAACGATGAAGTGCGTATTTGATATCTGACTTAATGGGAAAGTGGGCATGAACATTTTTATTATGCTCGGACTGATCGACATCAAAGTGAATGACATAAGCTTCAGGAGCATATTTGCTAACCAGACCAGTGATACGGTCGTCAAAGCGAGCCCCTGCGCAAATGAGCAGGTCACTCTCACAGACTGCCCAGTTTCCCGCAACTGTACCATGCATGCCATACCAGTAAAGAGATTGCTCATGATCGGGATCGAACGCACCAAGCCCCATCAAGGTATGGGCAACAGGAAGACCGGTGAGTTCAGCAAATTCACGAAGTTGCAGATGGGCCTCCGATGAAATGATACCACCACCAGTGTATAAAACAGGTTTTTTCGCCTTGGAGATAAGATTGAGTACTTCAAGAAGTTCCTCATCTGTGGCTTTGGGCTGATCCAGTTTGTAGCCGGCTAATTCACCGACTTCATCAGGGAAAAATGGCTCAAAGACCTTCTGTTGAACATCTTTGGGAATATCGATAACTACAGGACCCGGACGGCCACTAGTTGCCAGGTAGAAGGCTTCCTTGACGATTCTGGGAAGGTCTTCGGCGGTAAGCACGAGATAGCTGTGTTTGACAATCGGAAGAGTCATTCCAAAAAAATCAGTCTCCTGAAACGCAGCCTTTCCAATAAACTGTTGGTAGACCTGACCGGTGATCGCAACAAGCGGAACGCTGTCCATGTAAGCGTCTGCTATGCAGGTCACAAGGTTGGTCGCACCGGGGCCGGAGGTGGCCATACAAACTCCGGCTTTGCCAGTGGCCCGGGCATACCCATGAGCCATAAACCCGCCTCCTTGCTCCTGACGGGGAAGGATTGTCCGGATTTTCTCAGACCTGGTTAGGGATTGATGGAGTTCCATGGATGCTCCACCAGGGTAAGCAAAGACCACATCCACGCCTTCACGCTCAAGTGCAGAAACAAGGACATCTGCACCCTTCATGGCGGGACCACGCTCGCCAGCTTGAATAGGCTTTTCAGATTGTAAGGATTCAACGCTCATAACGAAAATTGTAAGTTATTAACATGCCTAATCAGGGACAGTTTTACAAGGGGAAAGGAAAGCACATCATCCGTTCGCACTTGTTACTTGAATTAAAATAATGCCTGTAAGTCAGAAACCGCTAGGGAATGGTTGGCAATTTCCGATTCCTCAAAGACATTTTCCAGCAATTTCTTTTTTCCTGCCTGTAATTGTAAGACTTTTTCTTCAACTGTGCTGGTGGTGATTAGTTTATATACGGTGACCTTTTTTTCTTGGCCGATACGATGTGCTCGGTCGGTTGCTTGGGCTTCGGCAGCAGGATTCCACCAGGGATCAAAATGAACCACAACATCGGCACCTGTTAGGTTTAATCCTGTTCCGCCGGCCTTGAGCGATATCAGGAAAACAGGAATGGACGGATCCTCTTGAAAGCGGTCTACCTGTTTCATGCGATCGGTTGAGGAACCATCGAGATAGCAATAAGGAAGGGAACTACCGTTAAGCTCAGTTTTAAGAATTTGAAGCATCTTAACGAATTGTGAAAAGACGAGCATTCGGTGCCCACCTTCTAGGCAATTATACAAGAGTTCACGAAAGGCATTTAATTTGCATGAACGATCGTTTTCCCATTCTGCGTCGATTAACCTTGGGTCACAGCAAGTTTGGCGTAGGCGAAGAAGTTGTGTCAGAGTTTTCATTCGCATGGCCCCTTCGTTTGCACCTGATTGCGCAAGCTGGTCGAGTTCATTTTCTGCTACCTTTCTCACGGTTTCATAGCACTCTTTTTGGTCCTGAGTGAGATCTAGGTAGAGGATTTGTTCAATTTTTTCAGGCAGTTCTGGTGCGACTTCCTTTTTCGTTCTTCTTAGAATGTAAGGACCCGCTTGTTTAAGAATGCGCTGTTCGTGCCAGGCACGTTCCTCTCCGCGAGTGCCGTCAGGTACTTTAGGGCTTGCTCCGGGCAGAAGAAACTCGAGAAGAGAGAGAAGGTCGTTGACACTGTTTTCAATCGGTGTTCCGGTCAGGAGCATCCGTCCTTCCGAGGATAGGTTTGACATCGCTTTTGCATTTTGAGTGCGACGATTTTTAAGGTGCTGTGCTTCGTCTCCAATGATGCACAGAAAAGGAAAGTCCCTAAACATTTCCCAATCCCGGGTCAGGGTGCCATAAGAGGTAATAATCAAGTCAAATTTCCCGATATAAGAAGGGGTGGTTGCCCGGTTGGGTCCATGGTGTGAGTACACCTTTATCGAAGGACAAAAACGTATCGTTTCTCTTTTCCAGTTTTCAACCAAGGATGCAGGGCAGACCACAAGTGAAGACTGGGCATGCGATTCCCGTTTGCTGAGGCAGGACAAAAAAGCCAGGGTTTGCACGGTTTTCCCCAAGCCCATCTCATCGGCGAGAATTCCGCCCAATTGATGATCGAAAAGGTGGAGCATCCATGCTGTACCTAGCATCTGGTATGGACGAAGAATCTTTTCCAATCCGTCACGGGGTTGGGGTGGTTTAAGGTGGGAAAGATTATGCAGGGCGGTGGCTCTTTTTTTCCATTGTGCAGGTGGGGCAAAACGGGGATCCGCCACCGAGAGTACATCACCCAAAGAAGTCGACTGAAAGCGATTAATTGTATCAGAATAATGAGCCAATAGGGATCCACCCGCCTGTCCCGATATCGCCCTTTGTACTTGAGCCATCTTCTCCCTCAGGTCTTTGGTGATCAGGTAGGTTTGCTTGCCCTGCCTAAGATGGTTTTTGCCGGTGGAGACGGCATGTTCGATAATTTCTAAGGGTGCATTGCCCGCTTCAATGGTTGCTTGAACTTCAATGCTGTCTTCGGTCTCCTTCGCATGGATGGATAGGGTGGCGTGTTGAATATTCGCGGTGTGCGAACGGAAGTTTTCGGTGAACTTTGCATCGTGGTCATGCTCAAATTCATCTTGGTGTGAGGCAAGGAAATCAAGCACTTTGGACGAATCTCTCAACCACCACCAATGCCGGTGTGAGCGGTCACGAATAAAAGACCATTCCCGGAGTAGTCGTAGAACTTCAGAGTAGCTGGGGTGCTCCGAGCCGGGTAAAATAATCCGCAGGTATTCTGTGGATCCTTCCACCTCAATGGGCGGGCCTTTGTATTCTTCAGCAGTGGCTGGAGGATCATCAGCAAAATGGTGCTTTTTCTCCTTTATTTCACGAACTTTTCTGGGCGGGCTTTTTTTCTGAGGTTGGCCAATTAACTCACTAATTCCCTCTAAACCGGAAGGCTTCCAAGGAATAGCATCTTCTGGTGCATTCGCAGGAAAAAAGCATTGCACCTGATCGAGCAGATTTAAGAGTTCTGCAGCCTGTTCGACATTGAGTTGCAAAAAAGAGGTTAGCTTGCCACCGCACCATTGAGAAAGGGCAAATAGGGCGGACCTCTGCGCATCGGGGAGATCCGCCAAGTCGGATGTATCGCATTTCTCGGGCGGAATCCTTGTGCCTGACTTGTCTTCCAGTTCAATTTTAGCGGGTATGGCATTTCTTTGAATGCAACCAGTTAAGGTGGGAGGAAGCAAGATACGCAGCTTCACCCGAACGCGTTTTCTAAGATAGCAAGGAGTGGCAGGATAGGGCTTTATTCAACCCGTTGCCCGCCAACGCACCGCCCATTGCAAAATCTGGTTTTCCTCCTCCTTTGCCACCAATTTTTCCGGCGAGTTCGCTCAGATACATGCCAGCTTGATGACCATGTTCTATCGCCAAAGGTGAACAGATGCAGACCATGGAACATTTTTCACCCTGTTCAGATGCAAGAAGAACAACAGACGGATCACAGAGTTTATTTACTTGGGCCGCGAGACCGCGCAGATCATTCGCGGAAAAATTTTCCACCACTTTAGCAACGATCTTTATACCCTCCTTTTCTGTCGCTGATTGCACCAGTTTATGGGCGACTCCCGCTTGGTCTTTTTGCTGAATAGAGCGAAGTTTTTTCTCTAAGTCTTTAGATTTGAGTTGAATCTGATCAATTCTCTCAACGAGCTCATGGGGTTGGCAGGATAAGTTTTTGAGCACTTGGTGAAAGGCATAAAGATGTTCCCCCGTCCATTCAAATGCAGCCATACCAGCGACTGCTTCCAGACGGCGTGTTCCAGCAGAAATTGCAGACTCGGAGAGCAGGCGAATCGATCCCACTTCACCTCCGGACCGAACATGAGTTCCGCCGCACAGTTCCTGACTCCACCCTCCTAAATCAACAACCCTAACCACATCCCCGTATTTATCCCCGAAAAATGCGATTACTCCCTCCGGTTTCTCTGAGAAAGGAATTTCGTAGGCTTTTAATTCATCATTGAGCAGCAATCTTTCGTTGGCTAAACGCTCGATGTCTTGTAATTGACTGGAGGATACTGCCTCGAAGTGGGAAAAATCAAAGCGCAGCCGGTCCGGCTGAACCAAAGATCCAGCCTGGCGAATGTGATCTCCTAGGACTTCCCTTAGTGCCCAGTGGAGAACATGCGTAGCAGTATGGTGTCGCTGAATCGCGAGCCTACGCTCCAAGTCAACCCCGAGAGTGACAGGTGAGTTAAGGCATGCTTCGGTCTTCGGTGCTCTTTTAACCTGATGAAGGAAGCGACCACTGGCATCTTTGACCACATTCAAAATATCGATGGTTTCTTCCTTGAAGGTAAATGTGCCTGAATCTCCAACCTGTCCGCCCATTTCAGCGTAGAAAGGGGACTTGTCCACTACCAGGAAGGCTTTTCCTTCGACTTCTATCCAATCGACACAGGTAGCATTGAAATCCTTAAGATTATCGATGTCATAGCCGGTAAATACGGTTGCATTCAGACTATCGGTCTCATTGTTGACAACAATATCAACGGACTTATGAGCCTGCCTGGCACGATTACGCTGCTCGTTCATCTCATTTTCAAATCCCACATGATCGATCGAAAGACCATTTTCCCGTGCCATCAATTCGGTCAGATCGAGAGGGAACCCGAAAGTGTCGTATAGTTTAAAGGCAAAACTTCCCGAGAGTTGGCTTTCCTGAGGCATTCCTTCGATTTCACGATTGAATAGATCGATACCGCGATCGAGGGTTTTATTGAAGGATTCTTCCTCTGATCTGAGGGTCTTGATGATCAATTCAGAACGATCTTTAAGTTCGGGGAAAATCGAACCCATTTGTTCGATTAATACAGGAGCAAGAGTGTAGAAAAAGGGATCAGTTAGGCCAAGGGTGCGGCCGTACCTGACTGCACGACGGAGAATTCGCCGGAGAACATAGTTGCGGTCACTGTTTCCCGGAAGAATACCATCGGCGATAGAGAATGAAAGGGCCCGCACATGGTCGGCGATTACCCTGAATGCAACATCAATTTCTTCCTGTTCGTTCTGGGGGGTATTACCTTCAGGTAGGGTCCCGCCATAACTTTTTCCTGATATTTTCTCCAATTGATCAAAGAGGGGAGAAAAGACATCGGTGTCGTAGTTGGAGGCCGGTTTTGAGAAATCAGTAAAATTCTTGGTCGCTTGCATCACAGCCGCCACTCTCTCAAATCCCATGCCCGTGTCCACATGTCTGGAAGAAAGTGGAGAAAAATTGCCATCCTTATCGGCATTGAACTGGATGAAGACAAGATTCCAGATTTCAATGCATAGGTGGGAATCAGCATTGACCAATTTGCCCAGACTGTTCCCCTCAGGAGTAAGGTCCAGATGCAGTTCGGAACAGGGGCCGCAGGGGCCCGTCTCCCCCATCATCCAAAAGTTGTCTTTTTTCCCTCCAGTCACCACATGGACCGAGGGATCGAGTCCAGCAGATTGAAAAATTTTGGACCAAATTTGGTGAGCCTCTTGATCAAAATCTGCCGGATCGCCTTCTTCAGGTTGGTAAACGGTGGCGTAAAGCCTTTCAGGGGGAAATTTCCATACCTGGACCAAAAGTTCCCATGCCCATTCGATGGCTTCTTTTTTAAAGTAATCGCCGAATGACCAATTTCCCAGCATTTCGAAAAAGGTATGGTGGTAGGTATCCATACCCACATCTTCGAGGTCGTTGTGCTTGCCCCCTGCACGAATACACTTCTGGGTATCGACTGCCCTCGGAAAGGGTGCCTTTTGGTCTCCTAGGAAATAGGGAACGAACTGATTCATTCCCGCATTGGTAAATAGCAGGTTGGGTGACTCGGGAAGTAGGGAGCCAGAGGAGACGATCTCGTGAGATTTTTTGGAGAAAAAATTGAGGAATGACTGCCTGATCTCGCTCGATTTCATGGGAAAAGTCCTAAGATTAAGCGATACGGGACAAAATGGCCGATCCCATCTCCGCCGTGCCAACGGATGCTGCACCCTGAGCAATATCTCCGGTTCTAAGTCCGGCCCGGATGGTTTCCTTGACCGCATTCTCAATAGCGAGGGCTGCATCTTCCAGACCGAAACTATATCTTAACATCAAAGCGGCACTCAAGATCTGGGCACAAGGGTTGGCCAATCCTTTGCCTGCGATATCTGGAGCAGTCCCACCGGCAGGTTCATACAATCCAAAAGGATGTCCGGTGGAATTCTTACCGGTACCCAGGCTTGCCGAGGCAAGCATGCCGAGTGAACCGCAGATTACGGCCAACTCGTCCGAGAGAATATCGCCAAACATATTTTCAGTAAGAATTACATCAAACTGATTAGGATCCCTGACGAGTTGCATGGCGGCATTGTCGACATACATGTGTGAGAGTTCAATGGAGGGATCCAGTTCAGTGATGTACGCGGAGACGGTTTGTCTCCAGAGAACAGATGTCTCCAAAACATTCGCTTTGTCTACTGAACAGATTCTTTTGTTGCGTAAGCGGGCAGCTTGGACTGCGACCTCAGTGATACGCTTAATTTCGCCAGTCTTATATACCATGGTGTCAATGGCCTCTTTTTCGCCATTGTTCAAAGATTTGGTATTTTTAGGCTGGCCAAAATAGATTCCGCCAGTCAACTCGCGTACACAAAGTACATCGATTCCAGCGTTGGCAGTATCTGCTCGCAAAGGGGAGAGATCGGCTAGCTCTGGAAATAGATTCCCGGGCCTCAAATTGGCAAAAAGTTCAAAAGCCTTGCGCAAGGGAAGAAGAGCCGCTCTCTCTGGTTGTTCGTGGGGAGGTAGGCTTTCCCACTTAGGACCACCGACCGAGCCAAACAGAATCGCGTCGGCGGACTGGCAAGCTTCTAGGGTTGAACCGGGCAAGGCATTGCCGTGATTATCTATACCGATTCCGCCCACATCGTGGGTGGATGTTTGACATGAGAAATTATACGCCTGCCCGGTTTTGGTCAGGACATCAAGAGCGACAGACATGACCTCTGGTCCGATTCCGTCTCCAGGTAGGTTGGTGAAGTGTATGGTTTTCATTAAAAAAACCTCTATTACTAATTGAATAGAGGGTTCCTGCAAAGAGGAAAAAGGGCGGATTAGAGAAGAATACGAATTCGTTGACAAAAATAACCACTTCGATAACTTGTGAAGACTTTAATTACAGTCTAGTCCATCCGGGACGGGCATCTTGCTCGTCCTTTTTTTTATATTCACACCACTAATCAAATTCTAAAATGAGCAGCGAAATCCTCGCAGTCCTTGAGTACATGGAAAAAGAGAAGGGAATCAGTCGTCCCGATATGATTGCCACGATAGAAAATGCCATCAAGGCTGCAGCTGAGCGAGGGGGGGCTAACTCCCAACCCAGTGAAGTGCGTGTGGAGATTAGTCAAAAGAGTGGTGCCCTCAAAGCCTGGACACTTCTTACGGTGGTGGAATCGGTATCCGATACGGCTAGAGAAATCCATGTGGATAAAGCTCGCTTGTATGCGGATAACCCGCAGATCGGTGATGTCGTTGAGCGTGAAATGGACCCGGCTTATTTGGGCCGCATTGCCGCGAAAACTGCAGAGCAGGCGATTAAACAGCGCCTCAGGCAGTTTGAGAAAGAGCATATTTATGATGAGTTCCGCGACCAGGTCGGCAACTTGGTGACTGGTACGGTGAGGCGCAAAGAGCGTGGTGATCTGATTGTGGAGGTAGGTAAAGCAGAAGCACTCCTGCCTTGGCGCGAACAGGCACCGGGAGAGGACTGGGTGCCGGGCGAACGTATTCGTTGCCTTCTGGTAAAATTAGAACAGCAGGGCAGGGGGCCCGAACTCATCCTCAGTCGGTCGAGTCTCAATTTCGTCAGGAAACTTTTCGAAATGGAGGTGTCTGAAATATCCGATGGCACCGTTACTTTAGCTGCCATGGCCCGTGAGCCTGGGTACCGAACCAAAGTCTGTGTAAAAAGTGTTGACCCCAAGGTCGACCCGGTGGGGGCTTGCGTTGGTGCACGGGGAGGTCGGGTTAAAAGCATTGTTCGGGAGATGAATGGTGAGAAGGTGGACATCGTACGCTGGTTTGAAGACCCCACCGAGCAGCTCATTGAAGCCTTAAAACCTGCGGTTCCTCAGAATATTACTCTGGATCGAGACAAGCGTCGGATGTATTTTGAGGTCAAGGAAGACGATCTTTCCGTTGCTATTGGAAGGAAGGGTATCAATGCTCGCCTTACTTCCAGATTGCTTGGTTGGAAGCTGGATATTGGCAAGGTCGTTGTGAAAGAAGTCGGCTTTGACGAGCGCAAGGCTAAGGCTGCGGAAGGACTTACTTCAGTGGGGATCAAATTTGAGGTGGCTGATCGCTTGGTTGCATTTGGATTGGTTAGCCCAGAAGCATTTGAGGGAGTCACGGAAGTGGATCTTGTTGGTCTAGGTTTTGATGACGAGACAGCCACTGACATTCTAAATAAAGTATCTTCAGATCAAGCTGCGGTGGATGGTTAATT
Source organism: Opitutales bacterium (assembly GCA_038152995.1). Lineage (GTDB taxonomy): Bacteria > Verrucomicrobiota > Verrucomicrobiia > Opitutales > Seribacteraceae > Chordibacter. The sequence continues at coordinate 82,605 of JAYOXT010000005.1, forward strand.
CAAAAACTGTAAGCTACTTACACCTACAAACCATTACCTATGAGTGTTCGAATTCACGCAATAGCCAAAGAGACGGATAAAACAAGTAAAGAGATTATTGATATCCTGGCGGGGCGTGGTTACGAAATTAAAAGTGCCTCTTCCACCCTAGATAATATCACCGCACAATCTTTGATCGAAGAGCTGCAGACCGTAGCCAAAGATTCCAAGCATGGTGAAGATGTTGCTAAGGATCATTCTGCTGAGGTGCCCGCCAATCCTGCTGACGAAAAGAAAGTTCCTTTTGTTAAGTCAAAAGAGGACCTTGAGCAGGAAAGGGAGGAAAAGGAAAAAGCTGCCGCGGGGAATGCCGAGCAGACTTCCGCATCCGTTGATTCCGATAATGGTGTCGCTGATGATGACGGAGAAAAAGTAGCGACTCCTCTTCGTGGTACAGTTGGGGTTGCTCCGAGTCTTCCTCCGCCTCCAATGAAGCTGGCTTCCGTTCCTGTTCCCAAGGCCATCCCCAAGTCCCAGCAACCGTCTGTTCCTGCCCCTCCCTCCAATGGTGCAGAGGTGGAGGAATCAGGGGGTGTGATTGAAGGCAATCTTATCATCGTCAAGCCTCCTATTGTGGTGAGAGATTTTGCTGGTTTGATTGGGTTGAAACCCTTTCAGTTGATTTCAGAACTAATGGAGATGGGCATCTTCGCCTCGATGAATCAGACAATCGAAGAGGATGTGGCCCAGAGATTAGCCAAGTCCAAAGGCTTTGAATTGGAAATTCGTCACCGGGGTGAGAAAGCAGAACCACAGGCTCAGAAAAAGAAGGTGGTGATCGATGAGAACGATGCAAAATTCCTCAAGCCAAGGCCCCCGATTGTCTGTATCATGGGACATGTTGACCATGGAAAGACCACACTTTTAGATACTATCCGCAAAGCCAATGTGGTTGAGGGAGAAGCAGGAGGAATTACCCAGCATGTGGGGGCTTACCAAATCGATCACCGGGGTAACAAAATTACTTTCCTCGATACTCCGGGCCATGCCGCTTTCTCCAAAATTAGAGAAAGAGGAGCCAATTTGACTGATGTAAGTGTTCTAGTGGTTGCTGCGGACGATGGCTTCATGCCTCAATCGGATGAAGCCCTTAAATTTGCCCAGAGGTCCCAGTCTTCCTTGATGGTGGCTATAAACAAAATGGATTCCAAGGGTGCGGATGCGGACAAGGTGAAAACCCAGATGCAAGAACGTTCCATACCGGCAGAAGATTGGGGCGGCGATGTCGTAACGGTTCCTATTTCTGCTCTTAAAGGCGACAATATCGAAGAGTTGCTTGATATGATCATTCTCCAGGCGGAAGTGATGGAACTCAAGGCAAACCCTACCGGCCAGTTTGAAGGTATTGTGGTTGAGGCAAGAATGGAAGTCGGCCGTGGTCCCACTGCCACAATCATTGTTCAGAAAGGTACACTGAAAGTCGGTGATTCATTCTCCTGCGGAAATGTGTACTGCAAAATAAAAGCCATGATTGATGACCAGGGGAATGCGGTCAAATCGGCTCCCCCATCCACCCCGGTCAACTTACTCGGTTGGTCGGGCGTCCCCGACTCCGGTGCAACCTGTGTTTTTGCTAAAAATGAACGAGAAGCAAGGCGTACAGCGGAAGAAAATATTGAGACAGAAAAGAAACTTGATGCGCTTGCAAAGCAGGAATTGGCTGAGTCTTCCGAAGAACTCAGCGAAGAAGAAAGCGAAAATGCCGGTCTTGATGCCCTTTTTGCTGCGATTAATAAGAGTAAATCCACTGTTTACCGCATCATACTAAAGGCCGATGTTCGTGGATCTGTGGAAGCACTTAATGACTCACTCAAAGAAATCTCCAGTGATAAGGTGGTGCTGGAAATCTTAAGGTCTGATGTTGGTCCAATTACGAAAAGCGATGTAAAGATGGCTCAAACTTCCAACGCAGATGTGATTGGGTTTAATGTGAAGCCAGAAAACGGCGTGATGGGAGAAGCCAAGCATTTGGGTGTTAACCTCTACCAAAACAGCATCATTTATGAAGTCATAGACATGGTTAAGGAAAACATGGCTGAGCTTCTGGAACCCGAATTATCAGAGAAAAAATCCGGTCGTGCGGAAGTGCGTCAGGTCTTTAAAGTCAGCAAAGGCCGCTCGGTTGCGGGTTGTATGGTCATGGAAGGGCTGATTACCCGGAACAAAGGAGCTCGACTTGTTCGTGACGGCCAAGTTATTGTTGAGGGCAAAGTGGATACTCTTCGTAGGTTTAAAGACGATGTAACCGAGGTAAAAGCTGGATTTGAGTGTGGTATTCGATTGGAATCCTTCGATAAATACGAGGAGGGAGATGTGATCGAAACTTTCGAAATCGAAAAAATTCGGCCCACTCTTTAAGCGTTAGTTTATTCTTATATGAGCTTACGCCTAGCTCGGGTCAATGAGTTGGTTAAAAGGGAAATAGCCAACTACTTAAGTACACGCTATGGTTCGGAAACTGTTCGTTGGACCATTACCACAGTCGATGTGGCTGCAGATTTACGAAACGCAACCGTGGCTTACTCGGTTGTGGGAGATGAAATTTGTGCCCGTGAAGCCCAATTATTTTTTAGGAAGCACGCAAGTGAGATTAGAGGCCAGGTTAGCAAGTATGTTGTGCTTAAGTATTCCCCTAAGCTGAATTTTACCCGTGATCATGGGATGGAGCGGGGAAATAAAACGATGGAAATATTAGATGAATTGGACGGTGAGTCCAAGGCTCTGGCTTCTGAGTCATAATTACTGACGCATGTCACAAAAGTGTGACATTCTGTCTTCTTGTTTTCTTAGCCGTTGTGTTTCTAAGTGGTTAAATATTACTTAAGGCATTGATATTCATGTATATGAATAAATTTTTATTTTGGGTATAAAATTTGCAATCGGATGGTGTGAGTAAAATAATTGGAATCGATCTAGGTACAAGTAATTCATGCATGGCCGTGATGGAAGCGGGCGAGCCCAAAGTGATCCCTAACTCTGAGGGTAATCGGACCACTCCTTCCATCGTTGCCTTTTCCAAAAGCGGTGAGCGTATAGTTGGACAGGCTGCGAAAAGGCAAGCCGTCACCAACCCTGCCAATACCATATTCTCTGCCAAGAGGCTGATTGGCCGCAAGTTTTCTGAAATAAAGGACGAAATCGACACTCTCCCATACAAAGTAATCGAAGGTAAGAATGGGGCAGCTGTTATTGAGTGTGAAATAGACGGCAAAACCGAAACCTTCATGCCTGAACAAATTTCTTCGATGGTTTTAGGAAAACTCAAGGCCGATGCTGAGGCCTATCTGGGAGAGCCGGTAACTCAAGCCGTTATTACGGTTCCGGCCTACTTCAATGACGATCAAAGAAGGGCAACCAAAGATGCAGGTGCAATTGCCGGTCTCGAGGTGCTCAGAATTATCAACGAACCAACTGCTGCTTCCCTTGCTTATGGGTTAGACAAAAAGGGGGAGGAAACTATTGCGGTGTACGACCTCGGTGGTGGTACATTTGATATAAGCGTCCTAGAAATAGCGGATGGTGTGTTTGAAGTGAAGGCGACCAATGGCGATACCCAACTCGGTGGTGATAATTGGGATCATCAAATTATCAATTGGCTGATTGAGGATTTTAAGAGAGAGCAAGGAATTGATTTGTCTGGTGATCCTATGGCCATGCAGCGTTTGAAAGAAGAGGCAGAAAAGGCCAAGATGTCCCTGTCCTCCTCCCAGTCTACTGATATCAATCTTCCCTTCATTACCGCAGATTCAAGTGGGCCCAAGCACCTCAATGTAACGCTTACTCGTTCCAAATTGGAGCAGATCTGCGAAGACCTTTATTCCAGAACGAAAAAACCGTTTGAGTCCTGCCTCTCTGATTCGGGTCTAAGTATAGGTGATGTAAATAACCTAGTTTTAGTTGGCGGTATGACGCGCAGCCCGAGAGTGATCGAAATCGCAAGGGAACTCGGAGGTAAGGATGCCCATCAAGGCGTCAACCCAGATGAGGTTGTTGCCATCGGAGCGGCTATTCAGGGTGCTGTTTTGCAAGGGGATGTGAATGATGTTCTTTTGTTGGATGTCACCCCCTTGACCCTAGGTATCGAAACAGCCGGCGGTGTTTCCACTCCGATGATTGAAAGGAACACCACCATACCTACCAAGAAATCACAGGTTTTTTCCACCGCTGCAGATAACCAGCCTGCCGTTGACATCGTCATTCTTCAAGGCGAGCGATCGATGTCTTCGGACAACAAGACACTGGGTACATTTAAGCTCGACGGTATTCGCCCGGCACCTCGTGGTACGCCTCAAATCGAAGTGACATTTGATATTGATGCCAACGGAATTCTTAATGTGAGTGCCAAGGACAAGGACACTGGTAAAGACCAAAAAATCACTATTTCCGGTTCTTCAAGCATGGACGAGGCTGAGGTGGATCGACTCAAAAAAGAAGCCGAGAAGTTTGCTGATCAGGACAAAAAGAAAATGGAGTCTGTCCAAAGCAGAAATGAGTTGGACTCCCTCGTCTATCAATCCGAGAAGCAAATAAGTGATCTCGGTGAGCAACTTCCTGAAGAACTAAAGAAAAGGATCGAGGATCTACTCGGTGATGCACGGAAAGTGCTCGACGACTCTTCTTCTTCCGCTGAGGCGATCAACGAGGCAAAAGAAAAGCTACAAAAAGGCCTTGAAGAGCTCATGAAGCATGCCTCGGCCAATCCCAGTGAACCACCTAAGGATCCGTCTTCCGGAGATACTCAAGGCAGTGCAGAAGCTTCCTCCAAGTCTGGCAAGAAAGAGGATGATATTGTCGATGCGGATTTTGAGGTAGTGGACGACGAAAAATAGTCTTCTGACCGACCTTTCACAGAATTCAAATTTTCCGAAATCATCAGTGATGCGGATTATCGTTAAAATATAAAATCTAAACTAACCTAAATATAAGGAATATGAGTAAACCTAAAATAACTCCATTGGGAGATCGCGTACTGGTAAAGCAAGTCGAAGAAGACGAGCAAGTCAAAGGCGGGATCATTATCCCAGATTCAGCTAAAGAAAAGCCGCAGGAAGCGGAAGTAGTTGCCCTTGGCACTGGTAAGAAGGATGATTCCGGCAAGGACATTCCTTTCTTGGTCAAGAAGGGTGATAAAATTCTTATCAGCAAATACGGCGGAACCGATGTAAAAGTCGATGATGTTGAGTACAAGATTCTTCGCGAAGAAGACATTCTTGGAATCGTAGGTTGATTTATTTCACAAATCGTTAACTTCCAAATTTTACAAAAAATATGGCTAAACAAATTCTATTCGACGAAGCAGCCCGTAAGAAAGTTCTTAAGGGCG
>JAYOXT010000006.1:0-84769 GCA_038152995.1 Opitutales bacterium
TGGACCTGTGGAATTTTGGGCTGGCACCCTCCCGCAGTGAATATCCGGCCCTTTCCCCGGAAGCGGCCTCCTCTATGCCGATCGAAATTTTTATTGGAGATGGCACACCCACCCGGTTACTCGGTCGATTTGTCGCCTTTAGCAAACGCATTAACAGCGTGCTCGTGCCCGCCTCTTTTTTGGACTGGGCAAACTCGAAATTCGGAGGCGAGGAGGCAGAAACATACTATTTTCTTTGGGCAGATGGAACCATTGAAGGCCCGCCGCTTTCCTTGAGTCAATTAAGGGATCTGAACGAGGAAGAAAATACACTCGTTTCCCCCATCGAACAACCTTCTGAAAAAATTAGGCTGCACGATGCCTTGAAGGAAGGAATTACACCCCCGGGACCTGCCCGTTTAATCGTCCGCTTAGGCAACTCCGATGATCAGGAATTTTTCAAGGGTGTCGAGGGGCTTGGATATGAGACCAACCGGGAAGTTCCCCAGCAGGACTGGGTGCAGAAAGGAGCCAATCTTTTGACTCTGGTGCTGACTGCCATCGGGTCGATACTCTCTCTGCTTTCCCTGGCCACCTTTTCCAGTAGTTTCAGGTTGCTGGTTTTACAATCGGGAGAGAGTATCCGGGACCTCATCCTGCTCGGCTTTTCCCCAACCGAAATCTCCCGTATTTTTATTGTTCGCTTTACCTCGATTTTTGTCCCGATCTGGGCAATTTCCCTCTTGGTGATTTACATGGCTAAGTTTTTCCTGGTGAAATATGCAGATGCATACGGGCTTTTCCTCGAGGGCGGCCTGGGCTGGCCGACATGGGGAGGTGCCTTTTTATATGCCGCTCTCTTTGTATGGATCAACCAACGGGTGATCCGTAGAGCGGTCTCTTCATTCATCTAAAATGATTGGGGTTAGATGGTTTTCATGACCAACTGATCATTCTTCACGGAGAACGAGACCTCACTGCCCTCTTCGACTTCTCCTGCTACCAGGGCACGGGCAAGTTGGGTTTCCACCTGTTTTTGGAGGAAGCGCTTGAGGGGCCGAGCACCGTAAGTGGGATCGTAGCCTTTTTCACCAATCCATTTCTTGGCCGCGGATGTAAACTCGACCGTCACTTTACGGTCCAATAATCTCCGGTTCAGGCTGGCAAGCAAGAGATCGACGATAGAGGTAATTTCCTCGAGAGACAAGGGCTTGAAAAGAACCACATCGTCAATGCGGTTCAAGAATTCCGGCCGAAAATGATCCCTTAGGTCGGCCATGACCGATTCCCGGGCAGACTCCGAAATCTCGTTATCCAGCAAGTTGTCCTGCAAGTAGCGGCTGCCCACATTGGAGGTCATAATGACCACCACATTCTTAAAATCGACCGTGCGGCCCTGAGCATCGGTCAGGCGTCCATCATCCATCAATTGAAGCAAGACATTAAATACATCCGGATGGGCTTTCTCTATCTCATCAAATAAAATCACCGAATAGGGCTTGCGCCGCACCGACTCGGTTAACTGCCCGCCTTCCTCATAACCGACATAACCTGGAGGTGCACCTAGTAAACGGGCAACCGAGTGCTTTTCCATGTATTCTGACATATCAATGCGAATGACATTGTTCTCACTGTCAAAGAGGCTTTCGGCCAGGGTCTTGGCCAGTTCAGTCTTGCCCACACCTGTGGGACCAAGAAAGAGAAAAGATCCAATTGGACGCTGGGGGTCCTTGATGCCCGCACGGGCACGCAGAATGGCTTCGCTCACGGCATCAACCGCTTCGTTTTGCCCAATGACACGCTGGTGTAAAATGTTCTGCAAGCGCAGAAGTTTTTCCCGTTCGCCTTCAATCAGCTTGGTTACCGGAACCCCTGTCCATCTCGCGACAATCTCAGCAATTTCTTCTGCGGTCACTTCCTCCTTGAGGATGGCATCTTCCTGACGTTCCATCTGTTCAAGAGCCTCCAGTTCCGCCTCTAATTTTGGCAGCTTTCCGTGTTTGAGCTCGGCGACCAAGTTAAGGTCATAAGCACGCTCAGCACGTTCCATTTCGGCACGGGTGGACTCAATTTGTTCGCGGAGTACTCGGACATTATCAATACCCTTGCGCTCGTTTTCCCACTGCCGCTTAATCGTTTCCATTTTGTCGCGGGCATTGCCGAGCTCCTTGCGCAGCACCTCCAAACGGTCCTGACTCGCCTTGTCTTTTTCCTGCTTAAGAGCGGTTTCTTCAATCTCAAGCTGGAGGACACGGCGGCTGACTTCATCCAGTTCCGCAGGCATACTATCAAGCTCGGTGCGGATCATGGCACATGCCTCGTCCACCAAATCAATCGCCTTGTCTGGCAGAAAGCGGTCAGACACATAGCGGTTCGACAGCACAGCTGCCTGCACCATGGCCTCGTCCCTGATATTGACTCCGTGGTGAATTTCAAAACGCTCACGCAACCCGCGAAGAATCGATATGGTATCTTCCACATTGGGCTGATCCACTAGGACTGTCTGAAATCTTCGCTCCAGAGCGGCATCCTTTTCCACATGCCTTCTGTACTCATTCAAGGTGGTTGCACCGATGCACCGAAGCTCGCCCCGGGCAAGCATGGGCTTGAGCATGTTACCTGCGTCAATGGCACCATCGGCTTTACCTGCCCCCACAATGGTATGCATTTCATCAATAAAGACAACAATGCGGCCGTCGGATTTACTGACCTCATTGAGCACGGCCTTGAGCCGTTCCTCGAATTCTCCGCGGAATTTTGCCCCTGCCAGCAAGGAGCCCATTTCGAGAGTGAAAATGGTTTTGTCTTTTAATCCTTCAGGAACATCCCCTCGGACAATGCGCTGGGCAAGCCCCTCGACGATAGCAGTCTTGCCCACACCAGGCTCCCCGATCAGAACGGGATTATTTTTTGTCTTGCGGGAAAGAATGCGGATAACCCGGCGGATTTCAGAATCCCTTCCGATCACTGGATCCAGCTTACCTGTCTTCGCCTGTTCTACCAAATCTATGCCATATTTCTTGAGGGCACGGAATGCATTTTCCGGGGTTTTGGAAGTCACTTTTTGCCCACTGCGCATCTTGACAATGGTTTCGCGGATTTTTTTCTCGGTAAGATCGAAATTTTTAAGAAATTGCTGAAAAGTCGCGGGCTTACCCACCGAGGAAAGGCCCATAAGCAAATGCTCGGTGCTTACATAATCGTCCTGCATCTCGCGGGAGATTTCCTGCCCTTTTTCGACCGCTTCGGTCAAGGCGGGAGATGCATAGGACCGAGCAGTGTTCACATTACCGGAAATCTTGGGAAGATTTTTCAGCTCTCGCTGAAGTGCAAGCTGGACCGGTGCAATCCCCACACCAAGCTCATCCATGAGGGCGGGAACGATCCCGTTTTCCTGGTTCATGAGTGCAGAAAGCAAGTGCCAAACTTCCACCTCCTGCTGTCCGTTGCGTTTGGCCACTTCCGTCATTTCTTGAATTGCCGCAATGCCAAGCTCAGTGAATTTTTCGGGGTCAATGTTCATAGTAAGATCGTAATTTGCAGGATACATACCGATTTCGCACGCACGAAAAGCCCTCTAACTTACGGCGTATATACTGACTGCTGTTCTTGCTGTTCGTCTAGGACTGTGACGATTGATCCAACAGGGACACACCCAACTGCGTCACATTGTCTCACATCGGTCGTCATTTTTGGGTGGGTCATGGTCATGTAGTTAAAAAATGTCCGTGACAATTGTGGGTGAGTTCATCCAAGATGATAATTTCAACCCTAACCCAAGAAAGGCCCGAAAAGATGAAGATTCTGTGCATCCTTTACGATGATCCCAAAACCGGCATGCCATCCAGCTACCCGCTTAATGATTTACCTGACCTGGATAAATATCCAGATGGAATGAGCCTGCCCTCTCCAAAGGGGATCGATTTTAACCCCGGGCAACTGCTCGGTTGTGTTTCTGGAGAATTAGGTCTGCGTAAATTTTTGGAGGATGCGGGACATACCTTTGTGGTCACCTCGGATAAGGATGGGGCTGGCTGTCAGGCGGATCGTGAACTGGTGGATGCAGATGTGGTCATTTCTCAACCTTTCTTTCCCTACTATCTGACCCGCGAGCGCATGGAGTCTGCACCCAACTTAAAAATGGCCATTACCGCTGGGATAGGCTCCGACCATGTCGATTTACAGGCCGCCATGGATCACAATGTGGATGTGGTCGAGGTGACCTACTGCAATTCCCGATCGGTGGCCGAGCATGTAGTCATGATGATCCTCTCGCTGGTGCGCGATTATCACAATCAGCACAGGATTGTTAACGAGGGCGGCTGGAATATTGCCGATGCTGTGCAGCGTTCCTATGATGTAGAAGGCATGCATGTGGGCACCGTGGCCGCGGGAAGAATTGGCTTGGATGTTCTTCGGAAAATGAAACCTTTTGATGTGCATCTACACTACTTCGACCGGCATCGCCTCCCTGCAGAAGTTGAGGAAGAACTCAACCTCACCCACCACGATAGCGTGGAGTCCCTGGTCTCTGTCTGCCATGTGGTGACCATCAATTGCCCGCTCCACCCGGAAACGGAACATCTTTTTGACGATGAGATGATTGCGAAAATGAGAAAGGGTGCTTACATCGTGAACACTGCCCGCGGAAAAATCTGTGATCGGGAGGCAATTGCCCGGGCTCTGGAATCAGGGCAACTCAGTGGATACGCCGGTGATGTATGGTTCCCTCAACCCGCACCCAACGACCATATTTGGCGGACCATGCCCCACCATGGAATGACCCCGCACACTTCCGGCACATCCCTATCCGCCCAGACAAGATATGCTGCAGGTGTGCGTGAAATCCTCGAGTGCTTTTTTGATGGCTCGCCCATCCGTGAACCCTACCTTATTGTTCAAAATGGACAACTTGCGGGAATGGGAGCCCACTCCTATTCAAAGGGCTCTTCCACCTCCGGTTCGGAAGAAGCCGCCAATTACAAAAAGTAAAGCAGTCCGTCCAGCCGAACCTTGCTTCGGGTTTGGTCCAAGATGAACCTCAAGGAAAGAATCATTTACATTGATCGAACCCTCGATCAGATGTATCCCAATCCGCCAGTTCCTCTCGATCACCAGGATTCTTACACCCTCCTACTGGCGGTTCTTTTATCTGCACAATGCACAGACGAGCGGGTCAATCAAGTGACCCCAGCTCTCTTTGCCTTGGCCAATAATCCGCGAGATATGGCCAGGCAAGCAGTCGATTCTATCAATGCCATCGTCAGGCCGTGCGGGTTGGCTCCAAGGAAAGCCGAAGCAATCCGCGACCTCTCCATTCTTCTCAATGAAAAGCACCGGGGTGAGGTACCGAATAACTTTGAGGAATTGGAAGAACTCCCCGGAGTTGGACACAAGACTGCCTCAGTGGTGATGTCTCAGGCTTTTGGGCATCCGGCTTTTCCTGTGGACACACATATCCACCGTCTTGCCCAGCGCTGGAAATTAACTTCAGGAAAAAATGTCGTCCAAACTGAAAAAGATTTAAAAAGGCAGTTTCCCCAAGAAAGGTGGAATGATTTGCACCTGCAAATAATTTATTATGGGCGTGAGCATTGCCCGGCACGCTCTTGCTTCGGCCTCGAGTGTCCCGTTTGCACGACCTGTTTTCCGAAACGGAAAACCAAAGTCATCACTCAAAAAGCCTAACCGGCATTGACAAACATTCTGGGGCGACTGACTTTAAGGGCATTGATCGCATCTTCCGAAATTCCGGTCCGGTAAAGGTAGACCTCCAGCAGGCCCTCCATTTTTGTAATGCTATTGACTGCCGTATCGTCTAAGGCCACGCCCACGAGGTTGAGGTGCTCTAAACTGATTACACTTTCAATTTTTTGGACTCCGGCGGCAGTGATTTTTTTGGAGTTTTCCAGGGTCAGCTTTTTTAGATTTGGGAATTTCTGAAGATTCTCCAAGCCGGTATCACTGACCTCCGAATTAGTAAGGTCCAAGACTACCAAATGTTGAGCGATGAGGTGAAGTACTTTCAAATCCTCATCATTAATGGCTAACTTAGGATCAATGGGCGAAAGCACCTGTAGGCCATCTTCCCCTTCCAACGGGAGAATGGTGATACCGGATGACTTTAAATGATGCCACTGTTCTTTACTCAAGCGAATGCTTTCGATTGTGCCTGGTGGGGCTTCAACAATATCAACCGTTGCGACTTCCCAACCCGGAAACCAAATGTCTATGGGTACACCAAATTTTCTCACAATTGGCCCTACCTGAGTAGGAGCAACTAAGTATGCACCCAAAGTGGTCCCTGCAACCACGACCAAGGATACAATAAAAACCATTACGGTGGCAATGAGCTTGGTGATCAGACTCTTCTCTTTTACTTTGACTTTGGGAGTCTTGCGATTTAGCCCCTGGATCTTCACTGCCTTCGGGGTGCCCGTCTTTTCCTGAGTGATCTTCTTTTTCACAGGCAAAGATTTGGTGGGCAAATCAGCTTTCGCCGCTAACGAATGTCTTTTCTCGGCTTCATCCAATGCACGGAGTGCATCTGGCAGCAACTTCCATTCTGTTTGCCCCTCAAGCAGTGCATAATCTGTGGGAAGCAACTGTCCTGACTGTAAATACTGACTGGCCTGCTCAAAATTGTAGGGACCAAATGTCTGCCCGTTCCGCGAAATATGAACAGAGGAAGCCCTTTCCGATGCTCCCAAGTTAACCTTCGCTCTTCGGCCGAGCAATTGGTCGAGTGCTCCGGTTACTTTTGAGAAATATCTTTCAGAAGGAATCTTCTCCTTGAGAATAGCCTGTAAATCCCCCATACGCAAACGAAGTCCCGGCGGAAGTTCAGTCTCCTCAAGGTGAATCGCCAAAAAAGGCTTCTTCTCATTGAGAGCAAGGTTAATTTCGTTACGGCAATTTACCGAGTCCGTCGCTCGGGGTGAAATAAAACACAAAAATACACTACAACCTATAACCGCGTTGGCAATTTCTTCGGGCCATTCGTTACTGGCCGCCACCCCCTCATCGTACCAAATATTATAACCAGCATCCCGGATTTGTATTATTTCTGGATAAACCAAATGGGCATCCTGGTGCGAATAACTGATAAAAAGATAGGGGTCCTCGCCCTCATAGGCTTCGAAAGGGGGAACATCAGCTGAACGAACCCCCTGACCTCCCTGACGAAGAATGATTCCAGGCACCTCGGACAAAGTCACCCAATCGGCACATCCTTCGAACCAGGCTGCGTCACTAATTTGGAGTTGCCCCGCATCAATCCAGCCCTGCAATGTCTGTACCTCATAGGGTCCCACCTGCTGACCATTTTGAAAGAGATAAACTTGGCTCATTTAATCAGTTCTTAATCTTATTTACCTCAGTCATTAAGTTTCACTTTATATTTCTTGGATAGAATATTTTCTTACGCAGTCCAAGTTTTTTAAGGAACAAAAGTAATCGGATGACACTCAGTTCGGCTCAAAATAGGGCAAGCTACTCCTCGGCAGGTCGCGAGCGTATCCAATCAGAAATAATTTGAATTTCTTCGGCAGTGAGCTTTTCATCACGACCGTAACAGGGCATTCGGTCATTTTCATCTCCGTAAAAACGCTCCTCTTCTGGGTTTTTTATAAAGGCAACGGTCCACTCGTCTGATCCATAACCTGTGAGGTCAGGTGCATACCCATCTCCCTCGGAATCAATGTCATGGCAGTCAATGCAGGCCAATCCATCCTGAAAATCTTCCTCATCATTGTAGAACAGAGCCAACAACTCATCGCGTTCATCCTCCGATAATGGATCTTGATAAGGCAACTCGGCCATGTCCGAGAGTAACCGGGCAATATCTGGTAACAAGGCACTCTCTTCGGGGGTGTACTTAGCCAGTACCTTCTTCGCCATCGTCCCATCCTTAAACGCAGTTCCGCCGAAATATTCTTCTGAAATATAATGCTGGTGTACCAGCAGTTTCTCGATCCATTCCTGACTGGCAAATCCTGCTAACTCAGGTGCACTCTGTGCATCATCTACTGGGTAACCGCGCCCATCATGCCCATTATATCGATGGCAACTCGCACAATGAGCAGCAAATAGAATACGGCCTCTATTCTCACGATCTTCCCTCAGTAAAGTAACCGCACCGGCAGGAGGAATTCCCTGGTGCTCCACGATGGAAAACACGCGATCCGCCTGCCAATTAGCCTCTTCTAGTGCGGCACCATGACGAATATTGGTACGGTCCTCAGAGAAAGCCAGCAGCGTCAGGGCAACTGAACCAGCAATTAGTGTCCACCAAAATCCCACATTTAATTGATGCCCAGGCCTGGAACTGCCAATAAAAGGCTGTAGCAATATCCAAAGAGCGAGGAAAGCTGGAATTATCACCGCTCCCCAAAATGCGGGCACATACTTGAGCAATTGAAAAAGGAAGAGAAAATACCACTCGGGGCGGGCAGGGAATTCATTCGCAGGATCTGCGGGAGGGCCTAAAGGAGCTCCGTTGAAATAGATGGTCAAACCAACCACAGCCAACAAAACGGCCATGCAGGCAATTGCGTCTTTGAGGATCTGATCCGGCCAAAAATAGGAATCCTTCTTCGGCCTGGGCTCCTTTACATGAATCCCGTGCTTGCGAAAAAGATAAATGTGGACGACCACGAGCCCAATGAGCATAGCCGGCAGTACCCCCGCGTGCAGAGCAAAAAAACGGGTCAATGTGTGGTGGCCATACTCGACACCTCCGACCACAATTTTCTGGATTGCTGGACCGATCAAGGGAACCTCGGCCATCAGGTTGGTAGCCACCGCAGTCGCCCAATATCCTTTTTGGTCCCACGGCAATAGATAACCGGTAAGGGAAAGGGCCAGGGTTACCCCCATCATCAGAGCACCAAACCAAAAGTTTAATTCCCGGGGAGCCCGGTAAGCACCATCGATCACCACCTGCATGAGATGAAGAACAAGCAGGACTATCATGGCTTGGGCCATGTAATGATGCACGCCCCGCAAAAACCAGCCTCCCCACACCTGATACTGCAAGAAGTATACACTTTCCCAGGCGGTTTGGGCACTGGGGCTGTAGAACATCCACAACAAAGTTCCCGTAACAACCTGAGTAAAGAAAGCGAAGGTTAAGCAACTGCCCCACACATAACGCCAACGAGCACCTCCAGGCACTTTTTCGTAAAGTACTTCGTGCAAAAGATTCCGGTAACCCGACCGGTCATCGAGCCAATCAAAAACGACTTTCATGAAAGAGGAATTTTCTCAGCAATATTGGGCCTGTAGTGCTGGAAACGAATCCAAACCTGACCCTTTTCTACCTTTGTTTCCATAGTGTCCATAGGTCGGGGACTTGGGCTGTTTTCGGTCGTGATCGCACCATCCAAAGCAAAGGAACTATTGTGACAGGGACAAAAATAGTCGTTGCTCTGCTTGCGGTAATCAATGGCACACCCCAGATGGGGACACTTTAGGTTGAACGCCACCACCTCTTCCTTCCGGCGGGACAAATAGACCGCCCCAACAGGGACATCCTTGTAAGTAGTCCATGCATCTACCACTCTTTCCTGCACCACCTCAAACTTTGCCGGTGAACCGTCTTCCGGGAGGGAGGCAAGTGAGGTTATCCTCGACCAAGGTACAGCACCCGCCTCACCAGCACTTTTCTTGACAGGATCAAGCAAAGCAGGGATACCGGCGGCCAAGGGGAAAATACCGCAGGCAGCTGATACACCCACCGTTGCCACGCGAATAAACTTTCTACGCCCAGATTCTTCTTCTTCGTCCATATAAGTTATTACACAATTTTGTGCCAGATTCTACAGCAAAACAACCCAGGTAAGGTCGAGGAGATTGAACTCTTAGGGGAGCGGAGGCAGAGGGGGGAGATCATCCAGACCGCCATCGTCAGTGGGCAGAGGGGGGAGAGAATCGCCTCCGATACCACCAGGCAATGGAGGTAAGGCTGGAAGCTCTTCATCAGATTCGGCTGAAAGTTCAGGAAGTTCGGGCAAACCATCTGCATCCCCTCCAGAAAGGGGTGGCTCAATTGGCATAGACTCTTCAGGAAAATCCGGTATTGCTGGCAATCCAGGCAACTCCTCCTCTCCGTCGTTTCCATCTAAAGCAGGCAAGGCTGGAAGCCCTTCATCAGATTCAGCTGAAAGTTCAGGAAGTTCGGGCAAACCATCTGCATCCCCTCCAGAAAGGGGTGGCTCAATTGGCATAGACTCTTCAGGAAAATCCGGTATTGCTGGCAAGCCAGTCAACTCTTTCTCTCTGCCGTTTCCAACTGAAACAGGTAAGGCTGGAAGCTCTTCATCAGATTCGGCTGAAAGTTCCTGTGAGTCATTGAGTTGGTCATTGCCGTTTGAGTTAGGCAATCCTGATTTAGTAAGGTCTGAACGACTAGATTCTGGTTGAGACTCTTCTAAATCTAAAATTGAAGAAGGTTCATTCTTTGCATTGAAATTCAAAAACGACTCGCCGGAGTTATCTAATATTGTGTCCTCCCAACTCCCTGGGCTTGAGGGAGAAGGTGGGCCATCTTCGTCAACCTCAGGACCAAGTTCTTGAGTATATGGCACCACAGTTGGACTTGATTGAGTGCCTAGATTAATTGTGGTCCCATTCTCAGTAAAGGTATTGGGCTCGGTGAGTGGAGACCCATCGGAGCGCCATGTTGCTTCTTTTCCGTGGCGGACCCCGTTGGTATATCCACGAACATACATCTTCTGCCCATTAGGCCACCACCTTGTTACTGTACCATGCCACTTACCCTCTTTGTAAGAACGCTCGTACATCTTTACACCATTGGTGAACCATTTAGAACTTTTCCCGTTTTTCCGCCCTCCCTTCCACTGTTCATCGGAATAAACGAATTCACCACTCTCACCAACATCAATGGTTAGAATTCTTCCAGAAAAAGGTTGATCGGAAGTAGATAAATAGAGCAAGCCATAGCGGGTTACAAAATTTTCATCGTATTCGCTTCTTGCCACTTGGTAGGAATTAGCAGAGGTGATACCGGTAATAGGAGAACTTTTTGTTTCGAACGATTCGGTCGGAGCTTGTGCATTTCTGTTACGGTTTTTGCAAGAACTAAAGCAAAGCAAAAGGCAGGAGATTGCAATGGGAAGAAATGTTGAAGAGTTCATCGGGTTTATCCAATCAAAGAGGAATCATATTGCAAGGTAGAAGCTTCTTCGGGGAACCGAAAACCAGTGTACAATTCGTCCTTGCACTGGAAGAGCAATTCGATCAGAATCGAGCTTTTTCGATCATTTTCGATCAACAGCCCAGTTTCACAAAACAAAATGACACTAGACAATCTAAATTACGCCATCCCTGCACTTGGGGGCATCGCCTTATTATTCACTTGGTGGAAAACCCAATCGATTAATTCGATCCCAGAAGGATCAGAAAGAATGTCCAAAATCGCCAAAAGTATCCAGGAAGGTGCCATGGCGTTTCTACGTGCAGAATACAAGGTTTTATTTTTCTTTGTAGTAGCGGTTGCTGCTCTTCT
The DNA here is from genome assembly GCA_038152995.1 of Opitutales bacterium. Taxonomy (GTDB): domain Bacteria; phylum Verrucomicrobiota; class Verrucomicrobiia; order Opitutales; family Seribacteraceae; genus Chordibacter. The sequence continues at coordinate 11,507 of JAYOXT010000006.1, forward strand.
TTACTGGAGTGGAAACAATAACCCTAATAGCCATGGACTTATTGCCGTATCCTTTGTTGTGGGGGCATTCTGCTCTGGCCTAGCGGGTTACTTGGGAATGAAAGTGGCAACCAAGGCGAATGTTCGCACCGCCAATGCCGCTAAAGAAAGTTTGGGCAAGGCACTTGAAGTTGCCTTCTCCGGAGGTGCAGTAATGGGTTTAGGAGTGGTTGGCTTAGGTATACTCGGCCTAGGTGGCCTCTTTGTCTTCTTTAGCGATTTCTTTGGTGCATTTTCCGAGAAGGAATCCCTAGGAACTACCCTATCGGTCCTCACCGGTTTTTCGTTTGGTGCGTCCTCAATTGCTTTGTTCGCCCGTGTGGGTGGAGGAATTTATACCAAGGCAGCGGATGTCGGTGCTGACCTCGTAGGCAAAGTAGAAGCAGGCATTCCCGAAGATCATCCTCTAAATCCTGCCACCATTGCTGATAATGTCGGTGACAATGTGGGCGATGTAGCAGGCATGGGTGCGGATTTGTTCGAGTCTTATGTTGGTTCTATCATTGGAACAATGGTTTTGGGTGCTGCCATGGTCGCCGGATCATCAAATTTCTCTGACTTCCTTGGAGGATTGTCACCAGTTTTTCTCCCCCTCATCTTGGGAGCAGTTGGGATTATTACCTCCATCTTAGGAACCTTTTTGGTTAAAGTTAAAGATGGAGGAGACCCTCAAAAAGCACTGAACACGGGTGAATTCGTTTCTTCCGGTCTGATGATTGCTGCCTCTTACTACATAATTAATAAGTTTCTGCCCGAAACTTGGACATTTGGAGAAGTCACCTTTACTGCGATGGGCGTTTTTTGGGCCACCATCATCGGTCTAGTCGCAGGACTAGCTATTGGAATGATTACCGAGTACTACACGGGCACTCACAAAAAACCTGTTAAGGCAATTGTAGATCAATCCATTACCGGATATGCCACCAACATTATTTCTGGGCTTGGCGTCGGCATGATTTCAACCACCCTACCTATTTTAGTGATCGCCGCTGCTGTTATCGGTGCCCATGAAATGGCTGGGCTATACGGGATTGCCATCGCTGCGGTAGGCATGCTCTCCAACACGGGAATACAGCTTGCTGTGGATGCCTATGGGCCGATATCAGACAATGCCGGTGGAATCGCTGAAATGTCTGAGTTGCCAAAGGAAGTTCGGGAACGAACCGACAAATTGGACGCGGTAGGAAACACAACCGCCGCAATCGGTAAAGGTTTTGCCATTGGCTCTGCTGCCCTTACTGCATTAGCACTCTTTGCCGCCTTCACCGCTTCATTCAATCAAACTCACCCGGAATCCTTGCTTAGCTACATTAACATATTAGACCCTAAAGTTATGGCGGGACTTTTTGTTGGTGCCATGCTTCCCTTTCTATTCAGTGCACTAGCGATGGGTGCAGTTGGCCGTGCGGCCATGTCTATGATCCATGAAGTTCGTAGGCAGTTTCATCATATCCCCGCACTTAAAAAAGCTCTCGAGGTCATGAATAAAAACGAAGGCAAGCCAAGTACGGATTGGTCAGAAGAGGACAAGCAATCCTTTGATGATGCCATCGACTCCGCTGAATATGGCAAGTGTGTAGAAATCTCAACCCAATCAGCAATTAAGGAAATGGTCGCCCCCGGAATTGTAGCAATTGCCACACCTGTACTGATTGGCTTTGGGGGAGGTGCCACCATGTTAGGAGGTCTACTTGCAGGCGTAACCGTCAGTGGAGTGTTACTTGCTCTTTTCCAGTCAAACTCTGGTGGGGCATGGGACAATGCTAAAAAAATGGTTGAAGAAGGATACGAAATTAATGGTGAACGCTATGGCAAGGGGTCGGACTTACACAAGGCTGCAGTCGTGGGTGATACCGTTGGAGATCCGTTAAAGGATACCTCCGGACCATCCCTTAACATTTTGCTTAAACTGATCTCAGTAGTCGCTTTGGTACTGGCTCCCTTTATTACAATCAACGGTATGTTCTAAGGCCCTCCCCAACCGAGCGGGCGAATTCGGCCCGTTCATCAGGGTTTGATTTGTAGTAGGAAGTTCCGGCGACAAAAATATCCACGCCCGCTCTCAAGCAGGTATTCACATGCTGTGGGCCGACTCCACCGTCCACTTCAATCATGTAATTGTAATTATTCTCGGTTCGCAAATTGTGAAGCACCTCCACTTTACTCAACACCGATTCGATAAAGCTTTGCCCTCCAAATCCAGGGTGGACTGTCATACAGAGCAGGAGATCTACTTCTTCAAGGTAAGGAAAAAATAGATCAATCTCGGTATCAGGATTGATCGCCAAACCAGTCTTCAATCCTGCATCTCTGATTCTTTTGAGTGCGGACTGATGATCATAATTAGGCTCGAGATGAATGGTGATCAGGTTAGAACCTGCCTCAATGAAAGGATCCAAATAAAGGTCCGGCCTTTCCAGCATCAAGTGAACATCAAAGAATAATTTTGACTGGGGACGTAGATCCGCAACGGTCTGAGGACCAAAACTGAAGTTGGGCACAAAATGTCCGTCCATTAAGTCCAAATGAATCCATTGCCGGCCATCTTCTTCAACCTCTTGCAAAGAAGAACTAAGGTTTGCGTGATTGCCAGCAAGGATCGATGGGGCCAAAAACTTTTTCATTTCTTTTGGGGGGAAAGGGAATTTAATTTACGCATAGAAAAGTAAACTTCTTTTGCAATGGACTCAGCTAAGGATTGACGAGCTTGTCCATCAACAGGACTGGCGAGCGAAACGGGTGGCTTCAAGGCGGATACGCCGGAGCTAACTGTTTCCTCTAAGAGTACTTCTCCGGAGGCATTCTCCCACTTAAACTTGATGGTGTTTATAATAGCAAAAGCAGATGCTAAAAAAGAATCGTCCGGATCATAACTCTCTGGCCTGTCGCGGTACCCTGAAACTGTTAAGAAGAGTTTTAAATCTGCAGTATGCGAATCAGATGTTAGTGAAAAGGAACTGGTCTTCACAATGATTTTCCGAATCTCATGGTCAATAAGTGGACCCATCAAAAGACCAAAGGATTCGTTGTGGACCTCAACAAAAAGTTCCAATCCACTAGGAGGATTTTCAGACAGAGTATAAGGACAACCAGAGAAGAAACAGTTAATTAAAAAAAGGATTCCACTGCCAGAAAGTCTATTAGTCATCTGAATTTCTCAAGGCAGCAACTCTTTTTTCGGCAAGTCTAGCAGCTTCTGACTCAGGTGCAGCTGTAATGGCCTCATTGTAAAACTGTAACGCAGGCTGATTTCCCAATTCTTGCCATTTGATAAGAAAGTATTTTCCATAATCCTCCAAATACTCACCAATCTCTAACTTACTCGCTGCAAGTATCTGCCTCATTTCTCTCTTTCTTTGGAGTGCTTTCTTCTTTCGCTCCTCATACCCATCTAAGCGAAGCCCATAATCAAAGGATTTCTCATACTTGCCTTGGGCAGGAGGCCGTTCAAAAAGAATAAGGTAATCCTCGTAAAAATTCAGTGCCCTTAATGTGGATCCTTGGTCATAGGCGGGCCCAGAAACACGACCTTCATGAATGGCGGCTAGCAAGAAATAAGCTCTTTCGCAAGCATGGTGATCAGGGTACAAATTGACAATTTTCTCCAAGGCAACAATTGCATCATCTTCCTTATCTTCCTGCAGTGCTACATCCGCAAGGGCCATTAAGGCTCTAGGTGCAAAACGGGGTCCGCGGGCAAGTTCAGCAATGCGGTCAAGCCGGGCTCTGTCCTCCGAACCGGACCGGATACGCGGGACTAAACCCCATTTTTTGGGCAAATCTTCAGTAACAATTTTCTCCGCAATCCTCATTAAGGATTCCGTAACTCTTTCAAAATCATATCTTGGGTAAGCGACAGCGATCAACTCAAGATGCTCAAAAGCATCGCTCCAATCCCCTTTATTCTCTCTTAAGATAGCTGCACGGTACAGTGATTCAGGACCAATAAAGATCGAATTTCCCTCATAGAAGAGCAGAAGGTCCGTCCGGCGCTTTGTAAATTTTTCATACAATTTTAAAGCACCTGACAAATCGCCATCTTTTTGGATGGTGGAGGCCTCCTCAAACCAAGCTTTTGCTTCTTCATCGGAGTAAGGCTCCCGGTTTTTAATGAAGAAACCAGTTCCAGGAAAAAGCTCAATTCGTTCATCGTCTGCAAAGTTTTGCTGACCAGAGCGAGGCGGAGCCGCAAAAACTAAAGGCAAACAAACGAAAAGTAAGATCTGAAATGGAATGAATTTTACCAGAGTCATGAGAATGCTAAAATCGAATTAAAGCAGAAGCCCAAGTCAAGCCTGCACCAAAGGCAACCATCAAAGCTAAATCTCCATCTTTGAAAATATTCTCTCGGCTTGCCTCATCGAATGCCAAGGGGACTGAGGCCGCCGAAGTATTACCGTATTTATCGAGATTACAGAAAAATTTCTCCATGGGAATTTCTAGCCTTTGCGAAAGACTTTCAACAATTCTTACATTTGCTTGGTGAGGAATAACATGGTCCACATCAGCAATAGTAAAATTGTGTCTTTGAAGAAGCTCCCTTGATGCACTTTCCATAACTCTGACCGCCGACTTGAAAATTTCCCGACCATTCATTTTGAGAAAGTGCTGTCGGCTCTCTACCGTATTGAGAGTAGCGGGCTGCAAAGAACCGCCACCTGGTTGACAAAGCAGGGATGGGTTTGACCCATCTGCACCGCAATAAACGCCCATGATTTTTGGCCCAGTGCCTTGCTTGGAAAGAACTGCTGCTCCAGCTCCATCTCCGAAAAGAACGCATGTCGTGCGATCGTGCCAATCGAGAATGCTAGACATTTTTTCCGCACCAACCACAAGTGCATTTTGGTAACGACCAGTGCTCAGCATTGCGTCAGCAACATCAAGTGCATATAAAAAACCAGAGCATGCAGCCTCGATGTCAAATGAGGCAACCTTCCCTAATCCTAATTTATGTTGCAAAATGCATGCAGTGGAAGGGAAAGCCATGTCTGGTGTAATCGTAGCAACTAAAACTAGATCAATTTGATCAGCGTCGATCTTAGCCTGAGCAATAGCCATCTTGGCTGCCTCAAAGGCGAGATCGCTTGTGGCCTGCCTTTCGCCCGCAAACCTTCTCTGTCGAATTCCAGTACGACTACGAATCCACTCGTCAGAAGTATCAATTCGGGCAGAAAGATCTACATTGCTCACTTCCTGGCTAGGCACAAAAGACCCAAATCCTCTAATAATCGAAAGCTGTTGATTGTGCATAGATAATAACCACTGTTCACTCATTCAGAAGACATCGGGTCGGGACGCAAGATTTCATTTGCTCCTCTTACATCCTCCAAGACTTGACCGAGCATATCATGCTGTACTAAATCCAAGGCAATCTTTATTGCCCCGCTGATGTGATTACGGTTCGATGAGCCGTGGGCTTTTATTATGTTGCGATTTAAGCCAAGCAGTGGAGCTCCTCCAAATTGCTCAGGATTAATTCTTTGCTTTAAGCTCCTGAATGCACCTTTAGATAGAAGTGCACCCGTCTTTCGCAAGGCGTTACGACGAAGTTCCTCGTCGAGGAAGCTCCCGATCAACTTACTCAAAGATTCGCAAGCCTTGAGTACAATATTTCCGACAAATCCGTCACAGACCACCACATCAACCACATTATCAAAAATCTGAAAACCCTCGATAAGCCCGGCATAATTCAAAATACTTCCATCAATTTCTTTGAGCATTGAGTGAGCTTCATGAATCAATTCATTTCCCTTACCCTCCTCAGTTCCGATAGTCAGCAGACCCACCTTCGGGCGAACTAGACCAAGGGCCACACGAGCATAGTTTGATCCTAGGATTGCATTTTGTACGATATGAAACGGCTTCGGCAGAGGATTCGCACCCGCGTCGAGCAAAGTAAAGTATCTTTCCCTACCCGGCCAGATTGTACACAGTGCAGGTCTTTCAACTCCTTCAAGCGGACGAACCCTGATCGTTCCTCCTGCCATTAAGCATCCGGTGTTTCCACAGCTAAGCATGGCATCCGCCTCACCGTCTTTCAGTGCCTGAAGAGCCAGGGCCATAGAGGAATCTTTCTTATTCTTAATCCCGGCTATTGGTTTTTCGTCCATACCAATCACCTCCGGTGCATGGTGAATAAGAAAATTAGAGGACTTCAAGACTGGATCTTGGTCAATGAAACTTGCTATGACATCCTCATGTCCAAAGAGAAGATATTTTAAATCTCTTGGGGCGAAAGCTAAAGTATTGGAAACACCAGCCAAGAGTTCATTGGGGCCTTTGTCGCCACCCATAACATCAATTGCTAGGGTGATGCGAGCTTCGGTCGAACTCATGCCGAAGCGAGGTACTGAATATTAAACCTCCAAGTCAAGGACTTGACGCCCCCGATACTGTCCAGTCTCTGGATTAACGCGATGCGGACGATAAAAAGTACCGTCTACATCTTTTGCAAGTTGAGGCTCTTTAAAGCGATTTGCCCCTCTGCGCTTGCGGCTGCGTTGCTTCGATTGTTTTCTCTTAGGCTGTCCCATAGTGAGCACATTCAACCATTTCAGTCTTATTTCGTCAAGATTACTGTAATCTGAACAAATATTTAAGCATCAAGACGAATAAACATACCAACTTAATACAATAAGGCCCAAAAAAAATCGATACCAAGCAAAAATCCCAAGGCCGTTTCTACTTAAATACCCAACAAGCCATTTAACCGACATTGCCGCAGATATTCCTGCCACTAAGCACCCAAGCAAGAGTGGACCACTTGAAAGGTGTTGAGTCATTTGGCTACCCTTGGTAAGTACTTTATAGACTGCCGCGGAGGAAAGAGTAACCAAACCAAGAAGAAAGCTAAATTCCGCAGCATGGACTCTGGACAATCCCACAAGGTACCCCCCCACTATTGTCATCATTGAGCGGCTTGTGCCCGGCCACATTGCCACGCATTGTAGAAGCCCTATGAGTAATGCAGATTTTTTGCTCATCGCATCAAGGCTGGAAACCTGAGGTCCTTGAGAGCCCCTTTTCTTCTCCACCCAAAAAATAAGCACTGAACCCAAGATTAAGGCCATAGCAATTGGCAGCAAGCCGAGGAGGGATGATTCGATGAAATCATCCAATATAGGGCCCAGAACAACCGCCGGCAAAAAGGCAGTTAAAACTAATATGGCGAGGGCCCTGCCCTCCTTTGATCGTCCCAAGATACCCATTATGATGGAGGTAATGTAGACGCGATACAACCAGGCAACTGATAATATTGCCCCACCTTGAATAACGATAAGATATGCAAAAACCGCATCTTTAACCTCCTCGCTCCGCGGATCGTTTGTATCCTGCAACCAATGATCCACCAGCACAAGGTGGCCAGTAGATGAAATGGGTAAAAATTCCGTGATTCCCTCAACCAAGCCATAAATCACAGCGTCCTGATGGCCAATTACCTCCTTGCTACCCTCATCAGCAGAACCTCCATAAAGTGTGCCTATTTCCGTTAAACAGAAAATGCAAAGAGCAATATATGCGAAATTGTTTTGAATAATTCTCAAGTCTTTCCTACTTGAACAGATGGGCTTACGGAGCAAGCTCATTCCAATTTTATCCAAACTAAAATCTTTTATCTATATGCTAAGTTCTGAACTAGATGAACACACCGCCCAACTTCAACATCGAACTGCACTAAGTAAAGAGCAGGTTTCGGCATCAGTAAACATGCTTACAGACGAGTACATTGGCGGTGATTCTAAAAAGAGATTTTTGATTGCACTCTCCGAAAAAGGAGAAACACAAGAGGAATTCAGCCAGTTTGTTCGGGTTTTTCGAGGTTTAGCCAAAAATCCAGAACTTGAAGATTTGGCAAACGAAGCCATTGATCTTTGTGGCACCGGAGGTGATCAGTCTGGCAGTTTTAACATCTCTACTGCTGTGTCCTTCTTGCTCGCTGCCTCAAACACAACTGTGATTAAGCACGGCAACCGCTCAATCAGCTCAAAGTGTGGAAGTGCAGATCTTATCGAAGCGGTTGGCATCCCATTGGAGACGGATGCCAGAATGCGACAAGAAGGCCTAAAAAGATTTCACTTTAGTTTCCTATTCGCCCCTTCCTTTCACCCAGCATTTAAATCAATTGCTCCGGTCAGAAAGGCCCTTGCCGCTGAAGGTAAAATCACCATCTTTAATAGGCTCGGCCCCACGCTTAACCCCGCCAAACCTGCGTACCAATTATTAGGCGTTTACAACCCTCTACACCTTGACCAAATATCGCGGGCACTATCAGAAAATGGAGGCAAAGGCGGATGGGTCGTCCACGGAAAATTGGAGGACGGACAAGGGGTGGACGAACTGACTTCCTGTGGTGATAACTGTGTTTCAGGATACGGTTCATCCGCCACCGAGAAAAATGTCATTCTTAGCCCATCCGCATGGGGACAAAAGATCTACCCGTACGACCAACTCTCTGGAGGGGCCTTAGGGAAAAACCTCGAAATCCTCTTAAATCTTGCAAAAGGATCCTGCCCGCCCGGCCTCCTCGCCTCGATTCTTATCAACGCGGCTACTGCTTTCAAGATTGCCGGGAAGGTAGCAAACTTAGGAGAAGGAGTGGAACTCGCTGAATCTGTAATTAAGGATGGGAGACTTAAAAAATGGCTCAATGACATCCGAGACTTTTTCAAAAAATGACCAGGTTTTTTGGGACAGATGGGATTAGAGGTGAATACAATGGTACCTTTTTAAACGATGGGTTCGCTTGCAAGATTGGTCAGGCTGTTGGTTCCTACCTCTTCGAAAAGTATGGGGAATTAGGAACAATCCTACTTGCCCATGATACCCGTTCCTCCGGAGTAGGTTTACTCAGGTCGTGTGCCCACGGCATTCAGTCAAAGGGTGCAACCTGCTACACTGCTGGTATCCTTCCTACTCCAGCTCTTGCTTTTGGCGTAAAGCATCTCGGTGCTCAGCTTGGAATTATGATCACTGCTTCCCATAATCCGCATACTGACAACGGCATCAAATTCTTCCTTAGCGATGGGTCAAAACTTTCTCCTCAAGATGAAGAGATAATCGAGGATTTACTAATTCAGCAGAGCGAAGACTACGAACTTCCAAAGCGAAAACTCAGTCAAGTGAATGTAAATGAAGCTTATGTGGAAAAGATCATCGCTGCGTTTCCTCCCCTTTTCCTGAAAGGACTAAAAATCGGGATTGATTTCGCCAATGGAGCGACCATTTGTACCTCATCCCAAGTTTTTAAAGCTTTGGGTGCAAAGGTTATCGAGCTAAACCAGGGCGATGGACCAATCAACCAAAACTGTGGTTCCGAATATCCGCAATCATTGCAAAATGAAGTCTTAGGCAAGAAGCTCGATCTTGGGATTGCTCACGATGGCGATGGGGACAGAATGGTTCTTATCGATCATGAGGGCACGCTGATTGACGGGGATCAAATTTTAGGACTGCTCGCGATCCACGCCAAATCAGCTAACAAGCTTCGAGGTGGAGCACTTGTTACCACCGTTCATAGTAACTCGGGCCTTGATGCGTCCCTCCAGCTACATGGGATAACAACCCATAGGAGTAGCGTTGGTGATCGCAATGTTTTTCGCATGATGGTCGAAACGGGTTGCAATTTTGGCGGGGAATCATCCGGTCATATCATTTTCAATGATTATCTTCACACGGGAGATGGTTTGTATTCTGCGTTGATGGTGCTGGAAGCATCGATCTCTGGCAGTAAGCAAATAGCCGAACTTGCTAAACAAATCCAGTTGTGGCCATGCCTTTGCAGGTCATTCGAAGTAAAATCTAAACCTCCATTGGAACGCATTACAACTATCAGCGAAGTAGTAGATTCGGAGAAAAAGCTACTTGGCAAAAATGGACGGATTTTGCTCAGATATTCTGGTACTGAGCCGAAAATCCGTCTCTTAGTGGAGGCTCGTTCAGAAAACTTAATCCGATCCTCCTTCGATCGCATTGCTCAGACTATCCAAATTGCGTTGTAAATAATCTGATGCGAGATTTAATCAAAGTTTTCGCCCCTTTCTCAGATGATCGATGAAATACCCATATCTGCAATTGACAATCGTCTAATCAAACAAATAGAGGCGTCGACAAAAGCCTTAGGCAGCAACCCCAGCTATTTTTTTGAAATCTGCACCAATATTCTCAAGCAAGTGCCCGGCTGCCTAGAACTACGAAAGAGAGTTCGAGAGCAACAATTCAAATCCGTTAATCCCAGTAAAGGAATATCAAACCTCTTTGGAAAAGTTACCATTGCACCTTTTATGCTTAAAGGTAAAGCGGCTAAGGACCCACAAGGTGCTCTTGAAAGCGCTGAGGCGATGCTTGCAAAAAATCCCGCCAATGTAATCGCCCACGAATTAATCGCGGATGCTGCTCGCTCCCTTGAAATGCCGCATACCGTTGTTTTTGCCTATGAATGCATCAAGAGAATCAATCCCAAGGACCTCAAAAATCTCAAGAAACTCGGGAACGCATATCTTGATGCAGGAGATTCTGAATCTACAATCCGTATTGGCAATGAAATCATTAAGGTTAACCCTGGAGACGGCGAGGCTGAAGAGATGATGAAGAGGGCATCTGTGAGTGTCGCCATGACACGAGGAAAATGGGAAAGTTCCACTGATTTTCGCGATCAATTAAAAGACGAAGAGGAAGCAAAATCTCTAGAGCAAGCCTCTAAGGTCGTCAATGACGCCAAAAGCCTAGAGGCACTGATCAGGCAAACCTATTCGAAACTACTAGAAGAGCCAGAAAACCTAAATCATTACCGACAACTCAGCGATTTGTATCATCGGTATGGAGATTTAACCAATGCGATCGCTTGGATCAAACAGGCAAGAAGTCGTGATGCGGGAAAAGGGGATGTTTCTTTGGCGGAAAAAGAGCGAGCCCTAACTTTAGAATATTACGATCAAATGATCGATCAATGGGAGCAAGCCTGCCTAAAAGACCCAAGCAATGAAAGTTATCAAAGTGGACTTGAAAAAGCGGTGGTTGCTAAAAAGGAATACCAGAAAACTCAGCTTGAAGGACTTGTTAAAAGATATCCCAATGACTACGGATACAGATACGAATTGGGCATCCTGTTGTTTGATGAAGAACTCTTTGACGACTGCCTGCCCCATTTCCAGCTCGCTCAAAGAAATGCTAAAGTGCGGCTTGATGCGATTTTGTTTCTTGGGAAGGCGTATCGATTAAAAGGTTTTTTCGACCTAGCCGTGGAACAGTTGAACTCACTCAAAAATGAAATTCAGATAATGGATGAAAGGAAAAAGACCGCTATTTACGAGCTTGGATGCTGTTACGAGGCTATGCAGTTGCCTGAGCGAGCTATAGAAGAATTTAAAATTATTTATTCCGCAGATATCTCTTTTCAAGATGTGGCGGACAAAATCAACGCCTTCTACGACCAGAAGAAATAGTCGAAATCAGGTGGCGGAGAGGGCGGGATTCGAACCCGCGGTACCTTTCAGCACACCCGATTTCGAGTCGGGCACATTCGACCACTCTGCCACCTCTCCTTTGTAGTAAATGCTTATCCTTAATTTGTCCTAGTCTGGCAAACAATTAAGGCTCAACTAGCACTGTAAAACTTTTAATTTACGCACTTGCACGAATCCAGTTGATCGATTTGGATGAATTCAGATGTCATTTATTAACCTTGTCTTTTTGAGTCTTGGATGCCTCCTCGGGGTAGGTTGTAATTCTGGCAGGAAAAGCACCTTGGAACTCGTTGGTGGCACATACAATGGGGATTTCAACCATATCGACCAAAAGCATGGCTTTGGAATCTACAAATGGCCAGATGGTTCTATTTTTAATGGAAATTTCATAAACGATCTGCGCCACGGAGATGGAAGGTTTTTGTGGTCAAACGGTGATAGTTACGAGGGGGAATACCAAGAAGATCACAGGTCAGGGAAAGGTTCCTACACTTGGGCCGACAGTGCTCACTACGAGGGGGATTTTCTATCTGGCAAGAGGCACGGATACGGTGTTTTTCGTTCATCATCTGGCTCCACTTATGAAGGTCAGTGGTTGAATGATCGGCAACATGGAAAGGGAACGCTAACACTAGAAAATGGTGCGATTATTGAAGGAACTTGGCATCAGGGGGTTCTTTTGAACGACCCCGTCATCTTGCCTCCCACGCTAAATAAACACGAAAAATCCGATCAAGTGGCTTCCGATGTGTCCGCAGTTCCGCCTCCTTCATCTAGCGAGTTTAAAGCGAAAGATTCATTCGAAGCACTAGACTCCTCCTCCTCTAAAGAGCAACCTTATTCAGAATCAACAGAGGCAACTCACCATAAATCCTCTCAACTCAATGTGTCTTTACCCGATCTAGAAGGTGGCGACATCTCCACTGCAGAAGAAAAAAGAATGCCTAGCATTAAAAATACTTCTACTAAAGGTTTTGACGCAGACGCTGAGAGTGATACTACAATGCCTACTTGGGAAGGTACAGTTTCTGAGGCTGAAATATTTTTTATAAGGGACCTAGTTGATGGCATTGATACCATTCAATACCGCACAACCGAAATTCCCTTCTCAGGGTCCATGAGAATTGTTAATGACCAGGGACAGCCTCAGGGTGAGGTCAACCTTCTCAATGGTCGTCTTCATGGTGAGGAGATTTTCTTCGATGTAAATGGTGAGGTAGCGGAGAGAAACTTTTGGGCAAACGGACGACCCATCGGGCAGTAGCAATTTTATTTTCCTGACCGCAAACGGGAAATTTTGTGCACGTGAATGATTTTGCATTCATCGAAAGTCTGCTCATGGATAGTTTCTAAATCACCATGAATTCCTCTCTTACTCAACCCGATCATTCCTCATCCCGGATACCCCATCTGCCCTATGTGCCGGATGAATACCCGAGGGAAATGGCCCGCCATTATATTTCTGCTTCCCAAGAAGACATCGAAGCGATGCTTGCTCAAGTTGGCTTAAGTAGCTTGGAGGAACTTTTTTCGCAATTGCCCAATGAGTGCCGATTCAATGGCAATCCATATCTTCAGGGAGAGCTTTCATACAAAGAGGCGACTGACAAACTCCTTGAAGTAGCCAGCAAATCAAAAGTGATCCCTTCATTTATCGGGGATTTACTGCCAGTCTGGCAGGTTCACCCCATTGTAAGCGAAGTGTCTCAAATGAGACCGCTTACCACTTCCTACACTCCCTACCAACCTGAACGCAGCCAAGGCACTTTGGTTACTCACTGGATTTATCAGTGTGTCCTTTCCGCTCTGACCGGGTTTGAAGCGATTAACACATCTTTGTACGACCGGTCTGCTGCGATTTTTGAAGCGGTGGGCTGTGCCAGAAGATCAAGAAAGCGCAACGGGCATGTCCTGCTCGCTGCCACATTATTTCCTGAAGACATTTCCTTCCTTCAAACCCATGCCCAGGGAACCGACCTGCATTTTTACTCATCTCCACTCAATCCCCTAACAGGGACGCTCGACTACAACCACCTGGAGAAATTACTCGAAGAAAAAAATGAAGAGATAACAGCCTTTGTTTTTCCGCAGGTCAATGCTCTTGGCTTGCTCGAGGATGTGGACAGATTAGCGGACCTTGCCTCGAAGTGGGATATCCCCACCATTGCGGTCATTGACCCCATGCACTTCGCGACTGGAGGGTTAAAGCCGCCGACTGAATTTGGAGAAAGAGGAGTGGATTTTATCGCTGGTGAAGCCCAGCACCTTGCGATTCCCCCATCCTTTGGAGGGCCAGGATTAGGCTTGTTCGGGTGCAGGTACAACGAGCAAGCGAAAAAAGATCTCAGAAATACACCAGGCCGCTACATTGGAAAGGCAAAGGACTCCCAGGGGCGTGACTGCTTTGTCATGGTTCTCTCCACGCGCGAGCAACACATACGCAAGGAGAAAGCGACATCCAATGTCTGCTCTAACCAGGCATTTTTAGCTACCCTCGCGGGAGCCAATCTACTTGCTAAAGGTGAAATTGGCCTCAAAAATTCACTTTCAAAAGCTCTCGCTGCACGCCAGCAAGCATCGGAGTGGGTCCGGCAACGCGATGGGATCAGGCTCGCCTTTCCCAATACTCCGTCGTTCAATGATTTATTGGTAGTTGTGGATGATCCAGACCGAGACTTGGCCTCGAAAGCCAATCAATACGGACTACACTTTGGCGTTAATCTATCCCACAGACTACCGGATTATGACGGTCAGGTTTACAAATTAAGTTTTTCTGATGTCCATGATGAAAAATCTTTGGACCTGCTAAGGAAATTTCTATTCGACCATTTTCCTGCCAGATCAGACCAGCAAGATGAAGCCAGTGCTCCGGAGCGGCTTCTACGCTCCCAGCCTGCTCAAATGCCCAGCTTCACCCATGATGAACTGCTTCACTACTACGAGCAATTAGCCAGTTTAAATGTAAGCCCAGACGATGGCTGCTACCCACTGGGTTCCTGCACGATGAAATACAATCCCCTACTCAATGATTGGGCAGCTGGATTGGAAGGGTTTGCCCAAGTTCACCCTCAGGCTCCGGAAGAAGATGTGCAAGGCCCCCTTGAAATTCTTTATGAAATTCAGGAATCCTTTAAGTCCATCACCGGACTGGCCGGAGTTACCACGCAGCCCGTTGCGGGAGCACAGGGAGAATTGGTCGGTCTGAAACTGTTTCAAGCTTATCATAAATCCAAAGGGGAAGATCACAGGGACATTGTACTGATTCCCAAATCCGCCCACGGCACGAACTTTGCGACGGCTGCCACGGCTGGCTATGGACCGGGCATCGTCTACCTGGAGGCCAATGAACTCGGCATGATTGATCTCGATGATTTCCGCAAAAAATTGGCCGTTCACCGACAAAACCTTTGCGGAATTATGGTGACCAATCCCAATACTTCTGGAATCTTTGAAGGAAATTTTTCCTTAATTGCCAGCGAAGTTCACCAAGCAGGTGGTTTAGTCTACATGGATGGTGCCAATATGAATGCCATTGCCGGCATCGTGGACTTGGGAAAACTGGGAGTGGATGCTGTGCACAATAACTTACACAAAACATGGACAATTCCTCATGGTGGGGGCGGTCCCGGGGACGCCATTGTAGCGGTTTCAGATTGCCTCGTCGATTTTTTGCCCGGGCGCCAAATTTATAAAGATGAGAAGGGAGTTTTTCGTTCTTTCGCCCCGGCCAGAAGTATTGGCACCTTCCATCGGAACTGGGGAAATTTTGGTCATAAGGTTCGTGCCTACGCCTACCTCTTACGGTTGGGTAGGGAGGGAGTTCCCAGAATGTCTTCCATAGCGGTTCTGTCGGCCCGCTACCTGTTTGACCGGTTGCGCACCCGCTACCCCACCCTGCCATCCCGGGCAGGAAAAGTCCCTAGAATGCACGAATTTATTCTCACCCTGAGCGATGATGATTTTGAGAGGTTGGAAAAAGTGGGAATTGCCAAGAGCCAAGCAATTCCTCAGGTTGGCAAACTATTTCTTGATTTTGGATTTCATGCTCCCACAGTTGCGTTCCCTGAGGTATTTGGCTTGATGATCGAGCCCACCGAAAGCTACACCCAAAAAGAATTGGATCGTTTTGCGGAAGCGGTACTTGTTATTAAGGACATCATTGAAAAACACCCGGATGTTGTCGCCGGCGCCCCCCATTTCACCCCGATTGACCGGGTGGATGAGGTTTCAGCAAATCGCAACCTTTGTCTAGCGGAGAGCCTTGAGCACCTACCTGCCCTGCCCCTAAATCGCATACAACCTAAAGTGCTACAAGACCTGGAAATTGATCAGATTAAGAAACGGCTACTCGCCGCTCATCATATTGATTACTAGATTGAATTGACCTCGTTTAATTTCCTTCCATCCTATACACCCATGACTGAAGAACCGTCAGCCCCAAAGCTCATTTCCAAAAAAGGTGTGGTCATCGACCTCATTCTTTCCGTGATCTTCTTTTTATTCATGCGAGAAGTGCTCATTCCCCATGTGCCCTCTCAAGATCCTTTGGCTGTAAATATTGTGTCCAGCATGACTTCATTTTGTATGACTGGAGTATTTTGGTTAGCCGCTGGTATGTTCCGGGTAACCTTGGTTGATTACCTTCGCAACCAATCCAAAGAAAATTAGAATCTAGCTTTCCCGCAGTCCTTCAAGGAGTTGGTGGAGGTCTCCTCTGGGTGCCCCCCTGACCAAGTATCCACTTTCGGTGGTTTCTTCGGTGACTAACTCACCCTGAGATTTCAATCTTGCCACCAAGTCATAGCGGTTAAGTGGGATAAGGTATTCGCAAGTCGACCGCTGACCTGCAAAGGTTTCCTCAAGTTGTTCGAGCAGGTCTGCAAGTCCTCCGCCTGTTCTGGCACTTAGAAAAACAGCAGATGGGGCAATTCTTCTAGCATAGAGGATTTCCGTTTCGTTCTCTAATGAATCGATTTTATTGTAGACGATAATTATTTCTTTCTCCCCAGCCCCCAACTCCTCAAGCACTTTTTCCGTGGTTTTCATCTGGGACTCATATTCAGGATTGGACAGATCCACTAAGTGCAGAATCAAATCGGAAACCAAGGTCTCCTCCAATGTGGCCTTAAAAGAATCGACCAAACGGTGGGGAAGCTTTCGAATAAAGCCGACCGTATCTGTTAGTACCACCATCCTCCCCGAGGCGAGCTTTAACTTTCTGCTCGTCGGGTCAAGGGTGGCAAAAAGTTTATCTTCTGCAAGCGCCTCTGCCCCGGTAAGAGTATTCAAAAGGGTGGATTTTCCAGCATTTGTATAACCAACAATCGCCACCGAAGGCAGGGGTAGTCGTTGCCTGCGGGAGCGCCCTACCTGCCTTTGCTTGGACACCTGAATGATTTCTCGACGGGTGGCGGCGATCTGATCACGGACCATACGCTGGTCCAACTCGATTTGGGCCTCGCCCTCCCCCCTTTGCGTGACTCCCCCGCCGCGTTGACGACTCAAATGAGTCCATGCACGGCGCAACCGGGGTAGCGAATATTCCAAACGTGCTAATTTAACCTGTAATTTCGCTTCTTTGGTTTGGGCCCTTTCCGCAAACACATCCAAGATGATTTCATGGCGGTCGATTACCAGAATCTTACTTTCCGTCTCCCAGTTTCTTTGCTGAGCTGGTGAAATCTCATTATCAAAAATTAGCACATCGGCTTGGCTTTCTTTTAATTCATCGAGAACCTCATCGACCTTTCCTTTTCCCAAGATGAAACGGGGTGAGGTTTTGCGTATACGAATGACCTTTCTGCCCAATACACCAATTCCCAGGTTGCGGGTTAACTCGTCCAGTTCGTCCAGCAGCGAATCTGCTTCTCCTCTCTCTTTTTCCGACTGGATACAGGATATCAAGTATGCCCGCTCAACTAATTTTGGCTTTTCCTTTACTTCAAACATCGGACAGCCACCCTATCAATTTCAAACAAACAGGGTTCGGGTGCCTCTGCACCCGAACCCTGCTAAAAGAAGAATCCAAGTTAGGGGTTAGGAGACTGCAGCTTGAGCTGCTGCCAGACGAGCGGTAGGCACGCGGAAAGGAGAGCAACTTACATAGTTCAAGCCGATCCGGTGGCAAAAGCGCACACTGGATGGATCGCCGCCATGTTCTCCGCAGATACCAAGCTTAATTCCACGACGGGATGATTTTCCCTTTTTGACCGCAATTTCCATGAGTTGACCCACCCCGGTTTGGTCCACACTGGCAAACGGGTTGGCCGAAACAACCTCGAGCTCGGTATAATTCGGAAGAAAACTACCGGAGTCATCACGACTCATTCCAAGCGTGGTCTGTGTGAGATCGTTTGTACCAAAGCTGAAAAACTGAGCGGTCTTGGCAATCTCATCGGCCACCAAAGCAGCCCGTGGAATCTCAATCATAGTACCAACCAAATATTTCACCTTTTTCCCCTTGGCAGCAAAAACCTTCTTGGCGGTTTCATGAATGACCTCAACCTGAAGCTCAAGTTCTTTTGAAAAGCCAACCAGAGGAACCATAATTTCCGGATTCACCTCGATTCCACTTTCCTGTACTGCCAGTGCAGCCTCAATAATTGCCTGAGTCTGCATTTCAGTGATTTCAGAGTAGGAAATACCCAGGCGGCATCCGCGATGGCCAAGCATTGGATTGAATTCATGTAAATCCTCCACCCTGCGTTTCACAGAAGCCAGACTTACACCGAGCTTTTTAGCGAGATCGCGCTGCGATTTTTGGTCGTGAGGAAGGAATTCATGCAAGGGAGGGTCAAGCAAACGAATGGTCGCTGGGCGGCCTTCCAATGCTTTGAAGATGCCCGTGAAATCCTTACGCTGGAAAGGAAGCAGTTTTTTCAAGGCCGCACGGCGGGCTTTCTCATCATCTGCAAGGATCATCTGGCGCATGGCGTCAATTCGGTTCCCCTCAAAAAACATGTGTTCGGTTCGGCAAAGCCCAATCCCGCTGGCACCAAAAGCCACCGCGTTGGCCACCTGTGAGGGAGAATCGGCGTTGGTGCGCACATTCATTTTTGTCGCTTGCTCACACCAATCCATCAACTTGGAAAAGTTATGGAAATCCCGGCTCTTATTGGGGCTCAATTTCTTATCAATCAATACCTGAATTATTTCAGAGGGAGCCGTTTTAAGCTCTCCTCCAAAAACCTCACCGGTGGTTCCGTTAATGGACATAAAGTCACCTTCCTTGAAAGTCTTCTTGCCCACCTTGACGGTGCGTGAATGATAGTCGATCTCTAATTCCGCAGCCCCGCAGACACATACTTTACCCATTTGGCGTGCTACCAAAGCTGCATGAGAGGAAACCCCTCCACGAGCGGTGAGGATTCCTTCTGCGGCAATCATGCCTCTCAAGTCCTCGGGAGATGTTTCCTGACGAACAAGCAGAACTTTACCCTGCTTGGCCGCTTCCACTGCACGCTCGGCATTGAGACAAACCCGACCCGAAGCTGCCCCAGGACCCGCGGGCAAGCCCTTGCAAAGCGTATCTGCTGCTTTTTGGGCAGCGGCATCAAAAACCGGAGATAGCACTTGGTCTAACTGATCAGCGGGTACGCGCTTAATTGCGGTCTTCCAGTCAATCAAGCGTTCCTTCACCATTTCCACCGCGATCCGCACCGCCGCCAAACCTGTACGTTTGCCGTTGCGGGTCTGTAGCATGTAAAGCTTTTCGTCTTCGATAGTAAACTCGAAGTCTTGCATGTCCTTGAAATGCTTTTCCAATTTTTTCTGGACAGCGGTTAGCTCCTTGAAGGGCTTAGGTAAAACTTTTTGGAGTTGGGCAACCGGGCGTGGCGTACGCACACCTGCAACCACATCTTCCCCCTGTGCATCGGTTAAAAATTCTCCGTAAAGAACCTTTTCTCCCGATGCAGGGTCTCTGGTAAATGCAACGCCGGAACCTGATTTCTTTCCGGTATTGCCGAAAACCATAGCCTGTACATTGACCGCGGTGCCCCATTCTGCAGGGATTCCGTATTTACGGCGATAGACAATGGCCCGGTCGTTCATCCAGGAACTGAATACGGCACCCACAGAGCCCTCAAGTTGCTCCCATGGGCAGGTGGGGAAATCTTTACCGGTGCGCTTTTTGACAAGAGACTTAAAACGCTGGACAAGTTCTTTCATTTGCGATGCGGAGATTTTTGAGTCATCCACCTCACCTTTTTCCTTGGGAAAGATTTCGGCTTTGAATTTTTCGATTACCTCCTCAAATGGATCGTGATCCTCCGAAGGCAGTTTTTGCACACCCATGACCACATCACCAAACATTTGAATAAACCTGCGGTAGCAATCCCAGGCGAATCTCTCGTTGCCTGAAGAAGTGGCGAGTGCTTCGACCGTTTCATCATTCAAGCCCAAATTCAAGATCGTGTCCATCATCCCGGGCATCGAATCGCGGGCACCTGAGCGGACGGACAGCAGCAAAGGCTTTTTCAAATCACCCAGTTTCTTGCCCAACTGCTTCTCCATCAGGGCAACCGACTCACGAATCTGTGCATCCAAAATTTTTGGGTAGGACTTTTTGTTGGCGTAGTAGTAGGTGCAAACTTCTGTGGTAATGGTAAATCCAGGAGGAACCGGAAGCCCGATGCGGGCCATCTCAGCAAGGTTGGCACCCTTCCCCCCAAGTAGCTCACGCTGCTTGGCATCGCCGTCCGTTTTCTTCCCGAAATCGTAGACATACTTGGTGTCTTTTGTTTTCTTTGCTTTGGAGGCAGGGGCTTTTTTAACCGCTTTGGCTTTAGCTGTTTTAGTCTTCTTTTTTTGGGCCATTTCTGAGTGATTGGTTTATGTTTTAAGGAAAGAAACTTTTCTCCGACAGGGGAATAATCTCAATTGCGTTTAAAATAACAAATCGATGAATATCTAAATATTTGAGCCTGTTGTCAACGGAGCACTTTGACAACGAGAATGCCTTACAATTCCTTCCCGGACGCACTCCTTACCTATTTGCATGTGGAACCACGATCAAACGATCTGGGCAACTTTGCTTCTCCAAATATTGAGGGATTGATCTGATTCCAAGCTAGACCATCATTTCTTTTTTCATCAGAATTGATCATTTACCTACCCGAAACCTTTCTCGTAAATTTATCTGGCATGACCGATCCATCCAATCACGATGAGCCCAAGACTTTTGGTGAGCACTTTAAGAAAAGAGGGCTCGTGGGTGCATTAGCCAAGAAGCAAAAAGGTAAGGCTGACCCAAATAAAATGCATTTTCTTGAGCATCTTGAGGAGATGCGTTGGGTCATCCTCAAAGTAGTGGTCGTTTTTCTTTTGGGCTGTATTACCGTTGCCGTATTTTTGGATGAATCGGTTCGCTTGCTGCAAAGACCCCTGATCTCTGCGGTTCATGATTTCGGCGGCATTGCTATCGACTTGGAATCTAGTGGCCTTTCCCAGTATCGCACCACGCTTGAAGAACAGGGTATCGGGCTTACCGAGTTGGCCCAAGCCACCGAGAGAGACTTGATCCGCTGGGGAATTGCTGACCCTCAGCACAGGCTCAGGTTACTTATTCATTTTGCCGGAGGGAAGGATCGTAATTTGTTGCAGGTAATCCGTTCCTACTCCCCCATTTTCATCGCTATGAAAATTTGCTTCCTCGGCGGCCTGGGCATCTCCCTCCCCTTTATGCTTTACTTTGTAAGTGGGTTTGTAATCCCCGGGCTAACCCCCAAGGAGAAAAAGATCTTTTTTCCCGGTTGCATCGCTTCGACCCTGCTCTTTCTTACCGGGGCAGGAATGACTTACTTTTTCATCCTTCCTCTGTCCTTGGCTTTTACTATCGATTTCAGCTTTAATGTCCTGGGACTGGAAATTTACCGCCCCGAGGCAGGAAATTACTACAGCACAGTAATTTGGATGACTTTCGCCGTCGGACTGGCGTTTCAGTTTCCCCTGGTTTTGATCCTACTCATCCGCATCGGTCTATTGTCTGTTTCCAGTCTGCGCTCAAGTAGAAGAATTGTACTGGTCATCTTGATGATTTCTGCGGCACTGATTACTCCCGGCGGTGATCCTGTGAGCCTTTGCATTCTGACCATTCCCCTCTATTTCCTTTATGAAATTTCCATTCTCATTGGCACCCTGATCGAGAAAAAGCGGGATGCGGTAGAGCCCGAAATTTCCTCCAACCCGTCCAGCTTGGTTGGATCTCTCACCCTCCTCGCGGTTCTCCTACTATCCGGACTTGGACTGGGATGGCTTTACCTTAACTGGGAGAAGGCTGAATCCTTTTTTCTACAACTACCACCGAAAACTGGGCAGGAATTGGCACCTATTCCCAGCCTCCAACCAGATTTCTTTCATTCATCCGATGCTTCCTTTATTTTGGAAATTTCGCCCATGTCCGCAACTGAAGGCAATGAGAGCAACCGAACCTTTCTTAAAAAAGAGCTTTTCCGTGCACGCATTCTTGATCGATCCGAATAGCTACCCCCTGTTTGATGGCTCTCTAAAGACTGGGAGATAATCTGATGCGTGTCGATAAATGGCTCTGGGTTTCTCGACATTACAAAACCCGAAGCCTTGCCACAGAGGCATGCAAAAAGAACTGGGTAAAATTAGACGGATTCCCAATCAAACCGTCCAAGGAAATCAAGCCGATGGATATTTTATCCGTAAAGATGGGCCCATTGACCAAAAAAATTCAAGTGATTGAACTGGCTCCACGCCGATTGTCTGCGAGTTTGGCTCAGAATATTTTTAAAGACCTAACCCCGCCTGATGAACAAAGATTGGCACTTGAAAAAAAAATTGCGATTAAGCCCACTATCATGACTAAAAAGGGGATTGGGCGTCCGACCAAAAAACAGCGTAGGGATTTGCAGGAATTCCTCTACCCAACAGAAGAAAATTGACCAATCTATCCCGGAGAGCTTTCCTAAAAGTAGGACAGTCACCATCCCTAATTGAGGATCCATTAAAACCCTAAGAAACCGCTTGCCACAGCGAAAGGGCAAAGTCATTACTTTTCTTATGAATAAGTCTTTTCATTTGACCCTCCTTTTAGGTTTCTTCGCCCTTATTGCCTCTTGTTCCAAATCAAGCATTTCCACAAGAGGCTCTTCTTTCTCCGCCGAAAATACGGTTATGCTTCACTGGCTTGAAGTAGATTCTTCCGGAGTCATTAGGGAAGGTGGAGATTTAGAAACCAATTCCACCAAAATAGGTGACCCTTTCACCGGACGAGCCATTGAGACATTCGAACAAAGTCCGACAAAGTCAGTTTCATCATGGAAAGAAGGCAAGCGTCATGGAGAAACCACTGAATTTTTCTACAACGGTAGAAAAAGGACTGTCATCGAATATTCAAATGGCGTAAGGGAAGGCATCTCCCGTGAGTACAGAATCACTGGTGAACTGCAATTCGAAGAAAGCTACGAAGGCGGTATGTTGAATGGAACAAAATCGGAGTGGCATCCCAATGGTGCAAAAATTTTCGAAGTTGCCATGAAGTCTGGCAAACCACACGGCGAAATGCTCGAATGGTATCCTGATGGCACCAAAAAATCTTCTACGATTTATCGACATGGTCTAAGGGAAGGGCCATCGAGCGAATGGTACCCCAACGGTCAGCAGAAAGTTGGTTTATTTTATCAAAGAGACGAGCAGCACGGCAACCGAACGGTTTGGTATGAGAACGGACGCAAAAGGCTCTCAGCTCAGTTTGTTGATAATAAGATGGAGGGGAACTCCAAGGGCTGGTTTGCAAGCGGACAGCAACAGTTTGACTACAACTTTAAAAATAACTTAGAGCACGGTATTTGTACCGAATGGAACGAACAGGGGGAGAAAATTTCCGAAATCCGCTTCACTGATGGTGTGCCCGTGCAAGATTTGCTTTCAGGGAGACGAATTGTTGCACCCATCCAAACTAAAGATAATTCTCCCCCCCCCTCAGATCAACCTGAGCCTGACAACACTCCTCCTTTTGTGCAACCTCAGGAAGAGCTAGAACAACCCGCAGAGGAACCTGCCCAAGCGGTGGAAGAAACACCACTTGCGGATCAAACCGGCCCGACTCCGCCCGCCGATCAACTTCCTTCTGATGCTGACGAAACCGATGTTCCCCCTCCCACTCCAAACGGAGACATCACCGCGGAAACCTCACAACCTGAAACCGTCCTGCCCGTCTCCGAGTCCTCCGTGCCGGAACTTGAAGCGGACATACCCACCGCCCCACCGCCTGCCCCCTCCTTTGATCCGTTCAGTGCATCCAGTCCAAGTAGCCCGTTCGATGAGGCATCTTTACCTACCCCCGCCCCAGCGAACGAGGAATTAACACCGAATGCACCTCCTCCATCGCCATCACCACGGGGCACTGATCCCTTTGGTGAACTGCCTGCAGCACCGCCACCCCCGCCCACATTTGACCCTTTTGCAGAAGGTCCGGCACCGGACAACGAAGAAGCTTCATCCCAAGTTCCACTCGAAGATGTTTTTGGTACCCCTCCTCCTCCGCCACCTCCTGCTACATTTGATCCGTTTGACGATTCCGGAGACAGCAATGGTCAGGAAGGAAATGAGCCCGACCCATTTGATTCCCCTCCTCCGCCTCCTGCATTTGACCCTTTTGAGCAGTAACTATTATCGTGCCCCTCACCTTCTTTAATGTGCTAGAATTGAGTGGCAGCCCGGCAGGGACTCGAACCCCAACTAAAGGTACCAAAAACCTCTGTGCTACCATTACACCACCAGGCTAAAGGTCTGTCTTCTAGCCCCTTAGCACGCTGAAGTCAAGGAACTACATTTTCAATTTAATCCTATTATGTCCAAACCCAAGTACAAGCGCATCATCTTAAAAATAAGTGGAGAAATCCTTGGCTGTCGGAGTGCAGGTGAACCAATTTTTGCCCAGTCTTTAGAAAAGATCTGTGGAGAGGTCAAAGCGGTTGCGGATATGGGGGTTGAGGTCGGTTTGGTTGTGGGTGGAGGAAATATTTTTCGAGGTCTACAGGGTGCCGACAAAGGGATTGATCGAACCACTGGAGATTCCATGGGAATGCTTGCCACGGTGATCAATGGCCTCGCCTTGATGGACCGTCTCGAAAAGATGGGGGCAGTGGTGCGTGTTCAAAGTGCAATCCCGATGGATAAGTTAGCCGAACCATACATTCAACGCCGGGCGATCAGGCACCTTGAAAGAGAGCGGATTGTAATTTTCGTAGCCGGCACTGGAAATCCCTACTTCTCCACCGATACCACCGCCGCCCTGAGGGCCAGCGAAATTTCTGCGGATATTATCCTCAAAGCAACCAAAGTGGACGGTATTTACGATAAAGATCCCCACAAATTTGACGACGCGTCGAAATTTTCTGCCCTGTCATACATGGACTGTCTGGAAAAGCGCCTCTCTGTTATGGATTCGACCGCATTTTCCCTTTGCATGGACAATAAAATGCCCATCCTTGTTTTCAATCTTCAGGAAGAAGAATCGATTCGGAAGGCAGTTTGCGGAGAGCCGATCGGTACTATTGTATCATAATGTAACTTGCCAGTAACCCAACCTTCAAACAAACCCAATTTATTTATGGAAACTGAACCCGTTTTTAAAAAATTAAATGAAGACATGAGAAAATCTGTCGATCATGTCCTTCATGAATTCTCCACTCTCCATACTGGAAAAGCCAATCCATCCATGGTTGAGGGCGTGACTGTTGATGTCTACGGCTCAAGCATGAAACTTCGTGATGTGGCCGCCATCACTACACCTGATTCGCGCACCATACAAATTCAGGCTTGGGACAAGGGAACGGTTGGCCCGATTGAAAAGGCACTGCTCGAAGCCAAACTCGGAATCACTCCCCTTGTTACCGGAGAATTGATTCGCCTGCCCATCCCAGAACTCAGCGGGGAAAGAAGGGAGGAGTTGTGCAAGATGGCCCAAGGATTTGCGGAAAATGGTCGAATTGGAGTACGGGCTTCCCGCAAGGATGGGCTGGATGCACTCAAGGCATTGCAGAAGGATGGACTCCCTGAAGATGACTTTAAACGAGCCGAAAAGGAAGTGCAGAAATTGACGGATGACAGTGTCAATGAAATCAATCAGGCATTGTCCTCTAAAGAGTCTGATTTACGAAAAGTCTGAGCTACCTTTCTTTGCTTCCCTCAAAAATCCGATTCTCTTTGAGGTTGAGATTGCCCTAGCTTATTTTTCGCCCATCTTTTACTCACAGGTGCATTCGGATGAGTAGAGTGGTGATTAAATTGGGAACCGGACTATTGTCCGCTGGAGATGGTAATATTCGGGGAGAACGAATATCGCAGATTTGTTCGGGCATAGAACGATTAAAGCAGCAGGGTACGGAAGTCATAGTTGTCAGCTCAGGTGCGGTCGGCTTAGGTATGGGCAAGCTCGGTCTTGAGTCGAGGCCGACCGAACTTTCCTTGCTTCGGTCCTGTGCATCAATCGGTCAGAGCGAGTTGATGCACGCATGGAAATCCGCCTTTAGCAACCATGGCATTTTGACTGCCCAAATTTTGCTTACCCGGGGAGATTTCAACCAGCAAAAAAGATCCCGTAAGGTGCATGAAACAATAGATAATCTGCTTTCCCGCGGAGTTGTGCCTGTAATCAATGAGAATGACTCCGTCAGTGATGAAGAGTTAAAGTTTGGCGATAATGATGTGCTTTCTGCCCTGCTCGCATCCCTTTGCTTCGCCGAGTTACTGATCATATTGACCACAGCAAAGGGCTTGATGACTCACGCTAGCTCTGGAGTCCTCATCCCTTTCGTCAGTGAAATTACCCCGGAGATAGAGGGGATGGCAGAAGGCACCACCAGTTCCACTGCAGTGGGTGGAATGGCAACCAAAATTGAAGCGGCAAAAGTGGCCACAAAATCCGGTTGTGCTGTATTTATTGGCAGTGGAGAAACGCCTGGCAGGCTGCCCCAGATTATTGAAGGCAAGGCAGAGGGCACTTTTTTTGCACCTGCTGGATTGGATCTTAACCAGCGAAAGAAGTGGCTGGCTTTTTTTCCGAGCCCCAAGGGTTCGATCGAAATTGATCAAGGGGCATGCGAGGCCATTCTCGATAAAGGGGCCAGCCTTCTTGCCAGCGGAATCGTTCGCTCAAGCGGCCTGTTTGGGAGGTCTGAAGTTGTTTCTATTATTAACCCGCAAGGAAAAATCGTTGCCCGGGGGATAACCCGCTTTTCAAGCCATGAACTTGAACAAGTCATTGGATCCGACAATGAGACCATTTTGAATATTCATTCGTGGAGCAAAAAGCCCGAAGTTGTCCATCGAGACTTCCTCGCTCCCCTGGTCAATAAATGTGATCCTTCGGAAAATTAATCATGTACGACTATGAAGATGAAGAGGACGATTTATTCGGTCCACCCCCACAAGCATCCAACCCTGCGGCTGAGCAGAAAATAGATTTTAAAAATGAATTAAACGACGATCAGTACCGAGCGGTGACCGCACCGTTTGGTCCTGCCCTTGTCCTAGCTGGTGCCGGCTCTGGTAAGACACGCACTCTTACCTACCGCGTAGCCTACTTATTGGAACAGGGCATTGCACCGGAAGGGATTCTCCTGCTTACCTTTACCAATAAGGCATCCAAGCAAATGCTCGAACGGGTGGAGGAATTAACAGGCGTGGGTGGCCATCGCTTCCTGGGGGGCACCTTTCATCATGTGGGCGGTCAGGCTCTTCGTCTCTTTGGTGACCTTATTGGTCTTCCCAGAAGTTTCACAATCCTTGATGATGGGGATTCCGACGCATTGCTTAATGAGGTCATTCGTGAAATAGACCCTGACTTTTTTAAGGCCAAGGAAAACCCCAAAGCTAAGCCCATCAAAGGATTAATTAGTTTTGCCCGCAATGTGGGCAAGGATGTTGAGGAAGTTGCCCGGGCTAGGTATCCTGCCAATCGAGAATTGATCACCAAGATTGATCAATTTTCTGAAATCTACACCAAAACAAAATTAAGCCGTGGACTCACGGATTATGATGATCTGCTCGTTTTTTGGCTCGATCTGATGGAGAAGCATGAGGATGCCAGATCCTATTTTCAGAATCGATTCTCCCATGTACTAGTCGATGAATATCAGGATGTAAACTCTCTCCAAGCACGTATTGTTGACTGTGTTGCGTCCAACCACCAAGTCATGGCAGTGGGTGATGATGCTCAGTGTATCTACACCTGGCGCGGGGCAGACCTCGACCAGATACTCTCCTTTCCCGAACGTCACCCAGGGGCCAAGATTTACAAGATTGAGACCAATTATCGAAGCTCTCCGGAGATTCTGAAGCTTGCCAATGGCATCCTGGCAAACAGGACCGCAGAGAAAAGTTTCACCAAGGAATTAAAGGCATCACGCCCTCATCATGATTTACCTCAAGTCATCCCTACCTTAGATGCATACCAGCAGGCAGATTATGTCATTTCGAAAATTGAGGACCTCTATGACTCGGGGATCAACTACGACCAAGTTGCCATTCTCTACCGTGCCCATTACCATGCGATGGAACTGCAAGTCGAGCTTTCCCGAAGGGGGCTCCCTTTTCTCATTACCAGTGGCTTACGATTTTTTGAACAGGCACATGTAAAAGACCTGGTCGCCCAGCTCAGGTTTGTGGCCAACCCCAAAGACACCACCGCTTTTTTGCGCTTCGCATGCCTCTTACCCAAGGTCGGTGAAAAAACCGCTATCAAACTACTGAAAATTGCCTCTTCGATTGCCGCCGAAAACAAGAAATCATTTTGCCAAACACTTGGTGATGAAAAGGTCCTGGCTAAAGTGCCCAAGGATGCGATCGATGACTGGAAGGATATGTCTGACACCCTCTCCCATGTGCATGAGGTAGCAGGAAATGCGGCACCTTCTGTTGTGGTCGAAGAAGCGATCAGCGGATGGTATCAAACTTTTCTTCGGGCCACCTATGAAAATTGGCCCAGACGCGAGGAGGACTTAGAGAGCCTGATTGACTTTGCTTCCAAGCACGAAAGCCTCGCGGAAATGTTGTCTCAATTGGTTTTGCTTAGCTCGGAATCCGGTGACCGGGTGGTCAAGCAGGGAGAACGGTGCATTCGGCTCTCCACCATTCACCAGTCGAAGGGTTTGGAATACCCCCATGTTTTTATTATCGGACTGGCCGATGGTCTCTTTCCTAACAAGCGTGCGATCGATGGCGAAGGCGACCTTGAGGAGGAAAGAAGGCTCTTCTATGTGGCTACCACCCGTGCAGAACGATCCTTGCATCTTCTCTTCCCTACCCTCGCCAACCAAAAAGGCACGCCGGTCCGGCTGATGCAAAGCCGCTTCATCAAGGAACTGCCCGAATCAAGGTATGAATTAATCAATGCTCATTCCCACCACCGCTATGGCAAAGAAAGAGCATTCGGAGGCTCAGGCTGGGGGAAATCGGGTGGCGGATACCGAAAATATAATAATTTCTAACCCCTAGTCTGCCAAAGCTTCGCCCAGTGCCCTCCAGCAAAGCATCGCACAATCAACCCGTTCAGGATACTGCACGATGGATTGATAAACTTTTAAATCGCCAACCCATTCTTCTGGAGATTTATCGTTTTCAACCCATTCCTTAATTTCAGCGAGAGTGGATCGGGTTGACCTAAGTTCACTCCCCTCGAGGGTAGCACACATGATTGAGGCACATGCCTTTGCCATGGCAGAGCCCTGCACATTTGCCACCAAGTCGACCAGTCGGTCATTCTCCAGCCTTATTTGCACCCGGCATATATTCCCAGTCTTTGGGCTGATCCATTCCGCAGTATGCGTAGGTTTTGCTATGGATCCTTGCCCAAAAGGATTGAGGGCATGTTCCTCGAGAATATCGCGGAGAATACTCTCGTCCTTACACACTAAAACGCGTTCTTCCACATCATCGATTCAACGGGCAGGGAAGATCGCTGGTTGTATTTGGCGGAGGCCTTGCTGGAGTAATCCACTTCCACTTCTCCTTCTACAAGGAAATAGATTAATTGTCCAATGGGCATGCCCGGGTAGACCCTGACTGGTTGAGAGACCGAAATCTCCAAAGTCCAATGATTGCAAAATCCGACATCTCCTTTTCCAGCAGTTGCGTGAATATCAATGCCCAACCTGCCCACACTCGACTTCCCCTCAAGAAAGGGCACAAATCTGCGGGTTTCAGTGTATTCGAGAGTCGAGCCTAGATAAGTCTGCCCTGGCCGTAACACATATCCCTCCTCCGGGATGGTAAAGTGCTCCACCTGGTTGTGCTTCCGGGCATCGATCACTTCATCGACATAGCAGGCTAAATGAGGTGAGAGATGGACATCGTAACTATTGGTTCCGAGGCAGGATCGGTCGTAAGGTTCGATCACAATATCTCCGCGATCAATTGCATCCAGGATAGCTCCGTCTGAAAGTATCATAATTTCTTTGCTAAAGCTTAATTCCTTCGGGTCAAAACAAAGCGACCCTGAGCAGTAAACTCAGGGTCGCAAATAAATCTGTACTGGAAAGGCGTGAATTACACCACACGAGTTTTACCAGGCACAGGAGCATCATAGCCGCCAGCCGAATTAGGCTGAACGGGTGCCTCGCTCTCCCAGGTCAGGGAATCAATACCAGGACATAACTCAACCTTAGAGTTCAGTGCCTGATTCCAACTTATCTCCTTACCCGAGTAGGTGGCACAACGGCCAAGTATATTGGTCATGGTGCTCTTCGCTCCATAATCTCCCTCATTGTAGACTTCGCCCTTAGCGAGTGAATCGATCATATTGAGTTGCTCTTGCTGATGCCCGCCCACTCTTTTACCAGGATAGCGCCATGGATCACCTGATTTTGGGAAAATGTGGTGAGCACCCACCGAACTATGTCCTTCTGAACCATAGATATATTCGGACACGTGTTGCCAGCAATTGCTGATGTGTCTGCACTGGCTATACATTCGGAACCCATCGGCATATTCAAACTCTACAAAGTGATGGTCGTAAATTTCTCCATGTTCCTTCCAATCGGGATCGTTAACGGGATTGCCCCGGACTTGCCGACCTCCATGGCCGTTGGCTTTAATCGGATAGGAACCCTTGATCCAGTTGATGATATCGGTGTTGTGGATGTGTTGCTCCACAATGTGGTCGCCACAGAGCCAGTTGAAATAAAACCAGTTGCGCACCTGGTATTCCATCTCGTTCTGGCTGGGAGTTCTCTTTTTGGTCCAGACACCCCCACTATTCCAGAATACCCGGGCATAATTAAGATCACCAATGGCACCATCCTGAATCCGCTTTACGGTCTCTATGTAATTGTCTTCGTGGTGGCGCTGTAATCCAACCGCAACCATAAGGTTTTTCTTTTTTGCCTCTTCATTGGCAGCTAAAACCCGGCGCACACCTGCGCCATCCGTGGCCACAGGCTTTTCCATAAACACATGCTTTCCCTTGTTTACCGCATGCTCGAAATGCAACGGACGGAATCCCGGTGAGGTGGTCAAAAGCACCAAGTCCACATTATCCATCTCCATGACTTTTTTATAAGCGTCGAGACCGGCAAATATGGTATCATCTGTAAGCTTAAGCTTATCCTCATGGCCGACATGCTTTAGGTAGTTTTGTGCCCCTTTTGCAGTATCCATGAAGGCATCTGCTAAAGCTACGCATTCGGTCTTGTGAGGGGAATTCATAACCTGTGCTGCGGCTCCCTTACCCCGGCCTCCACAACCAATTAAAGCAAAACGGATTACTTCTTTCCCTTTGCTTTCGGCGGTAAGCACATTGGGAAATGAAACCGCTGCTCCGGCAAGAGCTGCGGACCCCATGAACTTTCTTCTACTTACTGATTCTGTATTACTCATTATAGATGATTCGTTTTTATAGTGTTATGATTTGAAAACTTTACTTGGTTGAAGTGAGCTCCAGGCTGGCAACCGGCCCATCGATTTCTCCGACCGACCAGCGGATTCCGTGTAAGAAATGCTTCAATAAATAAGGAGTCCACCAAGTTGCCTTATTATGACCAAAGTTCGTGTAAAAAACTCTTCCTTTGCCATACGACTTCACCCATGAAACCGGGTAATCATTCGTGGGAGACTTGCCGGAAATTCCACTTTGGTTGGAATCCAAGCTCACTAAAACCCGTAAGTTTTTCCGGTCATATCCTTTGTATTGATAAATCTCGTCCGAAAACTGAAAGGTCCTAGAACTAAAGTTTTTACACAAAGGATGATCCGGGTCTTCCACTGTAAAAGGCCAGGTACCTCCTGCATTCCATGGATGACCATCAAAGCATCCTCCAATCATCTCCGTATACGCTGGCCACTTAGGCATACCCGCATCCGATGCTCCATGAAATCCGCTAAACCCTTTGCCTGATTTAATAAAGTTGAGCAGGCTGTCTCTTTGCTCATCGGTTACAAAAGCTTTTTCAACCCGGGTTGTATTGTTGAAGATAAGTCCGTCGTAGTTTGAAAGATTCTTGGTGGTGAAATCTTCCACAGATGTTGAAAACTCAACTGCAAAGGCATTGGTTTTTTTAGATAGTTCCCGTAACGCCTTAATTCCTGTTGGTATAGATTTATGGGCAAACCCACTGGCATGGGAGTAAACGAGAAGTTTTGGTGTCTTGGGGCTCTTGAATGTTTCAAAGCCCTGTAAAGCACATTGAATTTTTTCTAAATTTTCGTCCTTTTGACCCCAAATTGAAGAACAAATCGAGATGCAGGACAGAGATAAAAGGATGCGAAAAATCATGTAATATTTAAAAAACATGTATATTTTATAAAAAAACGGGGGCAATCAAGGAAGAACCTGAAGAAAACTAAATTTTCTTTAGGCAGGTAGGTTCAGGTTCATTACCCTAGCTTACACAGTCCGGACAATTTCCGAAAAGCTCCATAACATGAGTCAGCTTAGTATAACCGAATGAACGACCAACTTTTTCCAGCTCATCTCCCATACACACATCAACCCGTTCGGTCCGTCCACAGGAACGACAGGTCAAATGATGGTGATGATCATGACCATGAGATAGACAATACACCTTGGTTCCATTTTCACGCACCCCTAGTTGCAACACTCCTATCTTTTCAAATTGTTCGAGGGAGCGATAAACCGTAACCAAATCGCAAGTACCTTTAGCGAGTTGGGCATGAGTCTCTTCAGCAGACAGAGGATTATCCGCATCCGCCAATGTACTCAACAAGGCTTTCCGTTGCTTGGTTACCCTTAAACCAGCCTCGCTAAGCTGTAATAAAGTATTTTCTACTAAAGATTCTGTCATGCTTCCAAGTATGTTTTTCCCATTTTAGCTCAACGGCAAGCAGGAATCTATTTGGCTGATTGCCATCTTCCCAACCTTCGTGCAATAGGTTCATTGTGATACCTTTACTTTTGGATAAGCCATATGAACAATGGGAAATGGGCAAAGTACCTTCCTACCGCTTGGAACAGGTAAGAAAATGGGTCTTCGAGCATGGATGTTTAGATTGGTCCAAGATGACGAATCTGCCCCAGTCCCTCAGGGATGAAATCTCACAAAATTTTGACTTAGTGCCCATGGAGCTTTTACGTACTCAAGGATCGTCCGACACCACCCGAAAACTTCTTTGGAAACTTCGGGACAATCAATTAATCGAAAGCGTATTAATCCCAGCCACAGAAGGTACCAAGGGAGTCCGGTCTTCGCGCTTAACCCTTTGTGTATCCACTCAGGTAGGATGTGCCATTGGTTGTAAATTTTGTGCCAGTGGACTGGATGGCCTCAAACGCAATTTAACTACGGGTGAAATCGTTGGTCAAATCCTGATGGCAAGAAACGAAGCAAACCGAAGAATTGATAACCTTGTCTTCATGGGAATGGGAGAACCCCTCGCCAACTTGCCCGCCCTCCTTCCTGCCCTGGACCAAATCCTTTCCCCCAAGGGGCTCGGTATTGGTGCCCGGCATTTAACCCTTTCAACGAGCGGGTTAGCTCCAAAAATTTTAGAACTCGCAAAATATCCGGCCCAAATAAGACTGGCGATCTCCCTGCACGGTGGAGACGATGAAACCCGTCAAAAAATCATGCCTATCAATGAGCGTTTCCCCTTGGATGAGCTTCTTCGTGCCTGCGAGCAGTTTATTGAGGAACGCAAGAAGATGATCACTCTCGAATATATCTTAATCGATGGCGTCAACGATGACTTCAAACAAGCGGACCTTTTGGCCGAGCATGCCAACCGCTTGCATGCCAAGATTAATCTCATTCCCTACAACCGTGTAGAAGGGCTAACTTGGAAAAGGCCTCCACTCGATCGTATAAAAATGTTTTACAACCGCGTTAAGGATGCAAACCCTCCACGGGTTACCCTGCGCATGGAAAAGGGACATGATATCGACGCAGCCTGCGGACAGCTTCGATTGAGAGAAGTGAATCGGTAACAAACTAGCTAATAGGTTTTCGTCAGCTATTTTCAAAAGGTGCATCTTTCCGAAGTTTACTAATAAAAAAAAATTTACATTTGAAGTGAAGATTATCTAATGATAGCGTTTTAGTTATGAGATATTTACTTATTATTACAGTGATCACATTGTGTGGTTGTGCTAAAAACTCACAAGATATTGTAAACGACGGTAGACCCATGGGTGTTTTTGAACCCAAACGGGACTATGTAGTAGACATTCCTATGGGCAGCACCAAAGTTTCTGGGGAGTCCTCGGGGATGGAGATTCTTGGAATCTTTACAATCGGTGCCAGCGAAACTGCAGAGGGAGTAGATATTTCTGGTCGTGGAGACAGCACACTTGGCGGATCCTCTGCGAGCGGTGGTGGCATGTTTAACCCAGCCGCGGCTTTGGGACCTGCTCTTGCCCTCATCCCTAAATCCTCTAAGCAAAAATTTAAGGCGGCAGCTTTGCGTGATGCTTGTGAAAAAAATAATTGTGATGTTTTGGGTTACACAATGTACAATGTGAATGAGAAAAATTACTGGCTCTTTAAAACATACGATGTACAGGTTTCTGGGTTTCCAGGAAGGGTTGAAAGTTTAGAAAATGTTAATCGTATGTTCAGACCCAAAGACTCCTATTGGCGTTCTTCGGTAATTTCCCCTTACATACAAAACAACTAGGGTTTTTCAAAACCCTCATTCTCCTGATAAATCTAGGAGAACCACATTTCTTATGAACCCGGTTGTATCATAGGTGCAAAAACCGAGTGGGGCGGACAATTCGATTTCCCCGCTACGCATATCAATCGCTCGGCCTTTCACCTCGCAATCAATAAGCTTCTCATCGTCCACCCAAAACCTAAAATAATCGGTGGTCACTAAGAGGCGGCAAGCATACCACTGGTTAAGCTGGAAGAGATGTGCCGTTGCCGTTTCGTTTTCTGAGGCATCAAAACCATCTAAACAGGAAATTCCCACAAGAGCCCCTCCCCAACCCCCTAAAATTAGGGTCGCATGATTTTTTAAAAAAGGGAATGTCAGCGAGCCAAAGAAGTCAGAGCCCATCTCTTTCTTCGCCTCCCACCTTATTTCATAGTTGCTTCGAGGAAGTTCGTTTCCAACCCAGTGGATTCCGGTAAGGGCGATTCCAAATTCCAACCTCACGCTTCCGTTTCCATCGAGGTTGACTTCGCCCCGCCCTGCAAAATCTGTAATGGACCAGTTCTCTAGGCTTTTTCCATCAAAAAGTATGCGTTCATTGCTTTGTTTGCTAAACGCTTTTTCCAGGAAGAGCGATGTAGCAAGAATTGC
Source organism: Opitutales bacterium (assembly GCA_038152995.1). Lineage (GTDB taxonomy): Bacteria > Verrucomicrobiota > Verrucomicrobiia > Opitutales > Seribacteraceae > Chordibacter. The sequence goes on from JAYOXT010000006.1 coordinate 46,738, forward strand.
CCATAAAAAAGCTATAGCTATGGGCTTGAATCTCATGAAAAGATATGGGATCCGATTGGTCGTGAGGTCTGTTTTACTTGGGTCGCTCGATCACCTCAATCTCGTACCCCTCTGGTGCATCCACAAAGGCAAAGATAGAACCAGATGAGCTACGTGTGGGGCCATCGCTTAAAGGCACACCTATTCGATCAAGGTGCCCCTGAAACTCCTTCATACTTTCGACCTCAAAAGCTAAATGCATCAAATCTTCCTGTACCTTAACCGGACCGGAGCCAGGAAAATATGTGATTTCAATCTCTTCGTCGCTGTTAGGCACAGCCAAAAAGGCTAGCTTGGAACCTCTTGGGGACTCATGTCTGCGTGTGACTTCAAGGCCAAAAACACGCTGATAAAATTCGAGCGTCTGCTCGAGATCATTTACCCGCATACGCGTGTGTAAAAATTTCTTTACCAATTCTGGCATTCCAGTAATTCGACGAATTAACTCGTCACACTAGTTAAATGCAAATGTAACCTTAAATACTTTGGCTTCTGCACAAGCATTGAGCACACTGATGGCCGCCTGGTGTTCTGCAATTCCAGAGGAGGCGATTTCAACTTTCAATTCGGCTTCCTCTTTGGTCTTAGCACCACTGTTAATGAGCTGATCGCGCATCGATTTCTGGGTTTTCAAATTTCCCACCAAATCTGGCATCTCTAAATCAATACCCTCTTCAATCATGGAGCCGTTCAGGTAGACCTCTCCATCATCTCCAATGCGCACCTTGAGCATCTCCATAGGAGTAATATCGCTGTTGGAAGCTTTCCCTGGCAATTGAATAGAAAGCTCTGCTTCAGGTTGCTTTATCATTGTGGTAACCATGAAATAAATAAGCAGAAGAAAGGTAACATCGATCATCGGTGTTAAATCGACCTCATCGACATCATCCAATATTTTCTTGAAGGTATCCATTGATAAAGAGAGCGATTACCCTCCGCTTTTGAATGTGGCAAAGATCACATCTGCCTGACCACCATTACCTATTTCCTTGAGTGCGTCTTGAACGACGGCATGGGTAACTTGAGGGTGCACGCGCAAAAATACTTTCCATTCAGGATTTCTTTTAACTGCTGTTGAAATCTGCGAAATGTCAATTTCCTGCTCCCCCCAATAAAATCTCTGCCCTGCAGGTGTCTCATCAATACTGATAATGGTGCGGGATGGAGGCTCTTCCTTCACCGATGAATTACCAGCAATCGGCAAGCCAGACAGTTCAATATACTGCTCAGAAAGTCTTTGTGCGACCACCATGAAGAATACGATCAGGAGGAAGACCACATCAATCATAGGAGTCAGGTCCGGTGACTCATTTGAATCTGGCACTTCAAATTTTGCCATGAGAGGGAGCGTTGTGGTTGCTTTCTCTTAGCCGGAAAAAACAACTCAGGTAGCGGCCTCTTCCTCGTAGCCACCTTCTTCGTAATACTCTTCCCCGCCTGCTTCTCCTTCTTCAGCGAATCCACCACGGGCGGCACGAACCAAGGTAAAAACCATAGATCCAGTAACCTGATTGACCTCGGCAACGATATTACCGAATTTTGTTTTAAAAAGGAAATAAGCCACAAGGCAGGGAATAGCGACCACCAGACCTGCGGCAGTTGTCCAAAGAGCACTACCAATGTTACCCGCCATTTGCTTACTCGCTTCCCCGCCCATTCCCTGAGAGGTTAAAACAGCAAAGGCTCCAATCATACCGACAACCGTGCCCAAAAGACCAATCATCGGGGCAATTGAACCCACCGTATTGAGCATGTTAATCCAGGTAAAGGGCTTGGCCAACTCAAGACCCGAATTCTCATCCAATCCTTTTTCAATAGATTCAATGTCGAGTTCATCATCTTGAATGCGTTCCAAGCCTCCTTTAAGGATGGAGGTAACAGGAAGTTTGTACTGGTCACACAATGCCTTTGCTCCCTCGATATTTAGATTCTGAATTTCCTGCATGATAGGCTCAATTACATCATCCTTGATAAACGCCTTACGGCGGACGGCGATACTGTTGAAGATGATCAGAGTAATGCCAGCGAGGATGAGGATGAGAAAGACAATGAAGAAAGTTGCCCCAAGGTTGTTCCATGCTTGAGCGAAAAGATTGGTATCCTGAGCCATGGCTTGGCTGACAAACATTCCCGGGGACAGGAAGAGGTAGGTTAGAACAAAAAGTGAGGGAATATGTAGCTTACCAAGTTTCATAATTTATAATTTGTCGATATGAGTAAGAAAAGTGTGAAAATTTGACTAGGTCAATGAGGATTTGATCATGACTGCGGGAGGGCGTCGAGCCTTGCCTGACTCATTTTCTCCCACTTGGTCTCTTTGAAGAAGACCACGACTTGGTTGTAAACATTTTTGGCAGCCTCATTGAGTTCAAGTTTTTCGTAGGCATCTCCAGCCATCATTAGGGACTCAGGCAACCAATCGAGACCTATCCTCGCATTGACAATGCCTTCGGTCACCTCGAGCACAGATTGACGGTAATATTCAGAAGCTTTCAACTCATCGCCCGCATCTTCATAGCGGCGTGCATATTGAATGCGGATCAGGGAACGAATGAGCTTGTAGAGGGAAAACTCATTGCTTTGCCTACTTGGAGGATCTTCATCCAATTTCTTCAGCCCCTGGACTGCAGAGTTAAACATCTTACCTGCCGCCTCACCATAGCGCTTATCTTTTTTGGCTGCTGGCGCATACATTTCGTATAACTTGATGTAGCAATAGATTGGCCAGATTTCTAGAATTTTACCGTAAGGACTGCCCGCTGATTTATTTACGATGGGAGTAAGCCGGGCATATTCACTGATTGCCTCAGTGTAAAGCCCCTGTTGCCGAAGAGAATCTGCCAGTTTGAGATACGCTTCATGATCACCACTGTTATCTCTAATGGTAACCCTTTGCAAAAGGGCACGGGAGGATTTTGCGGAAGACGCATTAACCGCAATCATTTTTCCGCACAATTCAAGAGCTGATTCAGAAAACTCGCGAAAACCAAAGTCATCCAGCTTGGAAAGATTTAACCTAGAAAGCACATAAAAAGCCTCCGCAAATTGCCCCATCCCCAGAAGTCCTCTGACATAAGTTAGGCAATCATCATGAATGGGCAGGTATTCATAAGGCACATCAAGGAATAACATAGCTTTGTAAACCTCCGGACGCAGGGCATCGAGCACCCTTGGGTCATACTGTTCGTTGGAAAGATATTTCAGATACGCCTTGGCTGCTTTAGGCCAGTCGAATTCGAAGCGAGCAATATTTTGACGCTTAAGGTCACGAAGCTCCATTTCGATCCTTCCTCCACCCTGCATCTTCGCAAAGATGATTCCTTTCTGCGGGTCAATGCCGAGCAACTCCATCGGTTTAACCGCCAAGCCAGAAGTATAATGAGCCTTGACTGGAATGGGTCCTGCGAATTTGCGAAAGTAATCCTCGTTAGCGTAACCAACAGAAACTAAGCAAAAAAAGGCAGAAAATATCTGGGGAAATTTCATTTTAGGAACTTTCTTTGCCAATCGGTGTATTGTTTTTCAATCATCGATACCTGATCCGCTTGCCCCGCCTGCTCGTAACAACGGATTGCCTGCTCGAAAGATTTGGGCGCCCACTTCAGGGCACTGGGGAAGTTGAGGGTTGTCTCTAGGAAGAGAAAGGCCGCACCAGCATAATCCTTCTGTGCCTTCATGCACTCCCCCATCATGAATGCAGATTCAGCTCTCATTTCCAAGCTAGCTTCAGTATCACCTCTAACTTCCTCAAAAGAACTTCTTGATCTTTGATAAGACTCCGGATCTTTGTCTGCCTCGGCTACCTCAAACCAAGCATGGCCACTGCGTATTCTGGCATCATTTGCCTGAGGGTGCCAGGTGGAGTTGGTAAGGGCAGAATCAAAGTTACTCGCGGCCGAAAGATAGTCCCTTTCCTTTTCTTTGGCTTTTCCGATCAGGTAATGAGCATCAAAGAGGAAATCTCCGCCAGAGTCGCCATAGAGGTCAACCAGTCTTTCCATTGCGGAAACTGCATCTCCAAGGGAATTTTGGGCGAGCATTTTCTCGGCCATCCAAACCAGAACACCCGCACTCGCCGCCGGAAAATCACTACTTTGCGGATTATAATCACCGCCGGCACGGGAGCCCACCCTGTCCAAATTCGCACGCATTCTCAGCTCCAAAGTTTTCTGACCAGAGCCTACCGCCTCTTCAAGCAAGCGAGCGAAAGCCTTTTGGGGCGATAAGTCCGAAGGAAAGTTGTCGTTATATTCTTTGTATTTCTTGAGATATCCCTGAAATTTAGCCGCGTAGTCAGGGTTGATGAAGATCGCCCCCCTGTATTTAACCACATCCGAATAGATCTTCGGATCCATCCCAACATAAAGAGTACTTAAGAGGGCAAGTACCTTACTACGATCTTTGACAATTTCCTCAATAGTGCCGGAAATTTCCTCTTCAATGCCTTTCCGATTTCTGAAGGTGAAGGATACGGGCTCTGCAGGATTTTGCAGTTTTTGGAGGAGATCCAATGTCAGGCCAAACAAATCTTCATATTCTTTGTACTTATCGCAATACTTTTTCAGAATTGCGTCGACTCCAACGCTAGAAGGGTCATTGCCGAACTTTTTAATATCCTCGTAGTAGAGGCTGAGCATCTTGGACGGCTTACCCTGTTTCTCCAGTGCAAATCCAATTTTTTCGGTGGCCTGAGCTATCTGAGCACCTTCGATCGATCCAAATTTCTCCACATAATTTTGGTAAGTCTGCTCGAGGCTTTTGTATAAACTCGATTCGGCCACATCGTACAATTCACCAAAGTCAAGCGATCCATCCTCACTCAGATCGTAGGTTTCAAAACTGGAAAAGTTCGGAAACTTGGCTTGGATCGCACCAAACTCGTCCTTGGAAATAACTTCATTTTCGTCCTTATCGAAGGTGAAAAAGTAATTAATGTAGCCCTCCGGGTTTTCCGCAACTCTTTCGATAAGTCCACCCTCATTGAAGGTGGAATCAGAAATCAGTCCGATCGCCTGGGATTTTTCTCTCACCATTGCGTAATTTCTTTGTGCTTCCGATATCTGTTCAAAAGAGGGCTGGCTATCAGGGCTCACCCCACTGATGGCGAGGTCACCAAGGCCAAGATAGGCTTCAGCAACCATTTTATCATCAGGGAAAAGGGTAACAAATTGCTGATAGAGCCGAATGGCATTTTCATTATCCTCTGAACCCTGATAAGCCACAGCCAATCGGAACATTGCCTGCTTGGTGTATTCCTCATCAGGTGCATGCCTTGCCCTGCCCCCCCCCGACCATGGATCAAGCAGTTTTTCACCACCGGTCGAGATAACCCGGCCTCCCCCCAACTTGGTGGAAATTTTCCAATTGGACCCGTTGGACCACATGAAGTAGCCCTTTCCGTTAGAGTAAACCGGATTGTTATTTAGTTGGGATGGAACCTGTTTCCCTCCGCTCTCCTCATAAAGAGGCAGAAAGATACCATTCGGGTTCGGTGCATCCTCCTGCTTTTCCGGAACAGACGAGGCAATAGGTGTTGACGGTTGGTCGACTGGGTCGGTCAAAGTGCCTTCATCTGAAACAGGCACATCAGATGAAACCTCCTCAGCGGGCGTTTCTGCTTCTTCTTCTGAATCCTCTCCTCCACAACCACTGAATAAACAGAAAGCTAGATATAAAAATAGAGAAACAAGCACATTGGGTAGCATAGCGAGTTCTCTAAAAAGGTTCCGATTAGCCATGCCCATCATCACTTAGAATTCATCCAATGCGGCCTCATCAAGAGGCAGGTTCTCAATACTTACCCCGACCACCGAACCGAGCAATGGTTTAGCCTGGTCAAAATTTCCAGTCGCCAATAGGGCTAGGCCGCTCATGTAACTTGCGGTGGCCATCGCGGCAGTTCCTCGAAGAGCGTCGTTGTTAATGAAACCTGCCTGTGGATCCATCGATCCGTTTTTAAGTCCTGCAAATTTCTCAAGTAATGATTCAAATTGACGCCGCTTGAAAAATTCTGCCCCCATCATGGCAATAAATTCCCGGGCATATTTATGATCAGGCATGAGAACTACAAAATCATCGCACAACTGAAAAAATCGCTCGTAATATTCCTGTGCAGTCTGCTTCGCTTGAGCGGCTTTTTCCTTGTCGACAGTAGCGAGCGAAGTTTGCAATTCTTCAACAATTTTCAGCTGGTTTTGGGCTTCCTGCCTGTAGGCATTGGCCATGATAAATGTAACATCAGGCCGGAAGGCGAGCAATTGTTTGTTAGCGAGATATTCCTCGCCTAGCTCGATTGACTTTTCCCGGAATTTTACCGTATTGGCAGAAGCGAATGCAGCATAGAGAAAATTCTCCACCATTTCATGCTCAGGGAAATCTTTGTATAGCCAATAAAACCCCCAAAATGACTCCCATTCTCTCTTGGTGATTTGAAAGTTATCCGCTTTGCGCCATCGCAAAACTGTTGTAAATGAGGGAGTATTCTTGGCCAATTTCAGGTGACTGCGAGCACTTGTTGCCTTCATTGCCAAATCGTTCTGAATATTTTTTAGAGCCGTTTTACGGCGAGGTGGAATTCTGGGACCTTGGGTAACAATAAAAGACTCCAGTCGGTCGATTTCATTTTGAAGCCTTTCTTCCCGGGTCGTGTAAAAACTGACAATCTCCTCGGTAGTCATGGTCAGGGCATAGAGCAAGGACGCCTCCACATGCCTCTCCTCCTCCTTGAGGATTTCGGCTCCTTGCATCAGGTTGACATTAAGGCGAAGGTCAAAGCGTGCAGGGGTGTCTCCTGACAAGCGTGGAAGCAAGGGGAAAATTTCATTGATCCGGCGATTTTGAACAAACATTTCTGCCAAGCAGGAAACCGCATAAGCAGCCCGGTCTTCGTCTTTGGCTGCATCGGCGTACTTGAGCAGTTCCCGGAAAGCACTCTCTCCTTTCGCCCAATTCTGGGTAATATGGTAGCATTGGGCCCTACCGTGATAAAGGTTCATCAACTCGCTTCTTTTAACAATTTTTTTCTTGAAGGGCTGGTTTTCATCGAGCAGGGCCTCGATCACCGCAGCCGCCTCAGGCCAATTTTGCAGAGCCCGCAAACAGGTGGTTCTCTGTTGCATCGCGGAAACCGCATTTTCGTTTTGTGGGTACTTCTCAGCAAACTTTCCAAATGCATCGGCGGCTTTCTGCATATTGGCCATGTCCCCTGTTTTGCCAAAGTTCTGAAGGTAACCGACTCCGCGGACAAATCCAAACTGCTCGAGGATTTTTTCAACTTCCGGGTTCCCTTCCCCGGCAAACCTTATCTCAAGTTGGTCCAAGTAAGGTGCCGCCGAAGCATAATCTCCCGAGCCAATCAGTTCCTGAGCATCGCTCATCACTTGACGCAGAGGCATGTCCGCAGGATTTTGCCCGATCAGCGGAATTGCCACTGCAATGGACAGAAAGGTGCGGTAAACCAAGGGCTTAAGAAGATTGAACATCAAAGGATTGAGGGTATCTACTCGGATAAAAGAGAGTGGCTTAATTTCCCGCAAGCATTTTCTTGGAATCTCGGCCCAGCTGCATGACAACTCCAGTATCTTTCAAGCAGTAACCAGGTAGGTTTCCTAACCGCCCCTCAGGCAACTGTAAAATCTCTCTCCTTTTGCTTGCCTATTTTGAGCGCCTATTTCCTATGTTGTGTGTATATTTTATGGAAGCCAATAAGCATGCAACTCTGCCCGCCATCAGCCTCTTCGGGGTTATCTTTGCCGGATGGGCATGGCTGGCATTGGGCTGCTCCCAGCCATCAAATGTTGAAACCGCCATTGATGAACAAATTCTCCATTTTGGCCTCGGTGCCGAACCACAGCATCTTGACCCTCACTTAGCCACAAGTGTGGCAGCTCATAATATCCTTTCCGCCCTTCTGGAGGGACTGGTCTCAGAAGATCCGAAAACTTTGAAGCCCCTACCCGGAGTTGCCCAAAAATGGGAAATCTCCGACCAGGGCAAACAATATACCTTTTCGCTGAGAAAAAATGCTCGATGGAGCAACGGAGACCCCTTAACCGCTCATGATTTTGTTTATTCCTTTAGGCGCATCCTCAACCCAAATCTTGGCGCCCCGTATGCCTCTATGCTCTATGCGCTTAAGAATGCCGAATCATTCAATAGAGGAGGTAAATCTTGGCAGGAGGCCCGTGTAGGTGCGGTCGCACTCGATGACCACACTTTGGTGCTGAGCCTGGAAAATCCAATTCCCTACTTCCTCGAACTGCTCAACCATTATTCCTGGTATCCAGTACACCCGCCCACCATTGAAAGTTTCGGGGCCTACGAGAAAATCGGAACCGCATGGACCAAGCCGGGCAATTTCGTGGGCAATGGCCCCTTCTCTTTGACCAGTCATCAAATCAATTCCGTGATCGAGGTGACCAAGAATCAAAGCTACTGGGATGCGGAAACGGTTCGCTTACAGGGCATTCGCTTCTACCCCATTGAGGCCGTCTATACAGAGGAACGAGCTTATCGTTCCGGATTTCTCCATTTAACCCAGAGCGTTTCTGCGGACCGGATTGATTTCCTCAAAGAAAAATATCCCAGCGAGTTGCACTTTGAGCCCTACCTGGGCACTTACTTTTATCGGTTCAATGTAAGAGTCGCCCCTTTCGATGATGTTCGGGTAAGGCAGGCATTCTGTCTATCCATCGATCGGCAAAGGTTGGTCGACAAGGTACTGGGAGGTGGGCAGACTCCGGCGACCACATTTACACCCCCAGGAACGGGCGGATTTTTTCCCGCCCCCGGATTCACCTATGATCGGGCAAAGGCCCGTGAATTACTCGACTCTTATCTTCTGGAGAAAGGACTGGTTTCCTTGCCCCCGATCGACCTCACTTACAACACCTCGGAAGGGCATAAAAAAGTGGCCGAAGCCCTCCATGGCATGTGGAAAGAAACCCTGGGGGTGGAGATTCGTCTGCTCAACATGGAGTGGAAGGTCTTTCTTTCCACCATTTCGAGTGGAGAATTTTCTTTGGCCCGGGCCGGGTGGATCGGGGACTATGTGGACCCACATACTTTTCTACAAATGTGGCGATCTGGGGATGGGTTAAATATGACCGGCTGGGAAAACAAGTCATATGATCGCGCTCTCCGCCTCGCAGAAACTTCCACCGAGACCGCAGTTCGTTGGGAAAGCTTTCAGCACTGCGAAACCATTTTGGCTGAGCAGGCTCCCATCCTCCCACTTTATTTCTATGTTCACTTGACCCTTCGCCACCCTACCGTTCGTGGATGGCACCCCACCCTGCTTGACCACCATCCCTACAAATATGTCTACCTCGCTAAGGAGGCCAACCCATGAGCAAGCTAGTTTTTTCGCGTTTGCTCCAGGCGATCCCCACCCTCTGGGTCATCGCCACCCTGACATTTTTTATGACACGCTTTGCTCCGGGCGGGCCCTTTGATACGGAAAAAGCAATTCCCGAGGAAATCAAAATAAAGCTTGAAGCTCATTTTGGCCTCGATCGTCCCCTATTTGAGCAATACATTCTCTACTTGCAAAATCTGCTACGGGGTGATCTCGGGCCGTCGTTTAAATACCCGGAATGGGAAGTATCTGAACTGATTGCCACCGCATTTCCCGTTTCCCTAACCTTGGGTGTTTTGTCTTTTATCATAGCTCTGTTAATTGGCATACCCGGGGGTATGATCGCCGCCCTTCGGCGCAATACCTGGATGGATTATTTCCCCATGGGCTTATCAATGGTTGGGGTTTGCCTGCCCACTTTTGTGCTCGGACCACTATTAATTTTTGCCTTCTCCACCCAGCTTGACCTCCTCCCCCCCCTCGGTTGGTACGGCACCTCAGACTGGGTTTTGCCATCGCTTACCCTGGGTTTATTTTACGCCGCCTATATTGCACGACTCACCCGGGCTGGTATGCTCGAAACTCTGCAGCAGGACTACATTCGGACGGCCAGAGCCAAAGGAGCATCATCCTGGCGCATTCTCACCAGACATGCCGCCCGCGGAGGGCTTCTTCCTGTGGTCACTTTTCTTGGCCCTGCTTTTGCCGGATTGATCAGTGGTTCTTTCGTGATAGAGAGTATTTTTTTTATTCCTGGGTTAGGTAAATTTTTTGTCACTGCCGCATTCAATCGAGATTACACCATGGTTTTGGGAACCGTTCTTTTTTATGCTACCCTAATCATCTGCTTAAATCTGGTTGTTGACCTTCTTCAGGCTTGGCTTGACCCAAAAGCTAGGCAGTCGAAATGAAGCCCGGAAACTCATCTTCTTTGGGCAGGGATGCCTGGTTTAGATTACGGGCCAACCGTATGGCCATGGTAAGCCTCTTTGTACTGTTGATCATTGGTCTGCTCTCTTTGTTCGGACCCATGCTCTCCTCACATGCCTACGATCAACAAAATTTGGACCGGATCTTCGAAAGCCCAAGCGGCACATACTTGTTTGGTACAGACAACCTTGGACGCGACCTTTTTGCCCGGACCACCTACGGCGGAAGGATCTCCCTTTCCGTTGGCCTGCTTGCCACTCTCGTCTCTCTGATCATTGGGGTAACCTATGGGATGATTTCAGGATATGCAGGAGGTCGTGTCGATGCCTGGATGATGCGAATGGTCGATGTGCTTTACTCCCTGCCCTTCATTATTTTTGTCATCTTGCTGATGGTTATGTTTGGGCGAAACTTTCTCTTACTTTTCTTGGCAATCGGGGCGGTGGAATGGTTGACTATGGCACGCATCACCCGTGCCCAGACCCTGAATCTTAAAAAAGCCGAATTTATTGAAGCCGCCCGGGCACTGGGATTTTCTCACACCCGTATCCTCTTTCGTCATCTCCTACCCAATCTCATAGGACCAATCATTGTTTATGCCACACTGACTGTTCCTGCAGTCATGCTCCTGGAGGCCGTCCTCAGTTTCCTTGGCCTCGGGGTGCAGGCACCGATGAGCTCATGGGGAAGTTTAATTAAGGAAGGAGCGGAAAAGATGGATGCCGCACCTTGGTTGCTTCTGTTTCCTGGCTGTTTTTTCTGCCTAACTCTTTTTTCCCTGAATTTTTTTGGGGATGGCCTACGGGATGCACTCGACCCTAAATCTTCTGAGGATTAACCCGATGAGCAATCTCCAAATCGAGAAACTTCAGGTCAATTTTCACACCCGTGAAGGAATCGTGCGGGCCGTGGATGGAATCAATCTTTCGATAAGTCCCGGTGAGATTGTCGGCCTTGTTGGGGAATCAGGTTCGGGCAAGTCGGTGACCTGCAATTCCATTCTGCAACTGCTACCCGCCCCGCCCGCCCACATCGAGTCTGGCAAAATCGAATGGTCGGGCAAAGATTTACTTCTACAAGAAGGGGCTGAGATACAGGGCATCCGCGGGAAGGAAATCTCCATGATTTTTCAGGACCCGATGAGCTGCCTTAATCCCTACATCCCAGTTTTGGATCAAGTTGCCGAGCCCCTGATTATTCATGGGCTTTGCAATCCTCAAAAAGCGATGGAAAATGCCCGGGACATGCTTTTAAGAGTGGGTGTTCAGCGAATCGCAGAACAACCCCGTGCCTTTCCTCACCAGTTTTCCGGAGGCATGCGCCAACGGGCCATGATTGCAATGGCCCTAATCACCAAACCCTCCCTGCTCCTTGCCGATGAACCCACCACCGCACTGGATGTAACCGTACAGGCAAAGGTGTTGTCCATTCTGAAGGATTTGTGTGCAAGCCTAGGCACCAGTGTTCTGTTTGTTAGCCATGATCTGGGATTGGTAGCGGAGTTGGCCGACCGGGTGGTAGTCATGTACCGTGGGAAAGTGGTGGAGCAAAATGATACCCGCACTCTCTTCACCCACCCCGAGCACCCATATGTCAAGGCTCTGATCGCCTGCCGGCCCACCCTCGATATTTCGCAGGACCGCCTGCCAACGGTAGACGATTTTATCGACCCCAAGGAAGAGGTAACGCCCGAACCGATCACCCATTCTGCAACCAATCCCTTATCCGGGCAGGAAACCCTCATTGAAGCGCGCGATTTGATTGTGGAATTCAAGACTGATGAGGGTACGGTCCGCGCAGTTGACCAAGTAAACCTTTCCATTAGCAAGGGAACAACCCACGGTCTGGTGGGCGAATCCGGTTCCGGAAAAACCACCCTGGGCCGCAGTTTGCTCAACCTTATTGAGAAGAGCTCCGGAGAGATTTGGCTGAGCGGAAAAAGGCTTCCTTCCAAGGGACAAAGGAATGACTCTGGGTTTCGCAAGGCCATGCAGATTATCTTTCAGGACCCCTATGCCTCCCTTAACCCACGACTGACCATCGAGCAAACCCTGCTTGAACCAATGACGATTCATCGTCTTGGAAACTCTAAAACTGAAAGAGTGGATCGAGTGGTTGCCCTCCTTGAAGAGGTTGGATTGGGGGCGGAGCACCTGGCCCGATATCCCCATGAATTCTCCGGCGGTCAGAGGCAAAGAATATGTGTCGCCCGTGCCCTCACCACCGAGCCCGACTTCATTGTTTGCGATGAATGTGTCAGCGCAATGGATGTCTCCGTGCAGGCACAGGTGCTCAATCTCCTTAAATCTCTCCAGGTAACCCGGGGGCTGACCTATCTTTTTATTTCCCACGACCTGGGGGTGGTGAAATTTATGTCCGATGAAATTTCAGTGATGCAAGCGGGCCGGATTGTTGAAAGCGGATCCGCTGACCATATTTACAACGACCCACAAACCGCATACACCAGGCAACTTATTGATTCTATTCCCGCCGCCAACCGCTCGCGTACGTTTTACAGTTAGGTGTTTTTTTCCCGCTTCACCCGTACGGTCACCTCAAACTCACTAGGCCTAGCCCCGAAATAGGTCCCGGTAACCGGGGCCACATCACGATAATCACGCCCCGTACCCAGAATGACATAGGTATCATCGACCACCCGGTTGTTGGTCGGATCCAATCCAAACCAGCCGTGCCCGTTCACCATAACTTCAATCCAGGCATGGGATGCCTCCGCTCCACGCATTTTCCGATCCCTGGTGGAGTCATAAAAGTAACCACTGACATACCGTGCGGGAATGCCCAAACAACGGCAGAGGGCAAGGGCCGCATGGGCGAAGTCCTGGCACACCCCCCGGCGTAATTCGAGGACTTCATTGGCATGGGTATCCACCGTGGTGGTCGTCTTGCAATATTCAAAGTTTTGGTAAATAAATTCCATTATTTGGTAAGCCGTCTGAAAGACATCATTGGAGCCACCCTGCAAATCAACCGCCATCCGCCAAACTTCGGGATTGATCTCCACATAACTGGATGCCTGCAGGTAGTCCCGGTACTCCGCCACCCCTTGCATCTTCAAAAAATTACTAATTTTTACCCCGTAGGGAAAATTTTCAAAATCCACCCGTGACCTTGTTTCCACAACGGAGCGTGCCTCGATGACAAGTTTTTTATGTTCCTCAGGCAGCTCGAAATAATGAACGATATTTCCATTTAAGTCCAAGTAGCTTTGCGTCCGGCAAATGGGCAGAATGGCGATGGTTGAGGAAATACATTTCTGCCAATCATTGCTCAATGGGTGTAAGCGCAGCTCGTTGTAGCTTTGCTTAACCAATGAGGGATACCGATAGCTCGTCCGGTGGAAAAGATATAAGCGCATAATTAGGAATGAAAACTCTCCAGCCTTGCCATGCTGCCACTGCGGGGAGTGGTCACTGCTGTTGTTGAGCTTGGGCTGATTGGGCTATATTTCTTTCGCCCAGGCTTTTTATTTCCGAAGGTAACAGCACATAGGTTTCAAATACACGCTGCCCTATTTCGATAAGGGTCGATTGCAACTCGTCCAGAGTTTGATGCAGTCCTTTGGCCTGCACCTGGCTCCAATCAGTAAAATTAACCATGGCCAAGGTGCTGCCGGTTAACCGTTCTGCTTCATTGGAAAAGGCTCCGGTCGGCACACCGGAAATCGTATGCAGGCTATGGTCAATTGCCCGGATACAAAAACGGATAGAGCGGGGGAAATTTTCAGAGAACAAGAGAAAGGTGGCTACATTTTGCAGGGACAAATTTCCGCGGAATTGCTGCCTGAATGCGGACAGGGCAATACAGCACCGTAGCACCGACATTAAGTCGGTACGGGTTGGCTCTTTATCACGGAGGTTTAAGGTGTCCAGCATTCGGCTGGTTTGGTCCGCTCTCTCCAAGTACTTCCCCAATGAGAGAAACCTCCAGCCTTCCCCATGGGGAACGGTTGCATCCGCGAGCCCCTGAAAGACCAATGAAAAGCGTGTGATCCGATCTAATAAAAGATCGGATCCCTGCTGATATACTTCGTCCGCCTCTCCATTGCGGAAAAAAAGGTAGATGTTGTTAAGTTCAAGCCAGAGCTCTTCTGATAGTTGATCCCGGACCATTCGCGCGTTCTCCCGGGCAAGGGAGATGCAAGAGTAAATCGAATTCTCGTAGCCAGACGAAAAAATCAGCTCCTTGACAAGATTCCTGATTTCATTTTGACCGGCTGGAAATCCTTCTGCACAAATCGATTGAAGAACAGGCTTCCAGAACCAGGCAAGCTGCTCATCCCCTTGGGCATATTCCAAGGCCAAATTTTGATGCACCTGAATCATCCGAGCCATGCCTTCCGCCCGCTCAATGTAACGGCTCATCCAATATAGATTATCTGCAACCCGTGAAAGCATTTCTTAAAAATCATTGAGGACCCATGTGTCCTTACTGCCGCCCCCCTGTGAAGAATTGACTACTAGGGAACCTTCCCGCAGGGCAACACGGGTTAATCCCCCTGGGACAATTTCAATATCCTCCCCGTATAAAATAAAGGGGCGTAAATCGACATGTCTGCCAGAAATGCCCCCTTCACAAAAAGTTGGGTGGCGGGACAATGAAACAATCGGTTGGGCGATATACTCTCTGGGGTGCTTCTCGATTAAACGGGCAAATTCCTCCCTTTCCTTGGCCGTGGACGCACTGCCAATCAGCATTCCATAACCACCGGACTCATTGGCTGCCTTGACCACCAGGCTTTCGAGGTTGGCCAAAACATGGGATCGGTCCGCATCACGCCAGCACAAGTAAGTCGGAACATTCTCCAGGATGGGATCCTGATCGAGGTAGTATTTGATCATCTCCGGTACATAGGCATAAGTCACCTTATCATCAGCAACACCGGTGCCAACCGCATTGGCCAGGGCGACATTGCCCTTGAGGTAGGCATCCATTAATCCAGGCACGCCCAACATGGATTCTTCCCTAAAGACGAGAGGGTCCAGGTAGTCATCATCCAGTCTTCGGTAGATCACATCCACCTGAACCAGGCCACGGGTGGTTCTCATGTAAATACACGAATCAATCGCGATCAGGTCTTTCCCCTCCACAATCTCTATTCCCATCTGACGGGCAAGAAAGGTATGCTCAAAATAGGCACTGTTGTAGACTCCTGGGGTAAGCAAAACACAAACAGGTTTTTGGGATTTACGCGGAGACATGTACTCCAATGTGCGTAAGAGTAAATCAGGATAAGCCTCAACCGGTCGGACCGACATACCCCCAAAAGTTTGCGGAAATGCACGTTTCATAATCTCCCGGTTTTCAAGCAGGTAGGAGGCTCCGGAAGGACAGCGAGCATTGTCTTCAAGAACTAGGTACTTGCCATCCTCATCACGGATAAGATCCGTTCCGCAGATGTGGGCATAAACACTTTGGGGTGGCTCGAAGCCAACCATCTCAGGACGGTAATTTTTTGAAGAGTTGACAATCTCCTCGGGGATCACCCCGTCTTTAATGATTTTTCGACCGTGGTAGATATCATTAAGAAATAGATTGAGGGCGAGTATTCGTTGCCGCAGGCCACTTTCAATCATCTTCCATTCACTTTCGGGAATGACGCGAGGAATGAGATCGAAGGGGAAAATTCGTTCAGTCCCTCCTTCATCGCCATAAACCGTAAAGGTAATTCCATGCTCGAGGAAGGAGGAGTCCGCCTGCTGCCTTCTCTCGGAGATTTCTTTTTCTGTCAAACGGTCAATCCTTTGATATATCTTTTCATAATGAGTCCTTGGATTGAGGGACTCTCCCTGAGCGAACATCTCATCAAAAAAATGATCGGTTTTATATCCGTCAAACTGGCAGGGGTTACTCATCAAATTACTTATTTTTTCAAAGAGGCAAGTCTTGCGCCACTATCGAGGGTTGGAAAGACCATTGTCACTTTTTTAACCTATGAGGTCCTCTCTTTTACCCAGATTTCTTTGCTGGGAGAAAAGAAACTGCTGAGCAAGCCCAGCATGGGGGCCAAAGTGAATTCCGGCAAATTCCCGCATTTGCCCCACGGTCCAACCCCTCATTCCGTACTGTTTCTGCAGCGATTGGAGTATCCAGGTATCAATGGGGAAAGCCTCGGTCTTCTTTCCACCAAACAGGAGTACGCAATCCGCCACCTTGGGCCCCACGCCGGGAAGTTGCATCAAGAGTCTATGGGCTTCCTCATAGGGCTTTTCCCTAACCGTTTCCAGGAACCCCTGCCTTTCTTGCAAAAATTCTGCTGTTCCCACCAAGTATTTTGCACGGTAGCCCATACCCAGCTCTCGGGCATCTGATTCACTCAGGGCCGAAAGACTCTGCCAGCCAGGGAAAGCATAGTTTTCACCACCTAAATCTTCGCCGAGCAACCTGTGAATCTTTCTGCACAGCTGCCTGATCTGGGGGATGCTCTTCGCCGAGCTTAACAGAAAAACCAATAACACCTCATCCAAGGGTTGTCGTAAGATTCGTAATCCAGGAAATCCTTGGATTGCTTTTTTTAAGACCTCATCTGTTCGCCAAGGCAGGTTATCGAGGGCAGTTGCATAGGAATCATCCAACCATAAATAATCAAGGATGCTTTCTTCGGTAATTGCCACACCGCCTGCTTGCCGCCAACTGAGCTGCCCTTCTGTCCATTTCAGATCGACCACCGAACGGTCAATCACTCCTGTCCAAATATTATCCGGCAAAGAGGACCATGCGAAGCTTTGTCCGCCAACCAGGGTTTCATCAAGCCCCGCAAGGGACAAAAGATGCTTTCGCCCAATCGGCCTCCATGGAGAGGTCATTAAAGTGTATAAAAAAAGGTCACTTGGACCAAAGAAAGCTTTGGTTTTGAGCAATCTCATGGCCTTCTCCATCCAGCAACTTGAGGCACCAGGCAAGGGGTTGGACGGATTGCCCAGGCCAGTCTCCTCCAGTAAGTCCTATAAAAACTTCCTTCCCAAAAATTTTTGGATTCTCTATCGGAATTTGTTTGGTTCGAGGGCGGGGGGCATGGGGCATGAGCCAATCTAGGTCCCAAAGCATTTGAGTTGGTTCCTTTTCAATCGAACCACTAACCTTTACAACGAAGTAAAAACCATCACGGCTCGCTTCGTTTGATCGGCAATATACCTTAAGTCCCTCATATTCCTTACCGGTAAAAAACTCAGGAATCCTATGGAAAGAATCAGTGGAGAAAAAGGCTTTTTTTCTGACTTCGAGGTTGACCTTGGCCGCCAAGCACAGAGTTAAAGATAGAAAGAAACAGAGAAAAGATGCGGGGTTGTAAAAAAGGACCCGCATGAAAAGAATCCAGAGTAAATTATTCCGCCTCAGAGGCTGGGGCCTCTGCGGTTTTTGAAGCGTCTGGCGCACCGGTGTCAGGTCCAAGAACATCCTCTGCGGTAGCAATATCAGAGGACTTCACTTCTGCTGCAACGCTGGTGTTTTCATCTTTGGGCGCAGGTTTCTTAGGAACGGACTTGGAGGGCTTTTTGGCTGGCTTTGCTTTGGCGACTGCTTTTTTAGGTGTCGTTTCCGCAATGGCTTTTTTACGGCGTGCAAGGTAGGCGGCACGACGACGGCGCTTGATCAATTTATTGTACTGTTTACTCATGTGAAAAAAATATGATCTAAAGAAGAAGAGCGGGATTGGCAAGCTCAGGTAACTGCGACCGGTTGGCCGGTCTTTGCTGATTGATAGGTTGCATCAATAATTTTCATCAGGGCCAGGGCCTGGTCCGGTGTGTTCAGGGGTGCTTCCTCGCCCTCCAGGGAAAGGGCAAAGTTTTGGGCCGAGCGAATTCGGCCCATGTCTTCACACTCCTCGACCACAATAGACCGGTTGACCGAACGGCCATGCTCCTGAAAGTAAAGCTCACAGTCATCCTCGGCAGTGGCGTCAATCCCATCCCGGCCAAACAACCGGCGAACCATTCCGCCCGCCTTGGTGCCCTGGAAGGTAACAGAAACTTCCTCCCGCTTGTTCATCTCCGCCCAGGAGACCTGAAAACTGAGGACCTGTCCGCTCTGAAAAGTGACAAAACCATGTGCTGCACTCTCCACATCAGTGACTCCATCGGCCACATCGGGAATCCCCCACGGGCCCTTGAATCCCTTGTCCTGAATGAAGTCGTCAAAGGTTTGGGCAAGCACATGGCTGGGCTCGGGGTAGTCCATGTAGAAAAGAGCCAAATCGATCATGTGGAGTAAGTCGATCAATGGACCGCCCCCGGACTGAGCACGGTTTGTGAACCACCCACCAAAGCCGGGAATGCCCGTGCGCCGTATCCACTTAGCCTGGGCGGAATTGATTTGGCCAATTTGTCCGGATTCCAAATAACTACGCATGGCATAAGACTCAGGCCTCGCCCGGTTGTTAAAATTAAACATCAGAATTTTGCCCGAGGTTTCCGCCGCCTGCTTCATTTCCGCAACTTCGGCGGCATTGAGGGCTGGTGGCTTTTCGCAAAACACATGCTTGCCCGCATTCAGGGCCTGAATAGCGAGAGGTTTGTGAGTGCGGTTGGGCGTGATGATACTGATCGCATCCAATTCGGACAAATCCTCGAGCATCTTTTGAGAATCGGCAAATACATGCTTGGCTCCGTAGGTTTTTGCCGCCTTCTGGGCCGCCTCTTGATTCATGTCGCAAATTGCAACAATTTCGGCTCCCCCTGCTTTAAAACCGGGAGCATGATACTGGAGCATTCCTCCCGCTCCGATGATACCAATTTTTTGAGTCATATCGTGTGTGCTTAGAAAATAATTATTTAGGGATTACAGGGAACTTGACCCATTTTTGTTTGGAATTGGAACTTTTAACCACGGTTTCGATAAAAGCCATGCCTATGATGCCATCTCGAATGTCAGGATAATCGTAGCCTGATTTTCTAGGAAATTTGCCGGAAACCTCGTCACGAATTGCAACGGATGCGGAATTATAAACATTGGCAAACGCTTCAATGAAGCCCTCCGGATGACCAAATGGGATACGGGTATGCTCCGCAGCCGCTCCGGTCACATATCCATTTCCTCTGCGGTATACCTGCCGAGGCTCACGGGCATCCTTAACGATTAGGTCATTGGGTTCCTCCTGGTGCCACTCGAGAGATTTTTTGGTTCCGTAGACACGGATGTTTAAATTGTTCTCATCTCCATTGGATACCTGGGATGCATAGATGATACCGCGGGCTCCTCCCTTGAAGCGAACCAGCACATTGCCGTCATCGTCCAACTTGCGTCCTGGAATATTAACAGACAGATCAGCACAAAGGGAATCAATCTCCAGACCACTGATGTAATGAACCAAGTTTTCCGCGTGGGTACCAATGTCCCCCATGCAGTTGGAAATACCGGCCACTTTGGGGTCAGCCCGCCAGTTGGCAATCGACTTATCCTCCCCAGTCAGGGCGGTGATGGCATAGCCTTGGGGATATTCGCACACCACCTTGATGATTTTCCCTAGCTCGCCTTTTTGCACCATTTGCCGGGCCAGCTTAACCATGGGATAGCCGGTGTAATTATGGGTCAGAGCAAAAACTTTTTTGGTCTTGGTGATAATTTTTTTGAGTTCTCGTGCCTCCGCCAGGGTGAAGGTGGCGGGTTTGTCACAGATCACATTGATTCCTGCCTGAAGAAAAGTTTTCGCCACTTCGAAATGCAAATGATTCCGAACCACAATCGAAACAAAATCGATTCTTTCACCCAGCGGCAGGGCACTCTCTTTTTCAGCCATTTCCTGATAGGAGGAATAGACCCGAGATCGATCGATAAAAAAATCTTTTCCGGACAAGGCCGATTTCTTGGGATCGGAAGAAAATGCACCCGCAACCAGTTCGATTTGTCCATCTAGGGCGGCGGCTCTTCGGTGCACCCCACCTATAAAGGCACCCCGACCTCCACCTACCATACCCATGCGTAATTTTCTATTTTTCATAAGGGGAAATTGTTTACTGGTTCTCTTTGTCAAACGCGGAATCAAATGCCATTTCATTGGGCTTGAAATCGA
The DNA here is from genome assembly GCA_038152995.1 of Opitutales bacterium. Classification (GTDB taxonomy): domain Bacteria; phylum Verrucomicrobiota; class Verrucomicrobiia; order Opitutales; family Seribacteraceae; genus Chordibacter. The sequence goes on from JAYOXT010000006.1 coordinate 67,092, forward strand.
GTTTCTTAACAAAGGCACAAGATTCTTCGGCTCCATGGAAGCGATCCATCCGGCTATCCTCCCACTCCACAGATAGAGGTCCGGCATAACCGATGTCATTGAGAGCAATAATGATCTCCTCGAAGTTCACATCTCCACGACCTATCGAACGGAAATCCCAATAACGGCGGGGATCCGCAAAGGTGGTATGTCCACCAAAAACCCCCACACTTCCATCCCCGTGCCCCCACCAAGCGTCCTTCATGTGTGCATGGTAGATACGATCGGGAAAGGTTCGGATAAACTTCACATAATCAACCCCCTGGTATCCGAGATGGGAAGGGTCATAATTAAAACCAAACCTTTTGTGCCCTTTCACTGCCTCGATCGCACGCTGGGCACTGGCAATATCAAAAGCGATTTCTGTGGGATGAACCTCCAAGGCAAAATTCACTTTTTGTTTTTCGAACTCATTTAAAATAGGGCCAAACCTTTTAGCGAAATCTTGAAAACCCTTTTCCCAGTACGCCTGATCGGTTGGCGGGAAAGCGTAGATAGAATGCCAAATGCTTGATCCGGTAAAACCGTTTACCACCGCAGGAAAATCATCTTTTTTACCCCGGCTCGGCTTCGCATTGATAAAGTTCCGGCAAGCTTTGGCAGTTTTAGCCAATTTCTTCGCGGCCCGTTTCCGAACCTTCTCTGGTTCCCCTTCTCCCCAAACATCGGCAGGAAGAATAGCTTTGTGGCGTTCATCAATTAAATCACATACAGCCTGACCAACCAGGTGACTCGATATCGCAAAAGAGGTTAATCCATGATCGCTGAGAATCTCCCATCTTTCCTGACAGTATTTTTTGGATACTGCAGCTTGATCTACATCGAAGTGGTCGCCCCAGCAGGCAAGCTCCAATCCATCGTATCCCATTTGAGATGCTTTAGCTGCAAGGTCGGGCAAAGAGAGGTCGGCCCATTGACCGGTAAAAAGGGTAACATTTCTAGGCATGGCTGATTATTGTTATGGGTTTGTTCTTGGGGTAAGCTATTTTGTTTCTCAAAATCATATCTTTGTGGGCAACCTCTTTTTTTTCTGCTCTCCCTCCCCTTTTCCATGAACAACTATTTTTTCAGCAGTCTTGGAACCGAGATTAAGGATCATTTTCAGACCGACTTTGATTTGGATGGTATCGGCAATGCGGTCGAGCTGAATCACTTCGATTTTACTACCCGGCAAAAGTTTGTTTTTCCTCGCAAATTTCAAAAATTCTCTGCTTTGGTCCTGGATCGATTCTATCTTGGCAGATTGGCCAACCACACAGTCAAGCAGAGTTAAATCAGAGGCTTGAGGCATTTTTCCCTGGGCTGTGGGGATAGGATCTCCATGCGGATCATGGGTGGGGCGGCCCAAAAATTCATCGAGTTTCTCAAGGACTTTTTCAGAAATCGAATGCTCCAATTCCTCTGCTTCATCGTGGATTTCTCCCCAATCCAGATCGAGGGTCTCCACTAAAAATGTTTCCAGTAAACGATGCCGGCGAAGCATGCTCATGCCTAACTTCCGTCCCGCCGCGGTCAACTGCACCCCCTTGCGCGGACGGTACTCGACCAACCCTTTTGCCTGCATGCTCTTCACCATGGTGGTGGCAGTACCGGCAGTGACTCCGAGGCACTCCGCAACTTTACCCATGGCTACCTCCGCCCCTTCCGAATGCATAGATTCAACCAGGATTTGCTTAAGATAATTTTCGACGGTCGGGCTGGGCATGATTTAGAACAAATCCACACCATGCTCTTGACTGCCCCTATTTTCAAGCCTATTTACTATTACTTTGATTAATCAAAGTGAAATATTTTAACAGCCAACAAAAACTCCGCCGGACCTTTTGGGCCGGACTACTGACCAGCATGATTGGTCTGCTCATCGGGGGCTGTGGGAAAGATGGACTTCAACAGGAAAACGAGCCACAGGTCTTACAGGTCTTGGCCACCACCACCCATCTGGCTGACCTAGCCCGGCAAATAGGGGGAGATAAAATTGCCGTCTCCTCCCTGATGAACCCCGGGGTGGACCCCCATTCCTTCCGGGCATCCGCCCAGGACATCAACCGTTTGCACAGAGCCGATCTTGTTCTTTATCATGGGTTAGCTCTGGAAGGAAAAATTGCCCAGGTGCTTGAGGGAGCAAGGAAATCAAGCCATGGCTACTTTTCTCCCTGCGAGGAAATCTCTGCTAAGTTATTCATTCACACGGGAGATGCCAACCAGTCGGTTGATCCGCACCTATGGTTTTCCCCAGACATATGGATCTCTTGTGCTCGGTCCCTTGCCGATCAATTGACCAAAGACCTGCCGGAGTATAGGGAAAATTTCCAGGGTAATTTGGAGGCCTTTGAAAAGTCAGTCCGGCAAGTAGATCAATGGGGGCAGTCTCTGATGCTATCCATTGCCGAACCCCGGCGGGTTCTGATTACCAGTCACGATGCCTTTCAGTATTTCGGGCAGCATTTTAAAGTGAAGGTGGTCGGACTGCAGGGCATCAACACCCTGGTGGAGGCGGGACTCGCGGACCGGGCCAATTTGGTCGACTTTATCCGCCGGCATCAGTCCCCCGCCCTCTTTGTCGAAAGCAGCGTAAACCCCAAAGCCCTTGAGGAAATTGCTAAGGAATCTGGTGCGGTGATTGGGGGCACTCTCTTCTCCGACGCCCTTGGATCGGAGGATCAAACAGTCCCAGGAATAGATGGGAAGCCCCTCTCAGCTGCCACCTGGCAGGGCATGATGGTTCATAATTTAAGCACCATTGCAAGGGCGCTGAACAGCCAGCTATGAACGACCACTTACCTATCCCTCTGGAGGTTCATGACCTCACTGTGGCCTATCAAAAAAAACCGGTTCTCTACGGCATTGACCTAGAGGTGAAGGGCGGTTCTCTGGTGGGAGTCATCGGGCCCAATGGAGCCGGTAAATCCACCCTGATCAAGACCATCATGGGGCAAATGAAACCTGAGGATGGCTATGTAAAGATTTTTGGGCAGAGCGGACGGAAGGCAGTGACCCGTGTAGGCTATGTTCCACAGCGGGAAAGTGTGGATTGGGACTTTCCGGTCACTGCAATGGATGTGGTCCTGATGGGCCGGTTCGGTCATCTCGGCTGGATGAAACGGATTGGTCAGCGCGACCGCTCCTTTGCCTCGGAATGCCTGGAGCAGATGAATATGCTACCCTATGCCGACCGGCAAATTGGCAATCTTTCCGGCGGACAGCAGCAACGGGTATTTCTTGCCCGTGCCCTTGCCCAGCAGAGTGATCTTTACCTGATGGATGAACCTTTTGAGGGAGTCGATGCAATCACGGAAAAAGCGATTGTCGATTTGCTCAAATCTTTACGCGACCAGGGAAAGACCCTCATCGTGGTGCATCACGATCTCTCCACCGCAAGAGAATACTTCGATCAACTGGCTCTGCTCAATTTGCGGCTGGTTGCATTTGGGCGAACGGAGGAGGTTTTTACCCACGAGCTCTTGCAAAGAACCTATGGAGGGAAGCTGACCCTCCTTTCCGAGGTGGGCAGTCGCAAGGTGGACCCCCGGCATCCATCCGTGCCCATCTCCTAAGAGGTAAGCATGCCTAGAAAAAGAGCCGTGGGATTGCTGCTTGCCTTGATGTTTCTCCCAGGGGTTGATCTGCTGTGGGCGGCTCCCATTTCATCTGAAAACGGTCGCGACTGGTTGGAGCGAGCGACCCGCTTCCTCCACTTAGAAGATCCTTCCCTGCAAGTCTTTTTGCTCGGGGCCATCCTCATCGGGACGAATTGCGGTCTGATGGGTGGATATGTGGTCAGCCGCCGGCTTTCCATGTTTGGAGACACCCTCTCCCATGCCGTCCTTCCAGGGATTGCCGTGGGCTTCATGATTGCCCAAGCAAGAAATGAGACCGCCCTGATGCTCGGTGCCACCCTTTCGGGATTTATCGGCGTGGGCATAATCTCCCTTCTTAAGAGGCACACCAAGATGAAGGAGGACAGTGCCATGGGCTTGGTCCTCTCCGGGTTTTATGCCCTGGGCATCTGCCTGATCACCCAGCTTCAGCAGTCTTCCGGTGGGGGCATGGCGGGGCTGGAGAGCTATTTATTTGGCACCTTGGTGTCCCTGTCCGGGAACGATCTTCCGCCCTTATTTCTCTGTCTTGGCTTGGTCGTCCTGACCTTTACATTATTGAGCAAGGAATTACTCCTGAGTGGTTTCGACCCCACCTTCGCCCGCTCCGTTGGTCTTCCGGTTGACCTTTTGCAGTTTTTCATTTGGATCCTGCTGGCTTTTTGCATTGTTTGCTCTTTGCAGCTCATTGGCGTGGTCCTGGTCTCCGCCCTGCTGATCATCCCTGCGGCCACCGCTGGCCTGCTCACGCACAAGATGAACCCCCTGCTTATTTTGTCCGGAATCATTGGTGCGGGTACCGGGATTGTGGGTTGCTTTCTTTCCTACCTTGGGGATCGTCTACCCACCGGTCCGGTCATCGTTCTCTGCTCCACCCTGTTTTTTTTGGGGGTGCTTTTTTTCAGTCCCTCCCGGGGGATGATTCCCTCCTGGATGCGTACAAAGAAAAGGGGCCAACGCATCCGTATGGAAAATACCCTCAAGGCGTGCTACCAGGTTTTGGAGGACAGTGCCTTTGCCAGCCAGTCCTTTTCTCAGGGCGCCCTGGCCCGCAGGAAACGCACCAGCGACGGGGAAATTGAGCAGGAAGTCGAGACTCTGGTGCGGGAGGGCTTTGCCAGCCGCCTAAATATGCCCCTACAGGAAAAATCCGGACTGCCTGGGGAAACCCTGATTTCCCTTACCCCCAATGGCTGGGAGCTGGCTTGTAGAATGATCCGTAACCATCGCCTCTGGGAACTTTATCTCACCGAGGAAGCTTCCTACCCGCCAGACCATGTGCACGACGATGCCGAGAAGATTGAACATGTGATTGGAGAAAAAACCGTTCGCAGACTCGAGCGGATTCTGTCCAATCCCCAGCATGACCCTCATGGCAAGCTGATCCCCAGCCAGAGAGACATTGAGCGCGGGTGGGTCTCTCCTCACCCAACCATAGGTGAGAATGAATAGTTTGACCATGGAAGGACTAGTACTATGGGCCACAGATGAGCAAATTATCTGGAATTTAAAGATTGTTTTCATGGGCATGATGGTTTGCCTGAGTTGCGGAGTGGTAGGATGCTTTGTGGTTCTTCGGCGGATGGCCCTGCTTGGGGATGCGGTCAGCCATGGCATTCTCCCCGGCATCGTCCTTGCCTATCTTCTTTCTGGCTCCCTCTCTCTCGGCCCGCTCTGGTTGGGTGCTTGCCTCGCAGGTTTAGGGTGCGGAGCCTGTATCGAATGGTTAAGACGGCACACACCCCTGCGGGAGGATGCGGCCATGGGCCTGACTTTCACCTCTTTTTTTGCCCTCGGCATCGTACTCTTAAGCATGGAAGCCAACAATGTTCACCTGGACCCTGCCTGTATATTGTATGGAGAAATCGGGTTGACCCCCCTCGCCCCGGACCTCCAAGTCGGTCATCTTTCCTTGGGCAACTCCGCCCTCTGGTCCATGGGCATGGTCTGTATGATCACCCTCGTCTTGGCCGGCTGCTTTTACCGGTTTCTTCTGGTCACGAGTTTTGACGAAAGCCTTGCCCGCACCCTCGGGATGCCCGTCTGGTGTGTGCAGTACGGACTAATGCTCATGCTCGCCCTGGTAGTGGTAGCATCCTTTGAGTCCGTGGGGGTGATCCTGGTTTTGGCGATGATGATTCTCCCGCCGGTCTCTTCCGCTTTTCTTTTCGATCGCCTGCCTTACATGCTGATTTGTTGCCTGCCCCTCTCCTTGCTCTATTCCTTGGGTGGTCTCCATCTTGCCTACTGGATGAACTTCCCCATCGCCGCATCCATCGCCCTGACAGGCATAATCCTCTTTTTGCCCTGCTGCCTCTTTGGATCCAAAGGGGGCATCTTACGAAGAAGTGGGCAAAGGAAGATGGACGAGGAAGGCCTTGTCCGTCCCAGTCGTTAAGCGGGCATAAAAAAAGCCTCCGTCTCCGGAGGCTTTTTAAAAGAATTATCCAGACTAAATTACTTCTTGGCTAGGGCAATTTTGGAGGCTTTCTTGCTCGAGCAGTTGCAACCATCGATGGCGACCTTATCCCCTTCAGCCAATTTGGTAGGGCATTCAAATCCATCGAGTTCGGTCTTGCTGGAGACTTGTACCTTTTTTTCCTTTTTTCCCTGCTTCACGGTGAGGGTCTTGGAGTCGGCATCAAAGCTGACAACTTTCCCATTGATGGTCTTACTTGGGCATCCGGCAAATACGGAGGCCGCAAAAAAAGAACTGGCAAGTAGAGTGGCGAGAATTTTCATGATGAGTATATAGGTTAGGCTTAAGAAACAAAGTTACCACTACTTCCAATCCACTATTTCCAAAGAGACAAGAACGAATTATTTATTTGAGGAAATTATTTTAGATGAGAAACCTTTTTAAACCTGTCGCTTCTATCTCGGCCATTTTGTTTTTATTATTGGCTTCAAGCCTTTGCTGGGGTCATCCAATCCCTGATCTTCCTGTCTTTGGATCCTTCGATCGTAATGGGACTTCTTCTATCTTAGTTGAAGTGGACCCTCGGGCATTCTCCAAAGACCCGGAAGCCGAGCCTTTTTTAACTGCACATGGACTGGCTGACCTTAATAAATCGGAACAGAACAGGTTACTCGATCAGGCCAAGGAACTGCTCGATGATTCTTTGCGTATCCGCCTCAATGAAAACGATTGGTTTCTCCCAGACTTTACTTACCAATTTTCTTCACGCACCACACCCGAGGTTCAAGAAGAACCGGTGGTCTTCATCCAGGCACAAACCCTTCTCACTCGCGAAACGAATGCAACCTACCAAATTAAGGCCCAAGACCTCGCACCCCTCGATCTGATCTTTACCAATCGGATCAATGGAGTGCCCCACCGTCGGGTCAATGTATTGTTTCCCGGGGAAGAAAGCTTTGTCCTCAAACTCCCTACCCTTTCACCCTCTCCATCCCAAGATTTATCAGAAAATAATAGTCCCATCGAAACGGATTCAGAGACTTTTGCCCACCCAGACAACTGGAGCACCTTTTTATCATTCTTACGGCAGGGCTTTCTTCATGTTCTGCCCCTTGGGTTCGACCATATTCTCTTTGTCTTGGGCCTATTTATGCTTTCAAGAAAATGGAAGCCCCTCATCTATCAGGTCTCTTGCTTTACGCTCGCGCACACCATGACTCTTGGAATGGCAACTTTAGGTTGGGTTTCCGCTCCGGCTAATATCGTAGAGCCCATCATCTCAGCAAGTATTGCCTTCGTTGCCCTGGAAAATATCTTTTTTCCCACCTATCACCGCCGGCGTCTTTTGATTGTCTTCTTTTTTGGCTTAATTCATGGACTTGGTTTTGCCGGAGCCCTTTCAGATCTTAGGCTCGATCCTTCGGTATTGGTTCTCTCTCTCATTGGATTCAATTTGGGGGTGGAGGGCGGACAGTTAGCCGTTATTCTTTTAGCTTTAATGGGAGTATGTGGATTTAAAGATGAGACTTTTTATCGTAATGTCATTGTCATTCCCGGATCACTCCTGATCGCAGGACTAGGCATTTTTTGGACGATTGAGAGAATCTGGTTTTGATCCAATCAAAGCACCTTCAAAATAAAAGTTTTATTTTTTTCTTTTTTCTCCGTGCAAATTAGTTTTTTGAGAGCTAGGGATTATTAAATCTAATAGCTCAGTTATGAAACGCTTATCTTTTGCCCAAGTTTTTTCGTTCCTTTTCCTTCCCTTCCTTCTTGATGCCAAGGACTTCCGTTTGGCTCCTGCGGAACTAGCTTTGGAAGTTTCAAGGATCGACCAAATCCTTCAATCCACTCACAAGGATAACCAGGTTTCTTCTACAAAAACCCTTCCTCCCTCTCTTTTAGTTCGGAGAATTTATTTAACAGCAGCCGGAAGAATACCCAGCTACCCGGAATTGGAAAAATTTGCCCCCTTTGACCAGCCCAATCTCAAGGAAAAGTTAATCGACCAGCTTTTACAATCGAGGGCGTACGAAAGCCAGATGTTCAACTGGTGGGCCGACCACCTTCGAGCCAAGACCTTTGTCATGGGACAAGCCAACCAGATTGGTGCTGGCTTTCTCTATGTCGATTGGCTGAAGTCTCAGGTTGCAGAGAATGTTCCCTTTGATGAAATGGCCAGATCCGTCATCGCATCTGAAGGGTACCCATGGGAAAATGGGGCCGTTGGATATTATATCCGAGACGATGGCATGCCTTTGGAAAACATGTCCAACACCGCAGAATTATTTCTAGGAACGCAAATGGTCTGTGCCCAATGCCACAATCACCCCTTTGATAAGTGGACCCAGATGGAATACTATAAAATGGCTGCACATACTTATGGGATGGTCACCCGACTGCAGGGAGACCGTGCTGGGGAGATTCGCAAGATCATTAAGGACAAGCAAAAGGAAATGGGCTCCATGCAAATGTCCGCTATGGTGGCCAAAGGGGACAGCAAGGAAGCCCGTGCTTTTCGTCAGGCACTCCAAGACATGCTCTTGCCCTTACAATTTGGAGCCCGGCACCAAGACCGCAAACTGAAGCTTCCGCACGACTATAAGTACGACGATGCGAAGCCACACCAGGTCGTACAGGCTGGAGTTATTTTTGATTCTAATACCACCCGTGAAAACGGAGAGCTGAGCATGGTTGATCAGTATGCGAATTGGATGACCTCCCCGAAAAACCCACGCTTTACCAAGGTGATCGCCAACCGCATGTGGAAAAAAGTATTTGGACGCGGATTAGTTGAACCTCTCAACGACTGGAAGGATGATACTGAAGCATCGATCCCCCCTCTACTCGATCACCTAGCGGAGCTCATGGTTAGGCTGGACTATGACCTGCGGGAATTTCAGCGGGTCTTGATGAACCTGGAAATTTTTGAAAAGGAAGCTTACCCAAAGGAACTTGAACCACTTGATCCATATTTATTCCCTGCTCCCGTTCTCACCCGTATGTCCGCTGAACAATTGTGGGACTCTTTGCTTGCCATTTTTGTGCCCGATGTAGACCAGCGATCCTGGGAAGAAGAGGTGGATCATATCAAACTGAAAAAAGAAACCTTGGAGAAATATAGGCAGAAGGTCGAATCTATGGGTTCTGCACAACTCATCGAATATGTTCGGGATGGGCTTCAGCAATCCCTGGAAATTCAGGAGGAAATGAATGGATTATCTGCCCAAATCAAGGAGGCTGTGGAGGCGGACGACCGCGAAGAGCTAAGCCAATTAAAAAACCGTCAGAATCAGTTACGGGGTCGGCAGCAATCTGCCATTGCCAGTTTGATCATGGGCGAGGAATTCGATGTCCGACCGATGTATCGAAATAATCCATTTCCCAGTAAGAAACCACCATCCCAAGACCGTAAAAAATTTCCTCATTATTTACGCAGGGCGTCCGAACAAAACTCTCCCACTGGTGCGGATCACTTTTTACGTGAGTTTGGCCAGTCGGACCGTGAACTTATCGATAATGCAAGAAAAGAAGCCTCCGTTCCCCAGGTACTTAATCTGCTAAACAGTCATTTGCGATGGAAAGTAGTCGACCCAAACTCTGTGCTCACTGAGAAAGTCATCGAGAAAGCCACGGTGGAGGAAAAGATTGAGGTAATCTATCTTGGTATGCTGCAAAGAAAACCGACTGATGAGGAAATGAACCTTTGCATCGACACCCTTGACCTGGGTGATCCTCCCCTCCTTGCCGCCTACCAAAAGGGCAACGCTCCCGAGAAACAGAAAAATGCAGAGAAAAAATGGGAGTGGGAAAATAAGCGCTACATTAAGAAAGTTCACGACGAATTACGCCATCTAGCCTGGGTCCTACTCAATACCCGTGAATTTTCTTTCATTCAATAGAATCGCCATGAAAAATTCTCTCCCTTTATCCTCCGAGCTCGACCGTAGAGCCTACCTCTCTCTTGCCGCCAAGGGCTTCCTTGGAGTTAGTATCTTGCCATGGGTCACTCCCTCTCCTTTGGGGGCTGCTGGATTGGGTCTAAACCGACCATTTAATTATGCACCCAAGGCCAAGAATGTGATCTACCTATACATGTCCGGGGGGATGAGTCACCTCGATACCCTGGACCCTAAATCAACTGAGGTCAGGGGGCCGATGGAATCAATCGGCACCAAAACAGATGGTATGATGCTCGCAGAAACTTTACCCCTGGTTGCCAATCATTCCGAAAAAATTGCAGTGGTTCGAGGGCTCACCTCCACCAAGGGAGCCCATGAGCAGGGTAACTACTTTATGCACACAAGCTACGATAAGCGTGGCACCATCGTGCATCCAAGTATGGGCTCATGGGTAACCCGCCTCGATGGGCGCTTCAACCCAACCCTCCCCGGTGCTGTTGTGGTGGGGACTGGAAATGCTCACCCTCTTTCCGGGTTTCTCTCTACCCAGCATCAGCCTCTCAAAGTCGGATCCCCAGGTAAAGGCTTGGCTAATTGTGAGCACAAGGGAGTAACGGAAGAAAAATTTTCCAGAAATCTGAACCTGGCCAAAAAGTTGGATCAATCCTTTGTGGAAAAATACACCCTCGCTTCGGTACGTTCCTACGCGGACATGTATGAGGATGCGGTTCGGCTGATGCGGAGCAAAGACCTCGATGCCTTTGACCTCAGCAAGGAGCCTCAAGAAGTTCGAGCAGCTTATGGTCGTGATACATTCGGTCAGGGCGTTCTGTTAGCCCGAAGGCTGGTGGAAAAACAGGTGCGTTTTGTTGAGGTCCAATTGGGCGGATGGGACACCCACAACAACAACTATGAAAGGATATTTGAAAGATGTGATATCCTCGATCAGGCTCTTTCCGCTTTGTTGGATGACCTTCATAAACGAGGGATGCTTGAGGAAACTCTCGTCGTCTTGGCAACCGAATTTGGCCGCACCCCAGACTACAATGTAAATGAGGGAAGAGACCATTACCCGAAGGCCTTTTCCTGCATGCTCGCCGGCGGAGGCATTCGGGGTGGTCAGGTATGGGGAGGCACCGACTCCGAGGGACGGGAGGTCGTGGACGGCATCACCCAGATTCCTGATTTCAATGCCACCATCGCCTATGCCCTTGGCCTGCCCCTTGATGAGATCATCTTTTCTCCCTCACGCCGACCCTTCACTCTTGCCGACAAAGGGCAACCGCTAACCCAGCTTTTTTAAAAGGGGAACCCCTGCCCTCTTCCAATCCCAACATGGGATTGAATAAAGTCTTTGAGCTCGACCTTTTTGGAAGTGCTCTGCATGGATAGGATGTTTAACTCTTAATTTAACCCATTACTATGAAGTACATCGCCTATTTTGCGCTCTTGCTTCCTCTTATCGTGTCTGAAGCCAAACCCTCCTCCGAATCCACTGAAAATGTCATCGTCATCGAATTGAAAGACGGCCCTGTCGTCATCGAGACCTTTCCCGATGTTGCCCCCAAGCATGTCGAGCGCATCGAAAAACTGGCCAAAGCAGGCAAGTACGACGGTGTGGCCTTTCACCGGGTCATCGATGGGTTCATGGCTCAAACCGGCGATGTGCAGTTCGGTAATGTTAAGGACTTCAGCGAAAGACGCGTGGGCACGGGTGGATCTGACCTGCCCGATCTCAAGCAAGAATTCAACGACAAGAAGCACGATCGTGGTACCTGCTCCATGGCCCGTTCCTCCAGTCCGGACAGTGCCAACAGTCAGTTCTTCATCTGCTTCGACCCAGCTCCCTTTCTCGACAGACAGTATACCGTATGGGGTCAGGTAATCGAGGGCATGGAGCATGTGGATAAAATTAAAATGGGCTCCAGCCGAAACAATGGTTCAGTCACCGACCCTGATCATATGATCAAAGTAACGGTAGGCAGACCTATGTCAGAACCGAAAGCCGAAAAGAAGGAATAGATCTTCGCTTCCTCCTCGACGCACTTATGGTCAAGTACCTCAAGGACTTGAGCTGATCAGTTCCGCGCAATCGAGGTGATAGAGGCCAACAAAAAACTCCTCGTCCCACCGCTCTTCCACCGTCAGAGTGCCCAGGGCACGAATTACCTGGTCCATAAATACACCGACTCCTTTCTCTGAACGAACCACCACCCAGCCGTTGGCTTCTGGAGCCTGACCAAAACAGCAGCTTAATTGGTCTGGCATAAGCAGGAATTCCTTCACCAAGTTGCTCTCATCGACCACTGTGGGAACCATAAAGCCCTCAAGAGCAACCTTACTTCCATTGAGGTTACGAATGCTTTGGGGAACGCGACCGGCAAAGCGGGAAAAGTCAAACTCCACTCCATCCGCTTCCCAGTCAATTTCATAGGAAAACTGAGTCAAAGTGGAGTACCTAAGAGTCTGGTACCCAGATGAGTCGTCGTGGGGAGGAAGGAGGTTGATCACAGGCAAAGATTGATTTCCCTCGGTCGACAGCAAGGTCTGCCCCAGAATAATTTCCCCCTCGGTCACGGATTCTGCTAATTCCTCGTTTTTTGTTGCATTGGCTTCATCACCTAGAAGCACGGTGCTTGTATTGGAGTCCTCCGTTTGGTCGGCCAGGTCTGGCCAAAGATCCAGGATTGGTTCACCTACTTCGGTAAATTCGCTGATTGTCGGCGATTTCTCTTCGTTCTTGGTGCACCCAAAGAACATCAGACTATTCACTGCCAGTAAGACGAAAAGGAGAAGAAGGTTAGCAGATAGGGTTTTGTGTGGGATCATTTAACCGGAGGGCTGCAAGGTTTCCTGAAGACTGTTCTTGTAAAGTTGGCGGGACGGCAGCCAAGCACTCAACAATCCAAGAAGGAGAATTCCTAGAAAGGTGTAAAGGGCGGCTAAGTCGAAAAGAGGCAAATCCATCCCAACCCCAATTTGTAAATGAATGATCGATGAAACCGTAAAGGAAAGGAATAAGTAAAATATCAGGGACCCAAGGGCTCCGAAAAAGGACAGGATAATCGATTGCCAAAGAATGGAAGCGGTTACCACCGACCGACTGGCACCCATGCAACGAAGCACGGCGAACTCCCTTCTTCTCTCATGCATAGTCGACCTCAGGGAGGCCAGAATGATCAGGCCACCCACCAGGGCCATAAGGAGGGCGAGGGCGGCGACCGATCTTTCCAGCCAAGAAAAGCGGTTGAAAAAAGAGGACAGGATTGCCGGAACCGGCCAGGCGAGTGTCGCCTGATCTCCCTGCTTGTTGTACTTCACATCCAAAGCCAGTCCTGAAGATCCTTTCAAGTTCAGCAACACCCCACTTATGGAATTGGCTTCGTCCGGATCATGACCTTCCATTCTTTGCACGCCCATCAATGGAATCCAAATGACCTGATCCGATGGGGTGCCGGTCGCCTGCAAAATCCCAACCACTAGATAGATGTCTTCATGCTTGCGGTCCGGGCTGTATTCCAAGCCATGATAGGGATGAAAGCGGTCTCCTAACTCAAGTCCTAACCGCTCGGCCACCCGGGCACCCACCAGTGCCTCTTTGACATTTTCTGAAAAGATCCTCCCCGGTGGCAAGACATGGTAATTTTTACCCTCTTTCCATTGGTGCTCGATGAACATCTCCGGCATGGTGCCCACCAGCCGGTAGCCAAGGTAATTGTCTCCCAGGGCAAACGGATAGGCCTCGGAAACTCCCGGATGATCCCGAATCATTTCGTAGTGAGACCAGTCCAGGTTTCCCGGAGAGTTTTCCAAATGGAAAAGCGCATTGAGCACAAGTTGCAACTGCGATCCCCTCGCCCCGAGCACCGCATCGAATCCGCAGGCGGACTGGGCAAAGGCCAGTCTCACTGATTGATTGGTTTTCCATGCCCCCAAAAAAAGACCGCCGGCCAAGGCTACGGTAAACACGGTGATCCAACTGGTAAGTAAATTTTGTCTTATTGCCCGCCAGGCAAGCTTTAGCGAAACCCCAAGGTCCATCATGCTACATCCTCCTGAATCTGCAAAATTTCCTCATCCCTCTTGATTTGGTTGAGCTCTTCCCATCTTATATTTTGCTCAAACTGGCGAATCACCCGAGTATCATGACTTACTAAAATAAGTGAGCTCTCCCATTCCTCGCAGAGGGAGCGAAGTAAGCTCAGAGACCGATCGGTGTTGGCGGGATCGAGGTTGCCAGTCGGCTCGTCGGCCAGCACCAGTTTGGGCTTATTTACCAATGCCCGGGCAATCGCCACCCGCTGTTGCTGGCCAATGGACAATTGATGCGGGCGATGGTTCATGCGATCATACAGACCCACTGCATGGAGGAGAGTCTGGGCGTGCTGAGGATCTGCCTGACCGCCTAGATTCATCGCCAGGGTAAGATTTTCGAGGCAGGAAAATCCGCTCAATAGGTTGAAGGATTGAAAAACATATCCTATCTCTTTTGCCCGCAACCGATCCCGTGCCTCCTCCCCCAGTAAATGCAGGAAATGCCCAGCCATGGTTATTTGACCAGAATCGGCGGGCAATACTCCGGCAAGAAGGTGAAGAAAGGTGGTTTTTCCGCTCCCACTCGCCCCCTCCAAGGCAACCTGCGATCTTTCTTCCAGGGAAAAAGCGGGGATATGCAAAACCATCTCCATCTTTCCGGTTGGAGAGAGAAAGGATTTTTTCAGATCTTCTACTTCGAGCAAGGCCATGGGTATTTTGTATCTCTTAGCCAAACAGTGAAAATGGAGCAAGCGGGATAGACCAGTGATACCAAGTTTTGCCCTTTTAAACCTTTACAAAACTGCACCTCTGAACAATGAATTTGGTTATTTTTGAGGTCGTGGTGGATTTTAAGAAAGCTAAAGCAAGTTCCAAATGGGGAGTCATTCCTTTCCGGTACCTCGAGTCCGGAGATTTCGAAGTGCTTATCATTTCCACAAAAAGAAAAAACTGGAGTCTACCCAAAGGAAATCTCATTAAAAGCATCGGTCCAAAAAGAACCGCCCTATTGGAAGCCTACGAGGAGGCGGGTATCGATGGTCAGCTTGTCGCCTCTCCTGTTTTATGTTCTATCGGCCGAACCAATATTTTTTTATTTCCCATGTCAGTAAGTAAGGTGTTTGAAGACTGGCCAGAATCAGGTTTTCGAAAACGCAGGTGGGTATCCAAACAGAAAGCAAGCCGCATTCTTCACCATCACTCCATGCGCTCCCTATTGGGTAAATTTCTCCCAAAAGCTTGTCTTGGCAACTCATAAGCCCTTAAGGTGGTTGCCTCCCCACTGACTCAGAAGGAAGCCGCATATGAAAAAATATCAGTTTGATCAGTCACCCCAACTCATCCGACCGCCCAAATACAGTGGAATTACCCTATCCCTCCTCTCACTTTTTGTTCTCGTTTGCATGCTGGCGGTTTGGGAAAAAATGCCCAAGAGCGACCTCCAGTCACCGCTTGCCGTTTGTGCCCCGGCGAAAGCTGAGGCTGTCCTCCGCGATGCGGTTAAGGGATTTGAGGCGGAAACTGGTGCAAGCCTCGTGCTGACATTTGATTCGCTTGCCACAGAAAACGAAATTTCTCCCCTGGGAAAGCAACCTCACGACCTTTTAATCTTTGAGGATCGATCAGGTTCTGGCCTACCGGCTAGACCGAGAAAAAAAGAAAATATAGTTTTGCTCGCCTATCAAAAAGCAAAACCCAGTTCTGCGGCCTTGGTTGCCTCAGTGCCAGAAACTTGCCGGAATTCGATTCTTGCCTTTCAATTTGCCCGCTACCTTTCTGCCCCTACTCGCGGACAGTTTGATTTTGCCAACGCTGGATGGACGGGGGTTGACGGCGATCGCTGGTCAATTGCTCCCGAGATCAAGGTATGGATTTCTGACGAACTTGGACAGGGCATCTCTCCCCTTTTGCCCACTTTTGAAAACAGAGAGGGGGCAAAAATCATTTCCGAAACTTTTTCTGGTGAATCCCTTTTGAAAGCCCTCGAAATTGCCGGCAAGAGCGAATCAAAAGATTTTCTGCCAGACATCGTTTATGTTCAGGACAAAAAAAATAATGACAAATTTTCTGATCTCTCTTTTCGTGCGTTCCACGATAGCCTTTCTCCCGGATTCGCAAATTTTCAAATTTACCTCAGTCTTTGGTCCCAGCTTCCGAACATAAGCGAGCGATTGGCACTGCATAGTATCAATGCAGTGAAAGAAAGCGAACTTTGAGCATCTTATCCTCTTTCTTGCGATTATTAGGGCATTCACCAAATGACAAATGAATGTTAAAGGATACATATCTCTCCTCATCACCACTTGCTTTCCTGCATGCACACTCTTGGCAACAGAAGGCCTGATGCCCTGGGAAAAAGAATGTCCGGAGAATTATGAGGATTTGCTCGGGATCGAAGTACAAATTCAAAAGCATCTGAGCAAAACGAAAAGTGCGGTGGTCTCTCTTGAAACTGAGGATGGAGCTGGGAGTGGAGTGATCGTTTCGGCAGAGGGCTTAGTTTTGACTGCGGCCCATGTAATTGGAGAGAGAGGGAAAAAGATCACCGCCATTTTATCCAACGGCAAGCGGGTCTCTGCTGTAAGCCTAGGGGGGTCCGTTTTCTCCGATGCAGGAATGCTAAAGATCGAGAGTAAAACCGTCCTGCCTTTTGTGGATTTAGCCAAGGTAAAGGATTCCTCGCTCGGCAATTGGTGCTATGCACTCGGTCATCCCAGTGGCTTTGACTCCACGAGGGGGCAAGTGCTTCGGCTGGGCAGGATCATCGGCAAGCAAGATGAAACAATGCAAACGGACTGCAGGTTGCTGGGTGGGGATTCCGGCGGCCCATTATTTAATCTGAATGGCGAAGTAATTGCCATCCATAGCCGTATTTCACAGCTAGCCGAGGAGAACTTTCATATCCCCATTGAAACCTTTGTCTCGAACTGGGATTTCTTTATGAGCGATGAATTCTATAATGCACAAAAATTGCAGGAGGGCGGTTTTTTGGGAGTAGCAAGTTCGCTGACCACGGAGGGCTTGACGGTGCTTGGAATAGTTGAGGGAAGTGCCGCAGAAAAGTTCGGTTTACTCGAGGGGGACATCCTCAAAAGTCTCGATGGAGAGCTTCTGGATTCGAGAGAAAAGCTCGCGATTCTGGTTTCAAATAAGTCTCCGAAAGATCCGGTCATTCTCGAGCTTTCCCGTTCGGGAAGGTTGCTTACATTCAGGGTTCCCCTAGGCTCAAGAATGAATCAAGAATGAATCGTCCTGTCTCTTTTCTGTTTGTTCTCGCCTGTGCTTTTCTACCCTCCGTCCTGGCAAGCACAGATGATTCCCTGCTCGAACCTCCGCTCAGACTCAATGGCATAAGGGTGCAGCAGGCATTCGGGCAGACTCAGGATATTGCTCGGAATGCCACTGTTAAGCTACTCAGAAATGAAAGGGTCATTGCCCATGGCACTGTGATTGATTCGGGAGGATTTGTCTTATCGAAAGCAAGTGCCTGCATAGGAGCAAGATACTTGATCACGAATTCGGGCATTCGCCTCCCGGTGAAAGCAAGAAAGAGGGATGAATCATGCGATCTTGTCCTGCTTGAGGTGATTGGCAGTGACCATGAATGGCCAACCTTGCATTGGTCCGACAAGAATGACAGCACCGATGCACGCTGGGCGATTTCGGCATCGCCCGAATTAGATGAAA